>NZ_JAKWFJ010000009.1:0-51100 GCF_029522155.1 Priestia sp. P5 | reverse complement strand
CTTTTAATCAGAGGGTCGAAGGTTCGAGTCCTTCATGGCTCATTTTAATAAGCGGAAGTAGTTCAGTGGTAGAACACCACCTTGCCAAGGTGGGGGTCGCGAG
Organism: Priestia sp. P5; assembly: GCF_029522155.1. Taxonomy (NCBI): domain Bacteria; kingdom Bacillati; phylum Bacillota; class Bacilli; order Caryophanales; family Bacillaceae; genus Priestia; species Priestia sp. P5. Next base: position 50,997 of record NZ_JAKWFJ010000009.1, on the reverse strand, counting down.
TTCGAACCTCGTCTTCCGCTCCATTTCTATATAAAAAAAGATTTTGGGGCCTTAGCTCAGCTGGGAGAGCGCCTGCCTTGCACGCAGGAGGTCAGCGGTTCGATCCCGCTAGGCTCCACCATACATATAAACGTACAACCTTTAAGCAATTTGCTTAAAGGTTTTTTTGTGCAGTTTCTACAAATTAGAATTGTATATATATTCAAAAAAGTGTCGAGTTGAGCCATCGCTCATTTAGCCGTTACAATAAGAGAGTAGCAACATTTGTGATGGGGGGACATATTATGAATAAGCTTTCAATTATTGGAGTACCAATGGATTTAGGTCAAACTCGCCGTGGGGTCGATATGGGGCCAAGTGCGATACGATATGCAGGTGTTATTGAACGCATCGAGAATATTGGCTATAGTGTAGAAGATAAAGGGAATATTGAAATTGCCTTAGCTGAACGAGTACATAGTGATGAAAATACAAACTTAAAGAATTTAAAAGCTGTAGCAGATGCTAGCGAGAGGCTTGCTCAGACCGTAAGTGATGTTATTACAAATAAAAGGTTTCCTTTAGTGCTAGGGGGAGATCACAGCATCGCTATCGGAACACTAGCAGGAGTAAGTCGTCATTATCAAAACTTGGGCGTGATTTGGTATGATGCACACGGAGATTTGAATACAGCAGATACGTCTCCTTCAGGAAATATTCACGGTATGCCATTGGCGGCAAGTATAGGTATAGGAGACGACGCATTGACTCGAATTGGCGGTTATACACCTAAAGTCAAGCCTGAAAATATTGTGATTATCGGAGCACGTTCTTTAGATGAAGGAGAAAAAGAGCTAATAAAGGAAAAAGGGATTAAAGTGTATACGATGCATGAGATAGACCGAATGGGTATGACAAAAGTAATGGAAGAAACAATTTTATATTTGCGTGATAAAACAGATGGGGTTCATCTATCACTCGATTTAGATGGACTGGATCCACATGATGCACCTGGAGTAGGAACGCCAGTTATCGGTGGAATAAGCTACAGAGAAAGTCATTTAGCTATGGAGATGTTGGCAGAATCTCAGCTAATCACTTCTGCCGAGTTTGTGGAAGTGAATCCTATTTTAGATGAACGGAATAAAACAGCTACAGTAGCTGTTGCATTGATGGGCTCACTTTTAGGAGAAAAATTAGTATAAAACATTAGTACCTACCAAAAAGTACATGAAATATATATGAAGATAAAAAAAAGAAGCTCTTAGTTCGGATTCGAGAGCTTCTTTATATAGAGAAAAACTTTTCATATTCATTTAATAAACCATCTAACTCTGAACTTACTCTCACCACTGTTAGTGATGATAAAGGGTTTTCTGCTGCAAGAGTGACCATGTTATTTCTGCATTCTTCAATTTGATTCAAAAGGTTCTCTTTTGTATGAGTCAAGCTTTCCACTCCTCTTCTTTTCATCTATACTAATTACATAACCTACGTACGATCTTTTTAAACATATTTGACAAATTTTTGTTAAAATAATTAAGCATAAGTGAAACTTTATGATAAAGTACACGTATATATACTATCCCGCAATGGGCGGAGGTAACCGTTACATGGATTTATTATTAAAAAGAAAAATAAAAAAAGTAAAAAAAGGTGACCAGGATGCGTTTGCTGACATAGTAGAATATCACAAGGATAAACTTTTTCATCTATGTTATCGAATGTTAGGAAACCGGGAAGAAGCGCAAGACGCTGCACAAGAGGCGTTTATTCGAGCCTATGTAAATATTCATAGCTATGACACGAGTAAAAAGTTTTCCACCTGGTTATATCGAATTGCTACAAATCTTTGTATTGATCGAATTCGTAAAAAAAAGCCAGACTATTATTTAGATGCAGAAGTAGCCGGGACCGACGGGTTAAATATGTACTCTCAAATAGCTGCCGATCAGGCCTTACCAGAGGAAGAACTAGAGCAAGTAGAATTGCAAGAATTCATTCAGTCGGAAATATTAAAGCTACCTGAGAAATATCGAACTGTCATTGTCCTAAAATATATAGATGAGCTGTCGTTAAAAGAAATCAGCGATATTTTAGACCTGCCGCTTGGTACGGTAAAGACTAGAATTCACAGAGGACGTGAAGCTTTAAGAAATCGACTTCGCCACTTGTAAGGAGTGAACTAAGAATGAAATGTCCAAAAATGTATGTAAATCTCATTCATGAACATTTGGATGGGGATATTACAAAAGAAAATGAACTATTATTAAAAGAGCATTTGCATCAATGCAAAGGTTGTCAGCAGCATATGCATCAGTTAAAAAGAACCATTGCATTTGTGCAAAGCACTTCTCATATAGAATTACCTATGAACTTTACAGCAGGTGTTATGGCTGGGTTACCACGTGAAAAGAATCGAATTCGAATGAATAGATGGTTTACAAACCACCCGATTCTTAGTGCAGCTGCTGTATTTGTGCTGTTAATGTCCGGCACGGTGTTTTCAGCTTGGGAAACGGATGAAGACTTTTCTGTTTCAAAGCAGCCGAACTTGGTCATTCATGATAAAACAGTCGTTGTACCAAAAGGTGAGACCGTCAAAGGTGATATTACTGTGAGAAATGGCGATATTAAAATTGAAGGAAAAGTAGATGGAAATGTTACTGTTATACATGGTGATAAGTACCTAGCTTCTGCAGGAGAAGTGACAGGCAATATTGAAGAGTTAGACAAGATTTTTGACTGGGTATGGTATAACGTCAAAACTCATGCCAAACAAGCTGTTGACTTTTAATAGTTGAAACATAAAACCGTCCGCTTATCTTGTTAGAGAGGAACAGTGGACGGTTTTATTTATATAAAAAGAAGGCTACATTATATAGGAACAAGGATTTAAAAATAAGATGTAATTTACAGTGTAATTTTGTTTTATGGTATAATAAAACGGTTATGTTATCTTTATTACATATATAGAGGAAGTGAGAAGATGCCTATTGGAGACCTGCCAATCCTCTCATATTTAGGAAAAATTGTTGATGTTCTCCTGGTATGGTTCGTCATATATAAATTAATTATGGTCATAAGAGGTACAAAAGCAGTACAGCTTTTAAAAGGAATCACCGTGATTTTAGTTGTACGCTTTATAAGTAACTTCCTTGGACTAAATACGCTGCAATGGTTAATGGACCAAGCGTTAACGTATGGGTTTTTAGCTATCATTATTATCTTCCAGCCGGAGCTGCGCCGAGCGCTTGAACAGCTTGGGAGAGGACGTTTGTTTTCACGCAGTAATTTGCCTGAAGAAGATGAACGTACCATTACGATTGAGGCGATTATAAAAGCAACGCATTATATGGCTAAAAGACGCATAGGTGCATTGATCTCAATCGAAAGAGAGACGGGTATGGGTGACTATATCGAAACAGGTATACCGCTCAACTCTAATATTTCTTCTGAATTATTAATCAACTTATTTATACCGAATACACCACTTCATGATGGAGCGGTTATTTTACAGCGGGATCAAGTAGCCGCTGCAGCATGTTACTTACCTTTATCTGAAAGTCCTTTTATTTCAAAAGAATTAGGTACTCGCCATCGTGCTGCTGTAGGAATAAGTGAAGTAACAGATAGTGTGACTGTTATTGTATCTGAAGAAACTGGAGGCATTTCCGTTACCAAAAATGGTGAATTGTATCGTGAATTGACAATTGATACATTGAGAGAAATGCTAGAAAAAGAATTAGTCACAACTTCTAAAGCAACTTCTTCCACTCGTTGGCAATGGAGGTTGAAGAAGAATGGATAAATTGATGAATCGATCGTGGGTTATGAAAATTATCGCGTTGCTGTTAGCCTTCATGTTATATTTATCTGTTAATTTAGATGATGGTGCCAGTTCATCAAATAAGATCCTGAACCGAAGCAGTTCTGCCAACACTGGAGTAGAAACATTAACAGATGTTCCGGTTCAAGTATCCTACAATGAGAAGAACAGAATTGTAAGAGGTGTTCCGGATACGGTTATTATGACACTGGAAGGTCCTAAAAATATTTTGGCTCAAACAAAGCTACAAAAAGATTATCAAGCTTATATTGACCTTGATAATTTAAGCTTAGGGCAGCATAGAGTCAAGGTTCAGTATCGAAATATCTCTGATAATTTAAACGTAGTGGTTAAGCCTGATATTGTAAACGTAACAATTGAAGAACGCGATTCAAAACAGTTTTCAGTAGAGGCAAGCTATGATAAAAACAAGGTCAAGAATGGATATGAAGCAGGGGAAGCAACCGTTAGTCCAAGAGCCGTCACGGTAACGGGCGCATCAAGTCAATTAGACCAAGTTGCTTATGTGAAAGCTATTATTGATTTAGATAATGCTTCAAAAACAGTGACGAAACAAGCAACTGTTGTCGCACTAGACAAGAATTTAAATAAATTGAATGTAACAGTTCAACCAGAAACGGTCAATGTAACAATCCCAGTGAAAAATATTAGTAAAAAAGTGCCGATCGATGTGATTCAAGAAGGCATGCCAGGCGACGGTGTCAACATTACGAAGCTAGAGCCTAAAACAGATACAGTGAAAATTATCGGTCCATCTGATTCTTTAGAAAAAGTCGATAAAATTGATAATATTCCAGTCGATGTTACCGGTATTACGAAATCTAAAGATATTAAGGTGAACGTCCCTGTTCCAGACGGAATAGATAGTGTAAGTCCTAAACAAATTACCGTTCATGTGGAAGTAGACAAACAAGGTGATGAGAAAGACGCAGAAGAAACGGACGCGAGTGCAGCTGAGACTAAGTCATTTAAGAATTTACCGGTTTCTTTAACTGGTCAATCCTCAAAGTACACGTATGAACTGCTTTCTCCTACTTCAGTAGATGCGGATGTAAAAGGACCAAAATCTGATTTAGATAAGTTAACGAAAAGCGGCATTAGCTTGTCAGCGAATGTAGGGAATTTATCTGCCGGGGAGCACACGGTTCCTATTATAATAAATAGTCCCGACTCTGTTACATCAACTCTATCGACTAAACAGGCAAAAGTTCGTGTAACAGCGAAAAAACAATCAGGGACAAATGATGAGCAAACAGATAAAGAAACAAGTGGAAGCACGAGCGATAAAGAAACAAAGCCAGACACGGGAACTGGATCAGGATCAGGAACAAATCCTGGGACGGGAAATTCAGGTGATTCAGCTGATAAACCAAGCGAAGAGACTGATACACCTGAAGATAATACAGATACACCAACAGATAGTACAGAAACTGGTGACGACAGTAGTAATCAAAGTGATGAAAATTCTACACCCGTAGATGGACAGACAGATAATACATCAGGAAACTAAATGTTTTGACATGAAGGAGAGAAAATTAATGGGTAAGTATTTTGGAACAGACGGAGTACGAGGAGTTGCCAATAGTGAATTAACTCCTGAGCTTGCTTTTAAAATTGGACGCTTAGGTGGTTACGTTCTAACAAAAGATTCAGAGCGACCAAAAGTATTAATCGGACGCGATACACGCGTTTCTGGTCATATGTTAGAAGGAGCGCTTGTTGCAGGATTGCTTTCAATTGGAGCAGAAGTTATGCGACTAGGCGTTATTTCAACTCCAGGGGTAGCGTATTTAACAAAAGCACTTGGCGCACAAGCAGGAGTCATGATTTCTGCTTCGCATAACCCAGTTCAAGATAACGGAATTAAATTCTTTGGTCCAGATGGATTTAAACTTTCAGATGCCCAAGAGAATGAAATTGAAGCGTTAATGGATAGTGAAACAGATCAATTACCAAGACCTGTTGGGGGAGACTTAGGTCAGGTAAATGACTACTTCGAAGGTGGACAAAAATATCTTCAATACTTAAAACAAACGGTTGATGAAGACTTCTCAGGTATTCATGTGGCATTAGACTGTGCGCACGGGGCAACGTCATCGTTAGCAGCACATTTATTTGCGGATTTAGATGCAGATATCTCTACAATGGGGGCATCTCCAAACGGATTAAACATCAATGACGGTGTAGGATCTACACATCCCGAAGCATTAAGTGCCTTCTTAAAAGAAAAAGGAGCGGATGTTGGATTAGCATTTGATGGAGACGGAGATCGTTTAATCGCAATCGATGAAAAAGGCGAGATTGTAGACGGTGATCAAATTATGTTCATTTGTGCAAAATACTTATATGAACAAGGACGTTTAAAGAAAAACACGCTTGTTTCTACCGTTATGAGTAACTTAGGCTTCTATAAAGCACTAGAAGCTAGCGGGATTGAAAGTGCACAAACTGGTGTAGGAGATCGTTATGTAGTGGAAGAAATGAAAGCTAATCAATATAACCTAGGTGGAGAACAGTCAGGTCATATTATTTTCTTAGATTACAACACAACAGGTGACGGTATGCTTTCAGCTATTCAGCTTGTAAACATTATGCAAGCAACGAAAAAGCCTTTATCAGAACTAGCAGCTGAAATGAAGAAATATCCTCAGCTTCTTGTAAATGTAAAAGTAACAGATAAGCATCATGTTACAGATAACGAGAAGGTAAAAGTGGTTATTGAAGAAGTGGAAAAAGAAATGAACGGTAATGGCCGAGTACTTGTACGCCCTTCAGGAACAGAGCCGTTAGTACGTGTTATGGTTGAAGCACAAACACAAGAAGAATGTGAAACTTATGTAACGCGTATCGTAGAAGTAGTAAAAGAAGAAATGGGCTTAGAGTAATTCATTAATTATATGCATAAGCGGTGACGTTTCAAGCTGCTTATGCATATTTTTATATTGTTGAGAAAAATTCTTGGAAATTATCTAATGCTAAAGGCTGTTTTTACAGATAGTAAAGAAGATAATTGACGTTTTCTCACTTCTTATTGTAATATTAAATCTGTTCGTCTCTTAATTTATGTAAAGGAGTGAACAATCTATTTTAAAAGTGAATACAAAGCGCCTGAACTAAGTAAAGGGACGGAAACGACTTAGTTGACGAGGAGGAGGTTTATCGAAGTATCGGCGGATGCCTCCCGGTTGTTGATTATCACGACCGAAAACTTGATGTGAAAAACAATGAGGTGACTTATTGGACAAAAGCATTGAGATGATAATCATTGATGATGAAAAGAGACTCTCTTTTCATACATGAAGGAGGATTTTATCTATGTGCGGAATTGTAGGATATATTGGAACAGAAGATTCGAAAGAAATTTTATTACGTGGTCTTGAAAAGTTAGAATATCGTGGCTATGACTCAGCGGGTATTGCAGTTGTTAACCATGAAGGCGTACACGTATTCAAAGAAAAAGGCCGTATTGCAGAATTGCGTCAGGCAGTAGATAACAGTGTTTTAGCACCAGCAGGTATCGGTCATACGCGTTGGGCAACTCATGGTGTACCAAGCCAAGAAAATGCTCACCCGCATCAAAGTACATCTGGACGCTTCACACTTGTGCATAACGGTGTAATTGAAAACTATGCTATTTTGAAACGTGAATATTTACAAGATGTAACGTTCAAAAGCGAAACGGATACAGAAGTAATCGTTCAGTTAATTGAAAAAATCGCAGCAGAAGGCTTAGATGTAGAAGAAGCGTTCCGTAAGACAGTAAGCTTGCTTCACGGTTCTTATGCACTAGCTCTTGTTGATAACGAAGATAAAAATACAATCTACGTAGCTAAAAACAAAAGCCCGCTTCTTGTAGGTGTTGGCGAAGGATTTAACGTTGTAGCGAGCGATGCTATGGCAATGCTTCAAGTAACAGATCAGTACGTAGAATTAATGGATAAAGAAACAGTAATTGTTACAAAAGAAGGCGTAACAATTAAAACGCTTGATGGTGAAGTGGTAGAAAGAGCACCTTATACAGCAGAGCTTGATGCAAGTGATATTGAAAAAGGTACGTACCCTCACTATATGTTAAAAGAAATTGATGAGCAGCCTTTAGTTGTTCGTAAAATCATTCAAGAGTATCAAAATGAGAACAATGAACTGCACATTGATGCAGACATTTTAGGAGCAATGGATGAAGCAGACCGCATCTATATCGTAGCATGTGGAACAAGCTATCATGCAGGCCTAGTAGGTAAACAATTCATTGAAACGTGGGCGAAGGTTCCAGTAGAAGTGCACGTAGCAAGTGAATTCTCTTATAACATGCCGCTTTTATCTGAAAAGCCATTGTTTATCTTTATCTCTCAAAGTGGAGAAACAGCTGACAGCCGTGCAGTATTAGTTCAAATTAAAGAACTAGGTTACAAAGCGTTAACAATCACAAACGTTCCGGGATCAACATTATCTCGTGAATCTGATTATACGTTATTACTTCATGCAGGTCCGGAAATTGCTGTAGCATCAACAAAAGCTTATACAGCTCAATTAGCAGTGCTATCAATTCTAGCGGCTGTAACAGCAAAAACACGCGGCATTGAATTAGAATTTGATTTAGTTCAAGAGTTAGCAATCGTAGCAAACACAATGGAAGTACTTTGTGAGGACAAAGAAGAAATGGAAAGCATTGCTCTTCAATTCTTAGCAACAACTCGCAACGCATTCTTTATTGGACGTTCTGTTGATTATTATGTAGGTTTAGAAGGTGCGTTAAAACTAAAAGAAATCTCTTACATCCAAGCAGAAGGATTTGCTGGAGGAGAGCTTAAGCACGGAACAATTGCTTTAATTGAAAACAATACGCCAATTATTGCATTAGCAACACAAGAGCATGTAAACTTAAGCATCCGTGGTAACGTAAAAGAAGTAGTAGCACGTGGAGCTAATCCTTGTATCATTTCAATGAAAGGATTAGAAACAGAAGAAGATCGCTACGTGATTCCGAAAGTTCATGAAACACTTTCACCACTAGCAGCGGTTATTCCTTTACAATTAATCTCTTACTACGCTGCATTGCACCGCGATTGCGATGTAGATAAACCACGTAACTTAGCAAAATCAGTTACTGTAGAATAATAAGGTTCTAGACACCCTTCTATTATAGAAGGGTGTTTTTGTATACAATTCTCATTGAGCTAAAAAATATATTTGCTTGCTCACTTTATTTTATATAATAGAGTAGGTAAATGAACGAAACTCACTTATAAAAAAGGAAGTGAAAAGTATTAGTGGAGTAGCTCAAAGTATAAAGTACGTGTTGCGAGGCATCTTTTTTGTCTTGTATTTTCCCTTTTATTTTGTATTTCAAATTTTGTGTAAGCTATGGGTATATTTTATCGCTAAGCCCCTCATATGGATAGGAACAAGAATTATTCAACCTGTCATTGATTTCATTTGGAGATACATTATACGTTTCTTGTTCGTTTATCCTATTTCTTGGCTATGGAGTGTCCTCATCTATCCTTTTATTCTCTTCGTTTGGAAACGATGTTTTTTGCCTATAACTAGATTTATATGGAAGTACGTTTTATACCCTGTGTTGTATCTAGTTTGTTACCCTTGTTATCTTTTCTGGAAATATGTTGTGCTGCCATTTTTCAATGAAATTGTTATTCCTGTGGTTTCATTTTGTCAGCGTATATTCCTCTGTTTCTGGAAAGGAGTTAAGTGGATCGTAATTCATATGATCTACTATCCTTTACGGTGGATTTGGATGAGATGTATATACAAACCGCTTAAAAATGTATATACAAAAATCATTCAGCCTGTTATCAAATGGTTTTCTCATTTATTTAGTTAATGAAATATACCAAAAGATTGCTTGTCTTTTTTAGGTATTAAACTCGAAAGATAAGAGGGAATTGATGTATAATAAAGACGGATATATCATTGCCTATTTATTTTATTAGATTCAATTTTGAAAGAGAGTGAAACAATATGGGCCGTAAGTGGAACAATATTAAAGAAAAGAAAGCGTCAAAAGATGCTAATACAAGTCGTATATATGCCAAGTTTGGCCGTGAGATTTATGTGGCTGCGAAACAAGGCGAGCCAGATCCAGAATCAAACCAAGCGTTAAAAGTTGTATTAGAACGCGCGAAAACATACAATGTGCCAAAAGCAATTATTGACCGTGCGATTGAAAAAGCAAAAGGCGGATCAGAAGAAAATTACGATAATCTTCGTTATGAAGGTTTTGGACCAAATGGCTCAATGGTTATCGTAGATGCTCTTACGAATAACGTAAACAGAACAGCTTCAGACGTGCGTGCTGCTTTTGGTAAAAACGGCGGTAATATGGGAGTAAGCGGATCAGTAGCGTACATGTTTGATCCAACAGCTGTTATTGGTGTAGAAGGTAAGGATGAAGAAGAGACGCTAGAACTGTTAATGGAAGCAGATGTAGACGTGCGTGACATTTTAGAGGAAGAAGATTCTGTAATTGTTTATGCTGATCCGGATCAATTCCATGCGGTACAAAAAGCGTTCAACGATGCTGGTATTACGGAATTTACAGTAGCTGAGCAAACGATGCTTGCTCAAAATGATGTAACTCTTCCTGAAGATGCACAAGCTCAGTTTGAAAAAATGATTGATGCATTAGAGGACCTAGAAGATGTGCAGCAAGTATATCACAACGTTGATTTAGGATAATAGTGAAAGAGGCAGACCTATCAAAGAGGTCTGTCTTTTTTTATAGGCCGTATGAAAAGCATCTATTGACCCTTTCCCTTCGTTTGGAATATGGTAAGATAATGAATTAAGAATAGAAAATAGTAGAATTTTATAAGAGATAACTGGAGGGAAAGCAGTTGAAAAAATTAATGGTGGGGATGGCGTTAACAGCTACACTTGCAACGGCTGTAACGCCTGGCTTTGGCTCAATTGGGGGAAATCAAGGAAAGGCATATGCAGCGACAGTTACATATAAAGTAACGGCAAGCAAGCTAAATGTGAGAAGCGGAGCGGGAACAACTTACGGGATTATCGGCAGCGTAGTGAAAGGTCAAACGCTATCTGTGATGAGCAAAAGCGGAAGCTGGTACAAAATTAACTATAACGGCCGCACGGGCTACGTAAGCAGCAATTATGTACAAGCATCAGGAACAGCAACGCCACCAGCAGAAAGCACAACGTATACAGTAACGGCAAGCACGCTGAATGTAAGAAGCGGAGCGGGCACTAATTATGCAGCAATAGGAAGTGTGACAAAAGGCCAGAAGCTGTCTGTGGTGAGCAAAAGCGGAAGCTGGTACAAAATTAACTATAACGGCCGCACGGGCTACGTAAGCAGCGATTATGTACAAGTTTCAGGAACAACAACGGCCCCAACAACGCCGCCAGCAGAAAGCATAACCTACACAGTAACGGCAAGCACGCTGAATGTAAGAAGCGGAGCGGGCACTAGCTATGCAGCAATAGGAAGTGTGACAAAAGGTCAGAAGCTGTCCGTGGTGAGCAAAAGCGGAGATTGGTACAAAATTAACTATAACGGCCGCACAGGCTATGTAAGCAGTGACTATGTACAGGCTTCAGCTACAGCGTCTCCAAAGCTCGTAGTCGATTCTTTTAAAACGTTAGGTAACGCTCAGCAAGTCATCTTGGTTACAGCAGATAACTACGATACGAAGTCTGCTAAAATTCAAACGTTTGAAAAAGTTGATGGAAAATGGAAGCAAGTTTTAACCGCGAACGGTGTACTTGGACAAAAAGGATTCGCTTTATCGAAAAAAGAAGGAGATATGGAATCTCCGACAGGGAAATATACAATTGGCACAGCATTCGGACGCTATGCAAATCCTGGAACTAAGCTTCCATATCGAAAGATTACAGCAAATGATGTATGGGTAGACGATTCAAAAAGCTCTCTGTATAATACGTGGCAGCAAAAGCCAGCGAATGGCCGCTGGACGAGCGCTGAGAACATGGATATCCCGGCTTATGATTATGGGTTTGTCATTAATTATAATGAATCTAGAACCCCAGGAAAGGGAAGTGCAATCTTCTTTCATGTAGGAACAAATTATACAGCAGGATGTACGGCCACTTCTAAAGAACAAGTTGTCTCTATTTTAAAATGGTTAAATCCAGAGAAAAATCCAGTTATTATTCAATCTCCTGTAAGTGAATTAGATAAATATTAAGTTAGAAAGCAGCTGAATTCGTGTAATTCAGCTGCTTTTTTATGTAATTAAAAGCTTTGTCCGTCTGTGGTACGACAAAGTTAGTTTTCTTATTCATTGAATGAAAGCGTTTAATCTCTTACGATTAAAGTATCATCACGTAGAGAAAGGAAGAGAGCAAATGGCTCAATCTAATATAAAAGTAGCTGTACAAAAGTTTGGGAACTTTCTAAGTTCAATGGTTATGCCAAATATCGGAGCATTTATTGCATGGGGACTTATTACTGCTTTATTTATTCCAACAGGCTTTTTTCCAAATGAAAGCCTTACCAAACTAGTGGATCCAATGGTCAAGTATTTGCTTCCGCTGCTAATCGGCTACACGGGAGGAAAGCTTGTACACGATCAGCGGGGAGGCGTTGTAGGTGCTATCGCCACCATGGGCGTCATCGTTGGATCTGATATTCCGATGTTTCTAGGCGCTATGATTATGGGACCGCTTGGCGGTTACATCATCAAGAAGTTTGATCAGTTTATTGAAGGTAAAGTCAAAACAGGATTCGAGATGTTAATTAATAATTTCTCAGCAGGTATTCTTGGAGGAATTCTAGCAATTCTAGCCTTTTTAGGTGTTAGTCCAGCCGTGGACGGATTTACAGGCGCGCTTGTAGTGGGTGTAGATTGGATGGTTGCACATGGCCTTCTTCCTCTTACAAGTATTCTAATTGAGCCTGCTAAAATTTTATTCTTAAACAATGCTATTAATCACGGTATCTTATCTCCGATCGGAGCAGAACAAATTCGAACAAACGGACAGTCCATTCTATTGTTATTAGAAACAAATCCTGGTCCGGGATTAGGAATTTTGTTAGCGTATTGCTTCTTTGGAAAAGGAACAGCAAAACAGTCAGCGCCGGGAGCGGCCATCATTCATTTTATTGGAGGAATTCACGAAATTTACTTCCCTTACGTTTTAATGCGTCCGCTTCTAATCATTGCGGCTATTTTAGGAGGAATGAGCGGCGTATTTACATTTGTTCTTTTAGGCGGAGGCTTACAAGCGGTTGCTTCACCAGGAAGTATTTTGGCTATTTTAGCTGCTACACCAGGTAATGCAGGCAGCTATGTTGCAAATATCTCCGGTGTTCTCGTTGCAGCCGTCGTATCGTTTATTGTAGGTTCGTTAATTTTAAAAACGGGCAAGCAAACAGAAGATTTGGATGAAGCAGCTCGCAAAATGCAAGAGATGAAAGGCAAGAAGAGCTCTGTAGCAGGAAGCTTTACAAAACAGCAAGGCGACGTACCAGCAAGCGTTCAAAAAATTGTTTTTGCCTGTGACGCAGGTATGGGATCGAGTGCAATGGGCGCCTCTCTTCTTCGCAAGAAAGTTAAACAAGCAGATTTAAATATTTCGGTAACAAATACAGCGATCAGTAATATTCCAAGTGATGCTCAAATCGTTATTACACAGGAAGAGCTAACGCCAAGAGCTCAAAACAAAGTTCCAGATGCGTATCATATCTCGGTTGATAATTTTCTATCTAGCCCGGAATATGACAAATTAATTGATCAACTAAAAAATGATCATACTACTTCTAAGGCGGAAGAAGAAAAGAACGTATCTGTAGAAAATAATACAGATAGTAATGATGGTTTATTAAAAGAAGAAAACGTTTTCTTGAATCAGCACTTTTCTTCTAAGGAAGAAGCAATTCGATTTGCAGGAAGTGTGTTAGTAAAAGGCGGATATGTAGAAGAAAACTATGTTGAAGCGATGATTGAGCGCGACAATATGACTTCTACTTATATGGGAAATGACGTAGCGATTCCGCACGGTACGGAAGAAGCGAAAAAGAACGTTTTAAGATCAGGTTTTACAGTGATTCAAGTTCCAGAAGGCGTTGATTTTGATGGTGAGAAAGTTCGTTTGATTTTTGGAATTGCTGGAAAAGACGGCACCCATTTAGAAATTTTATCTGGTATCGCGATTACATGTTCTGATATGGACAATATTGAAAAGATGGTTCATGCCAAATCAGCTAAAGAATTAATGGCTATTATTCAAAGTAACTAACGGGATAGAAAGGCATGAAGATGCCTTTTTGTCCTTTGTTTATAAATAAGAAAAGAGTTGATGTTCTTGTTTATTACTTCAAGAGAAAAATCAATCATTGAGTTAATTATTAAAACGGCAGGAAAGCATACAGCCCTTACACTTGCTACTTTTTTGAATGTAAGTGTAAGAACCGTTCACCGAGATTTGAAGGCAATTGAATCAATACTTGAAAAATTTGATTTGAAGCTGATTCGTACACAAGACGAAGGACTAATGATTGAAGGTAAAAATGAACAAATTTTTCGTCTTATTCAAGAGCTGATGAAGATTAAAACGACGGATCAGTCTCCACAGGAAAGAAAATTAATTCTTTTAATTCTTCTTCTAGAAGAAGGAGATTCATTTAAATTACAAACGCTGGCTAAAGACTTAGCAGTAAGTATCACTACACTAACTGCTTATTTAGATGAATTAACAGAGTGGTTAACCACATTTGACGTTCTCCTTCATCGAAAAAGAGGGGTGGGAGTAGAGGTTCACGCTACTGAAGCCAATAAACGGAAAGCATTAGCTAATTATTTTCTTCTTCACTTTAATGAAGAGTTAATTGAGTGCTTGTTTTTAGCAGAAAATCAGCAGCATACGGATGAAACAATTTTGCATTATTTTTATCCGGATTATTTGGCAGAAGTAGACAGAATTGTACATCAAGCGATTAATCAGCATCATTCTAAGCTGGCTGACAGCGATTATATAGGGCTCATTGTTCATATTTGCATTATGATACAGCGAACGAAAAAGCAAATGTATCTAGAAGACGACGGCGGCCAAACGGAAGAGCTGGCAAGTGAACTGTTCTTAATGAAGGATATTTGCCGCGAAATTGAACGGGTATTTTCTCTTTCTTTTACAGAAAAAGATATTCATTTCTTAGCAGTGCGGTTACGTGCAGCAAAATTCCAAACTACTAGAGACGTATATTACGACAGCGTAGTGGTTGGGCAGATTATTAAGAATATGATTGCTCACGTTTCTGTTCAGCTTAACACCGACTTAACCGGTGATTTTTCCCTTTACCAAGGGCTGCTTGCTCATATGGAACCGGCAATTTTTCGCCTTAAGCAAAAAATGGAGCTTTTTAATCCATTAACAGAAGAGATTAAAAAAAAGTACCCGGTTTTATTTATGGCTGTGAGAAACAGTATCGATCAAGAGCTGCCGGATTTAGTTTTTCCAGATGATGAAGTAGCATATCTTGTTTTGCATTTCGGTTCAACGCTAGTGCTAAAAGAAGAAGTCATGGAAATTCAGGCACTGATTGTCTGTCCAACTGGAATTGGCACCTCGAAAATGTTAGCTAGCCGTATTCGTAAAGAGATTCCGGAGATTAATTCAGTTGTCATTAAATCGGTAAAAGAAATCAAAGAAGCCGCGTTTGAAGGGTATGACGTAGTGATTTCAACAGTAAGACTGCCTTTTTTAAATGTCGATTACATTTTAGTCAATCCACTCTTAACCGAAGAGGATATTCAATCCGTCCAGAATTTTTTACAGAAAAACATTCAAAAGTTAACCAAAGATAAGGACTATCGCTCGTTCCAATATAAAAATAAGACTGTTTCTAAAGAAAAACCGTCTTTTGAGGAAACGATGAAGCAAATTAAAGATGTGCATGGAAGTATCGAATCAATTCTTCAAAACCTTAGAATGTATCGATTTTCGGATGCAGTGAGTCACGATCAAGTGATTTCGCACGTAGTAAAAGTTGCTGAAAAAGAACGTTTAATAACCAATGCCAACTGCGTTATTCATCAGCTTAAGGAACGAGAAAACAAAGGCGGTTTAGGTATTCCGCAAACGAGTATGGCACTGTTCCATTGCCGTGAACATCACGTGAAAGAGCTGATTTTTCAAGTTTCACATTTAGAACAGCCTTGCACAGTTAAAGGCATGGACGGAACAAACATGCAGGCGCGTAACCTTCTATTAATGCTCGCACCTGAAGAGTTAAGTGAAGCACAGCAAGAAATTTTAAGTTTAATTAGTACCAGCTTAATTGAAGATCATGAAGCAATGATGATTTTTTCGTCTTCAAACGAAGAGATAATTCGCAAAAAGCTAGAGGATACGTTTCATGAGTACCTTCGAAATAATTTGATAAAGGAATGATTTTTGTGAAACAAGTAGTTCATTTTGGAGCAGGCAATATTGGTCGAGGATTTATTGGGGCATTGTTTTCTCAAAGCAACTATCACGTTACATTCGTAGATATTGCTGAAAAGATTATTAATCAGTTAAACACAGAGGAAGGGTATAACGTAATAACAGCCGCAGAGCACCCCGAGACATTAGCTGTTCAAAACGTATCTGGTTTAAATAACCTGACACAAGAACAAGCAGTCATTAAAGCGATTAAAGAAGCAACGTACATTACGACAGCCATCGGACCGAACGTTCTGCCCCGCATTGCTCCTTTAATTGCTAAAGGTTTAGCTGAACGTGTAAAAGCAAGCGACGAAAATGTATATATTATTGCATGTGAAAATCAAATCTCTGCGACAGATTTATTAAAAGGCTATATTTTTGACGCACTGGATGGAGAGACAAAAGCTCATATGATAAATAGGGTCTTTTTCTTCAATTCAGCTGTAGATCGTATCGTGCCTATTCAACATGACCAAGGTTCGCTTGATGTTTTAGTAGAATCCTATTATGAATGGGTAGTAGAGGCACCTGAAGATATTCCTTTTGTAGAAGGAATGACGATTGTGCCTGACCTTGCTCCTTTTATTGAAAGAAAGTTATTTACAGTGAATACGGGACACGCGGTGATTGCATATTTTGGTTATTTAAAAGGAAAAGAAACAATTGATCAAACGTTAAGAGATTCAGATATTTATGAACAAGTACAGCAAACGCTACAAGAAACAGGAAACTATCTAATTAAAAGATATGACTTAGATAGAGAGGAACACGAAGCCTATATTACTAAAATCATTGAACGCTTTGAAAATCCTCATTTAAATGATTCAGTTAAAAGGGTAGGAAGAGCGCCAATTCGCAAGCTTGGACCTCAGGATCGTTTGATTCGTCCAGCGCTAGAAGCAAAAAAAGCGGGCCTTTCTTATACCTATTTAGCAAAGGCTATTGCCGCTGCGCTTTTATTTGACCCGCAAGAAGATAAAGAGGCTATGAAACTTCAAGCGGGTATTCATGAGTATGGTATTGAGTACGTATTAAAAGAGGTTAGTGGGTTAGAGGCAAGTAATGATTTAACAAAAGAAATCATTGCTCAATATAATGCTTTAAAATCGTGAATGAATTTAGTGCGTGTAAACAGTCCATTTTAAATGGGCTGTTTTTCTTTTTGTAGAAAGGGAATATTTGTGTATAGGAGGATGATAAAATGGTAGCTATTACGCACGTTGGATTAGCTGTACCTGATGTAGAAGAAGCCGTACAGTGGTATGGGAAAGTTTTAGGTTTTAAGCTGATTGCCGGTCCTTATACGTTTAATGCGGAGGAAGAAAAAGCTGAAAATATGACCCAAGATTTACTGGGGTCTCATATTAAAAAAATGAAAAATGCTCACATGACAGCTGATAACCAGGTAGGCATTGAACTGTTTGAATTTAATAAGCCGCAAATGCCTCTTGTATTAAAAGACAGCGATGAGCAGTATCAAAGTTATTTTCACATTTGTTTAATAGCCGATGACGTGAAAAAATTAGCGGATAAAATTGAACAATCAGGCGGTAAAAAGCGCAGCCAAGTATGGAATACAAGACCGGGAAAACCTTATTACTTAATTTATTGCGAAGATCCGTTTGGGAATATTATTGAGCTATACTCACATAGTACGGAGCTCATGTATGGGAATAGAGAAGAATAAAAGCTTATCCACATTTTTTGGATAAGCTTTTATTTTTTCACAGCTGTCCGTAGCCGTATACTTTTGCCAGCTCTTCGAAGGTTTTTGATGAATACGTAATAGTTACCGATGTTCCTACTGCCACTTTATCGAATAATTCTTCGACATCCGCATTATGCATTCGTACGCAGCCGTGGCTTACATAGTTGCCGATGCTATCTTCTGAGTTATTGCCGTGAATAGCGTATGTGTCGCCGGTTGTTCCGTTTGCATTAAGCCCTAGCCAGCGAGAGCCAAGAGGGTTATTAGGAGCGCCTCCTGCAATATGCCCTGTATAGTAAGGACGATTTTTAATTTTGTTAACAATCTTAAAAAAACCTACCGGCGTATCGCTCCACGTCTTTCCCGTAGCTACTGAATACGTCTTTTCTAACTTTCCATTATGAAAATAAGCAAGCTGATTTGTTTTTTTATTAATAATAATTAAATCTCCACTTACTGTCTTTTCACTTGCGTCCGCCGTGCTTGCTGTATATGAAATACTGATAATAGTTGCGAGACACAAAGCCGCTGCTCGCAGTAGAATTTTTCTCACGTTCTAGCCATCTCCTCTATTGCTCGTTTACATATTTGATGAATTACATGCTATTAGTGTATAAAAGAAAAATGGACTGAACATGAACCTTACCTGAATGAAAACTGAAAGTTCGTTTTTATTTACACGCGAATATAAAGTAAAAATATGGGCAGAAATACAACTAAAGGTCTGGTACATATCTCATGAAAAAGAGAAAAATGAAAATGCACCTTGTCTGTTTAATTTAGGATGTATTATCATGAAAGTTTGAAATGAAGGGCAGGAGGTGGAACAAACAGATGCTTAAAGAATTTAAAGAATTTGCTTTGCGAGGAAACGTATTAGATTTAGCAGTCGGTGTTATTATTGGAGCGGCATTTGGAAAAATTGTCACGTCTCTTGTAAATGATATTATTATGCCGCTGATTGGTTTGTTGTTAGCAGGTATAGACTTTAAAGATTTATCCTTCACGGTTGGAGATGCTACGGTATTATATGGATCTTTTATTCAAACAATTGTTGATTTCTTAATTGTCGCATTCTCGATTTTCTTATTTATTCGTTTCTTTAATCGCTTTAAGAGAAAAGAAGAAGAGAAAGTAGAGGAAGAAGTGGCTGTTCTCTCAAAAGAAGAAGAGATTTTAACAGAAATTCGTGATTTGCTAAAAGCACAAGCAGTGAAAGAGCGTTCATAGCAGCAATTTTTACATACGTATAAAACGGCTAAGAGGCCCGTCTTTTCATAAGAAAAGCGGGCTTTTTTCGTGTGAAATTTCTCGGGAAATGTTAGTGGTATGATCATGGGAAAATTAGGCGTGAAAGCGAGAGAGATAGGAATGTTAAAATCATATTAAAAGTGTTAAGATATTGTAAATAGGAGGCTTAAGGTTATGTTTAAACATTTGTATCGTTCTTTGCCAATGCTGGTGGCGTATGGGCTGCTTAGCGTTTTTTTATACAGTGCTGTGATGTTTAATGTGTCAAATGACACAAAAATGTTGTTTGATTGGGCCCAAATCCATACAGCTGGGTTCGTAGTATTAATAGGAGGATGCTCACTTGTTTTATGGGCGCTCACTTTCTATTTGCTACTTCGATTTAATCAGATAGAGAGAATACAAGATTCGCAGTGGTATGCCATTTTTACGGCAAGTGTGTTTTCAATTGCGGTAGCAGCCGTTTCTGCTATGGTTTTTGTTATATATCATATTGATATACATAATCCAGGCAAAACAATAGAGTGGATGCAAGCATATCCCGAACGCTATCTTTTTACGGTATTTTTACTTTCGCTGTTAACACTAGCGATCATTATGCTAGTAGGAGAAGCTTATTTAGGGGCTGGGATTACCTTTGTTCTGTATTTTATTTTAGCTCTTGTAAACTATTATAAAAAAATCTTTCGAAATGAACCATTGTTCCCGAACGATTTTATTCAGGCGAGTCAGTTAAAAGAAGTTATTCCGATGATTAAAGATTCGATTTCAATTCCTATTGTAATAGGAGTTATTGGATCCATTGTCGTACTGATCGCTCTTTGGTTTTTCTTGCCGAAAATTAAAATTCGATGGTTTCTTCGAATTATTATGATTCTGCCGCTCATCTTTTTAATGAAATCATTTTTATTCTTTGAACACTCGTTTGCTCAAAAATATTACGATCAATATGCTGCGCTGATGCCTTGGAATCAGCAAAATAATTATTACTATAATGGACCTGTTATTGGCATGATTTCAAATGTTAAAACAGATGTGCTGGAAGAGCCGGATGACTACTCACAAGAAGTAATGGCCAAAGTGGCAAAGCGGATTCAGTCAAAGGAAGAGAAAACACAAGAAAGCAATGCTGAAGTCAAACCAAACGTCGTGTTTGTGATGAACGAAACGTTTTGGGACCCAACAAAGCTTAGCGTGACGTTCTCTGAAGATCCAATGAAAAATACAAGAGAACTTCAAAAGAAATATCCTTCTGGGTGGTCTTTAAGTCCTTCATTTGGCGGGGAGACAGCTAATGTGGAATTTGAAGCGCTGACGAGCTACTCTTTGTCTTTCTTTAACCCTGGAGGCCTTCCTTATCAGCATGTATTGAGTAAAAAAGAATATCCGTCTTTTGTTTCTTATTTAGAAAAACAAGGCTATGCTACAACAGCTATGCATCCAAACAGCGGTATGCTTTATATGAGGCAAAATGTGTATCCAAATTTGGGATTTGATCAAGTGAAGTTTATTGATCAAATGAAGCATACGCAAAAAGATAACAAAGAATTTGTTTCCGATGAAGCGGTAGTTGATGAAGTACTCGATACGCTTCGTCAGTCGAAAAAGCCTGCATTTGTGCATGCTGTAACGATTGCAAATCATCTTCCTTATTCAGCGGATAAGTATAACGGTCAGGAAACCATTAAAGTAACCGGTAAAGGGTTATCACCGGAAATGCAAAAGGAAATTGAAATTTATGCTGAAGGAATTAAACGTTCAGATGCTGCTTTAAAACGATTGAACGATGAAATTCAAAAGCTGGACGAGCCAACCATTGTAGTATTTTGGGGAGATCATTTGCCAGCACTTGGACAAAACCTTCAAGCTTACAAAGAAACGGGTTTTGGAAACGAGAAAACGCAGCAAACATCTCAAAAATTTTATGAGACGCCGCTCTTATTTTTATCTAATTACGATACGAAAATAGATAAAAATCTCGGTACGATGAGTCCTATTTATATTGCTCCGACGCTTGCTCAATCTCTTGGTTACAAAAGTAATCTGTTCTACGATCAGTTGAATCAAATGAAAACAGAAGTGCCGGCTTTTCGTTCAAATATGTATATAGATTCAAAAGGAAAGCTAGTGGATGATCCGGCAGCGCTATCTAAAAAAGCTGCAAAAGACCTTCAAGATTACCATGAAGTTGAGTTTGATACATTATCCGGGAAACAGTACGAAACGCATAAGTTGTATAAATAAAAATAAAAACTCCTTTTAAATAAAAGGAGTTTTTATTTTTTAAGTGTTTAAGGTTGTACTAAAAAATAATTCATGTATAATATTTTAAGGTTAAAAGTAAACTTTAAGTTAAGTAAAACAAAACTTGAGTTTGGAACAGCATGAACAATCATTCATGCTGTTTGCTAATTTTAAATACAGTTGAGGATCGAGAGTATGGAAATAGGAAAGAAAATTAAAAATTTACGATTAAAAAAAGGTTTAACACAAGAAGAGCTAGGAGAACGTACTGATTTAAGCAAAGGCTATATTTCGCAGCTAGAGCGCGATTTAAGTTCGCCGTCTTTAGAAACATTTTTTAGTATTTTGGAAGTGCTAGGATGCGAACCGAAAGAATTCTTCGAAATTGATACGCATGTTCAAAAGGTTGTATACAGAGAGGAAGACTACACGAGTTATTGCGAAGATGAAAAAGGTTACCATATTCAGTGGCTTGTGCATGAATCAAATGAAAAAGAAATGGAGCCAATTCGTCTTATTCTTCATGAAAAAGGTGCATTTAAGAGATTTGAGCCTTCCCTTTCAGAAACGTTTGGCTACATTTTGCGCGGGTGTGTGAAGGTGAAGCTTGGAGGCAGAATATATGAAGCCAAACAAGGAGAAACCATCTATTTTCAAGCTTCTGAAGAACATCAGATTTTAAATGCTCATGACGGAATAACAGAGTTAATTATCGTGGCGACAGAGTCTTATTTATAGAACAAAAGAGGTGAAGTGAAATGACATCTACGAATACAATTATTCAATTTGAAAATGTGACCAAGCAATATGATAATGATTCAGTTGTATTGGATCATGTAAGCTTTGAAATTGAAAAAGGGAAATTTTATACCCTCTTAGGTCCATCGGGATGTGGAAAGACAACGATTTTACGATTAATTGCAGGCTTTACGGAAGCCTCAAGCGGAACGATTTATTTTAATGGGAAAAGAATTAATGATGTTCCGGCTAACAAACGTCAGGTTAATACGGTTTTTCAAGACTACGCGCTTTTCCCCCATTTGAATGTATTTGAAAATGTAGCATTTGGTCTTCGAATCAAGAAGATGAAAAATGCTGATATTACAATAAAAGTTAAAGAAGCCCTTCGTTTTGTTAACTTAGAAGGATATGAAAACAGAGAAATAAAGGAAATGTCGGGCGGCCAAAGACAGCGCGTAGCAATTGCACGAGCAATTGTAAATCAGCCCGAAGTCATTTTGCTGGACGAGCCGCTTTCAGCTCTTGATCTAAAATTGCGTACGGAAATGCAATACGAGTTAAGAGAATTACAGCGTCGTCTAGGTATTACGTTCATTTTTGTTACGCACGATCAAGAAGAAGCGCTTGCGATGTCCGATGAAATCTTTGTTTTGAATAAAGGAAGAATTCAGCAGAGCGGGGAACCTACAGATATTTATGATGAGCCAATTAATCGTTTTGTTGCCGATTTTATTGGTGAATCAAATATTGTACCAGGTAAAATGATTGCTGACTTTTTAGTGGAGTTTGGCGGCCAGCAATTTGAATGTGTTGATCAAGGATTAAACCAAAATGAGCAGGTTGAAATTGTGATTCGTCCTGAAGATTTAGCCATTACAAGCTCCGATCAAGGAAAGCTGCAGGTTCGTGTAGATTCACAGCTGTTCAGAGGAGTCCATTATGAAATTTTAGGCTATGACCATGCAGGGAATGAGTGGCTCGTTCACTCTACGAAAAAGGCAACGGTTGGCGAAGAAATTGGTTTATATTTTGAACCTGAAGCTATTCATGTTATGCGATTTAATGAAACGGAAGAAGAATTCGATAAGCGACTCGAAGGTTATGAAGAGGATTACGATGCAAACTAAATCAAGAAATATTTACTTAGTCCCTTACGTGTTATGGATTTTGCTTTTTGTAGTTGCTCCCATTGTATTAGTTGTCTATTATTCTTTTTTCAGCATCGATAATGAGCTGACGCTTGAAAACTATAAGAAATTTTTTACCCCAGTTTATTTACAGATGACACTGAGTTCATTTTGGTATGCTTTTTTAATTACGTTATTTTCATTGGTTTTTTCTTATCCTACAGCTTATTTACTAACGAAGCTTAAGCACAAGCAGCTTTGGCTTCTACTGATTATTTTACCGACGTGGATTAACCTATTATTAAAAGCTTATGCTTTTTTAGGTATATTTGGCACGTATGGTACGGTTAATAAGTTTACTGAATTTCTGGGACTTGGTACTCATCAAATTTTATTTACTGACTTTAGTTTTGTATTTGTATCGGTGTATATTTTTATCCCCTTTATGATTTTGCCGATCTTTAACTCTTTAGAAGAACTTAATCCCTCGCTTATCTACGCTTCGCGAGACTTGGGGGCATCTTCATGGGTGACATTTAAGCGCGTGGTATTTCCGCTAACGCTAGAAGGGGTTAAATCAGGTTGTCAGGCTGTTTTTATTCCAGCACTATCACTCTTTATGATTACGCGTTTAATTGCTGGAAACCGCGTCATTACACTGGGAACAGCGATTGAACAACATTTTTTAGTGACGCAGGATTGGGGCATGGGCGCCACAATAGCCGTCTTTTTAATTATTGCGATGGCCGTTATGATGCTCATAACAGGCACTGGAAAGAGAGGTGTGTAAAATGAAGAGAAAGTGGAAGTTCAGCCACCTTTATTTATTTTTTGTGTTTTTCATTTTATACGCGCCCATTTTTTATTTAATGTATTACTCTTTTAACAGCGGAGGGAACATGCGTGAATTTGAAGGGTTTACGTTAGATTGGTACAAAGAAGTGTTTCAAGACACACGTTTGCTTATTATTGTCTTGAATACCCTTATTATTGCTCTATTGTCTTCGGTTATTTCAACTATTATTGGCGTGATAGGGGCACTTGCTATCGTATACGTGAAGCGCAGACGTGTTCAAAATACGCTGTTAACATTTAATAATGTGTTAATTGTGAGTCCAGATGTTATTATTGGCGCATCTTTTTTAATTCTATTTACCATTATCGGTGTAAAGCTCGGATTTATATCGGTATTATTAGCGCATATTGCATTCAGTGTACCGATTGTGGTCATTATGGTTCTGCCTAAGCTGCAGGAAATGAGTCCGACACTGCTCGATGCAGCCCGTGATTTGGGCGCAAGCCGCTTTGAAGTACTTTCGAAAGTGGTATTGCCATTTATTCGTCCGGGTATCTTTGCAGGCTTTTTTATGGCTTTAACTTACTCTTTGGATGACTTTGCGGTTACGTTCTTTGTGACCGGGAACGGTTTTTCCACGCTTTCAGTAGAAATTTATTCTTTAGCAAGAAGAGGGGTCTCGCTGAAAATCAATGCTCTTTCTACTCTTATTTTCATGTTTACCGTGCTGATTGTAATTGGTTATTACTTTATCAGTCAGCGATATAGCAATAAAGTGAAAGGGGTGGCGACTGGAAAATGAAGCAATTAGCAAAGCCGTTTATCTTCATCGTCATCCTTTCTTTCGTTCTTATGTATGTGGTTCATCATTTGAACAATGCCGAAGGATACTCTGGAGGAGATACGCTGACCGTCTATAATTGGGGAGATTATATTGATCCTGATTTAGTGAATCAGTTTGAAAAAGAAACCGGAATTAAAGTCATTTATCAGACCTTTGATTCGAATGAAGCAATGATGACCAAAATTGAACAAGGCGGTACGACATTTGATATTGCTGTGCCTTCTGAGTACGCGATTAGCAAGATGCGTGAAGAAAATTTACTATTGTCAATTGATCATTCGAAGCTGCCTAATTTAAAATACATTAATCACCGTTTTTTAGACTTATCTTTTGATCCTGGAAATAAGTACTCTATTCCTTATTTTTGGGGAACTGTGGGTATTGTATATAACTCTGATATGCTTCATGGTAAGAAGATAAAAAGCTGGAATGATTTATGGGATCCTAAGCTAAAAAATCAAATTTTACTTGCAGATGGCGCTAGAGAAGTGATGGGAATGGGGCTAAACAGCTTAAATTATTCATTAAATGATACGAATAAGGCTCATCTTCAAGAAGCGAAAAGAAAGCTTGATACATTGACACCAAATGTCAAAGCCATTGTAGGAGACGAGATTAAGATGCTCCTAGCAAATGAAGAAGCGGCAGTTGGCGTTGTTTGGTCAGGCGATGCTTCTGAAATTATGAGTGAAAACGATAAGCTGAATTACGTTGTTCCAGAAGAAGGTTCGAATTTATGGTTTGATAACATGGTTATTCCAAAAACGGCTAAAAACGTAGAAGGCGCACATAAATTCATGAATTTTATGCTGGATCCTAAACACGCTGCTCAAAATGCGGAATATGTAGGATATTCTACGCCTAATAAAAAAGCGTTAGAATATTTGCCGAAAGAAGTAGCGGAGGATGAACGTTTTTACCCAGAGGAAGAACTAACAAAAAAGCTTGAAGTATATAATAACTTAGGCAAACGAATGCTTGCTTATTACAATGAATTATTTTTAGAATTTAAAATGCACCGTAAATAAAAGGAACTTGATTAGGTCTTTGTACTTAAGTTCTTTATTGTTTTTGTAAATTCAGTTGCGTGATAGCGAGAGGAAAGATAAAATACAAACGAGTAAAGCTAATAACATTTATTTTATGTTATTAGCTTTTTTATTTGTAAAAAGGGAAAGATAAGAAAAAATTGAATGTTCTATTATTCATCCAGAATTTATATTTCACATTATATAGGAGAGAAAAAGTGAAGCAAACACAAAAGCAGCATATTCAATCCATTTATTTTTTACGATTATTCGCTATGATGATGGTTGTGCTCGTACATGTAACAGCAGCGTATGCAACGGTACTGCCATTTGCAAGTGAAGCTTATCAGAAATATCATTTTCTTAACCGAATTGTTCGAATTGAAGCAGGGATCTTTATTGTTATCACAGGTTTGGTTTTCTTTTATAGTTATATTAACAAGCCGTTAACAAAGACTTTATGGAAAACGTATTATGCTCGAAGAGTGACATATATTTTGGTTCCCTATATTATTTGGGCACTTATTTATGAATTTTATTCGTACTATGTAGGAGCAACAGAATTGAATGCATCTGATATTGTGAAACGTATTTTACGCGGAGAGTCCTACTATCAGCTTCATTTTATCTTTTTAATTGTACAAGTCTATCTCGTGCTGCCGGTTTTTGTATGGCTAGCACAAAAAGTAACCGTTTTTAAAAAATACATGTGGCTGTTTGGCATTATCATTCAGCTTGGTTATTTAATGCTCAACAATACGTATCACATCACTTCGTTTAATTTATTTTTAAATACAATGGCTACGTTTTTACTCGGCGGTTGGATTGGCATTTATTATCGCGAGCAAGTGGATAAAAAGTACAGTCGTTCGAATATTGTATTATTTCTGGTGACGCTCGGATCGGGAATAGCTATTTCACTGTTAAATTATCACTTATACACAATGAAGACAATCCAAATTTCAGGCTTTACGTATGAGGTTGTTAATACGCTTTATTTGGTCGCTGGAAGTTATTTCTTCTTCCGAATTGCAGAGATATTAGCTGAAAAGCTTTCTGTGAAATCCGTGACGATTGTTAAGAATATTGCTATGTACTCGTTTGGATTTTACTTGATTCACCCAATGGTTTTAAACTTTGTAGCAAAAGCAGTACCAATACAAGGCAACTACATGTTTCACGTTGAAATCGTGGCGCGCTATATTTTAACATTAGCGGGCTGCTACCTCATCATTTGGGGATGTCATCGTCTTTTACCGTTTGCTAGCTTTTTGTTTGGTAAACTGCCAAAAGAAGCGGTGTTCATTTACCGACGTCCTAATCATAAATAACGTTTAGTTAAAAGTTATGTCTGCTTGCAGGCATAACTTTTTTTATAAAGTATAAGAGATGATAACACGCTAGTTTTAAAATATTTTTAAAAGTGACATGCTAAGATAATGCTTACTTAGGTACTCACAAAAGGGGGAATTTGATATGCGTGTACTTGTGGTAGAAGATGATGCTTCATTATTACACGGTATCGTAGAAGGCTTAAAAGAAGAAGGATATGAAGTTGATTGTGCGTCTGAAGGAGATGAAGGTTTGTTTTTAGCAGAGCAGAATATTTATGATGCCTTGATTTTAGATATTATGCTGCCGGGTATGACAGGGCTTGACATACTAAAAAAGCTAAGAAAACAAAAGGTGCTGACGAAAGTTATTTTTCTCACTGCAAAAGATAGTGTAGAAGATCGAGTGAAAGGACTTGATTATGGAGCTGATGATTATTTGGTTAAGCCTTTTGCCATGGCTGAACTTTTTGCGAGGTTAAGGGTGATGCTCAGAGACTTGCAGGCAGAAGAAGGCATGATTTCATATGGTCCCATTTCTATACGAGAAGCCAATCATGAAGTTATGATAAATGGGAGTGCCCTAACGTTAACGATTAAAGAATTTCAGCTTTTGGAATACTTTATTCGAAATAAAGAACAAATCCTTATTCGAGATCAAATTTTTAATCGGGTATGGGGATTTACATCTGATGTAGGAGTGGGTGTAGTAGACGTCTATGTTCACCATTTACGAAAGAAGCTTCAGCCTTTTAAGTGTGACGGTTATGTACGTACAGTCAGAGGCGTAGGCTTTATGTTAAAAGGGGAAGAGCATGTTTAAAAAGACGAGAATCAGGCTTGTGTTATTTAACACAATCGTGCTGATGGTTATTTTGAGCATTTTTAGTTTAGTTTTATATTTTTACATGCAGCATCTTATTTTTTTAAATCCAGACAATCGGTTAAGTGAGATGAGCGAGCAGGTTAAAAAAAGAAATTTACATGAAATTCAGGAAAACAATGAGAGAGAAACAGAACGGCGCGTTGCGTTTTTACTTTGGAGCAGTGATAAAAAACTAATCAAAATCACACCTAAAAAAGGGTTATATACAAACGATATTGACGACTTTAAGCCTGCGCTCTCAGAAGGAAAAGTCCAAACGTCGCAAGAGGTAAACGGTCATGCTTATCGAGTGATGAATGTGAAAAACGAAGGGTATATAAAAGACCAAGACGTTTCAACGATTCAACTTGTTTTAAACGTAGATCCAGAAACTCAAACCTTAGAGCACCTTGCTTTTCTTCTTGTCATTTCAGCGTTTATTGGACTGCTTCTTTCGCTTGTAGCTGGCTTGTTTTTAGCTAATCGAGCGCTTGTACCTATACAAAAGTCGTGGAACAAACAGGTCGAATTTATTGCAGATGCTTCCCATGAGCTAAGAACGCCTCTTTCCGTGATGCAAACGCATCTCGAGCTATTGTTTAGACGACCAAATCATACGATTGAGCAAGAAAGCGAAAATATTTATCAAAGCTTAAACGAAGTAAAGCGGATGACGAAGCTGGTGGGCAACTTACTAACACTGGCTAGATCTGATTCAAGTGCACAGCTGCTAAATAAAACGGTCTTTAATATGGGTGAGCTGGTTGATAAAGTAGCTAATCAGTTTGAGCCCATATTTGAACTAAAGGAGCTTCGTTTCACAAGGGAAATTGAATCGTTAATGTGCGGAGGAGATCAAGAACGACTTCATCAGCTATGTATGATTTTATTAGATAACGCTTTTAAATACACCCCACCTGGAGAAAGCATTCATATTAGTCTAAAGAAACATCATCACTCTATGACGTTAATCGTTAGAGACACAGGCGTTGGAATTGAAGCGAAAGATCTTCCATATGTGTTTGATCGCTTTTATCGAAGTGATAAGAGCCGAGCACGTGCCGAAGGAGGGTCAGGTTTAGGTCTGGCGATTGCCAAATGGATTGTACAAGCCCATGACGGAGAAATTAAGGTTTTTAGCCAAAAAAACGTGGGTGCGGAATTTTATGTGAAAATTCCGCTATGAAAAAAGCTGCCTGTCATCAGGCAGCTTTTTTTGTCACTTTTTTGTTTGCAGTCTTCCATGCTTTCCATGCATTAGCAAGTAACAGGCCAATTAATAAATAGGCAAGGCCGCCAAAAACTAAGTAATCTACAGCGCTAATCGCCCCCGCAAGCAGCCCAAATTTTATTTGGTCTTTATACTTGGCAGGAGAAGTTGGCGGATCCGTCACCATGAAGAAGGCTAAAAATAAAGCGGAATTAACAAAAGGAGCTCGTAAAGCATCTGCTACATCGCCTACTCCTATTAATGACATAATCGTAAAAATAGCAAAATACACGCCCAAAAACGCAAATACTTGAGGGAATTTATTTACCTTGCTCGTCACAAGGTACCCCGTCACAAACACGAATACAATGAGCCATACGGGTAGTAAAGATAAGCTTCCCCACCAGCTTTGGCCGCTTGAAAAGACAATAAGTGAAAAGAGAAGACCAAAAGCAGCAGGGTTAAAAATAGGCTTCTTTTTTACTTTTACGAAGTGCTTCGATAAAATCGCAACAGCTACAGTGCAAAATGTGACCCAAGCAGGTGTAGAGGTGCTGAGTACTAAGGCAATAATTAATCCGGTAATAATTCCGCCGTCAGGAAGCTGAATGTTCTTTTTATAAGCAAAAGAAAATCCTAAATCTAAGGCGGCCGCCGAGCATACGGCAAGTAGTAGGTGTCCTAACCCTTGAAAGGCAGAAGAGTTAAATTCACCTAATAAAGTTAAAAGCAGAAGCATAGCAATTACATATCTTTTAGGGGTTTTAACTAGCTGCGCCCAAAGACTTATTTCTTTTGGTTTGTTTTCATCTACAATAATATAACCTTTTGGTGTACTAATATATTTAACACCGCTTCTTCGTTCAGAACGTGTGGTCATAATTTATTAATTCCTCCATATCTGATGTAAAAAAAGGAGTGAAACTAGAGTCGAAGAGCACGCCGCGTATGTCGGCATCATTCAATAAATTTACTCCTTTTTCCGCTCCCAAAATAAAAGCTGACGTAGATAATGCATCGGCCAGCATGGCAGAAGGAGCAATAGCTGTACAACTCAACAGACTGCTTCGAGTGGATGGAGATAAGGGATTAACCAAATGATGCGTTGATGGATGTGTCTTATTTTTTCTAGCATAATTTCCTGA
This sequence comes from Priestia sp. P5, assembly GCF_029522155.1. Taxonomy (NCBI): domain Bacteria; kingdom Bacillati; phylum Bacillota; class Bacilli; order Caryophanales; family Bacillaceae; genus Priestia; species Priestia sp. P5. The sequence continues at coordinate 20,452 of NZ_JAKWFJ010000009.1, read as the reverse complement.
TGTGCAGACAGCCGTATCTGTTACACGCAAAGTCAGTAATGACTGCGTTTGAATCACAGGGTGCTGAATCCCGACTTTCCACAACTCTCCGTGTTGATTGCATCCTTTAACTAGGATGTCTCCTCCTGCATTAATCATAAAATGCTGATAAGGAAGGGAGCGGGCAGCCAAATCAATCGCCAACCCTTTGGCGACCGCTCCAAGATCTATAATCATCGGTTTTTGTAAACAAACCGTTTTTTTATGTGTATCCAATACGATGTCTTTATAACTTCCAGAATCGACTGCTTCGTTCACTTGTACGGGCTTTCCATATAAGTAATGTTCGTTAAAACCGCGGTTTTCTAATTGCTTTCCTACCGTTGGGTCAAAGATTCCATGCGTTTCATTTGCTACTAAGATAGCGAAATGAAGGGCTTCAAATAATAGAGGACTAACAGAAACAGGCTCTTTGACATGTCTAATTAGTTTCATAACTTCGCTTTTGGCATCAAATCGACTGCATGTCGTTTCAACGGTTTTAAAAATAGTAAATGCCTTTGAGATATGGTGAAGGACATTTGCTTCTTCTGAGTGGGGAGCAATTACTTGAATGGAGACGGTTGTTCCCATACATAAGACAGACCGGCTATACGTTTTTATGGACATCATTCGTTTCTCCTTTATGCATTCATTGCTTGCTGAAGTGCGTCGTCCACAGCATTTTGAAAATCTTCTGTACTAAGCGTTGCTCCGCTCACGACGTCGACATCTGAGCTTTGTCTTTGTACGACTTGAGCCGGAAGGCCCTCAATGTAACTTTGAGAATAGTGAGTATCCGCTTCTGTAATTTCAACTGTATCAATTCGGTCGTTTTTAATGGTCACGGATACGTAGACAGTTCCGATACGGTTGCTTCCTTGGCCAGAATACGTTCCATCTTTGTATTTTGTTTTAGGAGCAGAACTTTCGGCACTCGCTGATGACTGTTTCTTATTAGAGGAAGCAACATCTTCTCCCCAGCTGTCATTGACAATCGTTTGATTGTCTGTTTGATCCGTCGTTTTCTTCTGATGATGAGCCGGGGGGACTTGAACAGCTTGTGCATCAGATAGAGTGTTTATATAACCAGTTGCATAAATACTTCCAATGGCTACGCTGCATGCAGCAATCATCGTTTTTCCCATTTTACTCATGTTTGTTGAACCTCCTGATTTATACCAGAACTATAGTTTCGATTATTGATGGTGATCTTTAGCATAAATAAACTTTACAAATAAACTTTTAAAAAAGATTTAAAATCAAAAAAGTTTTTTCAAAAGTAAATGTTCCAAGTGAAAAGGTCATTTTAAATAATGAAAGGAGAAGCTGGAATTTCTTTCACAAGCCTAGCTATTTTGACATACGTAATAATAGTTAATATTTCTGTTTACTATCTAAACGTGCATGATAAAATAGAAAAGATGAATATGTGTTAGGAGGAACATCAGTGAAAATTAAGCTTGGCCTTTTATACGGAGGAAAATCCGCTGAACATAAAGTATCTTTACAAACAGCTCTAGCAGTTTCAAAAGCAATTAATCACGATAAATATGAAGTGCATCCAATTTACATTACGGAAACAGGAAAGTGGATTCGCGGCACACAGCTGACTGGTCCGCTTGAAACAGTTGCTCAATTAGAAATTCAAGATAACGGAACTGCTATTTCACCAGTTTCATTGAATACGGAAATGTTTGCATTAACAGATTCAAAGACAGATGATCAGCTAGATGTTATTTTCCCACTTCTTCATGGTCCAAATGGAGAAGATGGTACGGTACAAGGGTTATTAGAATTGTTAAATATTCCTTATGTTGGAAATGGTGTATTAGCTTCAGCAGCTGGTATGGATAAAGTTGTAATGAAGCAGCTGTTTGCACAGGCAGGTCTGCCTCAAGTAGAGTACGTATCATTTATCCGCCGCGAGTGGGAAGCAGATCGAACGGCTGCTTATGAAAAAGTAGAAACACTTGGATATCCTTGCTTTGTTAAACCAGCAAACTTAGGTTCAAGCGTTGGGATTAGCAAATGTGATAACCGTGAAGAGCTAGAAGCGGCATTTGTTGAAGCTTTTTTATTCGATCGGAAAATCATTGTAGAAGCAGCAGCAGTTGGTCGTGAAGTTGAAATTGGTGTGTTAGGGAATGATGAAGCAGCTTGTTCAGTAGTTGGAGAAATCTTACCTAAAAAAGCGTTTTACGATTACAAAGCCAAATATGAAGACGGCGATACAGGTCTTATTATTCCAGCTGAAATTACAGAAGAACAGCATCAAGAAATGTCAGCACTAGCAATCAAAGCATTTAAAGCAATTGATGGATCTGGTCTTGTACGTGCAGATTTCTTCTTAACATCAGAAGGTAAATTCATTATTAATGAAGTGAATACGATGCCTGGTTTTACACCTTTCAGTATGTTCCCGTTATTGTGGAAACACGCAGGTGTTGAATATCCAGATTTAATTGAAAAACTTGTATCACTAGCAATTGAACGTCATACCGAAAAGCAGCAAATTAAACACACAATGTAACTCACACAACACTATTCATCATGAATAGTGTTTCTGTGTTTAGTTTCAATTAATGTTATCCATAGTTTACTTTATATCGAGAGGAGCAAACCAACAATGATTAAACGTACGCTTAAACAGCTAGCTGCAATGATTCCAGGAAGTGTATTTCATAGCGGGAATGAAGCAGCTGTAATTGAGGGAGTCTCAATTGATACGAGAACCATTCAGCAAGGTAATTTATATATCCCAATTAAAGGGGAACGTTTTAACGGGCATGCATTTGTTCATAAAGCAATTGAAAACGGAGCGGTTGCTACACTGTGGAACAAAGATGAAGAAAACCCACCGACAGACATTAGTGTTATTTTAGTCGATGATACGCTAGAAGCTCTTCAGCAATTAGCGAAATCCTATCGTCACGAGTTAGATATTAAAGTAGTGGGCATTACAGGAAGTAACGGAAAAACAACGGCAAAAGACATGGTGAAAGCTGTGCTCGATACAACTTATCGTGTTCTGAAAACAGATGGAAACTTTAATAATCATATTGGCATGCCGCTTACTATTTTGCGTTTAGATGAAACTCATGATATTGCAGTTTTAGAAATGGGCATGAGCAGCCGAGGAGAAATTGAGTTTCTTTCTAATTTAGCGGAGCCTGATGTGGCCATTATTACAAATATCGGAGAATCGCACCTTCAAGACTTAGGAAGCCGTGATGGAATTGCGGAGGCAAAATTAGAAATTACAAGCGGCTTAGCCCCAACAGGTCAGCTTGTCTATAATGGTGATGAGCCACTTTTAACGTCGCGCGTTGTTAATCCAGTATTTGAAACGGTGACATTTGGCAGCTCAGAACAAAACGATTTGTATCCAAGTGCTATTTCAGCTGAAGAGTTAGGCACAACATTCACTGTTTCACGTGAAACAACATATTCATTCTTTATCCCGGTATTAGGTAAACATAATGTTCACAATGCGCTTTCTGCTATTGCGGTAGGTCATTATTTTGGACTAGACAATAAAACAATCGCTAAGGGATTAAAAGAATTAAAGCTAACCAATATGCGTATGGAGCTCGTGAAACGAACAGATGGCCTGACCTTCATTAATGACGCATATAATGCAAGCCCAACGTCCGTTAAAGCTGCTATCACGTTGATGCATGATTTAGAAGGCTATAAGCAAAAAATTCTTGTTCTTGGGGATATGCTTGAATTAGGCGATCAGGAAAAAGAGTTCCACAAAGAAGTGGGAGAGTTTATTCAAGCAGAAAAAATTGATTATGTTCTAACATACGGCCCCTTATCTGTTGAAATTGAGCAAGGAGCAAAAAATAATTTTGCAGAAGATAAGGTAATGCACTTTGAGGAGAAAGATGAGCTTGTTAAAAAATTAACAGCGATTACAACAAGAGAAGATGTGGTTTTAGTGAAAGCATCTCGAGGGATGAAGCTTGAGGAAGTTATCTCAAAAATGATGCATAAATTACCGTGATATTAAAAAGAGTATAAGTAAGCTCTATTGCAAACGGAAAGCCATAGTGTTATGATGTAGTCTGAGTGTCTTGAGGCGCTTATACTCTAAACGTTGAATTTATTGAAGTAGTCGTTTAGAGCATTTTCCGTTTCCTCGGAGAATGCTTTTTTTTGTAAAATATAGATAGTCTAAATATAAAAGGAGTTTGAAAAACTTGGCATTATTTCAAGATTTAGGATTAAGTCAACAGCTTAATAAAGCTGTGAGTAAAATGGGTTTTGAAGAAGCAACACCAATTCAATCAGAAACTATCCCATTAGCACTAGAAGGTCACGATTTGATCGGACAAGCACAAACAGGAACAGGGAAAACAGCGGCATTTGGTATTCCTCTTATTGAAAAAGTTGATGTAAACGTAGATGCAATTCAAGGGTTAATTATTGCTCCTACTCGTGAACTTGCTGTACAGGTATCTGAAGAACTTTACAAAATTGGTCAAACAAAGCGCGTACGCGTGCTATCAATTTACGGTGGTCAAGATATCAGTCGTCAAATTCGTGCATTGAAAAAGCACCCTCATATCATCGTAGGAACACCAGGGCGTATGCTAGATCATATTAATCGTCGTACACTTCGTCTACAAGATGTTCATACAGTTATTTTAGATGAAGCAGATGAAATGTTAAACATGGGATTCATCGAAGACATTGAAAAAATCTTATCAAACGTACCTGAGAACCACCAAACACTTTTATTCTCAGCAACAATGCCTACTCCAATCCGTCGCATTGCTGAAAAATTCATGAACGAACCAAAAGTGGTAAAAGTAAAAGCAAAAGAAGTAACGATGCCAAACATTACGCAGTACTATTTAGAAGTACAAGAAAAGCGTAAATTTGATATCCTTACTCGTCTTTTAGATATGCAATCACCTGAATTAGCTATCATCTTTGGTCGTACAAAGCGCCGTGTTGATGAGCTATCAGAAGCATTAAATATGCGTGGTTATTCTGCACAAGGTATCCATGGTGACTTGACGCAATCGAAACGTCTATCTGTACTACGTCAATTTAAAGAAGGTTCTATTGATGTATTAGTTGCGACGGACGTAGCTGCACGCGGACTTGATATTTCTGGTGTTACTCATGTATACAACTTTGATATCCCTCAAGATCCAGAGAGCTATGTACACCGTATCGGACGTACAGGACGTGCTGGTAAAATGGGTGCTGCTATGACATTTGTAACGCCAAGAGAAACTGGACAGTTACACAATATTGAGCGTACAACAAAACGTAAAATGGAGCGTCTTACTCCTCCAACGCTTGATGAAGCAATGGAAGGTCAACAGCGTATTGCAGCTGACAAATTAACAGAATCTGTGACACAAGGCAACTTATCTTACTACAAACAGTTGGCAGAAGAGTTACTTGAAGAGCACGATTCAGTTTCATTAGTGGCAGCAGCAATCAAATTATTTACAAAAGAACCAAACGAATCACCAATTCAATTAACTGCTGAACCACCGGTAATTGCAAAAGGTGATAAAAACAAACGTGGAAATGGCGGAGGTCGTTCACGTTCTAACTCTAAAAACTACTCACAGCAAAATCGTCGTGGAAACTCGAAGCGTTTTGGTGACAAGCGTCGCGGTGGAAGCAACGGCAGTGATAATAGAAATCGTAATAGCAGCAGTAATCGTAAAGATTCTCGCAGCAAAGCGTAAAAAAAAACGAGCCTTAACAGGCTCGTTTTTTTTTATGTGTTAATTGCTATTTTATTGGTGCACACTATGAGTAAAATAAAATGGGGTGTTCACTGATGTCGACCATTGTACGGTTAGGTTATGTGGCGATGAGCGTTCATTTGGAAAATAGTTCTCCTTCTCAAACAATGACTTTTGCACAATTTCAGCGTGTGAAAGACCATGAAGCGGCCATTCGCAAGCTCGAACGTATTGCAATATCCAACTTAGAAAACTGCTTACGGTTATTAAAACATAATGCGTGGAGTGAAATTGAGTTTTTTCGATTCAGTTCTAAGTTAATTCCATTAGCTAACCATGAGGCCCTAAAAGAGTGGAACTACATAGCTCCTTTAAAGGATGCTCTTCAGCGTATTTCTGTATTTTTGAAGGAACATCCAATGCGAGTAGATTTTCACCCGGATCATTTTGTTGTTTTAAACTCAACGGATAAAGAGGTTTTTAAGCATTCTATCCAAACTCTTCGCATGCATCAAAAGTTGCTAAAAGGAATGGACATTCCGCTTCAAAATCGCTGTGTTTTACATGTTGGAGGGGCTTATAATGATAAAGAAAAAGCACTGGAGCAGTTTATTCATAATTGGGGGCTTGTACCTCAATCCCTTCAGCAAATGATTATGTTAGAAAACGACGATACAACCTTTCATATAAAGGACGTCTTGTATTTATGTGAAAAACTAAATGTCCCAATCATTTTTGATCTTCATCATCATCAGGCAAACAACGACGAAACTTCATGGCAAGAGCATTGGGACCGTATCATTAGAACGTGGGAACAGGAAACGCTTCCTCTAAAAATGCATATATCTAGTCCTAAAAGTGATAAAGAATTTAGAGCCCATGCAGATTATATCGATGTTCATGGGTTTTACAGCTTTTTAAAAGAAGTAAATGGAACGATACCGCAAATTGATTGCATGATTGAAGCTAAGAAAAAAGATGAAGCGCTCTTTCAGTTAGTAAGAGACTTGAAGTCTTATGAAGATGTGGAATTTATTAACTCATCCACCTTTTATATTAAATCTTAAAGCAGGCCTCATATCTGTGGCTTGTTTTTCTGTTTGAACGCCAGAAAAGCGAGAAAAAATCCAGCAATACCTCCAACGAAATGAGCTGTGTTGTTAGTTCCTGGCGTTAGCAGACCTGAAAGTAATCCAATAATTAAAAAGACGACAATGATTTGCTGGTTACTTTGAGAAAGCATATGCTTTTGTTTTATTACAAGGTAGAGGTAAAACCCAAGCAGCCCGAAAATGGCACCGGATGCACCCACATGGCTGTAGAAAGAAGATTGGGTTAGAAATGTAACGATATTTCCAAGCAATCCACACGTAAGGTAGAATAGAAGAAACTTATAAGAAGAAAGAATACGCTCAGCACCTGGCCCTAACAAGAACAATGAAAATGAGTTAAAAAGAAGGTGTGAAAAGCTTAGATGCAAAAAGATAGGTGTGAAAAGTCGCCAGTAGTCTCCTTGAGAAATTAAGCTATTCACACCAATAAGCTGATGTATAAAAGATTCTGCAAGGTGTGAGGGAAGAGCGGCAAGTAACCATAGCGCAATGTGGATGCAGATAAGCGTGAAGGTAACAGGATAAAAACGTTTAAATTCAGCTGCATTTTCTGTGCGTACGAACATATTTGTCACTCCTTTTTATAAAGGCATTTTTATATACTATTCTGTAAGAGAGGATTAAATGAAAATGATTATAGGAACTGGAATTGATATTACAGAGTTAGAGCGGATTGAAAAAATGGTGCAGCGTCAAAGCGCTTTTATTACTCGGATTTTAACAAAAAATGAAAAAGAACGCTATGAAAAGCTATCAAGCCGACGTAAGGTCGAATTTTTAGCAGGAAGATTTGCTGTGAAGGAAGCATATTCGAAAGCTCTTGGAACAGGAATAGGAAAAGATTTCAGTTTCCAAGATATAGAAATTGTGAATGATGAAAGAGGAAAACCCCACATTGTTACAAAACAACCACTGGATGCGTCCGTACACGTATCTATTTCCCACAGTGCGCACTATGCAATTGCTCAAGTAATTATTGAACGCTTGTCAAGCTAGTCTGCATATTCATTATTTCTTGTTCATATATTCATAGTGTGGATAGGGGAGACAAGATATGTTCTTGCTTCTCCGTTTAGCTGTGAATATACGAAATAAAGGAGTTGGGGAAATGCATAAAAAATGGATTGGCTTATTTGTTTGCGCCTTTTTTCTCTTAGCCTTATCAGCATGCGGTGAAAAAAGTCAGCAGGATGTAACAGATGCATTGGATGCCAAGGTACAAGAAATGGCGGGTTATAAATCAGATGCTAAGATGACATTAAATACAGGGAAAGATGCTCAAGTATACGATGTAGAGATTTGGCATAGTAAGCCTATGTATTATCGAGTGAATTTGAAAAATACAAAGAAAGATCAAAGCCAAATGATTTTGCGTAATGATGAAGGGGTTTTTGTTTTAACGCCTGCCTTAAATAAAAGCTTTCGTTTTCAAAGTGACTGGCCGCAAAATAGCAGTCAAGCTTATTTGTATGAATCCCTTGTCCAAGATATTGTGAAGGATGAAAAGGCAAGTTTTAAATCAACAGATAAGCATTATATTTTTGAAACAAAAACCAACTATCAAAATAGCACGATGCTTCCTAAACAAGAAATTACGCTGAATAAAAGTGACTTAGCGCCTGTTTCGGTTAAAATTATGGATACGGATAATAAAGTGTTAATAAAAGTTGATTTCTCTAAGGTCAAATTCGATTCTAAGTTTGATAAAGGGGCTTTTGATACAAAAAGAAATATGACAAGTGCAAAGATTGACGTTCCGACATTAGCTCAGCAAAAATCATTTAGCGTCCTTTATCCTAAGGATGTTCCAAAAGGTACAAAGCTGTCCAAGGAAAAGAAAATTGAGACAGAAAATGGCGAAAGAGTCGTTTTAATGTACAAAGGAGAAAAGCCGTTTACGCTTGTACAAGAAAAAGCGCAAGTAGCTAAAACAGCGACATCTACAGTTACTGCCGGAGAGCCATTTGATTTAGGTTTTACTGTGGGAGCTTTAACGGATAAAAGTCTATCTTGGACATATAATGGAGTAGACTTTATGCTGGCTTCTGATCAGCTAACACCAGATGAATTGAGTACAGTTGCTAGATCTGTGCAAAGTCAGATGGGAAAATAAGAGAAGCTTACAAGCCTGCATATATGTAGGCTTGTTCTTGCTTAATTTGAATAAAGATCGAGATGAAGTTTGGCTATAGATGTATTATACTAACAGAGGAAAGTACGTTTAGAATGGTTCTGAAAAAAGGAAGTGTCGTAGTAATGGATGCATTTTATAGAGAAACATGGGCAGAAATTGATGTAGAAGCCATTTTTCAAAATGTGAATCATGTAAGAGAACTGATACCGGGGCATAAAACGTTAATGGCTGTAGTGAAGGCGAATGCGTACGGGCATGGAGATAAAGAAGTAGCAGAGATTGCGCTTCAAGCTGGTGCTGATATGCTAGCTGTAGCTTTTTTAGATGAGGCTATTGCTCTTCGGAAAAAAGGAATAAAGGAATCCATTTTAGTATTAGGAGCCGTGCCTACCCTACACATTCAAACCGCATTGGACTGGAATGTAACGGTCACTGCTTATAGCAAAGCTTGGATTGAAGAAGCGGCGTCCATTCTAGGTGAAAACAGTCAGCTGCATATGCATTTAAAAATAGATACAGGCATGGGTCGCTTGGGAGTTAGAACAAAAGAAGAATTACACGAAACGATGAAAATCATCGCTTCTCATTCGGGATTCGTGCTGGATGGAGTGTTTACACACTTTGCAACAGCAGACGAGCTAAACTCATCTTATTTTGAAGAACAATACACATTCTTTGAAGAAATGGTTCGAATTGTGAAAGAACATAATTTTACACCTCCGATGATTCACTGTGCAAATAGCGCAGCCTTGCTTCGTCGTCCAAAAGATATCTTTAATAGCGTACGCTTAGGCATCTCTATGTATGGCTTGAGTCCTTCTGAGGAATTAAAAGAAGTCATGCCAATTCCGTTAAAACAAGCTTTTTCGCTGCACAGCCGTATCGTGCATGTCAAAAAAGTCAAAAAAGGGAGTCATATCAGTTACGGAGCTACTTATGAAGCTAAAGAAGATGAATGGATTGCTACTATCCCAGTAGGATACGCAGACGGCTGGATTCGTAAATTAAGTAATTTTGAAGTATTAGTAGATGGAGTTAAAGTGCCAATTGTTGGTAGAATCTGCATGGATCAACTGATGATTAAATTACCTAAAATGTATAAAATGGGTACAAAAGTGACATTTATTGGAAAACAAAAAGATGCTGAAATTACAATTGATGAAGTAGCGAAGCATCTTGAAACAATTAATTATGAAATCCCTTGCATGGTTGCAGCAAGAGTTCCGAGGGTTTATACAAGAGATTCGCAGCATATTGATGTTAATAATTATATCTTGCGCTGAATATATATCTTCCTGAGTCAACATAAAAAGTCTGCGAACAAAAGACAATAAAAATAATAACTTCCATGCATAAAAGAGGGTATCAATTGACGATAATAGTGTAGAAATTGACAGAATTAACTTTCCATTAAAGCTAATCAATGTTATGATAAGGAAAGATGAGACTATTGGTGTGTGTATTGATGTTGGAGGTGTATGTTTGTGTCTGAAGCGAGCGCAACTACAGAAATCCTAGTAAGATTACCGAAAAATTTAGTATCGGAGCTCGATCTTATGGTTAAACAAGAAAATGGCAACCGAAGTGATTTTATTCACCAAGCAACAAAATTGTACCTTCGTGAGCGAAAAAAACGCCATATTCGCGAATCAATGAGACGTGGATATATGGAGATGGCAAAGATAAACTTAAATATTGCTTCCGAGGCTTTTCTAGCAGAGTATGAAGCTGATCATACTGTGGATCGTTTAGTAAGCGGGGGGTAATGACTTGGTAGTCAAACGTGGCGACGTTTATTTTGCTGACCTATCTCCTGTTGTTGGCTCAGAACAAGGAGGCGTTCGCCCTGTACTTGTCATTCAAAATGATATAGGCAATCGTTTTAGCCCAACTGTTATTGTAGCTGCGATCACTGCTCAAATTCAAAAGGCAAAGTTACCTACGCATGTTGAAATTGATGCAAAGCGCTATGGATTTGAGCGAGATTCAGTTATTTTACTAGAACAAATTCGTACTATTGATAAACAGAGGCTAACAGACAAGATTACCCATTTAGATGATGAAATGATGGACAGAGTGGATGAAGCCTTGCAAATCAGTGTAGGACTTATCGACTTTTAGAATTATACTTCCATTTATGCTAAGTTGCTCCTTTATGAGCAACTTTTTTAATTTGACTAGGAATAATCAGTAAACGTATATTGTAATAAGAAACGTTTTAAAAATGATAATATATATATAGATATAAATGAGTGTATTGACTCACAAGGAGGACCTCATGAATCAAGATTTATTCAATTATATACAAAATCATAAATCAGAAATTTTTGATCGATGGCTAGTGTTAATGAATGATGTGGAAACAGAGCGGATTAAAAACATTGTATCCGAACAAGTGTACGTAAATGTAAGCTCTGATTTTGTAAATTTACTTTTGGCAAAAGCATTCCGTGATCAGGAAAATTTTGCAGAGGAACTAGAGGAAGTAGTAGGACGAGTTGTGAGTTTAGGATGGCCTCTTGCTTATTTGACACAGGGTGTACGTAACTTGGGTCACGTAGTGGTTGAAGGGTATGTAAACAGTGAACATGTGAAGGCTGACCAAACTCATTCTGAATTATTCTATCGGTTTGACAAGTGGTTAAGCCCTATTTATAACAAAATAGTAGAACAATACTCCAACTCGTGGGAAAATACAGTTATGTTGCAAAAAGTTGCACTTCAAGAATTGTCTGCTCCATTAATACCGGTATTTGATAAAATTACAGTAATGCCGCTTGTAGGAACAATTGACACTGATCGCGCAAAGAAAATTATGGAAAACTTACTGCAAGGTGTCGTAAAGCACCGATCAGAGGTCGTATTAATAGATATTACCGGAGTACCAGTAGTGGATACGATGGTTGCCCATCATATCATTCAAGCTGCTGAAGCCGTACGTTTGGTTGGAGCCAAGTGTTTGTTAGTAGGAATTCGTCCGGAAATTGCTCAGACTATTGTGAACTTAGGTATTAACTTAAACGAAATTATTACGAAAAACTCATTAAAAAAAGGCGTAGAGTTTGCGTTAGAAATGACTGAGCGGAAAATAGTTGATATAGAATCGGAGGAATAAACGTGAGAATACCCATTTTGAAATTGTACGACTATTTATTGGTATCCATTCAGTGGGAGCTGGATGATCAAACGGCTATTCAATTCCAAGAAGATTTGCTAAGTAAAATTCATCAAACTGGAGCAAAAGGAGTGGTAATCGATTTAACTTCAATTGATATGATCGATTCATTCATCGCAAAAGTGTTAGGTGACGTGGTTAGCATGTCTAATTTGATGGGGGCTAGAGTAGTATTAACAGGTATCCAGCCTGCAGTAGCTATTACACTTGTTGAGTTAGGGATTGGCCTAAATGATGTTCTTACTGCACTCGATTTAGAAAAAGGTCTTGAGAAACTCCAATCGGAATTGGGGGATTAGTATATGGAATTCCAATCCAGCGTAAAAATCGTAACAGAATGGGACATCGTAGCGGCACGCCAATTAGGTAGAAATGTGTCGAAAGAGCTAGGGTTTGGAACAGTTGACCAAGCTCGTATTACAACCGCCATTTCTGAATTAGCTCGTAATATTTACCTATATGCGGGTAAGGGTCAAATCTATATTGAGAAATTAAATCGTGGAGGAAAAAACGGTCTTCTTGTCGTAGCAACAGATGAAGGGCCAGGTATCCCCGACGTTCGCAAAGTAATGGAAGATGGATACTCAACATCGGGTGGACTAGGAGCTGGGCTTCCTGGGGTAAAACGATTGATGGATGAGTTTGACATCGAAACAAATGTCGGAGAAGGTACTGAAATTAAAGCAGTTAAGTGGCTCCGGTAGGAGGAAATAGATAATGTCTTTTGATAAAGAGATGAGAGATTTATACAAAGATATTTTGGGGAACTATATCCAAACACAAAATGAACAAATTTTGTATCAAGGACAAAAACTAAGTAGAAAATCTTTAGAGAATGAAATATCCCCAGAAGATATTGTGAGCATTCATAAAGAAGTGATTGAAGAAATTTATTCTGATATTCCAGAAAAAGTGCTGCATTCTCTGGACTTTTTACTTGAGGTAATGATTAGCTACGGCCTTGCTCTTCGTGAGCATCAAACATTAAAAAATAAGCAGCGGGAACTTCGTTCTGAGATTGAAGTTGCTGCTAACGTCCAGCAGACGCTGTTGGGGACAAAGATTCCGGCTAGTTCAACTTTAGAAATTGGTGCGATTAGCGTACCGGCTAAACAGATGAACGGAGATTATTTTCACTTTGTAGAAGAAGAGCACGGCGGGTTAAGTATTGCCATTGCCGATGTGATCGGAAAAGGAATTCCAGCTGCAATGTGTATGTCTATGATCAAATATGCAATGGACAGCTTACCGGACTCAAGGAAAAATCCAAGTTATGTATTAGAGAACTTGAATAATATTGTAGAGCGAAACGTAGATCCAAGTATGTTTATTACGATGTTCTACGGAAGCTATAATCCCGAGACAAACTTATTTGATTATGCTTCTGCAGGGCATGAGCCAGGTTTTTATTATGATGCAAAAGCTGATTCATTTGAAGATTTGGAGGCAAAAGGACTCGTGCTAGGAGTCGATCGCCATGTGAAATATCTTCAGTACGAGCAGCAGCTTTCAAAAGGCGATATGATTGTTCTGTTAACAGATGGCGTAACAGAATGCAGAACTGAAGAAGGATTTATTGAAAGATTGGACATCATAAAATTAATTCGAAAATACATGCATTTGTCTCCTCAAGAAATTGTAGAATCTGTATATAAAGAGCTGGAGAAATTACAGCATTTTCAATTGAGGGATGACTTTACATTGATTATTTTGAAGAGTTTAGTTTAAGTATTCTAAAAAAGGGTACAGAAAAGATAGCACAAAATTAGAGGGGGTCTACTAATACGATGAATTTAAAAATAGATATACAAAAGGACGGTCAAGCATATCGTATTAAGCTGGCTGGAGAGATTGACGCATATACAGCACCTAAGCTAAAAGAAAAGTTCATGGAAATTACTGAACATACTGAACCGGAAATTATAGTCGATTTAACCGATGTATCATACATGGATAGTACAGGACTAGGTGTATTTATTGCATTGTTAAAAGCCAATAAGAAAAATAACGGCTCTTTGAAATTTGTTGGTGTATCAGAGCGCATCAAGCGCTTATTTGATATTACGGGCCTTACAGACATTTTAAACGTGAATTCACAAGTAGAAGGTGGCGTAAAATGAAACAGCCTTATGACTTTGTTGAGATGAAGATTCCTGCTAAGCCAGACTACGTAGCGATTATTCGACTGACGCTGTCTGGTGTAGCGAACCGGATGGGTTTTTCTTATGATGAAATTGAAGATATGAAAATTGCTGTGAGTGAGGCATGTACAAATGCCGTGCAGCATGCTTACAAGAGTGAAGAAAATGGTGAAGTGAGAGTAGGTTTTGGTTTATTTGATGACCGTTTAGAAATCATGGTGGTCGATAAAGGTGAAAGCTTCAATTTTGAAGAGCTTAAGGAACATATAGGACCTTATGAAACATCAAAAGAAGTTGAATTTCTTCCTGAAGGTGGACTTGGTTTATATTTAATTGAAACACTAATGGATGAAGTGAAAATGGTCAATTCAAAAGGTGTAACGCTAATGATGACTAAGTATGTGCAAAGAGAGCAGGTGGAGAGTGATGAAAACACAGTCTCAACCTATGAAATTAACTAAAGAACAGGTTCAGGAACGAATTGAGCGCTTTCAAAAAACGCAGGATGAAGAAGCACAAAGTGATCTAGTAGTACATTACAAGAACCTTGTTGAATCTATTGCACGTCGTTATTCAAAAGGCAGAAGCTTACATGAAGATATTGTGCAGGTAGGGATGCTAGGACTGTTAGGAGCTATTAGAAGGTATGATGCTTCATTTGGAAGAAGCTTTGAATCGTTTGCTGTTCCTACAATCATTGGAGAGATTAAGCGATTTTTACGCGATAAAACGTGGAGTGTTCACGTGCCGCGCCGCATCAAAGAATTAGGTCCTAAAATTAAAGCAGCTGTCGAAGAGTTAACAACCCGTTTACAGCGATCTCCTCAAGTGAAAGAAATTGCTGATCATATCGGAGTGACAGAGGAAGAAATTTTAGAAACGATGGAGATGGGGCAAAGTTATCAAGCGTTGTCTGTTGATCATTCCATTGAAGCAGACTCTGATGGAAGCACTGTGACAATCCTTGATTTAGTAGGTGAACAAGAGTCGGGTTATGAGAAAACTGATCAGCGCTTAGTGTTAGAAAAGATTCTTCATGTATTAAGCGATAGAGAAAAAGAAGTGATTCGCTATACCTTTATTGAAAATCTGAGTCAAAAAGATGCCGGTGAGAAGTTAGGGATTTCTCAAATGCATGTATCTCGACTGCAAAGAAGAGCGCTTGATAAGCTAAGGACTGCAGCTCGCTCAGATTCTAACGATTCGGAGTATATGTCGTGATGGCAGTAGACCCTAATACAAAGTCGATTCAAACTCATATATACCAAGAACCAAAGCAAGGGAACGTATGTTGTGGAGATAGTTACTATGTCAAAGAAACGGATGACTATTTTCTATGTGCAGTGGCAGATGGATTAGGAAGCGGTGAACAAGCCAGAGCCGCTTCTGTAGCTGTTACGGATGTAGCGAAAGCTCATCATCATCTAGATGTGGATGAGATCATTTCTAAGTGCAACAAAGCTACTCGACATACAAGAGGCGCAGCAGTAGCTATTTTGAAAATTGATAAAAAACATAACGAATTTCATTATACAAATGTAGGTAATATCCGCTTTTATCTGTATTCTCCGGAGGGGAAATTAACGTACCCTCTGCCAATTCAAGGTTTTTTATCAGGAAAAATTCAAAAGTTCCGCACACAAACCTTCCCATATGACTCCGGTTCTAAATTTTTGATTCATACAGATGGCTTAGAATTAAAAGAGATTAAATCTGTTTTTGCTAACTCGATGAATGTAGATCAATTGTCGACACGGCTACAGGCAGCTATTCGATCTCATAATGACGATATTACGTATATCGCTGGTCATCTTCCAACTGCATAGCCTTTCTTTTTAGCTCACATGTGTTATTGCATGTGAGTTTTGTTACAATAGAGACAAAGTTTCATTTAGGTAGGAGGATAAGCTGTGTCTGTTGCAACGAAATTAGATAATCAAATTGTTCAACGTGTAAGTAAAGAGGTGGAGATTTCGCAAAAGCAAGTACAAAACGTAATTGCTTTAGTAGAAGACGGTAATACAGTTCCCTTTATTGCTCGATATAGAAAAGAACAAACTGGTGCTTTGGATGAAGTCCAAATCCGGAATATTTTAGATTCCTGGAACTACTTAATGAATTTAGAGGAGCGTAAAGAGGAAGTTCTTCGATTAATTGAAGAGCAAGGGAAATTAACTGAGGAACTGGCTGCTCAAATTCATCAAGCGAAGAAATTGCAGCAAGTAGAAGATTTATACCGCCCTTTTAAGCAAAAACGACGTACAAAAGCAACTGTAGCAAAAGAAAAAGGTCTTGAACCATTAGCACAGTGGCTACTAAGTTTTCCACGTTCTGACGTGAAGAATGAAGCGCAAACATACATAAATGAAGAAGCGGGAGTTCAATCTTCTGACGAAGCTATTCAGGGAGCCCTAGACATTGTAGCGGAACAAATTTCCGACGAAGCATCTTACCGTCAATGGATTCGTACGACCACTGTAAAAGATGGCATAATTGTTACTTCAGTCAAAGATCCGGGAAAAGATGAAAAAAATATCTATGAAATGTACTATGAATATACAGAAGCGGTAAAGCGAATCGTTCCTCATCGTATCTTAGCTATGAATAGAGGAGAAAAAGACGGTATTTTAAAAGTGAGTATTGATGCGCCTACAGATCGTATTCTTTCATATTTACATAAACAAGTAATCAAAAAAAGGGATTCTTCAGCCGAAAGTTATATCATCTCAGCTATAGAAGACGCTTATAAACGCTTAATAGAACCATCTATTGAACGCGAAATCCGTAAAGAGCTATCAGAAAAAGCGGAAGAAAGAGCCATTCACATCTTTTCTGAAAACTTACGAAAACTTCTTCTCCAACCTCCATTGAAAGGGAAAGTCGTATTAGGAGTAGATCCAGCCTTTCGAACAGGCTGCAAATTAGCTGTAGTAGATGAAACAGGCAAGGTATTAAAAATTGATGTTATTTATCCACATCCTCCTGTGAGAAAAGCAGCTGAAGCGCAAAATAAATTAAAGAAAATGTTCGCTGAATACCCTATTGAAGTAGTAGCCATTGGAAACGGAACGGCATCTCGCGAAACGGAGCAATTTGTAGCGGATGTTCTTAAAGAAATTGAAAACCCAGTTTATTATTTGATTGTGAATGAAGCGGGAGCAAGCGTATATTCGGCTTCTGAAGTTGCTAGAGAAGAATTTCCTGATTTTCAAGTAGAAGAGCGAAGCGCTGTATCGATTGCCAGAAGGCTGCAAGATCCGCTGGCTGAGCTTGTGAAAATCGATCCTAAGTCGGTAGGGGTAGGGCAGTATCAGCATGATGTGTCTCAAAAGCAATTAAATGATTCACTGACTTTTATTGTAGAGACAGTAGTAAACCAAGTAGGAGTAAATGCAAACACGGCTTCTGCTTCGCTTCTACAATACGTTGCTGGTCTAAATAAGACAGTTGCTCAAAACATTGTAAAATATCGGGATGAAAACGGAAAATTCTCTAACCGAAAACAGCTGAAGAAAATTCCGCGTCTAGGTGCTAAAACGTATGAGCAGTGTATTGGGTTTTTACGTATTATAGAAGGTGAAGAACCTTTAGACAGAACGGGTATCCATCCTGAAACATATGGAGACGTTAAAAAGCTTTTAAAGAAAGCGGAAGTGAAAGAGACTGAGCTTGGAACGGAGAAAGTAAAAGAAGCATTAAAACATATTTCTTTACCCGAAATATCAGAAGAACTAAGTATAGGGGAGCTTACTTTAAAAGACATTATAGAAGCGCTCGTAAGACCGGAAAGAGATCCTCGTGATGAACTGCCAAAACCTTTGCTCCGTCAGGATATTTTGAAGCTAGAGGATCTAGCAAAAGGTATTCAGCTTGAAGGCACGGTGCGAAACGTCGTAGACTTCGGAGCGTTCATCGATATAGGAGTTAAGCAAGACGGTCTAGTCCATATTTCTAAATTAACGAATCGGTACGTTAAGCATCCCCTCGATGTCGTTTCAGTAGGAGATTTGGTGAATGTGTGGGTAGAAGACATAGATATGAAAAAAGGAAGAGTTGCACTGACGATGATTCCGCCCCATCAATAATAAAATTGCCTTTTCAGATTTTCTGAAAAGGCAATTTTATTTGTAAAAAGAAGTGATTTAAGAAGCGGAATTATTTTTTTGATAAAAAAACCAACATTGATTGAGCAATTTTATTTGTGCACGGTCCTTTTCAGAATAAGCGCGCCTCATTTGTTTTTGTAGCCACATTGGCATAAGGACAATCACTCCTTTTCATTTATGATAAGGTGAATAGTGAGTATGTAATGAAGTGTATGCCCAAAGAGCTAGTCAGGTGATTTCATACAGTAAAGGAGTATATAAGATGAATGATAAGGATTTACAAATACTTGTAGAAGAAATTTCATTGAAGCTGTTCCACAAACCATTTCGTCATGAAGCCACTTTTAATTCTCGGTTACGTACGACAGGTGGAAGGTATTTATTACGTACATCTAATATAGAAGTAAACTACAAATACTTTGAACAATATGGCAGACAAGAAATAGTAGAAATTATTAAACATGAGCTCTGTCACTACCATTTGCATATTGAGGGGAAAGGGTATAAGCATGGAGATCAAGACTTTAAAAGGCTAATGAAAGAAGTAGGCGCCCCTCGATTTTGTCAGGCATTGAAAAAAGAAAGTGATGGAAAGAAAAAAGAGCACATATATGTATGTATGCAGTGTGATCAAAAATATGTTCGAAAAAGAAAAGTGAACACGGTTAAATATGTTTGTGGAAAGTGTAAAGGTAAATTAAAAAAAATATAGAAGATGCTTGACTAAAATAGATTGATTATGATAAATTAATAAAGCCGTCTCAAATAAACGGCAAAGAAATTACAAAAACTTATTGACATTACATATAATGTCGATTACAATGTAAGAAGTCTGATAAATATTATTCCACAGTAGCTCAGTGGTAGAGCTATCGGCTGTTAACCGATCGGTCGTAGGTTCGAGTCCTACCTGTGGAGCCATATGGAGAAGTACTCAAGTGGCTGAAGAGGCGCCCCTGCTAAGGGTGTAGGTCGTGTAAGCGGCGCGAGGGTTCAAATCCCTCCTTCTCCGCCATTTTATAATGGCCCGTTGGTCAAGCGGTTAAGACACCGCCCTTTCACGGCGGTAACACGGGTTCGAATCCCGTACGGGTCACCATTGATTTTCATTTACATATTCTGTGGAGGATTAGCTCAGCTGGGAGAGCACCTGCCTTACAAGCAGGGGGTCGGCGGTTCGATCCCGTCATCCTCCACCATTTGACTGTTTTATACATAATTTTGGATGGTCCCGTGGTGTAGCGGTTAACATGCCTGCCTGTCACGCAGGAGATCGCGGGTTCGATTCCCGTCGGGACCGCCATTTAAATTATTGGGCTATCGCCAAGCGGTAAGGCAACGGATTTTGATTCCGTCATGCGTTGGTTCGAATCCAGCTAGCCCAGCCATAAAGAGCCATTAGCTCAGTTGGTAGAGCATCTGACTTTTAATCAGAGGGTCGAAGGTTCGAGTCCTTCATGGCTCATTTTCATTTCTTGCGGGTGTGGCGGAATTGGCAGACGCGCTAGACTTAGGATCTAGTGTCTTTACGACGTGGGGGTTCAAGTCCCTTCACCCGCATCTTATTCATTTTATGTATTTAGCGGTCGTGGCGGAATGGCAGACGCGCTAGGTTGAGGGCCTAGTGGGGGCGACCCCGTGGAGGTTCAAGTCCTCTCGGCCGCACCAAAAAAACTTTTTAAAAAAGTGTTGACATAAGAAAATAGAAGTGATATTATAATAAAGTCGCCAAAACAACGGTGGTAAACATCATAAGAAGCGCCCGTAGCTCAATTGGATAGAGCGTTTGACTACGGATCAAAAGGTTAGGGGTTCGACTCCTCTCGGGCGCGCCATATTGCGGGTGTAGTTTAGTGGTAAAACCTCAGCCTTCCAAGCTGATGTCGTGAGTTCGATTCTCATCACCCGCTCCAAATATATTGAACTTTGAAAACTGAACAAAGCGACAAACGTCAACGTTAAATTTTATTTTTTAATTGAGCAAGTCAAACATTTCTTCGGAGAGTTTGATCCTGGCTCAGGATGAACGCTGGCGGCGTGCCTAAT
>NZ_JAKWFJ010000008.1:0-52120 GCF_029522155.1 Priestia sp. P5 | reverse complement strand
TCCGCCGCTAACGTCATAGAAGCAAGCTTCTAATCAGTTCGCTCGACTTGCATGTATTAGGCACGCCGCCAGCGTTCATCCTGAGCCAGGATCAAACTCTCCGAAGAAATGTTTGACTTGCTCATTTTAAAAAATAAAAATTAACGTTGACGTTTGTCGCTTTGTTCAGTTTTCAAAGTTCAACCGCCGCTCTTAAGCGACTTTATTATCTTATCAAGTTACCGACGTAATGTCAACAACTTTTTAAAATTCTTTTTTCAGCTTCGTTGTTACTGTTATGTCTCAACGACGCCTTATAATAATATAACGCCCTGCACATAAAGTCAATATGTTTCGAGAAGAAAAATGTTTTTTTTCTTACTTTACTTCTTCCCCTACTGAGAAGTAGTTAAACGTAAATAATCTAAATTTTCTAATTTTTATTTATACCTATATTAAAAAAGAAGCCCTTCACAAAAAGAGCTTCTTTCTTATCTTACTAATTAAGGTAAATAACGACGTGCACCTGCATACTCTTCAATATACCCCTTCGTGTTTAAAGGAATAATCTCTACTGTCCGCTCGGAGTTCGGCGAATGAATCATCATGCCATCTCCCGCATACATTGCTACATGGTGGACGCTTCCTTTTCCTTGGTTATAGGCAAAGAATAATAAGTCTCCGGGTTGAAGATTGTTCATCTCTACTGGTTTCCCTGCTCTAGACTGTGGGCCTGAGTCACGTGGAATTGTAATACCATGGGACTGGTACATCGTAAACGTAAATCCAGAGCAGTCAAATCCAAAACCACTCATGCCAGCCCATAAATATGGAAGATTTAAAAATGCCTTTCCGCTTTCAACAAGCTCCGTGCCAGTTGGTACAGGAATATCTTTTTGAGACGCGTAGATTTTTCCTGCTTTTGCAGAAACCCATGCTGTCTTTCCATTTGGTTTTAATACTTTATATGCACTCTTTGATTTTGCCAAAAGAGGTAAGCGCGTATTATAGCTAACTTCAATGCCTTTCTTTTTCAAAGAAGGCGAATGATATAAATAAGTAGTCGGAGCCGTCACCATTACAAAAGGCTTCTTTGCATACTGTTCGTACGTTTTGCTATAGGTTAATTGTTTAGTAGGCATCCACCCGGGATATCCTAATTCATTTCGAGAAGTAGGCTGTCCGTCTACAGCTACTTTGACCCAATCTCCTTGTCTCTCTAAAACCGTTACTTTGTTTCCATATAACGCTTGTGTCTCAAGCATCCCGTCACTAGATAACTGCTGCTTCTGTTTCAAATTCATCGATGTGGTCCACTTCTTCATATCTACAGGATTAGTAGCTGACGGAGCGTCCACTTCACGCAAGATGTTTGGTGCTGTCCAAAGAGTAGCTGCTGCGACATCTATATAAGCAGTTTCTTTTTCTTCAGAAGCATGAACAGAAGGAACTGCACTGACTCCAAATGTAGCTAAAATAACTGTTGTTGCCGTCAAAAGCCAAAGTTTTATATTCATCGTCTCTCTCCTTCTACTATATTACTATCTTTTTATTTTGAGATAGGAACGGTGATTTCTCCTATTCCAGGAAGATCTGATAAGAAAACCTCTTGACCGCTGTACTTTAACACATCCAGTTCAGTTGAAAGCCAAAGAGGAGCATCTAAGTCAAAATACGTGATATTTGGATGAGCGGCTGCCAGATGAGCAGCTGCTCCCACGGAAAGTGATGGTTCCATCATACTTCCAATCATACACGCAACACCGTTCGCCTCGGCAATACTCGCGATTTTTCTTGCTTCATTAATGCCTCCGCACTTCATTAGCTTAATATTTAAAAGATCCACGTACCGCCCGCTTACAAGCCTTAATGCATCTTTGGCAGAAAATAGACTCTCATCTGCCATAATGGGTACGTTTACTCGTTCAGTCACAAACTTTAACCCTTCCCAATCATGAGCAGGGACAGGCTGTTCTACCAATTCAATACCAAAGTTGAGAGTTTCCATTTTATTAATTAATTGCACTGCTTGTTTTGGAGTCCATCCTTGATTTGCATCCAACCGAAGTTTTACATGATCCGGAATGACAGATCGAATATGTTTAATACGCTCAAGGTCTAGCTCAGGAATTGAACCTACCTTCACTTTTAAAATGTCAAATCCGTCCGCTGCACTTTTTTGTGCGTCTTCAGCCATTTTTTCAGGTTTATCAACACTTATCGTCATACACGTAGAGATAGGCTGCTTATCGCCCAAGAAAGCATATAAAGGAATGTTGAGAAACTTTGTATAAGCATCATGCAAAGCGATATCGGCAGCCGCTTTAGCACTTGAATTGTGAATACAGCAGCTTTGAATTTTTTTTAAGAGTTTTTGAAACTGACGTATATCCTCCCCTATTAGCGCTAGTTTAATAGGTCCTTGAAGTGCAGCTTGAATGCCTTCTAAAGAATCGCCTGTAATAACATATGTTGGCGAAGCCGCTCCTTTTCCTTTTATTCCGTTTTCTAACTGAATCTCTACACTTATGCTGTCTATCTCTGTTGCTGTTCGAAGCGCTGTTTTAAACGGAACGAGCAGTGGAACGGTTTGATGCTTTACAGTTATGTCTTTAATTATCATTTCAATCGCTTCCTTTCGATTCAGCACACATATTCTTTTATACCTATTTTGGTTTATTCTTAGATCGCCCCTAAAATTTTGGCGATCATCATACCAAAATAAGTACCTAAGAAGGAACCCATCAGAGCCATAATGACTCCTACCGGAATCAGTGCACGGTTATAAGCAGCTGCAAGCATTGGAGCAGACGCCATTCCGCCAATATTAGCTAAACTGGCTACCCCGAGCGTAAATAAATCATATTTAAATAGTTTAGCTAGCAACAGCATGATCACTAAGTGGACGAACATAATGAGAAAACCAGATACTAAGTAAATAGGAGCCTGAGCTAAATTTGAAAAATCTGATTGAGAAGCAATTAACGCTACAACGATGTATAACATAACGTTTGATACATCGAGCGTACCTGGAATTTTTGCCGCTGGAGTTACAGCAAGCACTAAACCAACGACAGAAGCAATCATAATCGTCCAGCTCGTTGCATTAATAACGGCTCCCACTTCAGGCAAACGCCCTCCGATAAATGTAGACAATGCCGAAACGAACAAACCTAGCCCAAGCAAATAAAGAAGATGCTGAAACTGTGGGCCTTCTTTTTCGCTTTCAGATGTTGCTGCGACTTCATCTATACTATTCTCAATAAAGCTGACGTCTGCTTTTGTCCATTTATTAAATTTAGATGCAAATGGTACAAGCCAAAACATAAGCATAACCCATACGGCATAGTTAATCGTATCCATCATAAGAGCGTAGCCAAATATATTTTCTGGAACATCCAAAATCCCTTGAAGGGCAACCATGTTAGCTGACCCACCGGTCCAACTTCCTGATAAAGCACCAAAAGCTTTCCACGTATCCTCTACATAGAAATTCTTAAAGATGGCATAGACGAGGATAAAGCCTATCATTATACTAAAAACCGCAACGATGAATCCTCCCAGCATTCTTGGACCAAGTTTAATTACACTTCGAACATCACACTTTAACAGCATAAGCATCAGCATAGCAGGAAGAAGTGCATTTTTAACGCCTGCATACATGGCGGCATTTGACTCGCTATCCCCAAATAATCCTGCCGTTTGCATAAGAGCCGCTCCTATATAAATAAGTACAATACCTGGAATAAACTTAAAAAATCCATTGGCTTTAAATCTTTTTTCAATTCCTACCATGAGCGCAGCAAAGGCAGTTAACACACTCACATACATAAATCCATCTTGAATCATTTATTCTTCCCCCTTCATCTCCCCGAAAATGTTTTTATGCAAAACAAAATCCAGCCCAACGTTTGAAAACGTCAGGCTGGATTTCGTCTAGGTCTATGTAGACAAAGCAGCTGTTATTTGCTGATATTTTTTCTGTGCATCATGAAACGCTACCACCAGCGCTTTTTGGGAAGACCCGAAGTAGCGGCTGTTAATGTCGTCTGTAAGGGTGGGATCACTTATATGACGTCCAATAAAAATTGATTGAACAAATCGAACGGTTAACTCAATCGTCGCTGAGCATTCCACATCAATAATTTTTCCATTTGTTTTATCAACTACCAATCCTAAAAAATACTGATTGAACTTTTTAGTAATCGGATTGCTTTGAGGAGCTTTGGCATCTCCAATAATATAGATAGTATCTTGATCATACATGATTTTTTATTCCTCCTAAAAGAGATAACAGACGATGCTAGGGACCGGCAAATGAACATTTGCGGAGCTACGCAACATGTATTCGCTTTCATAAGGAACATTATAATCTACTCTCAATATATCATCTATAAAACAATTTCACAATATAAATTTTATACTATTCAGAATAAAATAATATTTACCCTATAAAAAAGGCCGTACGAATACATACGGCCTTTCTGCGTCATCCTTTGAACATTGTAGAGGAAAAACGGTTAGGGTAATCTGTCATCACTACTTTTACTGAAGCCTGCTGGAGCTTCAAAAAGTCATTCAGTTCATTAATTGTATATACTCGTAAGTCTAATCCTTCTTGCTTTGCTTTTTTCCCGTACGAAGAAAGAGCAAACGACATATCACAGTGCAGGTGCGCACCTATCGATTTTGCTTTTCCAATCGCATCTTCACTCACCCCTTCAAATAAAAATCCTGTTGGGATATATGAATGGAGAGATCTCACTTTAGCCAAGCTATCATAGTTAAAAGATGACAAAATAACTTGATCTTCTAAATCAAACTCATCGATTAGACGAAGAACTTTTTCCTCAAGTTTTGGATAGTAAATTTGGTCATTTTTTAATTCAATGTTCACGGTCATTTCTGTCTTTTTGTCCATCATCCACTCAAACACTTCTATTAACGTGGGAATTGATTGTTTAGAAAAACGAGAATCATACCAGCTTCCAGCATCGAATAACCGCAGCTGTTTATATGAAAATTCTTGAACATATCCCATTCCATTCGTCGTTCTGTCAATTCGTTCATCGTGAATCACTACTATTTCTCCGTCTTTGGTTAGTTGTACATCCAATTCAATACCTGAAACTCGCATTTTTCTAGCTTCTTCAAATGCAATCATTGTATTTTCAGGATATCGTCCGCTAAAGCCGCGATGCGCATAAAGATCAATTGAATTATTCATTGTCCTCTATCTCCCCTAACTAGTCATTCACTAAATAAAAAGCTCGTCCTCAAAATAACTTGAAAGACGAGCTTCGTAATCATACGTTATTTTTGATTGGCTACTTCTAATGCTCTATTCGTTTCTTTTGCTGCTTGATCAAGTGCTTGTTTCGGCTTTACTCCCTGGTACAGGCTTTCCATTCCTGTTACTACCTTTTGGCGTGATTCCGGAAATACCGAAATTAAAGCGCCTTGTGTTGCCGAAGTTGATTTAGTTTTATGAAGCTGATCAACCGTCACTTTTAGTTGAGGATATTTTTTCCATTCTTTCTTTACGATTTCTTGATCATATGCTTTAGGATTAACCGCAAAATAGCCACTTTCCACGTGCCATTTTGCCTGAACTTCTGGTGTTGCTAAATATTTCATGAAGTCCCACGCCGCTTTAGATGTTTCATCACTAATTCCTTTAGACATCCATAAAGATGCTCCCCCGATAGCTACTCCTTGGCGATCCTCTTCTTTTGGCACAGGAAGATCTGATACACCCACATCAAATGGAGCATTGTCTACTAATGTTTTAATACCTGCTGATGAATCTAAAAACATTGCAATTTTTTTAGATTGAAATGCTGCGCGCATATCATCCCAGTTTTGCCCTACATTGTAGAAGGTACCTTCTTTGTACATATCATTGATTAAATTAAATGCGTTTTGTCCTTCTTTTCCATTAAATACTGCCTTCTCGGCATCCCCTTTACGGCCGTTTTCGTGATCTACATACAAACCGCCTTGAGAAGCAACTAGCTCTTCAAAGAACCATCCGTAATTTAGAATTGAAAAACCGTATTGTGATGTTTTATTTCCTTGTTTCTCTGTTAGTTTCTTTGCAGCTGCCTTTAATTCATCATACGTTTTTGGTGGATTTTCAGGATCTAACCCTGCTTTTTTAAAGGCATCTTTGTTGTAAACTAACACAGGTGTTGAAGAGTTAAACGGCATTGAATATTGCTTTCCATCTACTTGGTAATAGCTTGAAATATTTTTCTCCCACTGTGAAGTATCGTAGTGGTCTTCATCAATAAATTTTTGAACAGGCTGAACCTTGCCGCTGTCTATCATGAATTTCGTTCCTACTTCGAACGTTTGCATGATAGCAGGTGCATCTTTAGTTCCTGCTACCGTATTAAATTTTGTTTGTGCTTCCTCATACGTTCCTTGGAAAACGGGCTTTACTTCAACTTTATCCTGAGATTTATTGTACTCATCGACTATTTTATTGAGTGATTTTTCAAGGTCACCGCTCATGGCGTGCCAAAAAACGACTTCTGTTTTACCTGATGCTGTTTTTTTAGTTTCTTGCGCTTCCGAAGAACCAGTTGAGTTTGAGCAAGCGCCTAGAATGACCAGCAAGCATGCCGTTACGATAGCCAATATCTTTTTCATCACATTCACTCTCCTATTTAATTGCACCTTGTGTTAATCCTTTTTGAAGACGTTTTTGACCTAGGAATAATAGTAATAATGTCGGTATAATAACAACCACGACAGCAGCCATAACCACTCCCCAATCAGTTGAAATCTCCTGCGTTTGCATTTGTTTTAAACCAATCTGAACGGTACGAACATCCTCTGTATTTGTCACTAACAGTGGCCATAAATACATATTCCATGTTGTTAAAAAGCTATATACGCCAAGCGTAACTAGACTTGTTTTAGAAACAGGAAGCACAACATTCCAAAAGAAACGGAAGCGGCTGATCCCTGCGACTTGAGAAGCTTCATACAGCTCGCCCGGAATGGTTTTAAACTGTTGGCGCAATAAAAATGTTCCAAATGCTAAGGCGAAAAAAGGAATTGTTAATCCCAAATAGTTATTAATCCAGCCTAGCTTTTGTGCTGTTAAAAAGTTAGGAACCATCGTTGCTTCCCATGGAATCATCATCGTAGAAATAAAGAGAAAGAAAATAGTATCTCTTCCTTTAAATTTAATAAATACAAATGCAAAAGCAGCCAAACTTGAAACTAACAGCTGCCCGGCCATGACAAAAATAGATACAGCAAAACTGTTAATTAAATAATGAAGCAGCGGAACTTTTTCAAAAGCATCCCGATAGTTTTCAAATGAAAAAGATGATGGCCAAATCTTCCCTTCCAACACTTCCGCTCCACTCATAAAACTAATGGAAAAAGCGTATAGAATAGGAAACATCAATACTAAAGTAGCTGCAATGAGTAACAAATAAGTTGTCCATTTTCTCGTGATGCTCATTGATAATGTACCTTCCTTTCTCCAAGCTTAAATTGAAGAGCCGTAACCAGTAGAATACAGAAAAACAAAATTGTAGCTTGAGCACTTGCAGAGCCAACATTATAGTTTACAAATGCATCTTTGTAGATTGAATAAACAATGACATTTGTGGAATCTGTAGGCCCGCCTTTTGTTAAAATGTCAATTTGTCCAAACGTTTGAAACGCGTTAATAAACGAAACGGTGATAATAAAAAACAGCGTTGGCGAAAGCATAGGAAGCGTAATTTTACGGAGCTGATACCAATAGCTAACTCCAGCAATACGCGCGTTTTCATACAGCTTTTCATCAATATTTTGTAACCCGCCAAGTAAAATTAAAAAGGTAAAACCAATGTTCATCCAAATCGTAGAGATGGACACAGCAATCAGCGCATACTTAGGATCTAATAACCACTGCACATCATGAATGCCTACAAGATTTAATACTTTATTAATAACACCGATTGTCGGGTTATACATAAACATCCAAATTACAGAAGAAGCCGCTACGCTCATTCCCATCGTAGATGAAAACATTGTTCTGAAAAAACCAATTCCTTTTAGCTTTTCATTTGCGATTAGCGCTAGGAATAATGCAATAATTAAGCCAATAGGCACCGTGTATAGTACAAATAAAAAAGTGGCTTTCATACTTTGTAAAAAGTTTGGATCTGTAAATAGATAAAAGAAATTTTGTAATCCTACAAATTTCAAGGGATTTCCCTGTGTGTCTGTAATAAAAAGACTTAAATATAAGGTCTTAATCATTGGGTAGAAAAGAAATACACCAAATAACAATAATGATGGCAGCAAGTAAGATAATCCTACCAATAGGTTAGGCATTGACTTCTTTTCTTGTGGATTTGATGAAACAGAAACAGGCGAGTTTGCTGTTTTGGTAACAGCACTCATACAAATGCCCCCTTTACAGTTAAATCTTCCGTTGATGGTTCATAGTGCAAGCATGAACCTGTATCACTATCAAATAAAAACAGGTGTTTTGGATCGATAAAAATAGGGACGCGCTCTCCCACTTTTATATTCCATTGACCGTTCCACTTAGCCATCCACTGTTTGTCTCCCATTTGAAATGTAAGCAGTGTTTCCGTTCCTAGAATTTCGACATTATCTACCTCTACGATAAAGCTGGTGTTGTCGTTTGTCGCAAGCTGAACGTGCTCAGGTCTTACTCCAACCACAACTTCCTTTTTACCGCTAAGGTTGTTGTATGATGCACTCATAGAAATAGCTCTTCTATCTTCAAAAACGAGTAAGTTATTTTCTATAGAAACGTTTGATAAGTTCATAGGGGGAGAACCTATAAACGACGCTACGAACGTGTTTGCCGGTGCATTGTAAATATCGAGCGGACGCCCAACCTGCTGAATATTACCTCCATTTAAAATCATCATTCGATCCGCCATCGTCATCGCTTCCGTTTGATCATGCGTGACATAAATCATCGTAATACCTAACTTACGCTGAATCTGGCGAATTTCTGATCTCATCTTTGCTCGCAGCTTCGCATCCAAGTTGGATAACGGCTCATCCATCAGGCAAATAGGTGAATGAGTAACTATAGCACGTGCGAGTGCTACACGCTGACGCTGTCCTCCCGAAAGCTGTCTAGGCTTTCGTTTTAAATATTCACTTAAACCAAGCATTTCTGCTGCTTCCCTGCAGCGCTTGTGCTGTTCTTGCTTTGAAATCTTCTTTGTATGCAGACCAAAAAGAATATTTTGTTCTACTGTCAAATGCGGATATAAAGCATAGTTTTGAAACACCATGGACAAATCGCGCTGACTTGGAAGCAGTTTATTTGCTTTTACATCTCCAATTAGCAACTCTCCCTGCGTGACTTCTTCTAATCCGGCAATCATTCGCAGCATTGTACTTTTCCCGCATCCTGAAGGACCTACTAATACGAAGAATTCTCCAGGTTCAATTGTGACGTTAATATCTTGAATGACATTTGTTTTTTGATCATATGACTTTCCAACGTTAACTAACTCTACTTTTTTCATTAAAAATGCTCCTTTCTCGCTCATTCATATTTTTTCCACAGCCATGATTTCCCTGTAGAAACTGCCGTAGCCCCTGCTTTTAAAGCAGCTTGGATATGGCTTTCATTTTGAATGAGTCCACCTGTAATAATAGGGATACTTGTTTTTTTAACGATTTTCTCTATCATCTCCGGAATCAACCCTGGCATTAGTTCTAATGCATCCGGTTTAATATTTTGAACAGTTTTTAACCCTTGTGCTACTGCGTCTGTATCCACTAAAAATAGCCGCTGAATAGCAACCAGCCCTTCCTGTTTTGCGTAATTAATGAGTGAACTTTTAGTGGTTACGATACCTGTGGGCTTTACAAACTTAGCGAGAAATTTAAGCCCTTCCCGGTCATAGCTAATTCCCGGAATTTTTTCAATGTGTAAGAAAACCATTCGATTATGCTGTTTGAGTAAATCTACATAGCGTTTAATTACACTAATATTGCCCGTTAATAAAAAGGCGGCCTGGATCTCTGTTTCTAAAAATTGCTCTAAATTTTTCGGACTTTTAATGGATGCAATTAAACGATCTTGTCCAAGCTGTTGTAAGAAATCTGCTTCCTTATTCAAAACGATTCCTTCCTTTCATTTATAAAAAAACCACAAAAAACGCATAGGATGTTTATATAGACCTATTGTTTTTTGTGGTTTCTCAATTTCATAACCTTAGTAACTATTCACTTATCGTTCACATGTTTTATAATAATGGTTATTTGTGAAGGCAATATAAAGAAGCTGTTGAGTTTTGTAAAGTAAACGTATAGTTCCTGTAAATCTGCTGAAGATAAAAAAAAGCCGTTGATTTCTCAACGGCTTCACAGTGCACATTCTTCGATTTCAAATCCTAAATCTTCAATTAATCCCCAGTCAGCTGTAGGTTCTTGACCTTGAGTCGTTAAATAATCGCCTACAAAAATTGAATTTGCAGCAAACAAACCAAGCGGCTGAAGTGATCTAAGGTTAACTTCTCTGCCTCCTGAAATTCGAATTTCTTTGGCTGGATTTACAAAACGCATCATCGCTAACAGCTTTAAGCATTGCATTGGCTTTAACGCCTTTTTGTCTTCTAGAGGCGTTCCTGGAACGGCAACAAGAAAGTTGCATGGAATAGAATCTGCATCTAACTTTTTAATTTGAAAAGCTAATTCAACGGCTTGTTCATTTGTCTCGCCCATTCCAAAAATCGCACCGGAACAAGGTGACAAACCTGCTTTTTTAGATGTAGTAACCGTATCGACTCGATCTTCATAGCCATGCGTAGAACAAATATCGTCGTAGTTATCAGCGTGAGTATTTAAATTATGATTATAGCGATGAACACCCGCCTCAACTAGTTCGTGTGCTTGATCATCTGTTAAAAAGCCTAGACAGGCACAGATTTTCAAGTCTGTCTTTTGACGAATTTCTTTTACCGCTCCCACTACGTGCGCTACTTCTTTATCAGTAGGACGACGGCCTGACGCCACGATACAATATGTACCTGCTTTTCTTTTTTGAGCTTCAAAAGCACCTTCTACAATTTTCTCTTTTGTTAACCACGCATACTTATCAATCGGCGCTTCTGATACAATTGACTGCGAACAATATCCACAGTCTTCTGGGCATAAACCCGATTTAGTATTAATAATCATATTGAGCTTTACTTTTTTTCCATAATGATGATGACGAATTAAGTAGGCGGCATTCATGACCTCTAACACTTCTTCATCCGGTACATGAAGAAGTTGAAGCGCTTCGTTATATGTAATTTCTTTTCCTTTAATAATAGACTGAGCAAGTGCTTTCCAATCTCTTAAACTTGTTGTTTCCATCAATTCCCCTCCATTTAGTAAACTCATAAACATAAAAAGTTTACAATTATAACTAAAAGTTACCATTGCTACACCTTTTATGTCAACACTACTTAATTAATAGTTAACTAAAAAAGCCACTTCTTTGATACTGAAGTGGCTTCTTGCTTATTGAGCTTGCAGTGTGTAAATAACCGATACAAAGTCTCCCGATTTTTCATCATAGGCTTCAACACCCGGATATTCATGATTTAGAGCAATTCCTGCATACATGAGCTCATCTCCATAAGCTGTTTGGTCTGTTTCCATCACGGTATATTCATAATCAGGATGAAGCCCTTTTAGCTCGATGCGTTCATAAGAAGGATTTGGTCTAGTCAATACTTGATAATAACCGATGATTGCCTGTTTTTGATCGGTTGAAACAATCATCCAGCTCGTCACATTCCCATCTTGTTCAAACGGACTTTTTAAACGATAGAATGTACCATTTTGAATAAGAGAGCGGTGTTTTTTATAATAACGAATTTGTTTTTTTACCGTTTCTTTTTCATCTTCTGTCATCAGCGTAACATCTAGCTCATAACCAAATGCGCCAAAATACGCAACGTCTCCTCTTGTTTCCAGACTTGTTACTCTGCGTACTTGATGATTTGGTACGGCTGATACGTGTGCTCCCATTGAACTGATTGGATAGGCAAAAGACGTGCCGTACTGAATCTTTAGACGTTCAATCGCGTCCGTGTTATCGCTCGTCCAGGCTTGAGGAGCATAATAAAGCATTCCCGGATCAAATCTAGCGCCTCCGCTTGCACATGATTCAAATAAAATATCCGGGAACTTCTTTGTTAGTCGCTCATACAAATCATACACACCTAAAATATAGCGATGCACTACTTCAAACTGGCGATTCGCAGGCAGCCCAACAGATCCAATCTCCGTTATATTTCGATTCATATCCCATTTTATATAAGAGATAGGTGCTTCACTTAAAATAGCTTCCATTCGTTCATAAATATAATTCACTACTTCTTCTCGTGAAAAATCAAGCACGTATTGATTTCGTCCATGAGACTGATGACGATTTGGTACATGAATCAACCAATCTGGATGCTGTTCATACAAGTTGCTTTGCTTTGAAATCATTTCAGGTTCAAACCATAATCCAAACTCCATGCCTAAATCCGTTACTTTTTGAGCCAATGACTTCATACCGCCCGGAAGCTTATTTTTGTCTACAAACCAGTCTCCAAGAGAAGTTGTATCATCATTACGTTTACCGAACCAGCCGTCATCCAATACAAAAAGTTCAACGCCTAGCTTTTGTGCTTCTTTGGCAATATGTACAATTTTCTCTTCGTTAAAATCAAAATACGTCGCTTCCCAGTTATTAATTAAAACCGGGCGCTCCAAATCCCGCCATTTTCCTCTAGCGAGACGCTTGCGATAAAGCTCATGATACTCTTGGCTAAGTCCGTTTAGACCGCTATTTGAATAAGCCAGTACTAGTTCTGGTGATTGAAAAGTTTGTCCACTTTCTAGTCGCCACTGAAAATCAAAAGGATGAATGCCCATCGTTATTCTTGATACATTATAATGATCTACTTCCACTTGTCCAAGAAAGTTTCCGCTGTATACAAGACTAAAACCATACGCTTCTCCACTATGTTCAGTTGCAGCTGGATTCTTTAAAATTAAAAATGGGTTTTGCTGACTGCTGCTTGTACCTCTCGCACTAGAAATACTTTGAATACCAGGCTGAAGCATTCGTGTTTTCACGTGTCTTTCTCGAATCCACGCACCGGAAAGCTGAACCATCTCATAATTTGATGTAGGCAAATCAATGCTGCCGCTCATGATACGCAAAATATCGACTGCTTCTTCTCCTCTATGCTCAAATCGTGCGTGACGCGTAATAATATTTCGGTCTTCGTAAACGGTATACGTTAAAATAAGTGATGCATTGAGCAATTTATCAATCAGTTCAACTTCTACACTTGTGGCTTCACTTTCTTCTTCTACATATGTAGCAGGTAAGCCGTTCAATGGCTTCTTGCCTTTGTAAATTTTATGGTTATCGTATTCAAAATTCGTGATTCGGCTTCCGTTTTGCTGAAGAAGTTGATAGGCTGGCTCTCTGAAGTCTGTTGTTCCATAAGAAGGATACTCTTGTTTAATTGTTTCAAGAGAAAATGCTAGTTCTCCTTCATATACTGAAGCGCTAGCTCCTCTTGTTTCTACACGTAAAAAATGCTGAAAAGATGAACGGTGCTTAAGCTTCTTTCCATAGTACAAGTGACCAAGCTGCCCGTTTCTCAACACTGAAAAGATATAACTTACATCGCGTCCCTGCAGGTGAAATTCCTTTGTACCTTCATTAAATAAGATTCCCACTTTATTCCTCTCCTTACCATCAAATATCTAACGAGACATTTCCTTTTTCATCTATTGCCGTTGCATGCTCAAAGGCAGATGCTAAATTAATCTCTGTTCTCTCATACCATTTCGCTAAATCTTTAAATAACTCTTCTGTTTCAAGCATTCTTGTATCTATTCGCAGTTCAGTTTCATAGCTATGAAGAGACCAAGTGCTTTCACTAAATAAGGTCAGTTCTACATCTAGACACATGTCTTTCCAATTGGGAGCACACAGAATAGGATGGCGTATATCTGAACATGCAATGGTGTAGCGGTTAGAACCATTCTTATTCATAAAACAATGAACAAAAGAGGCATTCACATCGCCCTTACTAGTTTGTAAAGATTTATATAGTTGGATATCTAACAATGGAACGCTCCATTTTAATTTCATTTTTGGAAGAATTCTTTTTTTAACCGACTTGACCGTTAATTTAATAAAGTAAACACCATCTTTTTTTGTTTCATCCAATACGACATGCACACCTGGTTCCTTGTTTATCTCCAAGTTTATATAGGGTGTAGCAATCACTTCCTTCATCTCCTTCACCATCATTCTTAACTTTGTACACCAACAAAATGTAACCGCATTCAAAAATTTGTTCTCGTATTTATTACAAGTAGATCACCCTAAACGAAGCTTTTTTTACTTTCTTTCATTTTATGTAAAATACTTTCTAGGCTCAATGGTAAAAATCAAAGTGAAAAAGAGCATTTTTTTGCTTTATCTAGTAATCAATTAAATGCTCTTTATCTCTTAGCGCGCAATTTTCTCTTCTTTTTCAAAAAAAGATGACAAACCTAATAATATAGTATAATAATAAATAATGCAGAATGATTATACACAGAAAGGATGACAAATATGAATCATGAACCTTCTCTTCTTAAACAACTAAAATTATGGCATATTGTTGTGATAGGGTTAGGCTACATGGCACCTATGGCCGTTTTTGATACATTTGGCATTGTAACTGAATCAACAGATGGACATGTTTCAGGCGCTTATGCATTCACGTTGATTGCTATTTTATTTACAGCCATTAGTTACGGAAAGATGGTAAAAGCTTTTCCCGGAGCTGGTTCCTCTTATACATACGCACAGCAAGTAATGAATCCAAGCATTGGTTTTTTGGTAGGATGGACGGCTCTTCTTGATTATCTATTTCTGCCAATGATTAATGCACTTTTGACAAATATTTACCTAAGCTCTCTGTTTCCAGGTGTTCCAAAGGCCGTATGGATTATCAGCTTTGTTGTCATCATGACCATAATGAATATTTTCAGCGTTCATTTAACCGTTTCTTTTGGTACGCTATTAGTTGCTTTTCAAATTTTAGTCGCTATTATCTTTATTATTTTAAGTGCTACAACTCAAGGCCAAGAGCTATCATTTAAACCGTTTATAAGTGAATCGGCCTCTATATCTCTGTTATTAAACGGAGCAGCTATTTTATGCTTTTCTTTTTTAGGATTTGATGCTGTAACCACTATGGCCGAAGAAACACTTAAGCCTGAGAAAACCATTCCTAAAGGGATTCTTATCATTGCGTGTACGGGAGGCGCCTTATTTATCACGGTTTCTTACTTTGCGCAGCTTCTTTTCCCTTCAGCCTCTTTGTTTCATGATTTAGAAGGTGCATCAGCGGAGATCGCTTATAAAATTGGCGGCCAGCTTTTTCAATCTATTTTTGTAGCAGCGGCCTTGACTTCAACTATTGCTTCTGGACTTGTCTCACATATGAGTGCATCAAGACTTCTCTATGCAATTGGGAAAGATGGTTATCTGCCTCGGGGAATTTTTGGCTATATTCACCCTAAAACAAAGACGCCTGTTTGGAACGTAGTGATTATTGGTGGCCTCTCTTTAATTTCACTAGGTCTGTCTCTTGAAAAAGCTACCTCTTTAATTAATTTTGGTGCTTTAATTGCGTTCAGTTCAGTGAACATAGCGGTTTTTATCCATTATTTTATTCAACAAAACAAACGATCTCTCAGTGGATATATTTCATATGTACTTATGCCTTTACTCGGCAGTTTATTTTTATTTTTTATGTGGCTTAACTTAGAAAAAACATCTTTATTTATCGGTATTGTATGGAGTATAATCGGAATTATTTATTTACTGATTGCCAGACGAAAAAATAATATTACCATTCCTACTTTTCATTTTGATTAAGGAAATAGACTTAACACATGAAAGCTGCATTTACTATACCAATGAAAAAATCCGAACGCATTCGATTCTTAATCAAGAATCAAACGCTTTCGGATTTTTCTTCAACTAAAATACTTTCGTACCAGCCTTTTTCTATTTTTTAGATTGTGAGACTTTTTCCAAAATACGCCTTTTACGGTAAAGCATCATTCCAACTTCTCCTATATCGCTAATCGCTTGTTTGTTAATATACGCCCCAAATACCATTCCTGCTATAGGAATCATTTGAAATAGCTTTTTCCATCCCAAGTTGTCTCTATAGGTTAGAAACACTTCTCTCCAACCTTGGAGCTGCTGCAAGCTCTGCGTTCGATTTCCGCTTGCTAATTCTTCTAAAATCGCACGTTTCCCTACAATGTCAGAAGACGAAAACTGCATGCATTTGACCATAAAAATTCGTTCCTCTTGCTCAGTGGGGTCATAACCATAAGAAACAGCCACTTCTTGCAGTGTCTTAAGTGTAAGTCCCAATACAAAAGGAATATCAATCGCCAGTGTAAAAATTCCACCTACTCCGGTTGTAGCTCCTTGCAGCTGTGCATTCTTTTTTCGGACTTCAATAAAATACTCCGCCAATTCATCCATTTCCTGCAGAGATAAATGCTGAATATCCTCTATTGAAAGCTGCTTATTTTCTTGTAATTGGGCTGATGCTTTCTCTAGCGTGACAGACGTATTAGCTAAATACTGGCCTCCATTATCAACATACTTAGCAATTTCATCTAATAATTTTTCTATTTTTTGATGAATGAACTTTGGCGTTACTTTATCTAAAGCTGAAAAAGGCAAGCGAGCCAGCCGCTCCCAGAAAAAAAGTCCTTTTTGGTCTTTCTCCCACTTTTCAATTTTTCGTAACTCTACTCTTAACTGCTCATGCTCTGACATATCCTCACTCTTTTCCTCGATTTATCAGCTCTGCCCTACTTGTTTATTCCGCACATATTTAATGATAAAAAACAATGCAATTAAAACAACAATTCCGATTCCAATAGGCTGCATATATTGAGAGACAATCGGCCCGACCTCTTTCCACTTAGGTCCTAACTTATATCCTAAATATACGTAAATAGCCGTTACTGGAAGCATCGCAACAAATGTGTAAATAGAAAACAGCCATACATTCATTTTTGCCATCCCGCACGGAAAAGAGATAGCCGTGCGCACTCCTGGAATAAAGCGTCCAAAAAAAGCAACCCCGCTGCCGTACTTATTAAAAAAGCGATCAGCGGCGTCAATTTCTTTTTCTTTCACCAAAAAGTATTTTCCATATTTTAAAACCAGCGGTCGTCCACCGTAACGTCCCAGTGCATAAAGAGTCAACGGTCCACAAACACCGCCTACTGTACCTGCAAGGATAGCCAGATACAAGTTCATATCACCTTGATACACCCAATACCCTACTAAAGGTAAAACAAGCTCTGCCGGGACAAATTCAAACGTTAATGCTAAAATTACGCCAAAATAAGAGAGCTGTTTTAGCGCTTCAATTAAAGAAAGTAAAACCGACTCTAACAAAAATTCTCCTCCTCATGTCATTAAATCTAAGACTGCAAAACTATAATTAGCCGATTGATAGATAAAAACCAATGCGGCATAGTTTTTTCCTTTCCCTCTTTACGTATTACGTACTACAAAAGTTTCAATAAAAAAAAGCGCTAGTTTTATCCAGCGCTTTTATAGTTTAAAGTTAATTTGAATAATACCTACTTTACGAAGAGCATCGTATAAAATAACTAAAGCCGGTCCTAAAAATAATCCGACAAAGCCTAAAAGTTTAAATCCAATGTACAAACTAACTAGTGCAGCCAAAGGTGAAATGCCCATATTTGTAGAAAATACTTTTGGTTCTACTACACGTCTTACTACCGTAATGACTCCAAATAGAATAAATAAGCCGATTGCTAATGAGTCATGTCCTTGAGTAAGAGCAAAAATCCCCCATGGAACGAGCACCGAGCCTGTCCCAAGGATTGGTAAGATATCGACAATTACAATTAATAAACTAAGAAGCGCGGTATACGGAACATCTAATAGCCAAAGCCCTACATAAGCCATTACAAACGTCATGACACTTAAGATAATTTGTGCCTTGATAAAACCAACCCCCGCTTGGATAAGCTGAGTGATGACAACTTGTAGCTTATATTTCGTTTCTTCTGTTAAAAATGACTTAATTTTATTTTTAATAGCAGGCAGCTCAAGGCTGATAAATACAAGTGCTACTAAATAAATAAGAAACTCTAATAGAAACCCAGGAACAGTAGCGGCAAAGCTAATGATGATTTCTACGGTACTTTTTAATAGAGAATCTAATGAATTTACGGTTTTTTCAAGCGTGCGCTCGATAGAAGAAATCACTTCTGTAGGAAGAGCGTTTGAATAGTATTTCCACTTAATAATAGTTGGATAAATCGCGGTTTCATAGATTTCTTTTACAAAGGAAGGCGCTATTTTTGAAAGAGCAACCACTTGCGTAACGATTGTCCGAACAATAAAAAATCCAATAAGTATGAGCGAAACAACATATAAAATGAAGGTCATAAGCACTGCATAGACTCTCTTCATTTTAAAAGATTGATGCAATTTTTGAACAATACCCTCAAGTGCTAATGCTGTTAATAAAGCAAACACAATCGGTAAACTGTAAGGGATTAACAAACATACGATTACTATCGAGGCGATGACCCATATTCGCTTTTTCCACATACTCTACTATCCCCCTACTAGCTAAGCTATCTCTATATTTACTGATAAAGAAAGGAACCAGTGACTGCTTTATGTAAGAATAAAATTTGGATATTTTTATACCTGATGTTACATATTATAGGGTCAATTCCCATAATAATAAAGGGATTATTATGAAAAAAGCTACTTATTCTAATTTTTTGAATAGAATAAGTAGCTTTTTAATTTATAAATTAGCCGGCCCTCATGACCTCTGTACCTTTTTTAGGGTCAAATTTGCCTTCTGATTTAGACATTACAATTGCTGCTAGTGTGTTTCCTACTAAGTTAACAACCGTACGTGCCATATCCATGATTCTGTCTACTCCGGCGATGAAGGCTAATCCTTCTGCGGGAACACCGATTGTTCCAAGAGTAGCTAGTAATACAACAAATGATGTTCCTGGCACTGCAGCCATTCCTTTAGATGTAACCATCAATACAAGAATGAGCGTCAGCTGTTGAACGATCGTTAAATCAATACCATACACTTGCGCTAAGAATAACGCTGCAATCGCTTGATAAAGAACGGAACCATCTAGGTTAAATGTATAACCGATTGGTACAACGAACGATACGATAGCTTTTGGACAGCCCATCTTTTCAAGTTTTTCCATAATACGCGGAAGAACTGTCTCAGAGCTAGATGTACTGTATGCTAACAACAGTTCATCTTTCATATAGCGGAATAAGTGGAAGATGTTAATTCCTGCCCATTTCGCAATTCCTCCTAATACAACAAGTAGGAAGAAAATTAGCGCTAAATAAACTAAGATAACAAGCTTTCCTAATGAAAGGAGTGAATCTAAGCCAAATTTTGAAACCGTTACACCAATTAAAGCAAATACACCAATTGGAGCCACTTTCATTACAAGGTTTACCACGTGAAACATTGCGTGAGAAACGCCGTCGAAGAATTGTACAACTGGCTTTCCTCTTTCCCCAATTGCTGCTACTCCAAGTGCAAACAACACTGTAAAGAAGATAATTGCTAGCATGTCTCCTTCAACAATTGACTGGAAGAAGTTTGTCGGAACAATGTGTAAGAAAGTTTCAGCCACTGACTTTCCTTCTTGCTGTTCGGATGTTTCAACGTATTGTGAAATATCACTCTTCTGTGCTGAATGAATGTCTACACCTTGCCCAGGGTGAAAAATATTAGCAATCAATACACCGATTACAATTGCAAAAGTCGTAATAATTTCAAAATAGAGAATGGTTTTAACGCCGAGCTTTCCGACCTGTTTACCGCTCCCTGCTCCTGCAACTCCAACGACTAAGCTTGAGATAACAATTGGAATAACAATCATCTTGATTAATCTTAAAAATAGGTCTCCTAGCGGCTGTAGGTATGTTACTACACGCGGATCGTTAAACCAAATTACCCCTACAAGAACACCAAGGATTAAACCGGTAAAAATCTGCGTAGCCAAACCAAAACGAATTTTTTTCATAGATGTACCTCCCCAAAGATGTATGACATTTGTATATACTTTTCTGAAAAAACAAAAAAAGACTATTCTTAAGAAAGAACAGCCTTTTACTTACGCTATTTTGGGCTCTTTCTCTCAATGAAGCAAACGGGGTTAACTGTCGGATTCGGAATTGAGAGTTTCCTACCTTTTGTAAGGATTCACCCCAAGGCAGCTTTACTGCCGATAATGATTCCCCCGCTCTATACGATTAAGCTTATTATTCAGTTTTTATAAAATTAAAACGATCTATACGTTGTCATACGTTTTTTACAGTCAATAAAACTAAACAGAAGTCTTACTTTTACTTAACTTTATACTGCACAAATATTAATTTACTATTTTTCGACACGTTTTGTCAATACCCATGTTTATAAAACGCTTTCAAAAGGCGATAATATATATTTATGCAAAAAAGCTATTGCAACATTGCAATAGCTTTTTCTTGCTCTTTGAGTCTCTATTAGAAGTTTAAAGGACTAAAGAACTCGCGTGTTTATTTTATAAAAATACAAAATATAGAATAGCTGCTAAAACAATTCGATATAGTGCAAATGGTACTAATTTGATACGATTAATTAATTTCAGGAAAAAGCGAATAGATACCAGCGCAAAAATAAAGGCGCTGATAAAACCAGCAATAAAAAACGGTAGCGCATCTGATGTGAAATACTGCCAGTTTTTAACCAATGAAAGTCCACTTGCTCCTGCCATGATTGGCACTGCCATAATAAATGTAAAATCTGCGGCTGCCTTATGGCTCATTCCAAGAAGAACTCCTCCTGAAATCGTTGAGCCTGAGCGAGAAAAGCCTGGCCAAAGAGCAATACATTGAAACAGTCCTATACCCAGTGCTTGTCCATAAGACATTTGGTCCACCGTTTCTACACGCGGACGTTTAGGTCCAAACAAATCTGCTAGAATCATTAATACAGCTCCGACTACTAAGCCAATTAGCACCGTATTTAAAGAAAACAAATGTTCATCAATGTAATCATCAAACAAAAGTCCTAACACTCCTGCGGGTAACAGCCCAACAATTACCTGCATTAAATTCAAGCGATTTGTCGGTCCAATTGGAGCAGCTGGCTTTTTTCCCAATCCTAATAAATTAATAAAACGATCTTTAAAAATAACAACTACTGCTAAGATCGACCCTAGCTGAATAACAATTTTAAATGTATTAGCTACTGGAGATGAAAATAATTCTTTTGAATTTAACCACAGGTCATCCACAATAATCATATGCCCAGTTGACGAAACAGGAGCAAACTCTGTTAAACCTTCTACAATCCCTAAAATGATTGCTACAATAATTTCCCACATAAAGCTATGTACCTTGCCTTTCTTTCAAATTAATAAGCTTATCGCTTCGTTTTACATGCTCAACTATTTTCCTATTTTGACACTTGCTTTTTTATCATAATTGTTAAAACTATGAAATACAATGTGTATTTGCAAAAAGATAAGAATCTTTAATAATTTGTAATAAAAACCTTACATGCTATAACCAAAAAAACAAGATATCAGCTTTTATTTGTTTTAAAAAGCAGTCGCTATGTTCGGTATAAATTCCGGGCCGTTAGCTAAAAATGAATCATCTAGACTATTTTTCTTTGGTGTAAAAAAATGACTAAATCATTATGTTTTTTCCATCCTCTTTACTGTCATCTATCATTTTAATCAACTAGTGCTTGCTTATACGACATATCCCCTAAGTAATTTGAAACTTTTTCTCTCTTTTCTCGTATATAGTAGTATCTTTTTTAGGAGGCTTTTTACTATGAATGGAAATGT
Organism: Priestia sp. P5; assembly: GCF_029522155.1. Taxonomy (NCBI): domain Bacteria; kingdom Bacillati; phylum Bacillota; class Bacilli; order Caryophanales; family Bacillaceae; genus Priestia; species Priestia sp. P5. The sequence continues at coordinate 30,172 of NZ_JAKWFJ010000008.1, read as the reverse complement.
ACGTACAATGAAATGGATCACTGCTGGGTATGAAGCCTTGCTGGGAATTCCTTTAATTGGCGCGGGGATTGTTATGGGGTTTAGTTATACTCCTCTTTTTATTGGATTTATTCTTCATGCTATCACGCTCATTTTAGCTAATAGACGAGGGTTATCTGCTTATGGAAACATACTAGGGATTGTTACCTCACTGGTTGCTTGGATTCCATTTTTAGGGTTTATCATGCATATTATTACAGCTATTGTGATTGCAATCGATGCCGCTAGACAACGCTAATTGTCTAGCTTTTTTTATTTAAGGGTTGATTTTTTACCGAATGATGGTAAACTTAAGCCGTAAATTGAATAATTTGAATGTTATTTCTACTAGGGGTGTCTGATAGCTCAGACTGAGAGAAGAGTGCAATAAAACTCTTTAACCCTTTGAACCTGATTTGGGTTATACCAGCGGAGGGAAGTAGTCTTGAAAAGAATATATGTTTATTCTTTTTTCGCCTATTCCATCGGGTTCTGTCTATCACAGAACCCGATTTTTTTATGGTTCGGTATAGCTACACTTTATGCGAAACCGGAGGAATATGTCATGTCAAAACAAAATGTATCAATTTCTATGAAAAAGCCTTTTCCAAACAGTCACAAAGTATATGTCCAAGGATCCAGAGAAGACCTTAAAGTGCCTATGCGTGAAATTCATCAGTCTCCTACTACAGGATCTTTTGGTGAAGAAGAAAATAGTCCCGTCCGTGTATACGACACGAGCGGTGTTTATACAGATCCCTGTTATGAAATTAATTTACAAAAAGGATTACCGGCTCTGCGCGAAAAGTGGATTGCAGAACGAAACGATGTAGAAACATATCAAGGCCGTACGGTTCAGCCACAGGATAACGGTTATTATGATGGTGATCCAAGAGATCAGTACGAGCGCTTTATCACTAATCGTTTACCGTTGCGCGCGAAAAAAAATCAAAATGTAACGCAAATGCACTATGCGAAAAAAGGAATCATCACGCCCGAAATGGAATTTATCGCTATTCGTGAACAGATGGATCCTGAAGTCGTACGTGAAGAAGTAGCAAGAGGACGTGCCATTATCCCTAATAATATCAATCACCCTGAGAGCGAACCGATGATTATCGGCCGCAAATTCCACGTGAAAATTAATGCTAATATCGGAAATTCAGCTATTCGTTCAGCTATTGAAGATGAAGTAGAAAAAATGACATGGGCAACGCGTTGGGGAGCCGATACAATTATGGATTTATCAACAGGAAAAGATATCCACACAACACGCGAATGGATTATCCGCAACTCGCCTGTTCCTGTAGGGACCGTTCCTATTTACCAAGCGCTTGAAAAAGTAAAAGGCGTAGCAGAAGATCTAACGTGGGAAGCATATCGCGATACATTAATTGAACAAGCAGAACAAGGTGTTGATTACTTTACTATTCACGCAGGTGTTCTTTTACGCTATATTCCTCTAACAGCGAAACGTACGACAGGTATTGTTTCACGCGGAGGATCCATCTTGGCGCAGTGGTGTTTAGCTCATCATGAAGAGAACTTTTTATATACTCGCTTTGAAGAAATCTGTGAAATCTGTAAAGCATACGATATTTCTATTTCCCTTGGCGATGGGTTACGTCCTGGTTCCATTGCAGATGCTAACGATGAGGCACAGTTCGGCGAATTAGAAACGCTTGGTGAATTAACTAAAATTGCTTGGAAACACGATGTTCAAGTTATGATTGAAGGTCCTGGACATGTTCCTATGCACCTCATCAAAGAAAACGTAGATAAACAAATGGAAATATGCCAAGAAGCTCCCTTCTATACTCTTGGACCGCTTACAACCGACATCGCTCCAGGCTATGACCATATTACATCAGGTATTGGGGCTGCAATGATTGGTTGGTTTGGGACAGCTATGCTTTGCTACGTAACCCCAAAAGAACATTTAGGTCTGCCGAATAAAGAAGACGTTCGAGAAGGGGTTATCACCTATAAAATTGCTGCGCATGCCGCTGATCTAGCAAAAGGCCATCCAGGAGCACAAAAACGTGATAACGCGCTGTCTAAAGCAAGATTTGAATTTAGATGGAATGATCAATTTAACCTGTCACTAGATCCAGAGCGCGCAAAAGAATATCACGATGAAACACTTCCTGCTGAAGGTGCTAAAACAGCCCATTTCTGTTCAATGTGCGGACCTAAGTTCTGTTCAATGCGTATTTCTCAGGATATTCGTAACATGGCTCAAGAAAACGAGAAAGATGTAAACGAAGTAAGAAAAGAAGGCATGAAAGAAAAAGCTAAAGAGTTTGTTAACAGTGGTTCAAATATTTATCAATAATGAAGTAGAACAGCTTAAAGAACAAATTAAGCTGCTTGAAAGAAAGTTATTATTTGTTCAGCAAAATTGTCAGCACATTATCGTTGAATCATCCCATTCTTCCGTAAGGCGCTGCATTAAGTGTTTCTATCAACAAGAAGCAGAGGCTGAGCCAAAAGTATTTTAGTTGAAGAAAAATCCGAACGAGCTGAATTCTTGATTAAGAATCCAGCTCTCTCGGATTTTTTCATTGGTAGGGTGAACGTAGATTTCATGCATGCAGCAACCGCGATGTAACATGCTTTCCATACTAGCTCCTTAATCCCATATGTTCGTCTTTAGATTGGATTGATTTCGTTACGTCTCTCAATTTCATCCTTTTTTGAAACGTGCTTTCAGCATGTTCTTAATCCAATATAGTATTTTAATAATAACCCAGCCTATAAATGTACCTAGCGTATTCAAAAAGATATCGTCAATATCAAATACTCGTTCCGTTAGCTTGTACTGTAAAATTTCAATCAGAAAACTGATTAAGAAACCCGTCGTAAACACTTGAATAAAACCGTCAAACCACTTCATAAACAAAGGAATAAACATTCCAAGCGGCGCAAACATCACGATATTCCCCAGTATATTTGTCAGCGTGAGGATTATATTCCCGCTGTCCCACATCAGACGGATCGTGCTAAATAAATCCAAGTTCATTGCTTTTCCGTAAACATGTTCGTTTTCCCGTATGAGAGTAGCATAAATGACCACTGCCGTATACGCAATAAATAGAGTGAACATGACTTTTTTAACGATTGACCTGATGCTTACATTCACTTCAACATCACCTTCTTTGACTCCCAAAACCATTTATTATTATCTATATGTACCCGTCCACTGCTTTCATTCGTAGTGAATGCATTTACATGCTTTTTTATCCTATCACATCAATAAATAAATACAATTCCCTTTATACAATTTTATTAAACTTGATTCTTTATAAATAAAAATCCTCATCATTTTATGCTGCTCATTTCATTAATTTCTACATCTATAAATAATAAGAAGCAGCGAGATAACACTTCGCTGCTTCTTATTTAATCTGGATAATAAGGATTCAAATGGATTAATACTTCCTGGATATTATCATGTTTTTTCATAAGTGTTGCTTTGATTTCTCTTCCTAAATCATGACCTTCCTTAATTGTTTTAAAGTGGTCAATTGAAATACGTACATCCACTAATATGTAATGGCCATGTTCTCTTGCTCGAACGCGATCAATCCGCTTCACATCTTCAAATTCATAAATGCTTTCTTCAAGTTCTTTCAGTAGCTCTTCATCAATATTGCCTTCCATTAAGATTTGAAAAGACTCTCCCATCATTTGTCTGGCAATGTTAAAAATTAAATAAGCAACAAAGATACTTGCTATTTTGTCTCCGTATAACAGCAGTTGAACATCCATTTTATCACCAATAATGGATAATAAAACACCAATTGCCGCTGCAATAGAAGCAACAATATCTGCTTTATGATCAAATGCAATTGCCTCAATTGCCTTACTGTGGTGCTGCTTCGCTACGTTTAAAGAATAACGGTATAACAATACCTTTGCTATGTATGAAATAACAGCAATCCACATGGCTAAAATATTTGGAGATTCAACCGGATGGAATAAACCAACGACTCCTTCAAATACCACATAAAATGATACAAGCAATAAAATAATTCCTACGATTCCTGAGACAATCACTTCTGCTTTTCCATGTCCATATGGATGGTCATCATCTGCTGGTTTATTGGCTACTCGTATAACCAACAAGACAATAATAGAGGCAAATACGTCTGCTGCAGAGTGAATACCATCAGCAAATACAGCATCACTATTTCCAATCCATCCTACTATTACTTTCCCTAGCGTAAGGGCAATATTGCTCCATACGCTAATCCATGCTACTTTTTTGGCAATGGACTCCCTTATACTATTGTTCATTTGCACACCTCGACTTACTTCTTAAAAAATCAGCTTTTTTATCTTATCACTGCACATTCAAGTGGGTCTAGAGCAATCTATTTTCTCTTAGCTATATATGTTTCAGTACCGCAAAATTACTGATAACCCACAACATACTCCTTATTATTTCTCCGCCAACTTCTTACGATCAGTTGCCATTGGAGGTTCTTCCATCCAACCTTGCTCAATCATAATCCGAATTCCATCTTTTCCGTACTTTCCTATACGTCCAATTAGCTGAGAAAATTCTACGGCTACATCCGAACGGAACGACATAGACAAACCAGCACCACAGTTATCAATAGCGATCGTCACCGCTGTGGAAGTATGATACATCATCAGCTTATCTGAAAACGGTGAAATCGTTGAGTTGGTTACATATGCATCAAGCAGCCTCGGACTTGGTAAATCAGCTTCAGACAGTAACTCGGTGAAGTGCTTGATTTGCTTACTTGCAAGCTTGACTCCATCAAAAAAGTAAGAGCGTAATTTTTGTGTGGTAGCTACTTGACTAAATGCCAGCATCAGCGTTTTACCTAATACATTTGTATTAACAATTTCTTGAATAGCCGTAACCTCCAAAGAAGTTAGAGGATGCATTTGAGAGAAAAGTGGTGATATAAACGTTTTCTGGTCCACAAAATTCACTTTTACAGGATAAGGAATAACCGGAGGTCTCATCAGCATGCTTTTGCTTAAAATAACGTGGTTAGAATTCTTTAAAAGACTGTCGCTTTCTTTTACACATCGGGATAGATGATCATAAATATCTTGCCTTCTCACTGCGCTTAGCGCTCTGGCATATTTCTTCATACCTCCAATGGCCATTTCATTGACATAGATAGCCATAAAAATATCATCAAACAAAGCAGGAACTCCTTTGTTCACATCTTGTTCTCCAAAACCTACTGGGATTGGGATTTTTTCCAAACTGAATAATTCCGTCAATTCATCTACATGAGTTTGTGAAATCTGATGTGCTTTTTTTAAGAGGTCCTTAATCTCAGGATCTTTTACAACAGATAGAAAATACCCAAGAACACATACATACAGCGTATCGCCTAAATATTGCGCCCATAAGTAACCTAACTCGGCTGCGTTCAACCGCTGATTTTGTTGATGTTTTTGCATTTCGCTCTTTATATTTTCGTTCATTCACTTATTCTCCTTTTAGATAAAGTCGTACTTTTACTATCTCCAAAGAAGCGTTGAATAAACCGCATAAAAAAGACCTAGATAACAAGTCTAGGCCTTTTAGGTTACGCATATTTCTGGTCTTCTGTTTCTTTTCTAAAAAAGCTTTTCATCGCGTGAAAAACGTCTGATTTTTGTTTTAAAATAAAGTGTCTAAAACTTTCGTCTTGAATATTTTTGTAAGCAGACATTAAAGTGGAATGTCGATTGTACTGATTCACTTCCCCATACCCAAACATATTTGACACTTTCATTAATTCATTTACTAATTTTACACACCTTGCGTTATCTGAAGTTAAGTTATCACCATCTGAAAAATGAAACGGGTAAATATTATAGCGGCTCGGATCATACTTTTGGTTAATTAATTCAAGCGCTTTTCGGTAAGCAGATGAGCAGATGGTTCCTCCGCTTTCTCCTTTGGAGAAGAAGTCTTCTTCTGATACTACTTTTGCCTCTGTATGATGGGCAATAAATTCAATTTCCACTGTTTCATATTTCGTACGTAAAAAGCGTGTCATCCAAAAGAAAAAGCTTCGTGCCATATATTTTTCCCATATGCCCATCGAACCGCTCGTATCCATCATAGCTAAGACGACTGCTTTAGATTCTGGCTTTATAACTTCATTCCACGTTTTGAATTTTAAATCCTCCGGATAAATAGGATGAAAAGCAGGCTTTCCTGTCATTGCGTTTCGCTTATAAGCGCTCATCATCGTTCGTTTTTTATCAATATTTCCCATCAAACCTGTACGTCTTATATCATTAAATTCAATGTGTTCCACAACAATTTGATCAGATTCTTTTCGCTGAAGATTAGGCAATTCTAATTGAGCAAATAAAGCCTCTTGAAGCTCCATGAGTGACACTTCCGCTTCAAAGTAGTCTTCTCCAGCCTGGTCTCCTGCTCCTTGACCTTTTCCTGCTCCTTTTTGACCATCTCCAGCAGATCCGTCACGTGCTACTACATCCCCAACTTTACTGTCTCCATCACCTTGACCCACATGTTTGTTTTTATCATAATTGTACCGAATTCGATATTCATCCAATGATTTGATCGGAATTTTAACAACTTCTCTTCCATTGGACATCACGATATTTTCTTCTGTAATTAAATCCGGTAAATTATTTTTAATTGCTTCTTTAATTTTTTCTTGATGTCTTTTTTGATCATCGTGGCCTTTACGATGGAGGGACCAGTCTTCTTTTGAGACAGCAAAACTTTTATCTACTTCTTTTCCCACGCTATTCCCCTCCTTATTTAAAAAACACCTGCACGTTTTTACTCGACATGCATAAGCTATACCGAAAGTTTCTGACAAATACCTTTAGTTCAAAGGTTGGTTATTCTTATCCTATGCGCAAGAATGGTATACTTGCTAACTAATTCTTTCACTATTAACTATTCATTTTATAGTGTCTAGTGTCATGTATATGTTTATGACTTATCATATGATGGTTAAATGCAATGCGTACTACACATTAGCCTAATTATGCAGAGTTTATTTTAAGAGATAAGAAAAACATGGCACAGATCGGAAGTGCCATGTTTTCTTGTTAGTACTGAGTTATCGATTTAACAAACTTCCTACATAGCGCAGCAGTTCATTAGCAGATACTGAATTGTATCCATGCTCATCAATCAATCGAGCCACTACTTCATTTACTTTCTTCAGCTGCTGCTCATCTGGTGTTTTAGTGGACGTTGTAATTTTCACTACGTCTTTTAAATCCGCAAACAATTTTTTCTGAATCGCTTCGCGTAAGCGCTCATGGGAATTATAATCAAATCGTTTTCCTTTACGTGCATAAGCCGAAATACGAATTAGGATTTCTTCGCGGAATGCTTTTTTTGCATTTTCTGAAATACCAATTTGTTCTTCAATTGAACGCATTAATTTATCATCTGGATTTAACTCTTCTCCTGTTAGCGGATCACGAAGCTTATTTTTGTTGCAGTATGCTTCGACATTATCTAAATAATTATCCATTAATGTTTTAGCAGACTCTTCGTACGAATAAACGAACGCTTTTTGCACTTCTTTTTTAGCAATTTCATCATATTCTTTACGCGCCAGAGAAATATAATTCAGGTAACGCTCTCGGTCCTCAGCAGAAATAGACGCATGCTGTGCTAACCCTTCTTTCAATGAACGCAGTACATCTAATGCATTGATTGATTTAATATCTTTTCGAATGATGGTAGATGAAATGCGATTAATGACATAACGAGGATCAATACCGCTCATTCCTTCATCCGTATACTCTTTTTGTAACTCTTCTACGTCTGCATCGTTATAGCCTTCTACAGATTGACCGTCGTATAGGCGCATCTTCTTTAATAAATCGATATCACCTTTTTTAGGCTCTTTTAATCTCGTTAATGTAGTAAAGATAGAAGCAATACGTAACGTATGAGGGGCAATATGAACATCTGATACGTCACTTTCACGAATCATTTTGTCATAAATTTTTTCCTCATCACTCACTTTTAAGTTATATGGAACAGGCATTACAATAATTCGTGAATGCAAAGCTTCATTTTTCTTATTGGAAATAAACGAGCGATACTCTGTTTCATTCGTATGCGCTACGATTAATTCATCTGCACTAATTAAAGCAAACCTGCCTGCTTTAAAGTTTCCTTCTTGCGTTAAAGAGAGTAAATGCCATAAAAATTTCTCATCACATTTTAACATCTCCTGGAACTCCATCATTCCCCGGTTTGCTTTATTAAGCTCTCCGTCAAAGCGGTAAGCACGCGGATCTGACTCAGATCCATACTCTGCAATTGTTGAAAAGTCAATGCTTCCTGTTAGGTCGGCAATGTCTTGAGATTTCGGATCAGAAGGACTAAACGTTCCAATTCCAGTTCGTTTGTCCTCTGAGAAGAAAATGCGTTCGATAATGACGTCTTCAATTCTTCCGCCATACTCTTCCTCTAATCGCATTGTATTTAAAGGAGATAAATTTCCTTCGATTCGGATACCATACTCTTCAAAGAAGTCTTTACGTAAATGATGTGGAATTAAATGCAGCGGATCTTCATGCATTGGGCATCCTTTAATAGCGTAAACAGCTCCTCGATCAGTAAGCGAATAAGCTTCAAGCCCTCTTTTTAACATGGTCACTAGCGTCGATTTACCACCACTTACTGGACCCATTAAAAGTAAAATACGTTTACGAACATCTAAACGCTTTGCAGCTGGATGAAAATATTCTTCCACCAAGCGTTCTAGCGAATCTTCAAGTCCAAACATTTGTCCACTGAAAAATTTATAATGTCTTTTACCATTTACCTCTTCAATTCCTGCATCCTTTATCATGTTGTATACTCTAGAGTGTGCAGGCTGAGCAATTAAAGGCTCATCTTTAATCAGCTTTAGGTACTCTTCAAATGTCCCTTCCCACTTAAGACGATTCTCTTCTTCGCGGTATCTTTCAACTTTCTTTAATATATCCATTAAAGGACCTCCCCTACTAGTTATGGTGCTAGTGAACAAGATTAATACAATCTATGCAGCAAAATGTTTGAACATGCTTTTTAAATTGTAAAATTCAGAAATTTGTCCTTGCTAGGCATTCACACTGAAGTATTTATTAGCTATAATAAAAGAGTAAGAAGGAACGGTTAAACTTTGTTAGAGAACTTACGTCTCTAGAAGAGTTATTTTGTCATTATTATCATCATGAGATATGGGAAGTCGGTTTTAACTGCAGTAGCTGTATAATCCTTTTAATTAGATTGAGGAGGAAAATCAATGCGCTTACTTTTAGTATTAGGAGTAACAATTGCTTTTTTAGCATCCATCTTCAGAGCGGGATACAATGATAAACCGGGCGTTAAAAAATAACCACTACATATCATCGTCGACATAAATAAAAAAGCGAGGTTCAATAAAATTTGAACCTCGCTTTTTATTTAAGATAAACCAGCGTAATTTTGTTGACGCAGCGCTTCATAGATTAAAATAGCTGCTGTATTAGATAAATTTAAAGAACGAACATTTTCTGTCATCGGTAAACGAAGACATCTTTCCATGTTCTCTTCAATAATGTGCTTTGGCAGACCCTTTGTTTCTCTTCCAAATACGAAGAAATGATCCTGCTCTAAGTCACTATAATCAAATGTTGTATGTGGTTGCTGACCAAATTTTGTGATGAAGTAGAAACCTGCTTCAGGATACTTTTCGAATACTTCTTCTAATGAATCATGATACACCACATTTACAAATTCCCAGTAATCCAATCCAGCTCGCTTTAACATTTTATCATCTGTTGAAAAGCCTAACGGCCGAACTAAATGCAGCGTCGTATTTGTTGCTGCACATGTTCGCGCAATATTTCCTGTATTTGCTGGAATTTCTGGTTGAAATAACACTACGTGTACTCCCACAAATTTTCACCTCTGCTAACAAATCTATTCATCATTATACCATTAACTTGCTAAAACGAAAGACTTACCGATCAACGATATGGAAAAAATCATACTTAATCTTTGGCGTGTAAGCCGTTGAATCTTCATAAGCCCAATATCTCATTCGACTATTATACGTGTTCGCATTCACAAGAGGCATACCGTGACCGTCTTTTGCTACAACAATGGTCGTATGATTCCATCTTCCATCTCCTTCAAAATCGTAGCAGATAACGTCTCCCGGGACAAGTTCGCTTGCTGAAGATTTCCTCACAGCCCGAAGTCCTGATTTGGAGTTACTTAAATAGCTGTGCATGGAATGAGCGACTGCCCAGCTATAGCTCCAGGCGTTCCCTCTCATCCACCATCCGTTTGCTTTTTTAGGATATCCCCGCATCGGCGCCTTTCCTGCATGCAAACACTGTGAGATATAGTTGGTGCAGTTTACCTCAAACTGCTTATAACTTTCATTAGGTTTATCCCAATATTTTTCTGCATACTGAACAGCCGCAAGACGATCATAATAAGAGGCTCTTTCTTCGTCTTCCTCTACTTCTTCCACATCCATTTCAACCTCATCTTCAAAAAAGTCCTTTACCAGCAGCTCATCTTGAATAAGCGTATCTTTATAAAAAAGAGCTAAACGATCTTCAATTTCTTCTTCTATATAGAAAAAATTGTTTTGTTTTAAAAATGCCTGAATGTGCACCTTATATAATACTCTAGTTTCTTCCTGATCCGTATGAGCAGATTGAATAGAACCTTTCATATTACATTTTAAAACATCAACTTCTCTTTTTTTTATAAGAGACCGCTTTAGCTCACACTGCTGTTCAATGAAAGGCTTAAAGTCTTCATGAAGCTCACCTTTTACGTAGCTGTCCGCACGCGCTTTAATTAAAGTATATAATACATTCCTTTTTGTTAGCATAATGTCACCACTTTTCTAAGCGTTTATTATACGCTATGACTCATTAGCTAACTTTATCAATAAAAATACGGTTTAGATCTCTTGAAGCATCTCTATACCTTTTGACATTTCTTCAATTACTTCTTGGTCCTTTTCTTTTTCTCTTAAGTTCATAAGTGTATCTAATGCTTCTTTATCACCAATTTTGCCTAACGCCCATGCCGCCGTTCCTCGAATAACAGGGCGAACGTCATTTTTAATTAACTCAATTAAATCTGGAACGGCGGTTTGATCTTTAAAATGGGCCAGTGCAATAATGGCATTACGCTGAATTGGCTTTTTCCCTCTCCAAGACCCTGAAACATGTCCAAATTTCTCTTTGAACTCACGATTACTCATCGTTAAAAGCGGTTTTAATTTAGGCTTCGCAAGTTCTGGGTCAGGCTCCATCTCAGGATGAAAATGAAAGTCTTTTCCTTTATTTTCGGGACACACAGTTTGACATGTATCACAGCCATATAAACGATTGCCTAATTTACTTCGAAATTCTTCAGCTAAAAATCCTTTTGTTTGGGTTAAAAAGGCAATGCATCGCTGCGAATTCAGCTGACCGCCTGTTACAAGCGCGCCGGTAGGGCACACGTCCACACACTTATTACAAGTACCACAACCGTCCTCTATCGGTTTATCAGGAGGAAACGGGATATCTGTAATCATTTCTCCTAAATACACGTAGGAACCAAATTCAGGTGTAATAATGGCACAGTTCTTACCGCTCCAGCCAATACCAGCTCTTTCTGCTACAGCTCGGTCCGACAGCTCGCCTGTGTCTACCATCGATTGAAGGATAGCTGCAGGTACTTTTTCTTTTATGAAGGTTTCAAGCTTTTGAAGCCTATCACGTAGAACCGTATGATAATCTTGCCCCCAAGAAGCACGGCAAAAGATTCCTCGGCGATCTTCCTTTGTGCTCTTTGGTGCATCTTTTAATTTAGAAGGATACGCAAGTGCAATTGAAATAATAGATCTAGCTTTTGGAACAACTAATGTGGGATCTACTCTCTTTTCAATATCAGGTTCTTCAAAGCCTGAAGCATAACCTAACTCTTGCTGTGCTAACAATCGATTCTTTAATTCATCAAACATAGAAGCACTCGCAAATCCAATCTTATCGATTCCAATCTCTTTGCTGTATGAAATAATTTCTTCCTTCAACTGATACGCATTCATAGTGAGTAATGGCCTCCTTTCTAAGAAATTCTATATATTCATGCATTGAACTGTTTTCTCACTCAATGAAATGATAGGATGGTATCTATAAACGAACAAATACTAATTATAATAGAAAGGATCAAAAAAATGAACTTTACATTATCGCCCGCTATTAAACAGCTTTGCCCTTCTTTTAAAATGGGAATCATTCAGTATAAAAATATTGAAGTTGGTGATTCTCCTCAAATGCTAAAAGGACGTCTGCGCCTCTTTCAAGAATCCATTTATTTCGACCTTGAGTCAAAAAAAGTAACAGAATTCGAAGGTGTTAGCGAGTGGAGAAAGCTTTTCAAAACATTTGGAACTGATCCAAGTAAATATCGTCCTTCTATAGAAGCTTTAATTAGAAGAATAGGAAAACAAACGTATTTGCCTTCTATCAATTCTGCTGTGGACATTAATAACTTTTTTTCATTGCAATATGAAGTCCCAATTGGAATTTATGATTCCTCTAATTTAGAAGGCCCTATCGAATTTACTATCGGTAAAAAAGAAGAATCTTATGAAGCTCTAAATGAACGTAATATTTCTTTAGAAAATAAAATCATTTCAAAAGATGCCCTAGGAGCTTTCGGAAGCCCTTATGTCGATTCTAACCGAGCGTACGTAACTGAAAAGACAACACAAGCTGTACAGTTCATTTATTTAAAACCTTCACTTTCAGAAGAACAGGCTTATAAACTAACTAAATCCCTAAGTGACATGTTCATTCAAATTCACGGCGGCGAAGCAACCTATCAAGTCATTAACTGATGTACGTAAATATAGCGTCTATCTTGAAAAGATAGACGCTATATTTACGCTAAAAATAAAAAACGCAACATCTCAGCTTTGAAAGCGAGACACTGCGTTGTGATAACAATATGTATGGAGCGGGTGATGAGAATCGAACTCACGACATCAGCTTGGAAGGCTGAGGTTTTACCACTAAACTACACCCGCAAATATTATCAAAATTTGTCGACCGATAAGTAAAAATAAAAACAGGAATCATCCTGTCAAGTAAAGCTAAAGTACCGATGGTCGGGGTCGAACCGACACTCCCGAAGGAACACGATTTTGAGTCCCGAAAACAACTCGAATCTTATTTAGATCTTTACCTTCAACGTTTGTCGAACTTTGTTGTTTTTTCGGTTAACACGATTACCTTTATTATTATGCCTTGTTCCTTTGGAAAAGTCAACCCTATTTATGATTTATTTTGAGTGTTTTTGATTAAATCTTATTGAATTTGGCTTGTCCCAATTTCTTATACTTTTTTATAAGCTCCTTTTCATAGCTCCTTGCATCTTCTTCTCGATCAAACTCTCCTACAAACTTATATTCGATTTTACCATCCTTCATTAATTGCTTATGTTCCGAGTTTCTTCTATTAGTATATCTTCTGCACCGATACCAAACTCCACTGCCTACATATATTATTTCGTTATTTAATAAATGTAAATAGACAGTGTATTTATTTATTTTTCTCAATTCATTTGGATTGAGATTGTGCTTCTTAATAAGCTGTATTATCTTTTGAAATGTAATCCCATAAATTTTCGCAATGTCTTGATTTGTCATCTTATTCGATAAATGTTCGATAAGATCTCCCCTTGTAGGCAACATAAAAAATCAACCTCCTAGATCTTTTATATCTGGAAGATTGATTTTGTAAATGAAATTTTATTATTTTTTAAGTTAAGTTGGAGAACTGAAGAGCTAGAGAGTTAGCTGCTTTCTCTCCTGCTTTCTCCCCTTCTTTCTCTCCTTCTTTCTTTTCTTCTTTCTCTTCTTCTTTCTCTTCTTCTTCACTTGATGGAATATTTAAATACTCTTTCATATTCTCTAAAGAGAGTAAACCAAATTTGTCCTTAGCTTTTTCTATTTTCTGTTCAAGATAGACTAAATATTCTAATTTAATAGATGGCGTTGATACAAAATTTATATCAATTTTCTCCCCTACTTTTTTCCAACCTGGTAATGCATTTTTCTTTGCAAAAACTTGTTGAGTATAAATAATGAGTCCCATCTTTTGCATACAATATTCAATAGTGTCTTCATTAAAGACAAAATCCACATCTAGCTCAGAAAAGTATGAGCCCTGAAGCTTTTCCGTTGATAAATATATATCTTGTCCATTATGTTGTTTTAGCAATTCAAAAGTATCTCTTAGAACACTTTCTTGACTATAATTCGTTACTAAATATTTCACCAAAAAACCTGTTACAGGATACTTAGATAACTCGATACTTTTTAAGATAGATTGTAAAATAAGATATATTATAGCTTTTTCAACATTGGAATTTTCCCTTGGTTGCAAACTTACTCCATTGGACCATGAAGGCTGGACTTTTGAATTAGTTTTTTCTTTTTGATTAATAAGCCTTTTTATAGAATATGCAGTATGGCTAATTAGGTTTATATCTCCTTGCTCTACTGAATTCAATAGTAAATGCTTATAAATCCGCAACCCGCCAATATTTGAAGCATCTTTTTGAATCTCTCTCTTAGAAAATTGTTGCAGAAATTCTAAACCTGTTCGAAACAATACAGGTTCGTCTGAATCTAAATACATAATTAATTCATGTAAAATGGTATGAAATTCTTTTTGTAAATCGCCAAATTGATCTGATGGCTCAAATCTAAAAAATATTTGTATGCATCTTGATATTTCTGAATGACGATTATGATCGTGTAGTGATTTTATCAACGCTACATGCTGTATTAGCAAGGATTTATGTAAGCTTTTATAAGCTTCATTGGATGCAGTATACAGTAATTGAGAAGGTACCTTAATTTTTGAAGGCCTTTGTAAATAATTATCTATTAATTTCTGACTAACACCTTGAAAAAACAAAATAGCAAACTTTTCAAGTGACTTGAAAGATTCGTTATATACTTCCATCATATTTTTCTCAACACAAACAATTAATGTTTGATAATAGGTTTCAATAGATGCAATCAAATATTCATATAAGCCTTTTCTAAATTTAAAACCTCTATTTAAAATCATAGATCGAATTATAGCTTTATTAATATTAGACATAGAGTGTCCAAGCAGTGTTCTGATATCGATACTGTTAAGCATCTTCCTCAATGTATTTACTCCATAAAATACACTTATAAAGGTAATAGTAAACCATATAGAAAGTCTCACAACATTTTGTGTATCATGATAAAAAATCTCCATATGTTCTTTATTAAACGGGATAGCAAATATCTTACCATAGATTGTATCAAAAAGAATGAGTGCTAAACCTATTATGAACCCCATATTTCCTGACGCTAAATTACTACTAATAGCTACAGCTTTTCTTTCTCTATAAGCAAAGAAATAAATAGTAAGAGAGATAGACCAGAAAATTGCTAAAACATTAGATGCTACATCAATTACTCCTATAGTATATGAAGGATACTTTCTTATTGCATTAACAATATTTAAGTCTATTTGCATAAACCATTCATTAATATATTTTAAATTATGTACAACAAACTTTGTATTTGGAATGGTTAAATATAAAATATAAAACAATCCTATAAAAATTACAGGACTAATAAGTGTTGCCCAAAAATTATATTTTCCTACACGATAAATCAATTCTTTTTTCCAAATAGAAATTGTTGAGATAAACTTAGCTAACAAAATTCTAACTTTTTTATAATAAGTACTTAGAATAAAAGCAGTAACTACAACAATTAGACCTAGTATCAACTCTTAAATTCCCCCAAAAAAACAAGGCGCAATTAGTTAGCGCCTTGCAATAATCCCTGATAATAATCACGCATATCGTCTACTTCAATAATTTCGTTCATTCCTCTTCCCCAAGCGTTTATCCATGGAGCCTCTTGATGTGTAAGAGTTTCTAAATACTTACCATCATGTTTTCCGTACAGCCTCCATACTCCTTCTAAAACATCTGAGTCCTGTTCATTGATTTGGAAATTCAATCTATCTACAGGTGGAATTTCTTGAAATCCGAAATCACGATATTCGCGATAAAGTTCTCTAGAAACTGGACCATGTAACCATGCTTCTAGTTCACTGTCAATTAAGCGTTCACCGTATATGGCCATGCTCCATGCTTGAGCATAATATACAAGCTTCTGTAATTTTAGATGTGTAATAGAAAATTCTTTACCTTCTAAACTTCTATTTCTAAAATATAGAGCTACTTGATTAAGTTCCATCATACATATCCCTCCTTTTAATTTTGAAGGAAACATTGTTTTAATATTGTATTTATTCGACAAAAAGACAGAAAAATCCTGCTTTATAAGCAAAAAATAAAAAATTAAAATAGTTAACATTTCTTATTATAACTAAGATTAGGTA
Organism: Priestia sp. P5; assembly: GCF_029522155.1. NCBI lineage: Bacteria > Bacillati > Bacillota > Bacilli > Caryophanales > Bacillaceae > Priestia > Priestia sp. P5. The sequence continues at coordinate 13,726 of NZ_JAKWFJ010000008.1, read as the reverse complement.
ATTTTGTATAAAAATTTTTAAATTTTTATAGCTCTTTATACTTCTTTAATACTAAGAACATAAGGAATTTAGAACAAAAACTATTGATAATTTTTATATTATTGACAAGCTACAAAGAAATTATTTAGTCTAGAACTTAAAATTTCACTTTAAACTTATAATATTCTATTCACTATAATTTTATTTGTTCCTCAATTATTAATGCTTCCTCAGTTGCTAAAACTAATTTTTTATTTTTACTTTGGATACCCTTATTTTTCATGTGAACAATATAATTTTTATAAGATAATTCTACGATATTATTTTCCATAGTGAATAATATAAACAGAACAGGATCTAAGAATTCAGGATTACTAATTAAAATCCTTATAGCTTGCTCTTTACTAAACTTCTTTTCTTTTGCCATGTTTAAAAAATCCTCTATTTTTTTAGAAGTTTCAGGATACAGCTTATTTAATACTTTCATATTACATATCCCCTTTTAGTAACTCATCAATAAACAAATCATCACCATTAGAGCTGAAATGATTAATATTATTACTTACTGTTTCAATTAGGGCTTGTCTCGAGCTAGGGTCTAACTGCAGATTCTTTAACTGATTGCTTAATGTAGTAATCAGGGTATTTCTTTGTTGTAACATTGAATTAGGAATAATTTTAGTTGCTCCCTCTCGTGTCAATAGAGTTTGTTGAAGACCATCTTTAGCAATAATTTTCTCAGCTTCATTGAGCAAATCAAAAGTATTGGCCAATGAAATCAAAGTGAATTTATCAATACCCACAAGATGGACTGCGCCTAGTTCAGCTAATTGTCCAACGATTAATTTATAAATTTCTTCATTTCTTAAAAATAAAGAAGATGGAATTTCATTTAAATTAGATTGTGGCAGGGCATTTTTAAATTCTACTGCCTTTTCCTCTTTTTGCTTGGCTCGTGTGACATTACTGTCATTATGAGTCCCTGCAATCTTATGTTTACGTGCCATTTTTATACTCCTTTCAATTTGAAATTACGACATGGACCTTGCATTACGGTAAAGATGGTAAAAGAATTCCTCCCCCTGTATTCCCCAAGCTGTCATCACTTTTATTCAGAGGGATAGCCGGTACCTTTTCAATTTTTTCATAATAGAAAAATAAAAGACGACTGAAATTGTTCACTCTTCCTTATTTCTTAAGCTTTATCATAAATATTTGAGAACTATCTATCATTAACACTACTTACAAGACCTGCGTCCTTAGAAACTCCTTGGAAACCTCAATATTATTCATTGTGTCACAGTTCTTAATTGGTATATGATATAAAAGAAAGGAGACATTAAATGGAAAATATATTTGGTAGCAACCTTCGCTTTGACGCAATAGAGTATTTAAATAAAAAACACTACATAAAAGGTTATTGTAAAGGTTTTAACCTGAATAAGATTGATGAAAATTTAAACGGAATCTATATTCTTTATGCTAAAGAGGAAGATGGTTCTGAATACGTTTTATACGTAGGAGAATCTATTAAAATGAAAGGTCGTCTCACTACTCACCTGCGAAATTATGAGGGACTAATTAGTAAAGTATGGGCCCTTACTTTTTCAAAAAAAACGACCAAGACAGAACGGACCTATATGGAGAAATTCATTATTAATCTTCTTCAGCCTAGACTAAATACAACAAATACAAAAAAAGATTTTTTTGAATCACAAATTGTATTAGAATACACTGGCATTGATGAAGACAATTATGAAGAATATTCACTCAAAGAATTAGAAAGTAAATAGTAAGAAAACGCAGAACCTGTGATAGACCTGCGTTTTCTGTGCATATATACCTACTGTAAAGCAGTAGGTTTATTTAGTTAAATGAGTATTGATTCTTACCTTCTTCCTAAGACATTGCGAACAAAGCCTAGACTTACAGGTGCGATGTTGTAATGTCGTAAAACACGATTAGTATTGTTTTGAATGATGGTTAGACTTGAATCTCTAGAAGAGAAGTAGTAAACCAATGACTCTGCAATCATGAATCGATAGCTTGAAGGGCGGAATTGATGGCGAATCTTTTCTAATGGTTCGATATATTCCATGCAATCTATATAATTGTTCATTGTGTATCACCTCCTTTACTGTTCTTTTAGGCTATGGAATAAAAGCCTTCTATGTATAAAAGGAGAGCCAAACGCTCTCCAATATTGTGAAATATTTCACATAAAAACTTAAATTAAGACACTGTTAATTTAACTACAGCTTGTGGATTTACTACTGCTCCATCTGCGTAAAAATCAAATAGGAACATTTTTGCGCCTTTCAGAGCCATTGTAGTATCATTGATTTCTTGTAATTTTGCTTCCTGCTTGATCATCACGTTGTAAGCTTCTGTAATGTTACCGAAGATTACAGGAGTTGAAGCAGGCAATGCATCAGTTACATCAACTGGTAGTCCAAAAAGTGTATATTGAACTGCCCCGTTCACCACGCCCATTTGTAGGTAGAAGTGACCATCATTGTCTTTTAATTTAGCAATAGTATTAAAGAATTCACGAGACATAGTAAATGAAGATCCATTTAAGAAGTCAGGATGAATTGTAAGGTATAAAGTTTGTAAATCATCAAGAAGAACTGCCCCCGTTCCTGTACTTAGGACTGCTTGAATATCAGCATCATTGATAATACCAGCAAACTCAGTGTTACCAGTGCCGACTAGAATTGATTTTTCAATGGCTTTACCTGTTCGACGTGCTAAAAGTGAGCCTACATAATCTTGAATATTTACCGCGCTATCATTGATAAGTTGATTTGAAAGAGATACAGCTGCACCAACTCGTTTTTGTTTTAGGTCAACATATTCAAAACCAATTTGACCTTCTGTTAATGCTTCTCCTTCCCCTACAAATCCTGCTACTACACCATCATTTTCACGAGTAACACGAAGTGTTCCAGCTACTGATTGAAGTTTACGTGCTTTAGCAAATACGGGAGATGTTTCTTCCATTTTCAAGATAATTTCATCATGCACATTTTGAGGAATAATTGCTCCTGCTTGTGCTGTCATTTGTAGTGAACGAGTTTCACCTTTTAAAATTTGTTCAAATTCATTGTTACGTTTTTCTGTAATTTCCATCATGTTGTTTCTCTCCTCTTTATTATTCGAATATTCTGAAATTTCTTTAGGCACCGAAATGTTTTCGATTATGTCAATTCCTCGTGCCGATATTGAACTGCTCATATACGCAGGATTGCGAACTGCGGATACTTCAAAAAGTTCTAATTCATGGATTGTACGAATTGCGATACCTTCAACCTTTTGCCATGATTCCTTGAGTGCTCTAAAGCCAAATGACATTGATTGAACGATTCCGTCAGATATTAAAACATGCCAATCCTTTCCGTAAGATGTAGGACTAATACGAGCTTCCATATATAATCCTTCTGCATCTTCCTTTAGAGTCAAACTGTCATTTCTTGTAGAAGCTAAAACAGTTTTACTATCATGCTCTGCAAGAAAATCTACATCTCTCGACTTATTACGAATTGCTTTAGCAAATGCGCCTGGTGCAATCTTCTCTTTAAATCTGGTAGTGCTGCCTAACATTTCTGATAGAGTATTTGTTTTGTTAACGTAGCCTTTGACAAGTAGATCACCATCACTTGTTAACTGTGTTTGGCTTTGTCGAAGTTCCATCTTCATTAGTTGTACTTCCTCCTTGATGAATGGTTTGTCCTTGATTTAGAATTGTTAACTCTCCTGTTTCTGCATCTTTAATAACTGAACCAAGAGAAAGAAAATAATAATCTCGTTCAAGTCGTTTCATATCAAGTTTGGCTCTTGCTTCATTTGCTGAAATTAGACTCTTGTCAAACAGTTTGATAGTTGTATCAACTAACTGCTCTTGGGTAGTTCGAAGAACTTCCGAAGTATCAAATCTAAAGTAGAAACCACTGTTCTTTTCATAGATTTCTAATAGATTGTGATTTAACGTAGATTCAATGAGAGTAATTAAAGGAGTGATTGTGTATTGTAAAAACGACAGGTTATTTTGCTCTAAACTGTTGTATTTGTTGGCTTCTGAATTGATAAGTGATTCGGGAAGGTTAAATAAACGGGCAATTGATGAAAGGGTTTGTTTCGAAGATTCATTTAGTTGGAGTTCATCAGGCTTCATTGAAATTGCTTGGTAGTCCATACCTTCTTCTAAAATAAGTGTTTTACCAGCTTTAGAGGGACCACCATATATGTTCTCCCAACTATTTCTTAAGCTATTGATTGCATTTTCCGTTAGCCTTGAAGCAGTTTTAAGAACGCCTAATGGAAGGGCACCGTTTGTCATAACGTTCGTGGAGTAATTTAGCTCATTTAAAGCTTTTTGAAGAATAGTGCTGCCATCAACTAAGACACCTTCTGTTCCAGTAGAAAATTCAATTACTTGATCCCCTGAAAGCTCAATAGTTTTTTGGCCATTATAAGTGAATACTTTTTGAGCAACTGTAATTCCGTCACTGCTAAAGATTCTTTGAGTAATCTTGCTTGCTTCTAGATAATGAAATTCATTACTCTGCTTAAACAAATAGGCTCGTCCATATAGAAGTAAGTCTTTAACTAATAATTTTTTAATTTTGGTTGCTGAATCGTACTTATTGGCTGTTTCATTTAATAAAGAAACTCGTGGATCATCAATTTCATTAATATCTCCGTTTCTTAATTCTTCATAGAGATATACAGGTAATGAACTGATTGTTGAGGAAATAAGCTCAACAGAAGCTTTTACAGCAGGAATTTGCATTGCAGAAATTTCATCTACTGAGTAAGATCGCGCAGTTGAATAAATCGCAGTCGGATAATTTTCAGCAGGCTGATTTTTCTTATTGCTGAAAAATCTAAATGGTGCCATTGGGGATTCTTCCTTTCTATGGAGTTAAATTTTTATAGGATTGTTTTTTAAAACAAATGAGGACAAAATAAAAAACGCACCACATAAGTGGTACGCTTCTGGACTAGAGGACGAGAACCGACGCATGGATGTATGCTTGTTCTGTCTTTGTGTTTAGGTTCATGGAGGATGAACTTATGAATGAAAAACTATTAACTTAACTACAAGTTAGAAGGACCATCCGAAGATGGGGATCATAGATAGAATAAAGTCTTTTGGAGGAAAGACCGATGTTCTTCTGACTACATGTTATGTGAAAAGAAATGAAGGAGATAGCGAACTCCTTCACTCTAATAACTCAATGTTTACTTAAACAACTAATAACAAAAAAATATAAGCCTTATAAAAGACCTCTACATATATTACGTAATACAACTACCGGACATTTCATCTTTTTTAGCCACTTTTTTTAAAAACTTTTATTTTTTTTCTCGCTAATAAATTCCTCGTACGTATTTACTGAAACAAAATAATATTGTCCCCGAAAAAGTTTGCCAGAAGTTAAATATCTATAAACAGTCTTATCTGTAATCCATATATCTTCATTTCTTATAAGCCATCTACGAACAAGATTTTTAGCCTCTACTCGTGCAATGATATTGAAATCTTTGTCCAAGATATAAACTGGTTGGCAATGTTCATAAGGTAACGGCATTCTTGTAATACCATTAAAGGCATACTGGCGATCATAGTTCCAATTATGTGATACCTTGCTTTGTTGTTGCCTTGCTTTTTCTATTTCAACTACTTGATCTTTTACTTGGTCAGGAAGTGGATGATATCCATATTTTTTAAAAACTAACTCTTCTACTTCGGCTTCTTTTTTTTCTGCTTTTATTTTTTCTATTTTTTTTCTTTCTTCTTCACTTATTTCTATGTTTTTCGTAGGTTTCATAACTCTGCTGTAATCTATCATTTGTATATATACCTCCATATATTTTTGTTTTTATATCTGTTTATTAAAAACACAGATGAACTTAATTCATTCATCTTGAAAAAGGTTTAATTCTTTGGCTGCATGTTCTAGAAATGGCCCAAAATAGGCTTTAGCTTCATTATTTAGCCTTTTATGTGTCACTTTTCTGAGGATTCCATATTCCGACTCTGTATTAGCAGAAGCAATTGCTTTACATATTTCAACTTGTTTCATATCAGGTTCTATAACAGACACTTTTCTAAGATCAATCTGTCTAAAAAAGGCTCTACTCCAGTAGTCCTCAACATACTCTGATTGTTTTTGGCTAATAGATTCCCAAGACCAATCTTCTCTATTAACTAGATAATGGTCATACCCATAATCAACTAATAAATCCATTTCTTTAAACTTATTGATATATCTATGAATCTCTTGTTTATCTTCACCAATACATAGAGCCAATTCAGAAGGCATGTTTATTTCGATCTTATAAAGTACAATCATTATTTTAAGCGCTTTCATTTTGTTTCTTAGAGGAATTTTTTCATGACAAAAATGAGATAGCATAGATTCAAATGTATCCTCTAAAGAATTTTTTATTGCTTCACTCTTGTAAGAATTAATTGTATAAACCTTCTTTTTCTTATCTCTTGACCATTCATAGTTCTTCAAATGTCTTTGTTCAGTAATTTTTCTTTTGGATTTTAAGGTAGATACACCAATATTTAATGCGTGACTTAATTCTTCATCGGTGTAAGTTTTTAATTCAATCATATTACTAAGAGCTCCCTGGCATAGTATTATAGTTTTTTAAACCAAGCTTGACATAATATATATATAAAATAGTGTCAACAATGGTTTAAAACCTACAATATATTTATATCTTGCTTACAGAAAACGTAAATTGAATTAGAAATTAAATTACAAAAGCCGGCGCTGTCGCACCGTCTACTCGAAAGCTAAAGCTTTCTCGTTGTGTTTTATTTATTTTTTTATTTAATGAATAATTAATTATTTAATTAAGAATATAAAGACCTATATATCGTAGGCATCCATGAAGACAAATGTTAGAATTCCTACGACCACATCTAACAAACTCTGATTCAGTTCTTCTCCAATGTTGATTAATGAAGTTAATTCTTCAAGGCTCAAACATTAAAAGCCATTACAAACGGGTAGACGCTAATATCATATGCAAGATAATAATAAGGTTGGTTATTATCGTATGAATATTAAACCCATCGACCAGACTTTGGTTGTTGCAACAGCTCTGGTGAACTTTGGAGTTTGCTTCTGGTTAAACTCTCAGCTTCTAAATACCGTTATATTTAATTGTCTATTGTATTTATATCTGGAACACGTAAAACGTAAATTACAAAAAGAATTTTATTAATATCTTCAAAGAAAAAAGAAGAGCTCATTAGCTCTCCTGAAATATTTCTTCATAACTCTTACCCTCGTAACTCTTAAAATTTCCATTTTCATCTTCAGAACCAATATACTTTACTCTCTCATATCCAAATTGAGGTAATCTCAATTCATACTTAAAATATTTAAAAATAAATTCTTCGTACTCAAGCCACTTATCATCACTTTCTGTTTTAAAGTATGCTTCCCCTGTTCGCTTCCCATTATCAATACACTGGGAATGAAATAATAACTGCAACTCAACTAACGAATTAACCTTTACTTTATAGACATCTCCAGCCGGTTCAAATCGATACTCATAACTTTTCATCAAAAATTCCATTAATACAACCTCCAGTAGTTTGTTAGTACACTTTCGTTATATCGGAACGTATGTTCGGTGTAAAGTTAAAATGTGTCTAAAATGTGAACTATCAAAAATAACCGAGAAAAAGCTGCCCAACCTGTCTCATTTTCTTATGCAAAAAAGTCGGGAAATAATGAGAAATAATGCCCTAAAAACACTGATATATCAACGATGTATAAACCAATGCATATTCCATAAAAAACAGGCATCCTAAAACGCTTATATATCAACGTTTTAAAGGATGCCTTGCTTCCTAGAAGCTCGATTATGTAAACTGCTTTTGAATATTGTATTCAATGTTTGTATATTTACTTTAACTTTATTTTTCAAAGATTTTGCTTATTTTATAGAATTAATTAGACAGTATAACAAATGACCTGTTTTCTCCAGCAAATCTCTTATTGAAAAACTTTCGGACCTTCAACCTTCAACTTTCCAGTATGTATAACTTTAAATTTAAACTTATTATCTTTATCTGACTTTAATTCAATAAATTGAAAGCTAGGGCTAATAACTTTTGTATTTAAATTAACAGGTTCTATTATCAGCATATTTTTATAATTGTTAACTACAACGTATTTCTCGTTATTTGCTTTTTCTAAAATAATATATTTTTCTTTAGTTATAGCTTCGTGTTCTCCCATTTTGTTAGCCATATTAACAGCCATAATAAAAATGGCAACTATAGAAATTAGTCGATGGTGATTCCTCGTATACCAACAAAGCCAAACAGCTAATATACAGAAAGACATTACCGTCCAATACTCTTGATTGTATGTTAAAAAATCCCAATCTAAATATCTATAAAGACACATTATAATTAACATGAACGGACTTATAACCTTAAGTACCATCACAGTTATTATCTCTATACTTTCAATAAAAGAATTGTTCAAAATAGTTTGTCGGAGAACGTAAGCTGCAATTACAAAAAGTACCACACTAAAAGTATGAGAAACTATATTTTGGAAACTAAAATCTAAAAAGCGATCTGGAACATCATAATATGCATTAAAACGACTAGAGTTTACATAATATAAAACATAGCCTAAAAAAGTACCTAAACTTATAAACACTCCAAAATCAGAGTTAATAAATTTGTCTTTAAAAAAATTCATTTAATTTCCTCTTTATCTAAATATTCTTCGATGTCAGTTTCTCTGGCTGACTTGCTACCTAATTTGCATTTAATAATTTAGTGGTCTGTTTAAACTAATTAGAATAATTTTTTACTTTTAACTTACCTGTATGCATACGTTCCCATTCTATTTCTTTTCCTTTTTCAGATTTAGTTTCCACTACTTGGAACTTAGGCATTATAAGCTTCTTCTTTAACTTAACTGGCGCAATTATAAACTTTTCTTTAGAAATATCGAGAACAGCATATGTTTTATCTTTTCCTTGTTTTATAATCCAATAATCTTCGGATTCTTGAGTATTGGACCTTCCTAGTACAAATGATGAAGCTAATAAAAGAAGTATTATAAGGGTAATTGGATATAGATACTTCTTTAAATAGATACTCAGAGAAATTAATAACCCTGTGATAAATGGAGAAACTCCCATTACGAATGTTTTTTCAACAGAAAAATCCCAAGCCCATCTTAGAGCAATAATAAAACCTATATATAAGACTACAATTCCCCAAAAAATAAAAGGGAAGTATTTATTTCCAGTTTTTTCTTCACCTGGTTTATTAAAAGAAACTACAATCATTACAAGATAAAAAGCTATAATGACAGTAACAACAGCCAAAACTGATGTTACAGTTAAAGCTCTTATATCTAAGTCAATAAAATCAATTGGAAGATTATAAACACTATAAACCCCCCAATAATAACAGAAATACAAGCCATAACTGCAAATTGCTGAAAATGTTAATAAGAATGCTAAATCAATAGTAGAAATTAAATCTTTAATAATTTTCACTGAAAGACCTCTTTATCTAAATATTTTTTGCCACCAATTTTTCTTCTTTTCTTCTTTTTGTTCTTCCAAAGAAGCTGCCAGCATTTTTTATCTTTATTGCATACTTTAAATTACATATTAACCCCCCTTTGTTAAAAAGTCCTAAAATTATAATAGATATTAAAATGAAATTTTTCAATATTAATTTAATCATTTATACTATAAGCTTTTATTGTCTATAAAGTTGGTTTAAGACAATAAATATCATCGATATAAAATTATGTTTACTCTTTATTAAAGTGCTTTAAAATGAATTCTGGAGCCTCTAGAAGCCATTTAATGATTAAACTGTTTAAGCTCAAAAGATAATCCTTTTAATTCAGTTTGAAGTTTTAACTTTTCAATTTCAAAGTCTTCATCACTCATCTTTATTTCTTTAGGTTGACTCTCTCCTTCTCTATGTAACCAATCTGGTATCATTTCTTTTCTAATAACCGTTTTATTCTTAATATGTGAATTTTTCTTAGAAGGTTTCCAATTCGTCAAACGATATTTGAGTACAGCTTTATATTGTGCTGGTGTTTTAGTAATTAAAGTCTCATCATTTAAAATATCGTTTTTTATCTCTTCAAAAGGTCTATCTGAATATTTTTTACTTAGTTCCTTATCAATAATTTCTCGAGCATCACTACTACTAATTATATTTTTAATTATTTTATTTTTATCTTTTAGTTTTAGTAGTTCATTGTGAGCTACCTCGTAGTTCATATTAGGCTGCGCTCGTAGTTCATCTTGAGCTCGCTCATTTTGACCTAGTTCATTTTGAACTACCTCATTATAGTCATTTAATATATAGATTGAAGTATGGCCCGGTCGATTTTTTATTTCTAACAACTTTAATTTTTGAAGTTCTTTTAATATTCTTTTCACAGTTGAAATAGAACAGCAAACTGCTTTTGCAATTGTTTCATGAGAAGGGAAAATTGAAGAGCATTTCTTTAAAGAATATAGGTAAAGATAGCACAGCTTTTCGTTAGCATTATTAAATATTGTTTCTTCTTGAAGAAGCTCATTTGTAATGACTGTAAATGGTTGTCTTGTATTATTTATAAAGTTTTCCATGCTGTATCTCCTTTTGACACACCAAAAGAAGACATGCTAAGATTATTTTATAGCAGAGGTCTTAACTTTTGCTTATTGTTTACTAAGAGATGGTAGAGCGACCAAACTCAAATACCATCTCTTATTTAATTATAATATTCATCTAAATATTCGTACAATTATATTTTCAATCCTTTTAAAGCACCATGCAGTTTATGTTTCGCCTCTAAATCTTCTCCCCACATATTAACGTATCGCTTTGTAACGGTAATATCTGAATGCCCCAGCAAGTGCATTAAAGAAAAAGCATCCACTCCTGCAAGTATCATTCTTTTTGCCATAGTATGTCTAAACGTATGAGGGCTCACCCTCTTATTTATATTTGCTTCGTTTCCATACTTAGTAAATCTTTTTTGAATGCTATGAGGTTGTAATTCAAGATTATCTTGACTAATAAACAATCGGTTGATTCCTTCTATATGTCCTCTTATTTGTATATATCTTCTCAGCTGTTCTTGAGTTACTTCAGAAAGATAAACTGTTCTTTCAAATAGATTTTTAGTCTTTTTTATTATAATTTTATTTCCAGTAACGTCTTCAACTTCAATACCTACCAACTCTGATAGTCTAATTCCTGTATCAAGGAAAACGAGTAACATTACTTCATCTCTAAAGGAAACAAACGTCTGCTGTCGCCTTATTGTTTTTATTAATAACTCTATTTCTTTATTATCTAAAGTCTCAATATTTTTTTGTCTATCTCTCAGCAATTTAATATTTTTCATTGGGTTCTTATCAATAAGTTTATTTTTAAACAAAAAATTATAAAATGAACGAAGTGCACGCAATCGAGTATTAATAGTGGTGATCTTAATAGATTGTTTACTCATTAGAATAAAGTCTTCAATATCTTTGTGATTACATTCCACAAGTTCTTTATCGATACGCCTTCTAAATGCTTGAAATTCGTTCTTATAATATTCAATAGTAGCAGGTCTTAAATTTCTTAGATAACAGTCTCTAAAGAACTTTTCAAATGCTTCTTCATCGTTTACTTTCTTTTTAATAATGTTTAACTCTTTTTCATTTAACTCTCCACGTCTACTCATAAAAACCTCCTATACACACGATTCGGTGCACACGATTTTGGTTTAGTTTTGTCGTGTTAAGAAAAACACAAAAAAGACTTCAACGTATTTGTTGAAGTCTTGTCATTATAAGATTCAAGTAAAGCTAAAGTACCGATGGTCGGGGTCGAACCGACACTCCCGAAGGAACACGATTTTGAGTCGTGCGCGTCTGCCAATTCCGCCACATCGGCAAAATAAAAAAGGCAAGTTAAAATTATAAATGGTGCCGAGGGCCGGACTTGAACCGGCACGGTAGTCACCTACCGCAGGATTTTAAGTCCTGTGTGTCTGCCAATTCCACCACCCCGGCAGCTTGTAAATAAATGGAGGCGGCAACCGGATTTGAACCGGTGATAAAGGTTTTGCAGACCTCTGCCTTACCACTTGGCTATGCCGCCATTTACTCAAGACTAAATAACTTTATTAAAATTGGAGCGGAAGACGAGGTTCGAACTCGCGACCCCCACCTTGGCAAGGTGGTGTTCTACCACTGAACTACTTCCGCAAATATGGCTGGGCTAGCTGGATTCGAACCAACGCATGACGGAATCAAAATCCGTTGCCTTACCGCTTGGCGATAGCCCAATATTGAAATATGCATATCGTTTATAAATGGGGCGACTGATGGGAATCGAACCCACGAATGCCGGAACCACAATCCGGTGCGTTAACCACTTCGCCACAATCGCCACGTATATATGCAATGTTATTTTTATAATTGGCAGGGGCAGTAGGAATCGAACCCACACTGACGGTTTTGGAGACCGTAGTTCTACCTTTAAACTATGCCCCTGTAAATGGTGGAGGGGGGCAGATTCGAACTGCCGAACCCGAAGGAGCGGATTTACAGTCCGCCGCGTTTAGCCACTTCGCTACCCCTCCACAATAATTGTGGTGCCGGCAAGAGGACTTGAACCCCCAACCTACTGATTACAAGTCAGTTGCTCTACCAGTTGAGCTACACCGGCATTTTAAAAACAAATGTTTTTAAAATGGTGGCTCGGGACGGAATCGAACCGCCGACACAAGGATTTTCAGTCCTTTGCTCTACCAACTGAGCTACCGAGCCTTATTAAATTTAAAATGGCGGTCCCGACGGGAATCGAACCCGCGATCTCCTGCGTGACAGGCAGGCATGTTAACCGCTACACCACGGGACCACTTTGGTTGCGGGGACAGGATTTGAACCTGCGACCTTCGGGTTATGAGCCCGACGAGCTACCGAACTGCTCCACCCCGCGATGATAATAGATAATATATGGTGGAGGATGACGGGATCGAACCGCCGACCCCCTGCTTGTAAGGCAGGTGCTCTCCCAGCTGAGCTAATCCTCCACTATTATGTAGATAAAAATAAATGGTGACCCGTACGGGATTCGAACCCGTGTTACCGCCGTGAAAGGGCGGTGTCTTAACCGCTTGACCAACGGGCCACTGTGCTAATTAAATAAAAATGGCGGAGAGCAAGGGATTTGAACCCTTGAGACAGCGTTAACCGCCTACACGATTTCCAATCGTGCTCCTTCGGCCACTCGGACAGCTCTCCAAATGGCTCCACAGGTAGGACTCGAACCTACGACCGATCGGTTAACAGCCGATAGCTCTACCACTGAGCTACTGTGGAATAATAACAGCCTGGCAACGTCCTACTCTCACAGGGACAAAGTCCCAACTACCATTGGCGCTAAAGAGCTTAACTTCCGTGTTCGGTATGGGAACGGGTGTGACCTCTTCGCTATCGTCACCAGACATATTATATTATACATGATTCGATAAAGAAAGCAAGACTTTTTTAAAAAGTCTTGTTCTCTCAAAACTAGGTAACAGTTTGCTGAGTAAAGCTTACGCTTTTAAAGTTTGGTTAAGTCCTCGATCGATTAGTATCAGTCAGCTACACATGTCGCCACGCTTCCACCTCTGACCTATCAACCTGATCATCTTTCAGGGATCTTACTAGCTTACGCTATGGGAAATCTCAT
>NZ_JAKWFJ010000007.1:0-59221 GCF_029522155.1 Priestia sp. P5 | reverse complement strand
CAATCTCTTGTCTGGTGGCGATAGCGAAGAGGTCACACCCGTTCCCATACCGAACACGGAAGTTAAGCTCTTTAGCGCCAATGGTAGTTGGGACTTTGTCCCTGTGAGAGTAGGACGTTGCCAGGCACCTGAAAAAGGACTAGCTATTTTAGCTAGTCCTTTTTTGTTTACAATTTATTTGTTTTATGAAAAAGTATAGTGAGAACAATAAAATTCACGATTTGCAGGTTTTGAAATAAATTTTAGTGGCAACGATAAAAGTAAAGAATAAACTTTAATAGTACATAGTTGAAAATTTTTTCGTTTCCTTTTATATTTAAATTAAGGTCAAATATAGTCAAAGTCAGAAGGAGGGGGCAGCGTGCCAAATATCTCTGACATTATCGAACAGTATTTAAAACAAGTACTTGAATTAAGTGAAAGAGAAATTGTTGAAATAAGGCGCAGTGAGATTGCTGATAAATTTCAATGCGTTCCGTCGCAAATTAATTACGTTATCAATACCCGTTTTACAGTTGAAAGAGGTTATCTTGTAGAAAGTAAGCGAGGCGGCGGCGGCTTTATTCGTATTGCAAAAGTAAAAATGCATGATGCAGCGGATTTGTTTCAGCAAGTAATTGAGATGATTCAAAATGAAATTTCACAAGTAAGTGCTGAAAACGTCATTATTAGGTTAGTTGAAGAAAAAGTCATCACAGAACGAGAAGCAAAAATCATGTTGAGTGTTATCAATCGTTCAGTTATTAATATTGAACTTCCTTATCGTGATGAGCTAAGGGCCAATCTTTTAAAAGCAATGCTTAATTCATTACGCTACCGATAAGCTCATGATCTATTTTATTTAGAACAGGGAGTGATGACAGGATGATTTGTCAGCAATGTGAAACGAGACCTGCAACTCTTCACTTCACAAAAATCATTAATGGTGAAAAGACGGAGATGCATGTATGTGAACAATGCGCTTCAGAAAATGGAGATGCATTTTCTTTTTCAAATCAGCAAGGTTTTTCAATCAATAACTTACTAGCTGGCCTACTTAACCTAGATCCAGCAGTAACTGAAAATTATAAGCAACAAAGTCAGGAGGTTCTTTCTTGTCCTACTTGTGGCATGACATATCAAAAATTTGCTAAAATCGGCAGGTTTGGATGTGCAGATTGCTACAAAACATTTGAGCGACCTCTTATTCCTTTCTTGAAGAGGCTGCATGGAGGTAATTATCTACATCACGGAAAAATACCAGCAAGAATTGCAAGTAATCTTCATTTAAAAAAGGAATTACAGGCATTAAGATTGAACTTAAAAGAGTATATCGAAAAAGAGGAGTTTGAGAAAGCAGCGGAACTCCGAGATCACATTCGATTACTAGAAAAGAAGATGAACGAATCGAGAGAGGAGGAAGCGTAATTCATGTCCCAGGATTTGTTCTTTTCCCAGCCTGTTAGCTCTTGGATGCGTCAAGAAGCTTCGAATTCAGATATTGTTCTAAGCAGTCGAATCAGGCTGGCTCGAAATTTAACTCATTATCTTTTTCCAACTCTCTTTTCTAAAGAACAAGCAGTTGAAGTGGTTCGAGTATTCGAGCAAGTTTTTCAAAAAAGCGAGAACACCAATCAGTGGAATTTGCATTTACTAAAGATGAACGAATTACAGCCTCTTCAAAAGCAAGTGTTGGTTGAAAAGCATCTTATCAGTCCTAACTTGGCTGAAGGAGATAACAACGGAGCTTGTTTTTTATCAGAAAAAGAAGATTTGAGTATTATGGTTAATGAAGAAGATCATTTACGCATACAATGTTTATTTCCAGGCCTTCAATTATCTGAAGCTTTAAGCACAGCGAATAAAGTAGATAATTGGATTGAGAAATACGTAGATTATGCGTTTGATGAAAATAGAGGGTATTTAACCAGCTGTCCCACAAATGTGGGTACTGGGCTACGTGCATCTGTGATGATGCATCTGCCGGCTTTAGTGATGACCCGTCAAATTCATCGTATTATTCCCGCTATTAACCAGCTCGGCTTAGTGGTGAGAGGAATTTATGGAGAAGGTAGCGAAGCTTTAGGGAATATCTTTCAAATTTCTAATCAGATAACCTTAGGGAAATCTGAAGAAGATATTGTGGCAGATTTAAATAGTGTCGTACAGCAGTTAATTACACAAGAGCACTCTGCACGAGACGCGCTGTTTAAAACATCTCATGTAGAGTTAGAAGATCGAGTGTATCGTTCATATGGAGTATTGGCCAATAGCCGTATTATTGAGTCAAAAGAAGCTTCACAATGTTTATCAGATGTTCGATTAGGAATCGATTTAGGGTATATAAAAGGACTGAGTCAAAATATATTGAATGAACTTATCATTATGACGCAGCCAGGCTTTTTACAGAAGTATTCGGGAGGGCCCCTAAAGCCTCAAGAACGTGACATTAAAAGAGCCACCTTAATTCGAGAACGTCTCACTATAAATAAAAACACAAATTAAACGTGGAGGGTGACGATTATATGATGTTTGGTAGATTTACAGAGCGCGCACAAAAAGTATTAGCTTTAGCACAGGAAGAAGCACTACGCCTAGGTCACAACAACATTGGAACGGAGCATATTTTATTAGGTATCGTTCGTGAAGGTGAAGGAATTGCAGCAAAAGCTCTTTCTGCTCTAGGCCTAAGCACTGAAAAAATTCAAAAAGAAGTGGAAGCATTAATTGGCAGAGGCCAAGAATTAACGCAGACCATTCATTATACACCTCGAGCGAAAAAAGTCATTGAACTTTCAATGGATGAAGCCCGAAAGCTTGGTCATTCTTATGTAGGAACAGAACATATCTTACTAGGCTTAATTCGTGAAGGTGAAGGCGTTGCAGCACGCGTTTTAAATAATCTAGGTGTCAGCTTAAATAAAGCTCGTCAGCAAGTGCTTCATCTATTAGGTAGCAATGAAGCTGCTTCAAGCCATCAAGGCGGAGGCTCTTCAAATGCCAATACACCTACGCTAGACAGCTTAGCACGCGATTTAACAGTTGTAGCGCGTGAAGGAAGCTTAGACCCTGTTATCGGACGTGGGAAAGAAATTCAGCGTGTTATTGAAGTGTTAAGCCGACGTACAAAAAACAATCCTGTATTAATTGGGGAGCCAGGTGTCGGTAAAACGGCAATCGCTGAAGGTTTGGCTCAGCAAATCGTCAACAATGAAGTTCCAGAAATTTTACGCGATAAACGCGTTATGACTTTGGATATGGGAACGGTCGTTGCTGGTACAAAATACCGTGGAGAATTTGAAGATCGCCTGAAGAAAGTAATGGATGAAATTCGTCAAGCGGGTAATATCATTCTCTTTATCGATGAGTTACACACATTAATTGGCGCTGGTGGCGCAGAAGGTGCTATCGATGCTTCTAATATTTTAAAACCGTCTCTTGCTCGTGGAGAACTTCAGTGTATCGGTGCTACGACTTTAGATGAATACAGAAAATACATTGAAAAAGATGCAGCGCTAGAGCGTCGCTTCCAGCCAATTCAAGTGGATGAACCAACGTTGGAAGAGTCTATTCAAATCTTAAAAGGGCTTCGTGACCGTTATGAAGCGCATCACCGAGTATCTATTTCTGATGAGGCAATCGAGCAAGCGGTGAAACTATCAGATCGCTACATTTCAGATCGTTTCTTACCGGATAAAGCAATCGATTTAATTGATGAAGCTGGTTCAAAAGTGCGTTTACGTTCATTTACAACGCCGCCAAATTTAAAGGAATTAGAGCAAAAATTAGAATCAGTACGCAATGAAAAAGATGCGTCTGTTCAAAGTCAAGAATTTGAAAAAGCAGCATCTTTACGCGATACAGAGCAACGCCTACGCGAAGAATTAGAAGACACAAAGAAAATTTGGAAAGAGCAGCAAGGTAAAGAAAACTCAGCTGTAACCGTAGAAGATATTGCGATGGTGGTATCTAGCTGGACGGGTGTACCGGTCTCTAAACTGGCACAGGAAGAGACAGAAAGACTGCTGAACATGGAAGAGATTCTTCACTCTCGTGTAATTGGGCAAGAAGAAGCGGTAAAAGCAGTTGCAAAAGCTGTGCGCCGTGCTAGAGCAGGCTTGAAAGATCCAAAACGTCCAATTGGTTCATTCATTTTCTTAGGACCAACAGGGGTTGGTAAAACAGAGCTTGCACGTGCATTAGCGGAGTCAATCTTTGGCGATGAAGATGCAATGATTCGTATCGATATGTCTGAGTACATGGAGAAACATTCTACTTCCCGATTAGTAGGTTCACCTCCAGGATATGTTGGATACGAAGAAGGCGGCCAGTTAACGGAAAAAGTAAGAAGAAAACCTTACTCAGTTGTTCTTTTAGACGAAATTGAAAAAGCGCATCCGGATGTATTTAACATTTTATTACAAGTGTTAGAAGATGGACGCTTAACAGATTCAAAAGGCCGTACAGTTGATTTCCGTAATACGATTTTAATTATGACATCAAACGTAGGTGCTGATACATTAAAACGAAGCAAGCACTTAGGGTTCACAGTTGAAGCAGAAGGGCAAGACTACAAAGATATGAAAGGAAAAGTAATGGCGGAAATGAAGCGCGCGTTCCGTCCAGAGTTCCTAAACCGTATCGATGAAATTATCGTCTTCCATTCATTAGAGAAACCTCACTTAGCTGAAATCGTTAAATTAATGGCAGATCAGTTAACAAAACGCTTAAAAGAGCAAGAAATTGATCTTGAATTAACAAAAGAGGCAATTGATAAGATTGCAGAGGAAGGTTTTGATCCAGAATACGGTGCTCGTCCACTTCGTAGAGCAATTCAAAAACATATTGAAGACCGTTTATCTGAAGAGCTGCTAAAAGGGGTTGTTCAAAAAGGTCAGAAAGTGACGCTAGATGTAGACAAAGGAGAATTTGTTGTTAAATCCTCCGCTCCAAGCAGCATCAGCTAAATTTACTCAAACCAAGACGAGGCATACGAAAAAACACGTATGCCTCCCTTTTTATTTTAGCTTAGGAAATAGTGTACAATAGAGATAGAAATCGATTGAATGAACGGAGAGATTGATAACATAATGGCGAAACGAAAAACAAAATTTGCATGTCAGCACTGCGGATATGAATCAGCAAAATGGATGGGGAAATGTCCCGGATGCGGAAGCTGGAATTCTATGGTAGAAGAAATGGAAGAAACGAAATCATCACGCCGAGGAGCTTTTTCCGGAGCTACTGCTTCTAAAGTCCAAAAACCTCAGTCAATTACAGCGATTGAATCTACAACAGAACCACGAATTTTTACACCTTCTGCAGAGTTAAATCGTGTATTAGGTGGAGGTATTGTCAGAGGCTCACTCGTTTTAATAGGGGGAGATCCGGGTATCGGAAAGTCTACTTTACTTTTGCAAACCTCCGCGCAATTAGCAATGAAACAAAATAAAGTACTATATATTTCGGGAGAGGAATCAACCAAACAAACGAAGTTAAGAGCGGACAGGCTAGGTGTAAAAGCTGAAGAGCTTTATGTTCATGCAGAAACAAACTTAGAATTAATACTAGAGGCCATCTCAAGCATGCAGCCTGATTTTGTGGTGATTGATTCAATTCAAACCATTTACCATGCTGATGTGACATCAGCGCCAGGAAGCGTCTCACAGGTGCGAGAGTGTACGGCTGAACTAATGCGTGTTGCTAAAACGAATGGAATTGCCATCTTTATTGTGGGTCATGTAACGAAAGAAGGGGCCATTGCAGGACCAAGACTTCTTGAACATATGGTGGATACGGTTCTTTATTTTGAAGGAGAGCGCCATCATACGTATCGTATATTAAGAGCAGTTAAGAACCGATTTGGATCTACAAATGAAATGGGCATTTTTGAAATGAAAGAAAGTGGGCTAGAAGAAGTATTAAATCCATCTGAAATTTTTCTAGAAGAACGGTCTCAGGGAGCAGCAGGATCGGTTGTTGTCGCTTCAATGGAAGGGACAAGACCCGTATTAGTAGAGCTGCAGGCGCTAATCAGTCCAACGAGCTTTGGAAATCCTAGAAGAATGGCTACGGGAGTAGATCATAATCGTGTTTCGCTTATCATGGCTGTCTTAGAAAAGCGTGTAGGAATGCTGCTGCAGAATCAAGATGCCTATTTAAAAGTAGCAGGTGGAGTGAAATTAGATGAACCAGCAATCGATTTAGCTGTAGCCGTTAGCATTGCTTCAAGCTTCAGAGATGCTGCTTCTAGCGCTACAGATGTTATTGTAGGAGAGGTAGGATTAACAGGTGAAGTACGCCGAGTGTCTAGAATTGAACAGCGCGTTCAAGAAGCGGTAAAATTAGGGTTCCAACGAATTATTATCCCGGAGAAGAATTTAGGAGGATGGAAAGTCCCAGATGGTATTGATGTGATTGGGGTATCAACAGTAGCGGAGGCTCTGCAATATACATTAGGAGGATAAGCAGTGGAAGGAGAAAAAACAACAGTTAGTCAAAAACAAATATCAGAAATTCTGCAGTTTGTAGCACCAGGAACCCCTATTCGTGACGGTATCGATAACGTCTTGCGGGCAAAGACGGGCGGCTTAATTGTTATGGGCTACAATGAACAAGTCAAAAAGATGGTAGATGGAGGATTTTCGATTAATTGTGCATTTACACCTGCGCACTTATACGAGTTAGCCAAAATGGATGGAGCGCTTATTTTAAACGACAGCGGAAGCAAGATATTATTTGCTAATGCTCAGCTCATGCCAGATCCCTCTACTCCTTCTTCACAGACAGGAATGCGTCACCGTACAGCAGAGCGCGTAGCTAAGCAGTCAGGTGTATTGGTGATAGCTATTTCACAAAGACGAAATGTGATTACGCTTTACAAAGGGTCTCTGCAGTATGTATTGAAAGACATTAGTGTTATTTTAGCAAAAGCGAATCAAGCGCTTGGGACACTTGAAAAGTATAAGGCGGTATTAGACGAATCGATTACAAGTCTCAGTGCATTAGAGTTTGAAGAGCAAGTAACTCATACGGATGTGCTGCAGTCGCTTCATCGTACAGAAATGGTTCTGCGTATTAAAAATGAAATTTTGAGCTATATTAGCGAGTTAGGAACAGAAGGAAGACTAATCCGTCTCCAAATGAATGAATTACTTTCCCACTTAGAGGAAGAAGCAACTTTATTAATCAAAGATTATATGTATGACCTCAGCTTTGACCCTTACCGAGTAATTGAACGCATGCAGCAGCCGTCAAATAATGTTCTTCTCGATGACCAAACGCTCCTTCGCTTAATGGGATATCCCATGTATACAAGCTTTGAAGACAGCGTTATTCCTAGAGGGTATCGAATGCTTCATAAAATTCCAAGACTTCCATCGATTATTATTGAAAATCTCATTGATGAATTAGGGGATTTAAAAACGATAGCAGATGCGTCGGTAGAAGAATTGGATGAGGTGGAAGGCATCGGTGAAATTCGAGCAAGGAAAATCAGAGAAGGACTAAAAAGACTAAAAGAGCAGCATCTTACAAACCGTCAGCTATAGGATATTAATTGACATTAAATGTTTGATTCATTAAGATATTGTGAAAATACAAAAAAAGTGACAGTTTGTTTACAAATTCTGTTTTTTGGTTAAATAACAGGTTTCAATCATTGTAAACTGTTTATAATGATAAAGGGAGGTGAAGGCGTGTTAAAACGTTTTGTACAGTTATTTTTTATTATTACAGGTGGTACATTGGGCGTCTTTTTTATACCTGAACTTATTCAATTATTAAATCTGCAAGATGTAGCATTTCTAGAAAAGCCTTACGTCGATGCAATACTGGGAGCCATTTTGTTTTTCCTTGTCACGTTTTGGATTGTTGATTATATAGTTGAATTAATTCGCCGAGTGGAAGAGGCGTTACTGAAGGCGCCTGTAACGGATGTGCTTTTTGGGAGCTTAGGATTGATTTTAGGGCTTATTGTGGCCTACTTGGTCGGAGCTTTTTTAGGCAGAATTCAACTTCAAGTAGTAAGTACCATTTTACCAATCTTTCTAAGTATTCTTTTAGGTTACTTAGGGTTTCAAGTCGGGTTTAAAAAACGTGATGAGCTTGTAAGCGTGTTTTCGATGCCGGCTCGAATTGGGAAGAAAAAAGGCCAAGAAGAAGAAACAGATAACGAAGAATCATTAAAGTCTCTTAAGATTTTAGATACAAGCGTTATTATTGACGGCCGTATCGCAGATATTTGTCAAACAGGATTTTTAGACGGAACGATTGTTATTCCGCGCTTTGTGCTTGAGGAACTTCAGCATATTGCTGATTCGTCGGATGTTCTAAAACGAAACAGAGGTAGACGAGGTCTAGATATTCTAAACCGTATTCAAAAAGAACTGGCAATGAAGGTAGAAATTTATGAAGGCGATTTCGAAGACATTCAAGAAGTAGACAGCAAGCTGGTTAAATTGGCAAAGCTGACTTCCGGTTTGGTCGTGACAAACGATTTTAATTTAAATAAAGTATGTGAACTTCAAAATGTTGGCGTTTTAAATATCAATGACTTAGCAAATGCCGTCAAGCCAATTGTACTTCCAGGAGAAGAAATGAACGTATTGGTTATAAAAGACGGTAAAGAGCATAATCAAGGTATTGCCTATCTTGATGACGGTACAATGATTGTGGTAGAAGAAGGAAGAAATTATATTGGAAAGCAAATTGATGTACTGGTGACGAGCGTACTCCAAACCTCAGCAGGCCGTATGATTTTTGCGAAACCCAAGTTATTAGAAAAAGCACTGTGACGTAACAGGTAAAGGGAGTATACCTATGAAGTATGAAATTATCGTGTTAGCTGCAGGTCAGGGGAAGCGAATGAAAGCGGGGCGGAACAAACAATTTTTAACTATTCAAAACGTTCCGCTTATCATTCATACGCTGCAAAAATTCGAACAAGATCCTTGGTGCAGTGGAATTGTACTAGTCGTAAACGAAAAAGAAGTGCAGATTTTTGAAGAGTTATTAATCGAATATCCAATTCAAAAGGTTCAATCTTTGACAGTTGGAGGCGATGAACGTCAACATAGCGTTTATAACGGTCTTAAAAGTTTAAAGCATGCTCAGATGGTATTAATTCATGATGGCGCTCGTCCATTTGTTCAACAAAACACAATCCATGAGTTAGTAGAAAAAGCTGCTAGTGATAAGGCTGCTGTGCTGGCTGTTCCAGTAAAAGACACAATTAAGCGTGTGGAACAGGGTACTGTCATTGAAACAGTTGAGCGCTCTAGCTTGTGGGCTATTCAAACGCCGCAGGCTTTTCTTTTTGATGTAGTAATGGATGCACACGAAAAAGCAAAAACAAATGAATACTTAGGCACCGATGATGCAAGCTTAGTAGAAAAAGCGGGGCAAAAAGTATCGATTGTAGAGGGAAATTACGATAATATAAAACTAACAACACCAGAAGATTTGTTATATGCAGAAGCTATATTAACAAAGCTAAACAGGACTGAAGGAGTGGAAAAATGAACATTCGAGTAGGACAAGGTTTCGACGTACATGAATTTGCAGAAGGAAGACCTTTAATCATCGGCGGTTTAGAAATTCCGTATGAAAAAGGGTTATTAGGCCATTCAGATGCAGATGTGCTGTTACATACAATCGCAGATGCCTTATTAGGAGCGGCGGCTAAAGGAGATATCGGAAAGCATTTTCCGGATACAGACCCTGAATTTAAAGATGCTGATTCAGCAAAGCTTCTTCAACACGTATGGAAATTGCTAAAAGATGAAGGTTATGAATTAAGCAATGTAGATTGCACCATTATCGCGCAAAAACCTAAAATGGCTCCTTACATTGAACCAATGAGAGAGCGTATTGCGCAGCTGTTAGAAGCAAGCATTTCTCAAATTAACGTCAAGGCAACAACAACAGAAAAGTTAGGCTTTACGGGACGTGAGGAAGGAATTGCCGCCCAAGCAGCCGTTTTAGTTTATCAAAAATAAAAACAGTTGACTTTGACAGATACCTATTTGGTGATAAAATTAGAACATGTCTAAAACATATAAATACATACTATAAGTAATATTAAATTGGAGGTCATCTTAGTTATGTCAAGCGAAGTAAGAGTTCGTTATGCCCCGAGTCCAACTGGACATCTTCATATAGGGAATGCAAGAACAGCACTATTTAATTATTTATTTGCACGAAATCAAAACGGTAAATTTATTATCCGTATTGAAGATACAGATCAAAAGCGTAATATCGAAGGCGGAGAAGAAAGTCAGCTGCGCTATTTAAAATGGTTAGGTATTGAATGGGATGAGAGTATCGACGTAGGCGGCGAGTACGGTCCTTACCGCCAGTCTGAACGTACGGAAATCTATCAAAAATATACGGAAGAACTTCTTGAAAAAGGATTAGCTTATCACTGTTACTGTACGTCAGAAGAGCTTGAGAAAGAGCGTGAAGAACAACAGGCGAACAGTCAAATGCCGCGCTATTCAGGTAAGTGCCGTAACTTAACAGCTGAACAGCGTGCTGAACTAGAAGCAGAAGGCCGTGAGCCAAGCATTCGCTTCCGTGTTCCTAGCAACACAGAAATTAAGTGGAATGATATTGTCAAAGATGAAGTATCATTTGAGTCTGAAGGCATTGGTGACTTCGTTATTGTGAAAAAAGACGGTACACCAACATATAACTACGCTGTAGCCATTGATGATTATCTAATGAAGATGACGCATGTTCTACGCGGAGATGACCATATTTCTAATACACCGAAGCAAATTCTTGTGTATGAAGCTTTGGGCTGGACGCCTCCTGTATTTGGTCATATGACATTAATCGTAAACGAAAATCGCCGTAAGCTAAGTAAACGTGATGAGTCAATCATTCAGTTTATTGAGCAATATAAAGAATTAGGCTACTTGCCAGAAGCACTGTTTAATTTCATTACAATGCTTGGCTGGTCACCTGTGGGAGAAGAAGAAATCTTCTCTAAAGAACAGTTTATTGAAATCTTTGACCCAGCTCGTTTATCAAAATCTCCAGCACTATTTGATACAAGCAAATTACGTTGGATGAACAACCAATACATGAAACAATTGGATTTAGACGAGGTGGTAGCTTTATCAGTTCCTCACTTAGTGAAAGCCGGAAAAGTTGAAGAAACGCGCGATGCAGAAACCGAACAATGGGTACGTGACTTAGTCGCTCTATACCAAGAACAAATGAGCTTTGGCGCTGAGATTGTTGAACTTACTGAAATGTTCTTTAAGAAAGAGATTGATTACAGTGAAGAAGCGAAAGCAGTGCTTGCTGAAGAGCAAGTACCGGAAGTATTAAAAGCATTTGCTGCAGAGATTTCTTCCTTAGAAGAATTCAGCGCTGATGAAATTAAGGCAGCAACAAAAGCTGTACAAAAAGCAACAGGTCAAAAAGGTAAAAAACTATTTATGCCAATTCGTGTAGCAACAACAGGCGAAACACACGGTCCTGAGCTTCCAAAAGCTATTTCTCTTTTAGGGAAAGAAACAGTTTTAGCTCGTCTAGAAAGCATTTATAGTTAACAAATTTCTATTTTGCCCATATGATAAAATAATCAAATATGGATATCGTTGAGAAGGAAGAGTAGGCAAGTTCATTGCATATCAGAGAGGGTTATCACCGGCTGAAAGTAACCTATGACAAAACTTGTTGAAGTGCGCCTTTGAGTCTTTTGTTGAATGCTACTAAGTAAGTAGGCAAAAGCGGGTACTTTCACGTTATGAGAGAAGAGTTGGGATTGTTTGTTGATCCAAACAGAGTGGAACCGCGTATATACGTCTCTGTGTCATTTGACATAGGGGCGTTTTTTTATACAATCAATGAGTAGATAGAGCAATAGCGGAATTGGGGTGAGATGATGCTAAAGTTGTTAAAGGAAGACATTGAAGCCATATTTGAACAAGATCCTGCAGCAAGAAGTTACATTGAAGTGATATTAACCTATTCGGGGTTGCATGCTATTTGGGCACATAGATTCGCTCACGGGCTTTTTAAAAGAAAGTGGTTTTTTCTGGCACGTGTAATCTCACAAATTAGCCGATTCTTCACAGGGATTGAAATCCATCCGGGTGCGAAAATTGGCCGCCGCTTTTTTATTGACCACGGAATGGGAATTGTTATTGGAGAAACGTGCGAAATTGGAGATAATGTAACAGTATATCAAGGAGTAACACTCGGAGGAACAGGGAAAGAAAAAGGAAAGCGTCACCCGACGATTGAAGACAATGTCTTAATTGCAACAGGTGCTAAAGTGCTAGGGTCAATTACGATTCATGCACACTCCAAAATTGGAGCAGGTTCAGTTGTGTTAAATGACGTCCCAGAAAACTCAACGGTTGTTGGTATCCCTGGCCGAGTCGTCATTCAAAATGGCGTCCGGATTCCAAAAGATTTGAATCATCAAGATTTGCCAGATCCAGATGCAGAGCGTTTCAAACAGCTAGAGAAAGAAATTTTACACCTGCAAAATCAATTAAAGGAATTAAAAGAAGGGAAGATTCACCATGGCAATTAAGCTATATAACACGTTAACACGTCAAAAAGAGACATTTGTACCGCTGGAAGAAAACAAAGTCAAAATGTACGTGTGCGGACCGACTGTATATAACTATATTCATATTGGAAATGCGCGTCCTGCGATTGTATTTGATACGGTGCGCCGCTATTTAGAATTTAGAGGCTACGATGTAGAGTATGTCTCAAACTTCACAGATGTAGATGATAAATTAATTAAGGCAGCAAAAGAGTTAGGAGAAGATGTTCCAACGATCGCAAACCGCTTTATCGATGCTTACTTTGAAGATACGTCAGCTCTTGGATGCAAGCATGCCGATGTGCATCCGCGCGTAACTGAAAATATGGATATCATTATTGAGTTCATTGATGAACTTGTGAAAAAAGGTTATGCGTATGAGTCAGAGGGTGATGTATACTATCGTACACGTAAGTTTGAAGGATACGGAAAATTATCACATCAGTCTATTGATGAATTGCAATCCGGTGCTCGTATCGAAGTTGGCGAAAAGAAAGAAGATCCATTAGACTTTACTCTTTGGAAAGCAACCAAAGATGGAGAGATCGCATGGGATAGCCCTTGGGGTCAAGGCAGACCAGGCTGGCATATCGAGTGCTCGGCAATGGCACGCAAATATTTAGGTGACACAATTGATATACACGCAGGCGGTCAGGATTTAGCTTTCCCTCATCACGAAAATGAAATTGCCCAATCAGAAGCGCTCACTGGGAAATCGTTTGCGAAATACTGGCTTCATAACGGATATATCAATATTGATAATGAAAAGATGTCTAAATCACTAGGGAACTTCGTGTTAGTTCATGACATTATTAAAAAGCATGACCCTTCCCTACTTCGATTCTTTATTTTATCTGTTCACTATCGTCACCCAATTAACTATAACGAAGAAATTTTAGAGAATACGCGCAAAGCGCTTGAGCGTCTGCAAACAGCTTACGGCAACTTAACTCACCGTCTAGAGGCAGCAACAAATCTTCAAGAAGATGATTCGGAATGGTTCGAAAAGCTAAAAGAGCTTCGCGAAACGTTTGTTGAAGAGATGGATGATGATTTTAATACAGCAAATGCCATTTCTGTTCTGTTCGAGCTAGCAAAGCAAGCTAACTTGTATTTATTAGAACAAACAACGTCTACAGATGTAATTGAAGCCTTTATTAAAGAGTTTAAAGAATTAGGTGCTGCAATAGGCATTACGTTTGGAGAAGCTGAACTTCTAGACGAAGAAATTGATCAATTGATCCAAGATCGTATTCAGGCTCGTAAAGATCGTAATTTCCAATTAGCAGATCAAATTCGAGATGAATTAAAGGCTAAAAATATTATTTTAGAAGATACGGCGCAAGGAACAAGATGGAAAAGAGGATAATAGTGTTATGAGCAGCAGTAAATTAGATGTAAAACAGCTAAATAGCTTAGCTCTTGCTTATATGGGTGATGCGGTGTTTGATTTACATGTTCGCCGCCACCTGCTGGTGTTAGGGACAGTGCGCCCTAACCAGCTTCATAATAAAGCTAAAAAATATGTATCAGCAAAAGCACAAGCACAAATCGTATATTATTTTAAAAATGAAAACTTTTTTACTGAAGAAGAAGAAGGTGTACTGCGCCGAGGACGCAATGCAAAGTCCGGTACAGTCCCTAAAAACACAGATGTGCAAACGTATCGCTACAGTACGGCATTTGAAGCGGTCGTAGGCTATTTGTATCTTTTAGGTGAAGAAGAAAGAATGATGGAACTTATTACTAAAGCTATCTCTTTCGTCGATGAAGGAGAGGGAGGAATGAATCATGGAACATGAATTTATCATTGGACGTAATCCGGTCCTAGAAGCCCTAAAGTCTGGGCGCGACATTAACAAACTATGGATTGCCGAAGGATCGCAAGGCGGTTCTATGGGGCAAATCACGCAGTTAGCAAAACGTAATGGTGTATTGGTGCAGTTTGTACCGAAAAAGAAAATTGAGCAAATGGTAGACGGTATTCATCAAGGAGTAGCTGCACAAGTTGCTGCTTATCAGTATGCAGAGCTAGATGATTTATTTAACTTAGCGGAAAAACGTAATGAAAGTCCGTTTTTTCTTCTGTTAGATGAGCTTGAAGATCCCCATAATTTAGGTTCTATTATGCGAACAGCCGATGCCGTTGGCGCACACGGTATTATTATTCCAAAGCGCCGTTCAGTTGGATTAACGGCCACTGTAGCTAAGGCCTCTACAGGAGCTATTGAACATGTTCCCGTAGCAAGGGTAACAAACCTATCAAGGACGATTGACGAATTAAAAGATCGAGGCGTATGGATTGTTGGAACAGATGCGAAAGAAAGCGATGATTACCGCAACTTAGATGGAGGTATGCCGCTTACGTTAGTGATTGGAAGCGAAGGAAAAGGCATGAGTCGTTTGATTCGTGAAAAATGCGACTTCCTTGTACAGCTTCCAATGGTTGGGCATGTTACATCGTTAAATGCATCTGTAGCAGCTAGTCTTCTCATGTATGAGGTTTACCGAAAACGCCATCCTCTAGGTGAATAAGAATGGATATTCTACTGGTGGATGGTTATAACATGATAGGTGCGTGGCCCGACCTAAGAAAGCTTAGAGATAATGATTTAGCCAGTGCTCGAGACCTGTTAATCGAAAAGATGGCAGAGTATCAAGCATATATGGGCTATCGTGTCATTATTGTCTTCGATGCTCATATGGTCGAAGGAATTGAAAAGAAGGCAAAAAATCATAAGGTTGACGTTGTATTTACAAGAGAAAATGAAACAGCGGATGAGTACATTGAAAAGCTGGCTCAAGAGCTAAACAATGTAAAGACACAGATCCATGTTGCTACATCTGATTTTACGGAGCAGTGGGCAATCTTTGGACAAGGTGCGCTTAGAATTTCTGCTCGAGAATTGTACAACGAAATTGAGCAAATTGAGAAACATATTAATCTTGATGTGAAGTCTATTCAAAATCAAAAGCCAGCGGCACGCATTCAACTTTCCAATCAAGTAGCCGAAATTTTCGAAAAATGGCGTCGGGGACAGCGGTGAGGTTATTGACGGTACGGAATTAGCTACTGTATAATATTTCTATCTACTGTGCGGTCGGGGGGATCGATATGGGCGATAATTATGGGAGAAAACTGCATGCTCATTTCGAACAACAAGAGGATGAAACAGTTGTCGATCTTGTGCATAAAGGCGATATTGACGCATTAGAGTATTTGATTCATAAATACAAAAACTTTGTGCGAGCAAAGGCGCGGTCATATTTTTTAATTGGGGCAGACCGTGAAGATATTGTACAAGAAGGTATGATAGGGTTATATAAGGCAATTAGAGATTTTAGAGAAGATAAGCTAACTTCGTTTAAAGCTTTTGCTGAACTTTGCATTACCAGGCAAATTATTACCGCTATTAAAACCGCAACAAGGCAAAAACATATTCCATTAAACTCTTATGTATCATTGGACAAGCCAATATATGATGAAGAGTCCGACCGAACCTTAATGGATGTTATTTCGGGGACAAAAGTAGCAAATCCAGAAGAGTTGCTCATTAATCGAGAGAAGTTTGATGATATTGAATTAAAGATGGCTGAACTGTTAAGTGATCTTGAGCGAAAAGTTCTCGTTCTTTATTTAGATGGTCAATCTTATCAAGAGATTTCAGAAGAGTTAAACCGCCACGTCAAATCCATCGATAATGCACTTCAGCGTGTGAAGAGGAAATTAGAGCGCTACCTCGAGATTCGTGAAATCACAATGTAGCCTTCTATCCTCATATTGACATGCTAAGAAAGTCTGTGATACTTTTTTATAGACATTATCACTCTATAGGTGGTTGACATTATGCGTAAAAAAGTTGTACTTGCGTGTGTGCAATGCGCTAGTCGTAACTATACGACTATGAAAAACACACAGCAAAACGAAGAGCGTTTAGAAATGAAGAAGTTTTGCAAAACGTGTAACGCACATACGATTCATCGTGAAACAAAGTAGATCAATAATCTGCACAGACTAATACCCCTTTTAATTTATTGGAGGTTACAAACATGAACCGTGTAGGAAATTTCTTGCGTGATGTTGGGCGTGAGATGAAGAAGGTAAGTTGGCCTAAAAAAAATGAGCTAACTCGTTATACAATTACTGTTATTTCTACAGTTGTATTTATGACACTCTTTTTTGTAGTAGTTGATTACGGAATTTCGTCACTTATTCGTTTAATCCCTTGAATAAATTGACTTAAATCATGGTATAATAAAGCTAAATTATGTTTTTTTCAGAAAAGCCCGGAGACGGGTTTTTTAATTTGCTTTAAGAATGATTGTGCTAGGATTCAACTATTTTCCTAGTGCGTTGTCTGTGCAATAGATTAGGACATCTTATTTTATAGTGAGCTGGGAGGGAAGGACGTATAGTCCTCAGAAATGGAGAAAAATTGGTATGTAGTCCATACTTATTCTGGATATGAAAATAAAGTAAAAACAAATTTAGAAAAGCGCGTAGAAACAATGGGTATGCAAGATAAAATTTTCCGCGTTGTTGTTCCTGAAGAAGAAGAAAGAGAAATTAAGAACAACAAAGAAAAGATTACAAAGAAAAAAGTATTTCCAGGGTACGTGTTAGTTGAAATCATCATGACGGATGATTCATGGTATGTAGTTCGTAATACACCTGGCGTTACGGGCTTTGTAGGTTCAGCAGGTTCTGGATCAAAGCCAACTGCTCTTCTACCAGAAGAAGTAGAAATGATCTTAAAACAAATGGGCATGGACGAGAAGCATGCTGACTTTGACTTTGAACTAAAAGAAACAGTATTGGTTCAAGAAGGTCCGTTTGCAAACTTCGAAGGTACCATTGAAGAAATCGATACAGATAAACGCAAAGTTAAGGTTCATGTGGATATGTTCGGAAGACAAACGCCAGTAGAGCTAGACTTTACACAAATTGAAAAAATATAATCTGTAAGACCTTGCAATTCATGAAGTTTAATGTTAATATTTCATAAGTCAGTATGTCTCAAAACTAGAGACTAAAACAACTATTTCTTTATTTTATATATAAAGAACATTGAGTGGGAGGGCATCGCCCTATTACCACATCACGGACTTAAGGAGGTGTGTCTCGTGGCTAAAAAAGTAATTAAACTTGTTAAGTTACAAATTCCTGCAGGTAAAGCAAATCCAGCGCCACCAGTTGGTCCTGCATTAGGTCAAGCCGGTGTTAACATCATGGGTTTCTGTAAGGAGTTTAACGCTCGCACAGCTGATCAAGCTGGTCTTATCATTCCTGTTGAAATCACGGTATTTGAAGACCGTTCATTTACATTTATTACGAAAACTCCACCTGCTGCTGTACTACTTAAGAAAGCGGCTGGTATTGAGTCTGGTTCTGGTGAACCAAACCGTAATAAAGTTGCAACAGTCAAGCGTGACAAAGTGCGTGAGATTGCTGAAACTAAAATGCCTGACTTAAACGCTGCTAGCGTTGAATCTGCAATGCGCATGGTAGAAGGTACAGCGCGCAGTATGGGAATCGTAGTTGAAGACTAATTCCATTTGATTGGGTGTTAGAAGGTTGCGAGAAATGGAAGTTTTCCTATGCTCGCAACCTTTATTAGTGGGAGGTTATTCCGTTAAAACCACATAAGGAGGAAACAAAAATGGCTAAAAAAGGTAAAAAGTACGTTGAAGCTGCTAAGCTTGTAGATCGTACACAAACTTATTCAGTACAAGAAGCGATTGAATTAGTAAAGAAAACAAACACAACTAAATTTGATGCAACTGTAGAAGTAGCATTCCGTTTAGGAGTTGACCCTAAGAAAGCTGACCAACAAATTCGTGGTGCAGTAGTACTACCAAACGGTACAGGTAAAACTCAACGTGTATTAGTATTCGCTAAAGGCGAAAAAGCTAAAGAAGCTGAAGCTGCAGGCGCTGACTACGTTGGCGATGCTGACTACATCAACAAAATCCAACAAGGTTGGTTCGAGTTCGATGTAATCGTAGCTACTCCAGACATGATGGGTGAAGTTGGTAAACTTGGTCGTGTATTAGGACCTAAAGGTTTAATGCCAAACCCTAAAACTGGTACAGTAACATTTGATGTTCAAAAAGCAGTTAACGAAATCAAAGCTGGTAAAGTAGAATACCGCGTTGATAAAGCTGGTAACATCCACGTACCAATCGGTAAAGTATCTTTCGAAGAGAGCAAGTTAGTTGAAAACTTCACTACAATCTTCGAAACTATGGTAAAAGCTAAGCCGGCAGCAGCAAAAGGCACATACATGAAGAACGTAGCTGTTACTTCAACAATGGGCCCTGGTATCAAAGTTGATACTGCTTCATTCTCTGCTTAATAAATTTGGAAATAAATCGGTGTTGACTTTTTGAAAGTCCCTGATTATAATAGATAATGTTGTTAAAAAGAATAACATTTGTACCGTAGACAGTAGGTGCTGCAAAGCTTAATTTCCTACCGAGGTGTGTGAGATAAATTAGTGAAACGTTATGGTTCGCTTACTACACCTCCATGTCTTTATTGTCATGGAGGTTTTTTATTGCACCTTGTCTGAGTGTACGGAAGGAAATCTACAGGAGGTGTAAAGATGAGCAACGTAATTGAACAAAAGAAACAAGTCGTAGACGAAATTGCTGAAAAACTTCAAGCGAGTAACTCAATAGTTGTCGTTGACTACCGTGGTTTGAATGTTGCTGAAGTTACTGAACTTCGTAAGCAATTACGTGAAGCAGGCATTGAGTTCAAAGTTTACAAAAACACTTTAACTCGCCGTGCTGTAGAAAAACTTGAACTAACAGATCTTAATGATGCGTTAGTAGGTCCAAATGCAATCGCATTTGGTGGAGAAGATGTTGTTGCTCCAGCTAAAATTCTAAACAACTTCGCTAAAGAACACGAAGCGTTAGAAATCAAAGCTGGTGTAATTGAAGGTAATGTTGCATCTGTTGAAGAAATTAAAGCACTTGCAGAACTACCATCTCGCGAAGGCTTACTTTCTATGTTGCTTAGCGTGCTTCAAGCTCCAATTCGCAACCTTGCTCTTGCTACAAAAGCTGTGGCAGATCAAAAAGAAGAACAAGGTGCATAATCTAGTCTGTTATATATAACACAATCACAAGGAGGAAATTAACAATGACTCAAGAACAAATCATTGAAGCAGTTAAAAATATGACTGTTTTAGAACTTAACGATTTAGTAAAAGCAATCGAAGAAGAATTTGGCGTAACTGCTGCTGCTCCTGTAGCTGTAGCTGGCGGTGCTGCTGGTGAAGCTGCTGCTGAGAAAACTGAATTTGACCTAGTACTTGAAAGTGCTGGCGGACAAAAAATCAAAGTTATCAAAGTAGTACGTGAAATCACTGGTCTTGGCTTAAAAGAAGCTAAAGAAATCGTTGATAACGCTCCAAAAGCTCTTAAAGAAGGTATTTCTAAAGAAGAAGCTGAAGAAGCAAAAGCTAAACTTGAAGAAGTTGGCGCTTCTGTAGAAGTTAAGTAATTATTGCTTAACAACTGATATAAAAAAGCTCGCTTGTACAAGCGAGCTTTTTTGCTTCTGTCATCCTTTTCATTTATAGTAAAGAAGAACATATTGATTAGGAGGTTCTATTTTGACAGAACATTATTTTTCTAATACACCATCGTCTGCAAGTAATGAAGAGCGCTTTTCATTTGAATTGAGAGGAACCTCTTTTTCATTTACGAGTGACCGCGGTGTTTTTTCAAAAAAAGAGATCGATTTTGGCTCGCGCCTGTTAATTGAAACGTTTCAAATGCCCGAGAGTCCCGGCCCGCTTCTGGATGTTGGATGCGGATATGGCCCAATTGGGTTGGCGCTTGCAAAAGAGGACAGCCAAAGAAACGTTCATATGGTCGATGTTAATGAACGTGCATTAGCACTAGCTCAAAAAAATGCTGAAGTTAATTCAGTATCAAATGTTTCGATCTATCAAAGCTCTTGCTATGAAAATGTGAAGGAAACGAATTTTGCAGCTATTCTTAGTAATCCGCCGATCCGTGCGGGTAAAAAAGTTGTTCATGAAATTCTAGAAAAATCATTAGATCACCTTGCTGATCAAGGAGAACTTTGGATTGTGATTCAGAAAAAGCAAGGAGCGCCATCTGCTCTTGCGAAATTAGAATCTCTATTTAATGAAGTAGAAGTAGTAGACAAGAAAAAAGGGTATTATATCATATGTGCTAAAAAATGTTGACTAATATTTTTTAGTATGTTAGCATTATAAAATGCCAATATATAAATATTCCATATAAGCTCGGGTTATACATAAAATAAAAGGTATAATTTTGAATTATATGGGAAAAACTAATAAAATCAATAGTACGTTTTTATGAAATTGTGGTTTTCTATTTAAAGAGACCATTTTTCTTTTGTTCAATAATAAACATATGGTTTATTATATATTTTGAATAATAACGCTTGATTTGAGGGGTGAATCAGTTGACAGGTCAACTAGTTCAGTATGGACGCCACCGCCAACGCAGAAGTTATGCTCGTATTAGTGAAGTTTTAGAGTTACCGAACTTAATCGAGATTCAAACGGCTTCATACCAATGGTTTTTAGATGAAGGTTTACGAGAAATGTTCCAAGATATTTCTCCAATTGATGATTTTACAGGTAACTTATCACTAGAATTTATTGATTACAGCTTAGGTGAGCCAAAGTATTCAGTAGGAGAGTCTAAAGAACGTGATGTAACTTATGCAGCACCTCTTCGTGTTAAGGTGCGGTTAATTAATAAAGAAACAGGTGAAGTAAAAGACCAAGATGTGTTCATGGGAGATTTCCCATTGATGACCGAAACAGGTACCTTTGTAATTAATGGTGCTGAGCGTGTTATCGTATCACAGTTGGTTCGTTCACCAAGTGTTTACTATAGTGGAAAGCTTGATAAAAACGGTAAAAAAGGATATACAGCAACTGTTATCCCTAACCGTGGTGCATGGCTAGAATATGAAACTGATGCAAAAGATGTAGTATACGTGCGTATTGATCGTACTCGTAAACTGCCAGTAACAGTGCTGTTACGCGCGCTAGGTTTCGGTTCTGACCAAGAGATTATCGATTTAATCGGTGATAATGAATACATCCGTAATACGCTTGAAAAAGATAATACGGAAACAACGGAAAAAGCGCTATTAGAAATCTATGAGCGTTTACGTCCGGGTGAACCACCGACAGTTGAGAATGCGAAGTCTCTATTAGTATCTCGCTTCTTTGATCCAAAACGATATGACTTAGCGAACGTAGGTCGCTATAAAATTAATAAAAAGCTTCATATCAAACATCGCTTATTTAATCAAAAGCTAGCTGAAACATTAGTTGATCCTGAAACAGGTGAAATTATTGCAGAAAAAGGCGCAATGATTGACCGTCGTCTGCTAGATCGCTTGATTCCGATGCTTGAAGGTGGAGTAAACTTCAAAACTTACAGCCCGGTTGGTGGAGTAGTAGAAGACGATGTTACATTACAATCTATTAAGATTTATGCGCCAAATGATCCAGAAGGTGAAAAAGTCATCACTGTATCAGGTAACGCGTATGTAACAGAAGAAGTTAAAAATATCACACCTGCTGATATTTTAGCATCAATCAGTTATTTCTTTAACTTGCTTCATCAAGTAGGAGACACAGATGATATCGACCACTTGGGTAACCGTCGTCTGCGTTCTGTAGGTGAATTGTTACAAAACCAATTCCGTATCGGTTTATCTCGTATGGAACGTGTTGTTCGTGAAAGAATGTCAATTCAAGACACGAATACAATCACACCTCAACAATTAATTAATATTCGCCCAGTTATTGCGGCGATTAAAGAGTTCTTTGGAAGTTCTCAGTTATCACAGTTCATGGATCAAACGAATCCATTAGGCGAATTGACGCACAAACGTCGTCTTTCAGCTCTAGGACCTGGTGGTTTAACGCGTGAGCGCGCTGGTTTCGAAGTGCGTGACGTTCACTATTCTCACTATGGCCGTATGTGTCCGATTGAAACGCCAGAGGGTCCGAATATCGGGTTAATCAACTCACTATCTTCTTATGCAAAAGTAAACAAATTCGGTTTCATCGAAACACCTTACCGTCGTATCGATCCTGAAACAGGTAAAGTGACAGAGCGAATTGACTACTTAACAGCTGATGAAGAAGATAACTATGTTGTAGCCCAAGCGAACGCTCGTCTAGGCGATGATGGTTCATTCTTAGATGAAAATGTCGTCGCACGTTTCCGTGGAGAAAACACGGTTATCCGTCGCGATCGTTTAGACTATATGGATGTATCACCAAAACAAGTTGTATCTGCCGCTACAGCATGTATCCCATTCTTAGAGAACGATGACTCTAACCGTGCATTAATGGGTGCGAACATGCAACGTCAAGCAGTACCTTTATTAAATCCTGAAGCACCAATCGTAGGTACAGGTATGGAATACGTATCTGGTAAAGACTCTGGTGCAGCCGTGATTTGTAAATATCCTGGCGTTGTAGAGCGCGTAGAAGCAAAACAAATTTTTGTTCGCCGCTATGAAGAAGTAGACGGACAAAAAGTTAAAGGTAACTTAGATCAATACAAACTATTAAAATTTGTTCGTTCTAACCAAGGTACTTGTTACAACCAGCGTCCAATTGTTTCAGTTGGCGACGAAGTAGTAAAAGGCGAGATCTTAGCCGACGGTCCTTCAATGGAAAAAGGTGAGCTTGCTTTAGGACGAAACGTAATGGTTGGTTTCATGACATGGGATGGTTACAACTATGAGGATGCCATCATCATGAGTGAACGCCTTGTGAAAGACGATGTATATACGTCTGTTCATATTGAAGAATATGAATCTGAGTCTCGTGATACGAAACTTGGACCTGAAGAAATTACGCGTGACATTCCAAACGTAGGTGAAGATGCGCTTCGCAACTTAGATGAGCGTGGAATCATCCGCATTGGTGCAGAAGTAAAAGACGGAGATCTTTTAGTTGGTAAAGTAACGCCAAAAGGTGTGACAGAACTAACAGCTGAAGAACGTCTTCTACACGCTATTTTCGGTGAAAAAGCGCGTGAAGTTCGTGATACTTCTCTTCGTGTACCACACGGCGGCGGTGGAATCATTCTTGATGTTAAAGTCTTCAACCGTGAAGATGGCGACGAATTACCACCAGGTGTAAACCAATTAGTCCGTGTATATATTGTTCAGAAGCGTAAAATTTCTGAAGGTGACAAAATGGCCGGTCGTCACGGTAACAAAGGTGTAATTTCACGTATTTTACCTGAAGAAGATATGCCTTATCTACCAGACGGTACGCCAATTGACATCATGTTAAACCCATTAGGGGTACCATCTCGTATGAACATCGGTCAGGTGCTAGAGCTTCATTTAGGTATGGCTGCTCGTAAGCTTGGCATTCACGTTGCGTCTCCAGTATTTGATGGTGCGCGTGAGGAAGATGTTTGGGCAACAATCGAAGAAGCTGGCATGTCTCGCGATGCTAAAACAGTTCTATATGATGGTCGAACAGGTGAACCATTCGATAACCGTGTATCAGTAGGAATCATGTACATGATCAAACTTGCTCACATGGTAGACGATAAACTTCACGCTCGTTCTACTGGACCATACTCACTTGTTACACAACAACCACTTGGTGGTAAAGCGCAGTTCGGTGGACAGCGTTTTGGTGAGATGGAGGTATGGGCACTTGAAGCATACGGTGCTGCTTACACATTACAAGAGATCTTAACAGTGAAATCAGATGATGTAGTAGGTCGTGTGAAAACATACGAAGCAATTGTTAAAGGTGAAAACATTCCAGAACCTGGCATACCTGAATCGTTCAAAGTATTAATTAAAGAACTACAAAGTTTAGGTATGGATGTGAAGATGCTTTCTGCTGACGAGCAAGAAATTGATATCATGGACTCAGAAGAGGACCATGAGCAACCAACAGAATCAATTATTGCAGATAACGAAGAAAGCCTTTCTGAAGGACAAAAAGATCCTGTCACAAAAGAGTAAGGAATTACTTTCATATAAACGTTAAGGGAAAAAACCTGTAGATTAAAAGGGAGGTAGGCTCCTTGCTAGATGTAAATAACTTTGAGTATATGAAAATCGGTCTAGCTTCGCCAGATAAAATTCGTTCTTGGTCGTACGGTGAGGTAAAAAAACCTGAAACGATCAACTATCGTACGCTAAAACCTGAAAAAGACGGCTTATTCTGTGAGCGTATTTTTGGTCCACAAAAGGACTGGGAATGTCACTGCGGAAAATATAAGCGCGTTCGTTATAAAGGTGTTGTATGTGATCGTTGTGGCGTAGAAGTTACGCGCGCAAAAGTTCGTCGTGAACGCATGGGTCACATCGAACTAGCTGCACCTGTTTCTCATATTTGGTACTTTAAAGGTATTCCTAGCCGCATGGGACTTGTCTTAGACATGTCCCCTCGTGCGCTAGAGGAAATCATTTATTTTGCTTCTTATGTAGTAACAGATGCTGGTGATACACCACTTGAAAAGAAACAGCTTTTATCAGAGAAAGAATACCGTGCGTATCGTGAGAAGTACGGACAAACTTTCCATGCAGCAATGGGTGCTGAAGCTGTTAAAAAATTATTGCATGACATCGATCTTGATAAAGAAGTAGATGCTTTGAAAGAAGAATTGAAAACTGCTCAAGGTCAACGTCGTACACGTGCTATTAAACGTTTAGAAGTACTAGAGGCTTTCCGTCATTCTGGTAACGAACCTTCTTGGATGATTTTAGACGTTCTACCGGTTATTCCGCCAGAACTTCGTCCAATGGTTCAATTAGATGGTGGACGCTTTGCTACGTCTGATCTAAATGATTTATATCGCCGTGTAATTAACCGTAACAACCGCTTAAAGCGTCTATTAGACCTTGGAGCTCCTAGCATTATCGTTCAAAACGAAAAGCGTATGCTTCAAGAAGCTGTGGATGCATTAATCGATAATGGTCGTCGCGGACGTCCGGTAACAGGACCAGGTAACCGTCCATTAAAATCTCTTTCTCACATGTTAAAAGGTAAGCAAGGTCGCTTCCGTCAAAACTTATTAGGTAAACGTGTTGACTACTCTGGCCGTTCGGTAATCGTTGTAGGTCCGAACTTAAAGATGTATCAATGTGGTCTTCCAAAAGAAATGGCGTTAGAGCTTTTCAAACCTTTCGTAATGAAAGAGCTTGTTGAACGCGGTTTAGCTCATAACATCAAGAGTGCAAAACGTAAAATTGAACGTGTGCAACCTGAAGTATGGGACGTATTAGAATCGGTTATTAAAGAGCATCCAGTTCTTTTAAACCGTGCACCAACGCTACACAGACTAGGTATTCAAGCATTTGAACCTACGCTTGTAGAAGGTCGCGCTATCCGTCTTCACCCGCTTGTATGTACAGCATATAACGCTGACTTTGACGGTGACCAAATGGCGGTTCACGTTCCATTATCTGCAGAAGCACAAGCAGAAGCACGTATCTTAATGCTTGCTGCTCAAAATATCTTGAACCCTAAAGATGGTAAACCAGTTGTTACACCTTCACAGGATATGGTATTAGGTAACTACTACTTAACGCTTGAGCGTGAAGAGGCAGTTGGAGAAGGTATGGTGTTCAAGGATACGAACGAAGCACTATTAGCGTACCAAAACGGTTATGTGCATCTTCATACACGTGTAGGTGTGTATGCAGGTTCTTTAAACAACGAAACGTTTACAGAAGCACAAAATCAACAGTTGCTTGTTACAACGGTTGGTAAATTAGTCTTCAACGAAATTTTACCAAAATCGTTCCCATACATTAACGAACCAACAAGAGAAAACTTAGAAGTGAAAACTCCTGAGAAGTACTTTGTTGAAAAAGGTGCAGATGTGAAGGAATTCATCAAGAATCAACCGGCTATCGCACCGTTTAAGAAAAAAATCTTAGGTAATATTATCGCTGAAGTATTTAAACGTTTCAAAATTACTGAGACTTCTAAAATGCTTGACCGTATGAAAGACCTAGGTTTCAAATATTCTACTAAAGCTGGTATTACAGTTGGTGTAGCTGATATCGTGGTTTTAGGAGAAAAAGAAGTTATCTTAACAGAAGCGCAAGCTAAAGTAGATAACGTACTAAAACAATTCCGTCGTGGTTTAATTACTGAAGATGAGCGTTATGAGCGTGTTATCTCTGTATGGAGTAGCGCGAAAGACGTTATCCAAGGTAAATTAATGGCGTCATTAGACAAACGCAACCCAATCTTCATGATGAGTGACTCTGGTGCCCGTGGTAACGCATCTAACTTCACTCAGCTTGCAGGTATGCGTGGACTAATGGCCAACCCGTCTGGTCGTATCATTGAGTTACCAATCAAATCTAGTTTCCGTGAAGGTTTAACAGTATTAGAGTACTTTATCTCTACCCATGGTGCACGTAAAGGTCTTGCCGATACGGCTCTTAAAACAGCTGACTCTGGTTACCTTACTCGTCGTCTGGTTGACGTGGCACAAGACGTTATCGTACGTGATGACGACTGTGGTACAGACCGCGGTATTCTGGCTGTTGCAATCAAAGAAGGAACAGAAGAAATTGAGAAACTTGATGAGCGTCTAATTGGACGTTATGCAAGAAAAACACTACTTCACCCAGGAACAAACGAAGTGTTAGTGAAAGAAAACGAACTAATTACAGAAGACTTAGCTGAAACAATTGTGGATGCTGGTGTTGAAGAAGTATGGATTCGTTCTGCATTCACTTGTAACACTCGCCACGGTGTATGTAAAAAATGTTACGGTCGTAACCTTGCAACTGGTTCAGAAGTTGAAGTGGGTGAAGCAGTTGGTATCATCGCTGCTCAATCTATCGGTGAGCCAGGTACACAGTTAACGATGCGTACATTCCATACAGGTGGGGTTGCTGGAGACGATATCACTCAAGGTTTACCGCGTATCCAAGAGATCTTCGAAGCGCGTAACCCTAAAGGTCAAGCCGTTATTTCTGAAATTGAAGGTACAATTGCCGGCATTTCTGAAGGACGCGATCGTCAACATGAAATTACTGTTCAAGGAGAGATTGAAACTCGTTCTTACACAGCTCCGTACAGTGCACGTCTGAAAGTTATTGAAGGACAGCGCATTGCACGTGGTCAAGAATTAACAGAAGGTTCAATTGATCCTAAAGAATTACTAAAAGTAAAAGACATCACGGCGGTACAAGAGTACTTGCTTCGTGAGGTGCAAAAAGTATACCGTATGCAAGGGGTAGAAATTGGAGATAAACACGTAGAGGTAATGGTTCGCCAAATGCTTCGTAAAGTGCGCGTAATGGATTCAGGAGATACAGATGTATTACCAGGTTCATTACTTGATATTCACCAATTCACTGATGCAAATGAAAAAGTATTACTTGAAGGCAATCGTCCAGCGACAGGCCGTCCTGTATTACTTGGTATTACAAAAGCATCTCTTGAAACTGATTCCTTCTTATCTGCTGCATCATTCCAAGAAACAACGCGTGTTCTTACGGATGCTGCAATCAAAGGAAAACGTGATGAGTTGCTTGGACTTAAAGAGAATGTTATCATTGGTAAGCTAGTTCCGGCTGGTACAGGTATGACGAGATATCGTAATGCTGAACCGATCAAAAACCAAGCTGAAGAAACGGTAACAATCGATTAATTATAAAATCATTACTCTAGAATGGATGTTTTTTTAAAAAACTACAAAACGTTAGTTGACATCCATTCTAGGGAATGATACTATATCAAAGGTGCTCCTATAAACTACCTGTTACTTTGGAGGATATGATAATGTCTTATGAAAAAGTATTACAGGCTGATCATATTATTGTAGGAACAAAGCAGACGGTGAAAGCATTAAAAAAAGGTACAGTAAAGGAAGTCATCATTGCTGAAGACGCTGATTTTTATGTCACATCCATTGTGGCAAAAACAGCACAGCAAGAAAACGTTCCGTATACGTATGTCCCTTCTATGCGAAAGCTTGGTCAAGCTTGTAGGATAGAAGTTAACGCTGCAACTGTTGCAATTATTAGTTAACACGTTTTTGAACTTTTAGTTTCAAAGACTTTGTTTTTTGCTAAAAAATGAACCACCTGGATGTGTGGTCTTACAAAAGGCGAAAGGAGGAAAATTTAAATGCCTACTATTAACCAATTAATTCGTAATGGTCGTGTGAGTAAAGGTAAAAAATCTGACTCACCTGCTTTAAACAGAGGTTACAACAGCTTCAAAAAAGCTCAAACTAACCAATCTTCTCCACAAAAACGTGGTGTATGTACACGTGTGGGTACTATGACACCGAAGAAACCGAACTCGGCTCTTCGTAAATATGCTCGTGTACGTTTAACAAACGGTATCGAGGTAACAGCTTATATCCCAGGTATTGGTCACAACTTACAAGAACACAGCGTGGTACTTATCCGCGGTGGACGTGTAAAAGATTTACCAGGGGTACGTTACCATATCGTACGTGGTGCACTTGATACTGCTGGTGTGGATGGCCGTATGCAAGGTCGTTCTAAATATGGTACTAAGCGACCAAAAGCAGCTAAAAAATAATAGCTTAACAATTAATAGATAAACTTTTAAAAGTGAAAGGAGGAAGTAGAATGCCACGTAAGGGACCTGTTGCAAAAAGAGACGTATTACCAGATCCGATTTACAATTCTAAGCTTGTATCTCGCTTAATCAACAAAATGATGCTTGATGGAAAGCGCGGTAAGTCACAAGCTATTCTTTATAGAGCATTCGATTTAGTACAAGAGCGCAGTGGTAAAGAAGCTATGGAAGTATTCGACCAAGCTCTTAAAAACATCATGCCTGTACTAGAAGTTAGAGCACGCCGTGTAGGGGGTTCTAACTACCAAGTTCCTGTAGAAGTACGTCCAGAGCGTCGTACTACTTTAGGTCTTCGTTGGTTAGTAAACTATGCTCGTCTTCGTGGAGAAAAAACGATGGAAGAGCGTTTAGCTAACGAAATCCTTGATGCAGCTAACAACACTGGTGCTGCAGTTAAGAAACGTGAAGATACTCACAAAATGGCAGAAGCTAATAAAGCATTTGCTCATTACCGTTGGTAATCTTTTAACGAAACTTTTTAAAAAACAAATTATAATATGGAAGGAGAAATACCTAAGATGGCAAGAGAGTTCTCCTTAGAAAACACTCGTAATATTGGGATCATGGCTCACATTGATGCTGGTAAAACAACAACAACTGAGCGTGTTCTTTATTATACTGGCCGTATCCATAAAATTGGTGAAACTCATGAAGGAGCTTCACAAATGGACTGGATGGAGCAAGAGCAAGAACGTGGTATCACTATCACGTCTGCTGCGACAACTGCTTCTTGGAAAGGTCACCGCGTTAACATCATCGATACTCCTGGACACGTAGACTTCACTGTTGAAGTTGAGCGTTCATTACGTGTACTTGATGGCGCTGTGGCAGTTCTTGATGCTCAATCTGGTGTTGAGCCTCAAACAGAAACAGTATGGCGTCAAGCGACTACGTACGGTGTTCCCCGTGTCGTATTCGTTAACAAAATGGACAAAATTGGTGCTGACTTCTTGTACTCTGTAAAAACGATCCACGATCGTTTAGGTGCAAATGCTCACCCAATTCAGTTGCCAATCGGTGCTGAAGATGACTTCGAAGCAATCATTGACC
Source organism: Priestia sp. P5 (assembly GCF_029522155.1). NCBI lineage: Bacteria > Bacillati > Bacillota > Bacilli > Caryophanales > Bacillaceae > Priestia > Priestia sp. P5. The sequence continues at coordinate 28,966 of NZ_JAKWFJ010000007.1, read as the reverse complement.
TTGTGGAAATGAAAGCATACTTCTACGAAGATGACTTAGGTACTCGTTCAGAATCTCGTGAAATTCCTGAGGAATACAAAGAGCAAGCTGAAGAATACCGTGCAAGCCTAGTAGAAGCTGTTGCAGAACTTGACGAAGAATTAATGATGAAGTACTTAGACGAAGGCGAGCTTACAGTTGAAGAACTAAAAGCTGGTATCCGTAAAGGTACTTGTGACGTTGAATTCTACCCAGTTATCTGTGGTTCAGCATTCAAAAACAAAGGTGTACAATTAATGCTAGATGCGGTAATTGATTACCTACCATCTCCAGTTGATGTACCAGCAATCCAAGGTATCGTACCTGACACAGAAGAAGAAGTTACGCGTGAGTCTAGCGACAACGCTCCTTTCTCAGCATTAGCGTTCAAAGTTATGACGGACCCTTATGTTGGTAAATTAACATTCTTCCGTGTGTACTCTGGTGTACTAAGCTCTGGTTCATACATCAAAAACTCTACAAAAGGTAAGCGTGAGCGTGTAGGTCGTATCCTACAAATGCATGCTAACTCTCGTGAAGAGATTTCTGAAGTATACGCTGGAGATATCGCGGCAGCTGTAGGATTAAAAGATACTTCTACTGGTGATACTCTATGTGACGAAAAGAGTCTTGTAATTCTTGAGTCTATGGAATTCCCAGAGCCAGTTATCTCTTTATCTGTTGAGCCAAAATCAAAAGCTGACCAAGATAAAATGACTACAGCTCTTCAAAAGTTACAAGAAGAAGATCCAACTTTCCGTGCGGAAACTAATACAGAGACTGGTCAAATCATCATCTCTGGTATGGGTGAGCTTCACCTTGATATCATCGTTGACCGTATGCGTCGCGAATTCAAAGTAGAAGCAAACGTTGGTGCTCCTCAAGTAGCTTACCGTGAAACTTTCCGCGCTGGTGCGAAAGTTGAAGGTAAATTCGCTCGTCAATCTGGTGGTCGTGGACAATTCGGTCACGTTTGGATTGAGTTCGAACCTAACGAAGAAGGAAAAGGCTTTGAATTTGAGAACAAAATCGTTGGTGGTGTAGTTCCACGTGAATACATCCCTGCAGTTCAAGCTGGTCTTGAAGATGCATTACAAAACGGTGTTCTTGCTGGTTATCCATTAATCGATATCAAAGCTGCTTTAGTTGATGGATCTTACCATGACGTTGACTCAAGTGAGATGGCGTTTAAAATTGCCGCTTCTATGGCTCTTAAAAACGCAGTATCAAAATGTAACCCAGCTATCCTTGAACCAATGATGAAGGTAGAAGTTGTTATCCCTGACGAATACTTAGGAGATATCATGGGTGACGTTACGTCTCGTCGTGGACGTGTAGAAGGTATGGAAGCACGCGGTAACGCTCAAGTTGTACGTGCATTCGTTCCACTTTCTGAAATGTTTGGTTATGCAACTGCATTACGTTCAAACACTCAAGGTCGCGGAACATATTCTATGCACTTCGATCACTACGAAGAAGTTCCTAAATCAATTTCAGAAGAAATTATTAAAAAAAATAAAGGTGAATAATTGATTTTCACTCTTTATTGAAGTATAACTACTTATGTACGCTGTGAAAGTGGAGCTCATTCCCTTTCACGGCCTCATAAAACATAAACTACATGAATTTTAAGGAGGATTTTCGAATGGCTAAGGAAAAATTCGACCGTTCAAAAACACATGCCAATATCGGTACAATTGGTCACGTTGACCATGGTAAAACAACTTTAACAGCTGCTATCACTACTGTTCTTGCTAAGAAAAGTGGTAAAGGTGCAGCAATGGCTTACGACATGATCGACGCTGCTCCAGAAGAGCGCGAGCGTGGAATCACAATCTCAACTGCACACGTTGAGTACGAAACTGACACTCGTCACTATGCACACGTTGACTGCCCAGGACATGCTGACTATGTTAAAAACATGATCACTGGTGCTGCTCAAATGGATGGCGGTATCTTAGTAGTATCTGCTGCTGATGGTCCAATGCCACAAACTCGTGAGCACATCCTTCTTTCTCGTCAAGTAGGTGTACCTTACCTAGTTGTATTCTTAAACAAATGTGACATGGTAGACGACGAAGAGCTACTTGAATTAGTAGAAATGGAAGTACGTGACCTTCTTTCTGAATACGACTTCCCTGGTGACGATGTACCAGTAATCAAAGGTTCTGCTCTTAAAGCTCTTGAAGGCGAAGCTGATTGGGAAGCTAAAATCATCGAGCTTATGGACGCTGTTGATGAGTACATCCCAACTCCAGAACGTGACACTGAAAAACCATTCATGATGCCAGTTGAGGACGTATTCTCAATCACTGGTCGTGGTACAGTTGCTACAGGTCGTGTAGAGCGTGGACAAGTTAAAGTTGGTGACGTTATCGACATCATCGGTTTAACTGAAGAGCCAAAATCTACTACTGTAACAGGTGTAGAAATGTTCCGTAAGCTTCTTGACTATGCTGAAGCTGGCGACAACATCGGTGCTTTACTTCGTGGTGTAGCACGTGAAGAAATCCAACGTGGACAAGTATTAGCTAAACCAGGCTCAATCACTCCACACACTAAATTTACTGCTGAAGTATACGTTCTTTCTAAAGACGAAGGTGGACGTCACACTCCATTCTTCACAAACTACCGTCCACAGTTCTACTTCCGTACAACTGATGTAACTGGTATTTGTAACTTACCTGAAGGCGTAGAAATGGTAATGCCTGGCGACAACATCGAAATGACTGTTGAACTTATCGCTCCAATCGCGATTGAAGAAGGTACTAAATTCTCAATCCGTGAAGGTGGACGTACAGTAGGCGCTGGCGTTGTAGCTAAAATCAGCGAGTAATTTCTCGTTTCAGTAAAGGGAGTAGGGTAACCTACTCCTTTTTTATTTGGTGATAAAAGGTAAAGATAGTTTTTACTATTACACTTGCAAAATGATCTCCTTTTATATATAATGAAAAAAGTGTGCGACACATAAAAAAGTTTTTTAACTTTATTGTTGCAATATGAACCCATTTTTAGTATAATAAAAATGTTGGTCTTTGACTGCGATGATGCGGAAGGTTGCCGACACACCCGGCCGCTTTGCCATGGCGAGTGTGGGGAAATTTCCGCGGAGAATGTCTATTGTAAAATAGGCGAAAAAGGAGGGAAAATAATGGCAAAAGAAAAAATTCGCATTCGTTTAAAAGCATATGATCACAGAATTCTTGATCAATCTGCTGAGAAAATCGTAGAAACTGCAAAACGTTCTGGTGCGGCTGTATCTGGTCCGATTCCATTACCGACTGAAAAATCAATTTATACAATTCTACGTGCAGTACACAAATATAAAGATTCTCGTGAGCAGTTCGAAATGCGCACGCATAAACGCTTAATTGATATCGTGAATCCAACACCACAAACTGTTGATTCATTAATGCGTTTAGACTTACCATCTGGTGTAGATATCGAAATTAAACTTTAATTTAAAATAAAGAATGAAAAGATACTTAGGAGGTGTGACTAATGGCCAAAGGAATCTTAGGAAGAAAGATCGGTATGACTCAAGTATTTGCTGAAAATGGTGACTTGATCCCAGTAACAGTAATTGAAGCTTCTGCTAACGTAGTTCTTCAAGTTAAAAACGCTGAGACAGACGGTTACGAAGCAATCCAATTAGGTTTCGAAGATATCCGTGAAAAACTATCTAACAAACCTGCAAAAGGACATGCTACTAAAGCTAATACTGCTCCTAAGCGCTTCATCCGTGAGTTACGCGGTGTGGACGCTTCAGCATATGAAGTTGGTCAAGAAGTCAAGGTTGATATTTTCGCAGAAGGCGATGTAATTGATGTAACAGGAATCTCAAAAGGTAAAGGTTTCCAAGGTGCTATTAAACGCCACGGACAATCTCGCGGACCTATGTCTCATGGTTCTCGCTACCACCGTCGCCCAGGTTCAATGGGTCCTGTAGCTCCAAACCGCGTATTCAAAGGTAAATTATTACCAGGACGCATGGGTGGAGAGCGCATCACTGTGCAAAACTTATCAATCGTTAAAGTTGACGCAGAACGCAATCTTTTATTAGTAAAAGGTAACGTGCCAGGAGCTAGAAAATCTCTAGTTACTGTTAAATCTGCAGTTAAATCTAAATAATAATTCTTCGAGAAAGGAGGAATAACCAATGCCAAAAGTAGCATTGTTTAACCAAAACGGTGAAAACGTTGGAGAAATCGAACTTCAAGATGCCGTTTTCGGTATCGAACCAAACAACAAAGTACTTTTCGACGCGATCGTAATGCAACGCGCATCTCAACGTCAAGGTACTTCTAAAGTTAAAAATCGTTCTGAAGTAAGAGGCGGTGGCCGTAAGCCATGGCGTCAAAAAGGTACTGGTCGTGCTCGTCAAGGATCTATCCGTTCTCCACAATGGCGTGGTGGTGGCGTAGTATTTGGTCCAGTTCCAAGAAGCTATAGCTACAAATTACCTAAAAAAGTTCGTCGTTTAGCAATTAAGTCTGCATTATCAACTAAAGCTCAAGATAACAGCATCGTTGTTCTTGAAGCTCTTTCTTTTGACGCTCCAAAAACAAAAGAAATGGTAGCAGTTCTTAAAAACCTAACAGTAGAACGCAAAGCATTAGTAGTAACTGCGGATCTTAACGAAAATGTTGCACTTTCAGCACGTAATATTCCTGGTGTAACAGTTGTTGCAGCTAATGGTTTAAGCGTATTAGACGTTATGAACCATGATAAGCTTGTAATCACTAAAGACGCAGTTGAAAAAGTAGAGGAGGTGCTTGCATAATGAAAGATCCTCGTGATATTATTAAGCGCCCCGTAATTACAGAACGTTCAACAGACTTAATGGCTGAGAAAAAATATACGTTTGATGTTGATGTAAGAGCTAATAAAACTGAGGTTAAAGATGCTATCGAAAAAATCTTTGACGTAAAAGTTGAAAAAGTAAACATCATGAACTACAAAGGTAAATTCAAACGTGTAGGTCGCTACAGTGGTCTTACTAACCGTCGTCGTAAAGCGGTAGTAACACTAACTCAAGAGAGCAACGAAATCGAATTCTTCGAAGCTTAAGATTACTAGAGAAGGAGGGAAATTGAGATGGCGATTAAAAAGTATAAACCAACCTCAAATGGTCGTCGTGGTATGTCAGTTTCTGATTTCGCTGAAATTACTACTGACAAACCAGAAAAATCGTTACTTGCACCTGTCAAGAGAAAAGGTGGTCGTAACAACCAAGGTAAATTGACTGTTCGTCACCAAGGTGGTGGGCACAAGCGTCAATACCGTATCATCGATTTTAAACGCGATAAAGATGGAATACCTGGACGCGTTGCTACAATCGAATATGATCCAAACCGTTCAGCTAACATCGCATTAATTCATTATGCTGATGGTGAAAAACGTTACATCCTTGCTCCTAAAAACCTAAAAGTAGGTTTAGAAGTTATGTCAGGTCCTGAAGCTGACATTAAAGTAGGTAACGCGCTTCCTTTAGCTAACATTCCTGTTGGTACAGTAGTACACAACATCGAATTGAAACCTGGTAAAGGTGGACAATTAGTTCGTTCTGCAGGTACATCTGCTCAAGTACTTGGTAAAGAAGGTAAATACGTATTAGTACGTTTAACTTCTGGTGAAGTACGCATGATCCTTGCAACTTGTCGTGCAACTGTAGGTCAAGTTGGTAACGAACAACACGAGTTAATCAACATCGGTAAAGCCGGTCGTTCTCGTTGGTTAGGTATCCGTCCAACTGTACGTGGTTCTGTAATGAACCCTAACGATCACCCACACGGTGGTGGTGAAGGACGTTCTCCAATCGGACGTAAGTCTCCAATGAGTCCATGGGGTAAACCAACACTTGGTTACAAAACTCGTAAGAAGAAAAACAAATCCGATAAATTTATCGTTCGTCGTCGTAAAAAATAACGGGATTGAGCTACGGTTCAAACGAACCGTAGGACAATCACGAAGGGAGGTTCATTTATGGGTCGCAGCTTAAAGAAAGGACCTTTTGTAGATGACCATTTAATCAACAAAATTGAGAAGTTAAACGAAACTGACAGCAAGCAAGTAGTAAAAACTTGGTCTCGTCGTTCAACTATCTTCCCTCAGTTCATTGGTCATACAATTGCTGTATATGACGGTCGTAAACATGTACCAGTTTATGTTACTGAAGACATGGTAGGTCACAAACTTGGTGAATTCGCACCATCTCGTACTTACAAAGGTCACGCAAGTGATGATAAGAAAACAAGACGCTAATATGAGAGGAGGCTTTTAAATGCAAGCTAAAGCTGTCGCGAGAACAGTACGTATTGCTCCTCGTAAAGTTCGTTTAGTTGTAGATTTAATTCGAGGTAAGCAAGTGGGTGAAGCGCTAGCAGTGCTACTTCACACGCCAAAGGCTGCTTCTCCAGTCGTTGAGAAAGTATTAAAATCTGCTATTGCCAATGCAGAACACAATTATGAAATGGACGCTAACAATTTAGTTATTACTGACGCTTTTGTTAACGAAGGTCCAACTTTAAAACGTTTCCGTCCACGCGCTATGGGACGTGCAAGCCAAATTAACAAGCGCACAAGCCACATCACAATCGTGGTATCAGAAAAGAAGGAGGGATAATTCATGGGTCAAAAGGTAAATCCGGTCGGTCTTCGCGTCGGTGTCATCCGTGATTGGGAATCAAGATGGTTCGCTGGCAAAGACTACGCTGACTTATTACATGAAGACTTAAAAGTACGTGAATATATCGCTAAACGTTTAAACGATGCAGCTGTTTCTAAAGTTGAAATCGAACGCGCTGCTAACCGCTTAAACGTAACGATCCACACTGCAAAACCTGGTATGGTAATTGGTAAAGGTGGTACTGAAGTAGAATCACTTCGTAAAGCTCTTAACCAATTAACAGGCAAGCGTGTACACATTAACATCCTTGAAATTAAACGAGCAGATTTAGATGCTAAACTAGTAGCTGAAAACATCGCTCGCCAACTTGAGAACCGTGTATCATTCCGTCGTGCTCAAAAGCAAGCTATCCAACGTAGTATGCGTGCTGGCGCACAAGGTATCAAAACAATGGTATCTGGTCGTTTAGGCGGAGCTGATATTGCTCGTTCTGAATATTACAGTGAAGGTACAGTTCCACTTCATACACTTCGCGCTGATATTGACTATGCTCACGCTGAAGCAGATACTACTTATGGTAAACTTGGTGTGAAAGTATGGATCTATCGTGGAGAGGTTCTTCCTACTAAAAAGAAAACTGAGGAAGGAGGAAAATAATTATGTTATTACCAAAACGCGTTAAATATCGTCGCGAACATCGCGGAAAAATGCGTGGACGCGCTAAAGGTGGTACGGAAGTACATTTCGGTGAATTCGGTTTACAAGCTACTGAAGCTTCTTGGATTACAAACCGTCAAATCGAAGCTGCTCGTATCGCAATGACTCGTTACATGAAACGTGGCGGTAAAGTATGGATTAAAATTTTCCCTTCTAAACCTTATACTGCTAAGCCTCTAGAAGTCCGAATGGGTTCTGGTAAAGGTGCTCCTGAAGGTTGGGTAGCAGTTGTTAAACCTGGAAAAGTAATGTTTGAAATTTCAGGTGTATCTGAAGAGGTTGCACGTGAAGCTTTACGTTTAGCTGCACACAAGCTACCTGTAAAATGTAAGTTTGTAAAACGTGAAGAAATTGGTGGTGATTCTAATGAAAGCTAATGAAATTCGTGACCTTACCACTGCTGAAATTGAACAAAAAGTTAAGGCTTTAAAAGAAGAGTTGTTTAACCTTCGTTTCCAATTAGCGACTGGACAATTAGAGAATACTACTCGTATTCGCGAAGTGCGCAAATCGATCGCTCGTATGAAAACTGTAGTTCGTGAAAGAGAGATTGCTGCTAATAAATAATTAAGTCTGAGAGGAGGCTTTCAGAATGAGTGAACGCAACCAACGTAAAGTTTACACTGGCCGCGTAGTTTCTGACAAAATGGATAAGACTGTTACTGTTCTTGTTGAAACTTACAAAAAGCATTCGCTTTATGGCAAGCGTGTAAAATACTCAAAGAAATTCAAAGCTCACGATGAAAACAATACAGCTCAACTAGGCGATATCGTGAAGATCATGGAAACTCGTCCGTTATCAGCTACTAAACGTTTCCGTCTAGTAGAAGTTGTAGAAAAAGCTGTTATCATCTAATAGTTAAGATAGATCGGATAAGAATGATTCATCCGAAGGGAGGTTTCGTACATGATTCAACAAGAATCTCGTTTAAAAGTTGCAGACAACTCTGGTGCACGTGAGGTACTTACTATTAAAGTACTTGGTGGTTCAGGTCGTAAGACAGCAAACATTGGTGATGTTATCGTTTGTACGGTGAAACAAGCAACACCAGGAGGCGTTGTTAAAAAAGGTGACGTTGTTAAAGCTGTTGTTGTACGTACAAAAAGTGGTGTTCGCCGTACTGACGGTTCTTACATCCGTTTCGACGAAAATGCTTGCGTAATCATCCGTGACGACAAAGGACCACGTGGTACTCGTATCTTCGGACCAGTTGCTCGTGAATTACGTGATAACAACTTCATGAAGATCGTATCATTAGCTCCAGAAGTTATCTAATTGATATATAGAACAAATACAAAATGCCTTTTAAGGAGGTGCGAATAGGATGCATGTTAAAAAGGGCGACAAAGTAGTGGTTATCTCTGGTAAAGACAAAGGTAAGCAAGGTGAAGTACTTGCAGCTTTCCCAAAGAAAGACCGTGTACTTGTTGAAGGTGTGAACGTTGTGAAAAAACACTCTAAACCTTCTCAAGTAAATCCACAAGGTGGAATCGTTAGCCAAGAGGCACCTATCCACGTATCAAACGTAATGCCGTTGGATCCTAAATCTGGTGAGCCAACTCGTGTTGGGTACCAAGTTATCGATGGCAAAAAGGTACGTGTAGCAAAAAAATCTGGTGAAACTTTAGATAAATAATTAATGAAATGTGAAGGGAGGTTTAGTTCACATGAACCGTCTTAAAGAGAAATTTACAAAAGAGATTACTCCTGCTCTAGTTAGCAAGTTTAATTATGAATCTGTAATGCAAGTGCCAAAAATCGACAAGATCGTAATCAACATGGGTATCGGTGATGCTGTTTCTAACTCAAAAGCTTTAGATAACGCTGTTGAAGAACTAGCTGAAATCACTGGTCAAAAACCTGTTGTAACTCGTGCGAAAAAATCTATCGCTGGTTTCCGTCTTCGTGAAGGTATGCCAATCGGTGCGAAAGTTACTTTACGCGGCGAGCGTATGTACGAATTCTTCGATAAATTAGTATCAGTATCACTTCCACGTGTGCGCGATTTCCGTGGTGTATCTAAAAAAGCATTTGATGGTCGTGGAAACTACACGTTAGGTGTTAAAGAACAATTGATCTTCCCAGAGATCGATTATGATAAAGTAACTAAAGTTCGTGGTATGGATATCGTTATTGTTACAACAGCAAACACTGATGAAGAAGCTCGTGAGCTTTTAACTCAGTTCGGTATGCCATTCCAGAAGTAATAACTGCCAACGTTAAGCAGAGGAGGCGAAAATGTGGCTAAAAAATCAATGATTGCGAAGCAAAAACGCCAGCAAAAATTCCAAGTACAAGAGTATACACGTTGCGAACGTTGTGGACGTCCACACTCAGTACTACGTAAATTCAAGCTTTGCCGTATTTGTTTCCGTGAGCTTGCTTATAAAGGTCAAATTCCTGGTGTTAAAAAAGCTAGTTGGTAAAACCCAAGTTTGGGAAGGAGGTAAATTAATATGGTAATGACTGATCCTATTGCAGATTTACTAACTCGTATCCGCAATGCGAACATGGTTCGTCATGAGAAAATTGAAGTTCCTGCTTCTAACATTAAGAAGCAAATTGCAGAAATCCTTAAGCGTGAGGGTTTCGTACGTGATGTAGAATACATCGAAGACAACAAACAAGGTATTATCCGTATCTTCTTAAAATACGGTTCAAATAACGAACGTGTAATTACAGGCTTAAAACGTATCAGTAAACCTGGTCTACGTGTTTATGCAAAAACTAACGAAGTACCACGTGTACTTAACGGTTTAGGTATCGCAATCGTTTCTACTTCTCAAGGTGTTTTAACTGACAAAGAAGCTCGTCAAAAGCAAACTGGTGGAGAAGTATTAGCGTACGTTTGGTAATAAGTTTTAAATGTGAATGGAGGTGTAACTATGTCACGTGTTGGTAAAAAGCCTTTAGAACTTCCAGCAGGTGTTACAGTTACGAACGAGAGCAACACTGTAACTGTAAAAGGACCAAAGGGTGAATTAACTCGTACATTCCACCCTGAAATCGAAATTAAAGTTGAAGACAACGTATTAGTTGTTAATCGTCCTAGTGACAATAAAGAGCACCGCGCTCTTCACGGAACTACTCGTAGCCTTTTAGGTAACATGGTTGAAGGTGTTACTAAAGGATTCGAACGTGGTTTAGAATTAGTCGGTGTAGGTTACCGTGCACAAAAATCTGGTAGCAAATTAGTATTGAGCGTTGGATACTCTCACCCAGTTGAGATTACTCCTGAAACAGGAATCGAAATCGAAGTTCCTTCTCAAACTAAGATCGTTATTAAAGGTATTGATAAAGAACGCGTAGGTGCATTAGCTGCAAATATTCGTGACGTTCGTCCACCAGAGCCTTACAAAGGTAAAGGTATTCGTTACGAAGGCGAATATGTACGTCGTAAAGAAGGTAAAACTGCTAAGAAGTAATGCCGGTTAGGTAAAAGAAAGGAGTGCCCGAAATGATCACGAAGCTTGATAAAAACAAAGTTCGTAAAAAAAGACATGCTCGTGTTCGTGCGAAGTTATCTGGAACTGCAACTCGTCCGCGTTTAAACGTGTTCCGTTCTAATCAACATATTTACGCACAAGTTATCGACGATTTAAATTCAGTAACAATCGCAAGTGCTTCAACGTTAGATAAAGACCTGACTTTAGAAAGCACTGGTAACACTGAAGCTGCTATCAAAGTTGGCGAATTAGTCGCTAAACGCGCAGTAGAAAAAGGTGTAAACGAAGTAGTATTCGACCGTGGCGGTTATTTATATCATGGCCGTGTTAAAGCATTAGCTGACGCTGCTCGTGAAGCTGGATTACAATTCTAATTGTAAAAGGAGGGAAAATCATGCGTCGTATTGATCCAAATAAATTAGAGCTTGAAGAACGTGTTGTTACCGTTAACCGCGTAGCTAAAGTTGTGAAAGGTGGACGTCGTTTCCGCTTCGCTGCATTAGTTGTAGTTGGTGACAAAAACGGTCACGTTGGATTCGGTACTGGTAAAGCACAAGAGGTACCAGATGCAATCCGTAAAGCAATTGAAGATGCGAAGAAAAACTTAATTACTGTACCTATGGTTGGTACAACTATTCCACACGAAATCCTTGGACAATTTGGTGCAGGTCAAATTTTCTTAAAACCTGCTTCTGAAGGTACAGGAGTTATCGCTGGTGGCCCAGTTCGTGCGGTACTAGAATTGGGTGGAGTAAGTGATATTCTATCTAAATCTTTAGGTTCAAACACTCCAATCAACATGGTACGTGCAACTCTTAACGGTTTAGCTAACCTAAAACGTGCTGAAGATGTTGCAAAACTACGTGGCAAGACTGTAGAAGAACTGTTAGGATAAGGGAGGGATATGGAATGGCAAACAAACTAGCAATTACCCTTACTCGTAGCGTAATTGGTCGTCCAGAAGATCAACGTGTAACTGTTCGTACACTTGGCCTACGTAAGTTAAATCAAACTGTCGTTCAAGACGATAATCCTGCAATTCGCGGAATGATTAACAAAGTAGCTCACCTTGTTACAGTAAAAGAGCAATAAGTATAAATTGTCACTCTAAGGAGGTGCTCCGGAATGAAACTTCATGAATTGAAACCAGCTGAAGGTTCACGTAAAGTACGTAACCGTGTAGGTCGTGGTACTGGTTCAGGTAACGGAAAGACTTCAGGTAAAGGTCACAAAGGGCAAAACGCTCGCTCTGGCGGTGGCGTAAGACCTGGCTTCGAAGGTGGTCAAACTCCTTTATTCCGTCGTCTTCCAAAACGTGGGTTCACTAATATCAATCGCAAAGAATACGCGATCGTTAATTTAGAAGCTCTTAACCGTTTTGAAGATGGAACTGAAGTAACACCAGAATTATTAATCGAAACTGGTTTAGTAAGCAAAGCAAAAGCTGGCGTTAAAGTACTAGGAAACGGTACATTAAACTCTAAGCTAACTGTTAAAGCTGCTAAATTCTCTTCAACTGCTAAAGAAGCTATCGAAGCTGCTGGCGGTACAGTTGAGGTGATCTAATGTTTCAAACAATCTCCAATTTAATGCGCGTGCGTGAAATAAGACAAAAAATCTTTTTCACTTTGTTAATGTTAATTGTCTTCCGAATTGGTACATTTATTCCTGTACCAAGTGTTAATACGGATGTACTAAAATTGCAAGATGGGTTAAATGTATTCGGGGTTCTGAATACATTTGGCGGCGGCGCGTTAAAAAACTTCTCCATTCTTGCTATGGGCATTATGCCTTATATTACAGCATCCATCATCGTCCAATTATTGCAGATGGATGTTGTACCTAAGTTTACAGAATGGTCAAAGCAGGGAGATGTTGGGCGCCGTAAATTAGCTCAAGTAACTCGTTATGGAACAATTGTGCTTGGATTTATCCAGGCTTTAGGTATGTCTATAGGATTCAACAATATTTCGGGCGGACAATTGATCGCTAATCCAGGAATTTCTACGTATCTTCTAATTGCTACAGTGTTAACGGCAGGTACTGCCTTCTTAATGTGGTTAGGAGAGCAGATTACTGCAAAAGGCGTAGGTAACGGTATTTCTATCATTATCTTTGCTGGGATTGCAGCTGGTATTCCGACAACATTAAATCAAATTTATGCACAGCAATTTGAAGACGTTGGGGATCAATTATTCATTCGTATCGTAACGGTAGTTTTAATTGCGATTGCAGTTTTAGCTATTATTGTTGGGGTTATTTACTTCCAACAAGCGCTACGAAAAATTCCTATTCAATATGCAAAGGGTTCAGCTGGTCGTAATCCTGTTGGAGGTCAATCCACTCATTTGCCGTTAAAAGTAAATGCAGCTGGGGTTATTCCTGTTATCTTTGCAGTTTCATTTATTATTACACCACCAACAATTGCATCATTTTTCGGTCCAAATGATGTAACGACGTGGATTCAGAATACATTTGACTATACTAAGCCAATTGGTATGATAGTGTATGTAGCGTTAATCATTGCTTTTTGTTACTTCTATACTTTTGTTCAAGTTAACCCTGAACAAGTAGCAGAGAACTTGAAAAAGCAAGGTGGCTACATCCCAGGCATCCGTCCTGGTAAAAGCACACAAGCTTATTTAACGAAAGTGTTATATCGTCTGACATTAATCGGTTCGATATTCCTTGCGTTAATTGCTGTGTTGCCGGTTCTGTTCATCAAAATTGCAAACTTACCATCATCTGCTCAGATCGGCGGTACTAGTTTGTTAATTGTTGTCGGTGTAGCTCTTGAGACAATGAAACAGCTTGAGAGTCAATTAGTGAAACGTCATTATAAGGGATTTATTAAGTAAAGCTGTTTAGTGGGAAGCAAGCCGCTTTCCCATTAAACGGATAAGATACTGAGGGGGAAGCAAGAAATGAATTTAGTGTTAATGGGCCTTCCTGGTGCTGGGAAAGGTACTCAAGCAGAAAAAATCGTTGAGCATTACGATATCCCTCATATCTCAACAGGAGATATGTTCCGAGCTGCAATTAAAGAAGGAACGCAACTAGGTTTAAAAGCTAAATCATTTATGGACCAAGGTAACCTTGTTCCTGATGAAGTAACAATTGGAATTGTGCGCGAGCGTTTAAACAAACAAGATTGTGAAAACGGCTTTTTACTTGATGGCTTCCCAAGAACAGTAGCCCAAGCAGAAGCTCTTGAAACAATTACAAAAGAACTAAACAAGCAAATTGATTATGTGATTAATATTGATGTAGATCAAAGCATTTTAATGGAGCGTCTTACTGGACGCCGCATTTGTAAAGATTGCGGAGCTACTTACCACTTAGTATTCAATCCTCCTGCGAAAGAAGGAGTTTGTGACAAATGTGGCGGAGAGCTTTACCAACGTGCAGATGACAATGCTGAGACGGTTTCAACTAGACTTTCAGTTAATGTTAAACAATCTCAACCTCTACTTGATTTCTATCAAGAAAAAGGTTATCTACGCAATATTAATGGTAATCAAGATATTAACATTGTGTTTGAGGATGTTCGTCAATTACTTGCTGGGGTTAAGCAATGATCATTTGCAAGACACCAGAGGAAATTGAGGTCATGCGTGAAGCTGGACGAATCGTGGCTTTAACTCATCAAGAGTTAAAAAAGCATATCGCTCCAGGTATTACGACTATAGAATTGGATGCAATTGCTGAAAATTTTATTCGTCAACATGATGCAATTCCGTCTTTTAAAGGGTATAATGGTTTTCGCGGCAGTGTATGTGCTTCTGTGAATGAAGAATTAGTTCATGGTATTCCGGGTGAACGCAAGCTTAATGAAGGAGATATCATCAGTTTAGACATCGGAGCTAAATTCGGTGGCTATCACGGTGATTCAGCTTGGACATATGGAGTAGGAAAGATTTCATTAGAAAATCAAGAGCTGCTTGATGTGACTGAGCAATCTCTCTACAAGGGATTAGCAGAAGCTAAGCCGGGTGAGCGTTTGTCGAATATTTCACATGCTATTCAACAGTACGCAGAATCACGTAACTTTTCGATTGTAAGAGAATATGTTGGCCATGGTGTCGGCAAAGACTTACATGAAGATCCGCAAGTACCTCATTATGGTCCACCGAATAAAGGACCGCGTCTACGTCCAGGCATGGTATTGGCAGTTGAGCCAATGGTGAATGCTGGTATGCGATATGTAAAAACATTACCTGATAACTGGACAGTTGTCACAGCAGATGGTAAAATGTGTGCGCACTTCGAACATACTATTGCAATTACTGAGACGGGATATGAAATTCTGACAGCATTGTAATGTTAAAGGATGTTATCTCTATCCATTCCTCGCTAGATGCACTGGACAGTAAACAGTAATTATCTAAATTCACGATGATCGTTTTTCGTCTGAATTGCTGTTAAAATGGTAAAGATGTATATTAGCGTCAATCATCTTGAATTTAATGATTACGATCTCCGGATGTTCAGAACAGGTTCTTTTTAAGTCGTTTAATGATAGCTTGTTACTGTTTCAAAGAAAGGAGAGCACTTTAATGGCAAAAGACGATGTAATTGAAGTTGAAGGTACAGTTGCTGAGACTTTACCTAACGCTATGTTCAAGGTAGAATTAGAAAATGGTCATACAGTACTTGCTCACGTATCAGGAAAAATTCGCATGCATTTCATTCGAATCTTACCTGGTGATAAAGTAACTGTAGAATTGTCACCATACGATTTAACTCGCGGTAGAATTACGTACCGTTTCAAATAAAACCTATGCACTCCGTACTATCAAGGAGGTATGAAACATGAAAGTCAGACCATCAGTTAAACCAATCTGCGAAAAATGTAAAGTTATCCGTAGAAAAGGTAAAGTAATGGTAATTTGTGAAAACCCTAAGCATAAACAAAAACAAGGTTAATCAATAAGGAGGTGCACTATTCATATGGCACGTATTGCTGGTGTTGATATTCCTCGTGACAAGCGTGTAGTAATTTCATTAACATACATTTTCGGTATTGGTCGTCCAACTGCTGAAAAAGTTCTAGCTGAAGCTGGAGTTTCTGAAGATACTCGCGTTCGTGACTTAACAGAAGAAGAATTAGGTAAAATTCGTGATATTTTAGATAGCTATAAAGTAGAAGGCGATCTTCGTCGTGAAGTTTCTTTAAACATCAAACGTTTAATTGAGATTGGTTCATACCGTGGTATCCGCCACCGTCGTAGTTTACCAGTTCGTGGTCAAAACAGTAAAAACAATGCTCGTACACGTAAAGGCCCACGCCGTACTGTAGCGAACAAGAAGAAATAATTAGTAAGGGAGGTCATTAACAGATGGCACGTAAAACTAATACACGTAAACGTCGCGTGAAAAAGAATATTGAAGCTGGTGTAGCTCATATTCGCTCAACGTTTAACAACACTATTGTAACAATTACAGATGTTCACGGTAATGCGATTGCTTGGTCTAGTGCAGGCGCACTTGGCTTCAGAGGTTCTCGTAAATCTACTCCATTTGCTGCGCAAATGGCTGCTGAAACTGCTGCTAAAGTTTCTATGGATAACGGAATGAAAACTCTTGAAGTTACAGTTAAAGGCCCTGGTGCTGGTCGTGAAGCAGCTATCCGTGCTCTTCAAGCTGCAGGTTTAGAAGTAACAGCTATTAAAGATGTTACTCCTGTACCTCACAACGGATGCCGCCCACCAAAACGTCGTCGTGTATAATTAATATGTATAGATTCTATTTCGTTGTCTATAATGATGATGGTGTAGAATTTATTCATGCAACGAAATGTTTTCCATTTGTTGTGCACATTCGGGAACTGTCTAATAGGGAATTTCGGTTAGGCATTTGAGAAATCAGCCGTCTAGCCGAGGTTTCGACGTTTTGAAGGAGGGTTTATATTGATAGAGATTGAAAAGCCAAAAATCGAAACGGTAGAAATCAGCGATGATAGAAAGTACGGTAAATTCGTCGTCGAACCACTTGAGCGTGGATATGGTACTACTTTGGGTAACTCCTTACGTCGTATCCTATTATCCTCACTCCCTGGTGCAGCTGTAACATCTATTCAAATTGAAGGTGTATTACATGAATTTTCAACAGTTCCTGGAGTTGTTGAAGATGTAACAAACATCATTTTAAACGTTAAAAAGTTAGCGTTAAAGATTTACTCTGATGAAGAGAAAACACTTGAGATCGATGTTAAAGGTCCTGGTACAGTAACGGCTGCTGACATTCAAGCAGACAGTGATATCGAAGTTCTAAATCCGGATCTTCATATTGCAACACTTGAGTCAGATGCTCATTTCCGTATGAGACTTACTGCTCGCACAGGTCGAGGTTATAATCCTGCCGATGCTAACAAGCGTGAAGACCAACCAATTGGTGTACTTCCAATTGATTCAATCTATACGCCTGTTACTCGCGTATCGTATTATGTAGAGAATACTCGTGTTGGTCAAATGACAAATTACGATAAGTTAACGTTGGATGTTTGGACTGACGGTAGCATCGAGCCAGAAAAAGCCGTTGCTTTAGGTGCAAAGATTCTAACTGAACACTTAAATATCTTCGTTAACTTAACAGATGAAGCTCAAAAAGCAGAGATCATGGTAGAAAAAGAAGAAGATCAGAAAGAAAAAGTTCTAGAGATGACGATCGAGGAACTGGATTTATCTGTTCGTTCTTACAACTGCTTAAAACGAGCAGGCATCAATACTGTACAAGAGCTTGCTAATAAAACAGAAGAAGATATGATGAAAGTTCGTAACTTAGGCCGTAAATCTTTAGAAGAAGTTAAAGCTAAACTTGAAGAATTAGGTTTGGGTCTACGTAAGGACGACTGATTATATCTACCTGTTTAACTACTTAACAAAGGAGGGGACCTCACATGTCTTACCGTAAATTAGGTCGTACAAGCGCACAACGCAAGGCGCTTCTTCGTGATTTAACAACTGATTTAATCATCAGTGAACGCATTGAGACAACTGAAGCTCGTGCAAAAGAATTACGTTCAACTGTTGAAAAAATGATTACTTTAGGTAAACGTGGAGATCTACACGCTCGTCGTCAAGCTGCATCTTACATCCGTAATGAAGTAGCTAACGAAGAAGCTGGTCAAAGCGCTTTACAAAAACTATTCAGCGATATCGCTACTCGCTACGAAGATCGCCAAGGCGGTTACACTCGTATCTTAAAAGTTGGACCTCGCCGTGGTGACGGTGCTCCAATGGTTATCATTGAATTAGTTTAATATTTTTAATACAGATAGAAAAGGGCGAGACAGTGTGTAACTAGTCGTTGCCCTTTTTTTATACCTAAAACCGGGTAAATAGCGTAAAAAATCAATGTAGGCAATGCTGCAATAGAAAAAGCTGAGAGGAAGATAGCGTTGAAAGAAATGTCTTTAGAGGTAAAAGATTTATGCTTTCGATACGATCCTGAAGCAGACCTAACATTAGATCACCTTTCTCTCTCTGCTTATAAAGGTGAATGGTTAGCGATAGCTGGACATAATGGATCTGGTAAGTCGACGCTGGCACGAATTCTAAACGGCCTTTTGCTACCTGAAAAAGGAACGGTTCGAGTGGGCGATACGCTTTTATCTGAAGAAACAATATGGGATGTGCGCAAGCAGATTGGAATGGTGTTTCAAAATCCAGATAATCAATTTGTTGGCTCAACCGTTCAAGACGATATTGCGTTTGGGCTTGAAAACAACGGGATTCCATTTGAGATTATGGAAAAACGTATACCTGAAGCAATCGAAATGGTCAATATGAGTGCTTTTCTGGATCAAGAGCCTCATCAGCTATCAGGTGGACAAAAACAGCGTGTGGCCATTGCGGGTATAATTGCCGTACAGCCATCTGTCATCATTCTAGATGAAGCAACATCTATGTTAGATCCTATTGGGCGAACTGAAGTACTTGAAACTGTTAGAAAATTAAAAGAAGAAAAACAACTGACGGTTATTTCAATTACTCACGATTTAGATGAAGTAGCAATGGCTGACAGAGTCGTTGTGATGAACAAAGGGAAGATCTATGCAACAGGTACTCCACGCGAAGTATTTGCATTAGGTTCCAAGTTAACGGATATTGGACTAGACTTGCCGTTTTCCGTTAAACTAAGCCATCGTTTTGCTTCCGTAGGAATTCCTTTATCAAAAATTCATTTAACAGATGAGGACTTGGTGGACGAACTATGGACATTATATTCAAAGAAGTAGAGCATCGTTATCAAGTTAATACACCATTTGAACGAATTGCTCTACATGACTTAAATTTAAACATTCAATCAGGTACATTTTTGGCTGTTATTGGCCATACTGGTTCTGGGAAATCAACAATCATACAGCATCTGAATGCCTTATTGAAGCCAACTGCTGGCGAAATTCAAATCGGTGAGCGCACCATTAAAGCCAATCGAAAAGAAAAGAATTTAAAAGCTATTCGTCAGCAAGTAGGCGTGGTGTTTCAATTTCCAGAACATCAGCTTTTTGAAGAAACGGTGGAAAAAGATATAGCTTTTGGCCCAATGAATTATGGCGTTTCTGAAGAAGAAGCAAAGCAAAAAGCAAGAGAGCTTATCAAGTTAGTAGGGTTGCCAGAAGACATTCTCACCAGATCTCCTTTTGATTTGAGTGGTGGACAAATGCGTCGTGTAGCGATAGCAGGTATTCTAGCGATGAATCCTAATGTGCTAATTTTAGATGAACCAACTGCTGGATTGGACCCTAGAGGGCGTCAAGAAATTATGAATATGATTTATCGTCTTCATAAAGAAAAAGGCTTGACGACGATTCTCGTGACTCACAGCATGGAAGATGCAGCTATGTACGCGGATGAGCTAATTGTGATGAATAAGGGAACGATTGCGATGAAAGGGTCACCTAGAGAAGTATTTGGTCAGCATACGCAGTTAAAAGAATATGGATTGGATGTTCCAGAATCGCTTCGCTTTATGCTGAAGCTGCAAGAGAAATTTCAGCTCGAAGCATCGGATACGGTTATTACCTTTTCTGAAGTGGTAGAGAAAGTGCAGCACCTTATGCAGCAAGGTGAACGATTATGATGAACTCAATCATTATTGGTAAGTATGTGCCGGGTCATTCGGTTGTCCATCGAATGGATCCTCGGGCCAAGCTGCTTCTTGTATTTGCGTATGTATTAATTGTGTTTTTAGCAAATAACCCTATCGGCTATGCTTTTTTAGGTGTGTATACCCTTATGATAGTGGCCATGAGTAAAGTGCCCGTCTCGTTTATTTTAAGAGGGTTAAAGCCCGTTCTATTTATTATTATCATCACGTTTCTTTTGCACATTTTTATGACAAAGGAAGGTCCTCTTTTGTTTGAATGGGGATGGTTTTCTGTCTATAAAGGCGGCCTTATTCAAGGTGTTTTAATTTCCTTGCGCTTCTTGTTCTTAATTTTAATTACGACGATGCTAACTTTAACGACTACGCCTATTGAAGTAACAGATGGAATGGAAAGCTTGCTGAATCCATTTAAAAAGCTCAAGCTTCCCGTACACGAATTAGCTTTAATGATGTCCATTTCTCTTCGCTTTATTCCTACATTGATGGAAGAGACAGATAAAATTATTAAAGCGCAGACAGCACGAGGAGTGGACTTTAGCAGCGGCCCCGTTACGGATCGTTTGAAAGCTGTCGTTCCTTTGCTTGTTCCTCTATTTATAGGTTCATTTAAGCGTGCTGAAGAGCTGGCTATTGCCATGGAAGCAAGGGGTTATAAAGGCGGAGAAGGGCGTACAAAGTATCGTCAATTGAAATGGGGAAGCATAGATACAATTATGCTTTTACTTCTGCTGGTAGTAGCAGTTGTTTTAGTGCTGATTAGAACGTAAAGATTGTTTGGTGAAAAGATGAAACGTTTAAAATGTATAGTTGCATACGACGGCACACACTTTTCAGGTTATCAAGTTCAGCCCAATAAGCGAACTGTTCAACTGGAGATTGAAGCTGTTTTAGAGAAAATGCATAACAAAAAAGTGTCGGTTTACGCCTCTGGACGAACGGACACAAATGTTCATGCACAGGGGCAAGTCATTCATTTTGATACAAACCTAAATATTCCATGTGATAAGTGGAAAAAAGCATTGAATTCAATGCTACCAGATGATATTGTAATGAAGAATGTATGTGAAGTTGATGCACATTTTCACGCCCGGTATGACGTTACTTCAAAAGAGTATCGCTATCATATTTTGCGCGGCGAAGATCGAAATCCTTTCACTCGTTCTTATGCATACCATTACCCTTATCCATTAGACTACTCAAAAATGAAAAAAGCCATCACATATTTACTCGGTACACACGACTTTACAAGCTTTTGTTCAGCGAGGACAGAAGTGGAAGATAAGATTCGTACGATTTACAAGATTGATATGTATGAAGAGAATAGTCAGCTCGTGTTTAGATTCGTTGGAAGTGGCTTTCTGTATAATATGGTTCGTATTCTTGTTGGAACGCTTTTAGAAGTAGGACAAGGTCGTATTGAACCAGATGCTATAAAAGATATTCTAGAAAGCAAATCACGTCCTCGTGCAGGGAAAACTGCGCCTTCGCAAGGGCTATATTTATGGCGCGTTTTCTATGACAACTAAACCTGGTGTAACATTTTCTTGACATTAGTAGCTTAAAGATATAATATATCATATGGTATGTATTTTAACCCCACGGTTAGCCCCGGAAATTAATCGTGTTGAAATAGAAGGTTGAAATAATTTTATAATTGATGATGAAAATTAGGAGGGAAACTCATGCGTACAACTTTCATGGCGAAAGCAAACGAAGTAGAGCGTAAATGGTATGTTGTCGATGCTGAAGGTAAAACTTTAGGTCGTTTAGCAAGTGAAGTAGCATCAATCTTACGCGGTAAACATAAACCAACTTTTACACCACATGTTGATACTGGTGATCACGTGATCCTTATCAATGCGTCAAAAATCGAACTAACAGGTAAAAAATTAACTGATAAAATTTATTACCGTCACAGCATGCACCCAGGTGGTTTGAAACAACGTACAGCATTAGAAATGCGTACTAACTACTCTGAGAAAATGCTTGA
The DNA here is from genome assembly GCF_029522155.1 of Priestia sp. P5. Classification (NCBI taxonomy): domain Bacteria; kingdom Bacillati; phylum Bacillota; class Bacilli; order Caryophanales; family Bacillaceae; genus Priestia; species Priestia sp. P5. The sequence goes on along the minus strand of NZ_JAKWFJ010000007.1, from coordinate 7,055 downwards.
ATTAGGAATCAAAGGCATGCTTCCAAAAGGTAGCCTAGGCCGTCAAATGTTCAAAAAATTACATGTGTATGCTGGTGAAACACATCCACATGAAGCACAAAAACCAGAAGTTTACGAACTTCGCGGATAATTAATAAGAGGAGGTTATTATCTTGGCACAGGTACAATATTACGGAACTGGTCGTCGTAAAAGCTCTGTTGCTCGTGTACGTTTAGTACCAGGTAACGGTCGCGTAACAATCAACGGTCGTGAAATCGAAGAATACATTCCATTTGCTGCACTACGTGAAGTAGTAAAACAACCACTTGCTTTAACTGAAACTGTAGGTAACTATGACGTATTTGTAAACGTTAATGGTGGAGGTTATGCAGGTCAAGCTGGCGCTATTCGTCACGGAATCTCTCGTGCTTTATTAGAAGCAGACCCTGAATACCGTGGAACATTAAAACGTGCTGGTCTATTAACTCGTGACGCTCGTGCGAAAGAACGTAAAAAATACGGTCTTAAAGGCGCTCGTCGTGCACCACAATTCTCAAAACGTTAATTTTATATTACGTTTCAAGCCTTGGTCTTTGGACCAAGGCTTTTTTTATTTGTTGTTTGCGTATGAGACGAAGGCTTGTGCAGACAATATGTAAAAAAGGGAGGCGTTATCGTGAACGAGGTTACATATTTAAAAGAAAAACGTTATGAAAAAGAAATGAAATATGAACGCAAAGTCCTAAGAGAACTGTCGTTTGATTTGCTTCAAGAGAGGCTGCGCCGTTATTTTCATCCCATGTTTCAGTGGAACATGCTAGGAGACGAACATGTGGAGGAGTACTGTCTTGATATTGCCATCGAATCATTTTTATTAGGTGCTCGGGTGAGTAAACGTGGTAAAGGCTACGAAGACTTTCAGAAGCACAGTAAGCAAGAAGAGTCTCTGTTAATTGATACATTGTACGGAGCCGTCAGCATGTCTGTAACAGATCTTTATCAAGACGGTCTGTATTATTTGTGTCAAGGATATGTGCAAGACTGGTGGAAAGAAGGTTATCGTACCGCAGAAAAAAGACGTCGGTTACGTTTGCATTAAAAAGTACTCATAATTCCCGTTCTTGTCCCATATAGAAATAAATAGGTGAGGCAAGAAGGGAAGGGATAAAATGTCTAAAGTAAAAATAATGAGCACAATTATAGCGCTTCTCGTTCTTTTTGTCATTGTACAATATCAGATAGATCATAGAACATCATCCGGTTCGCTTTCACTCCCTCTTAGCGGGAAAGTTATTGTACTAGATCCTGGACATGGCGGTGTTGATGGAGGAGCCGTAGGAGAGGATGAAGTGCTTGAAAAAGAAATAACTCTTAAAATTTCGTTGATGCTTCGGGACTATCTGCAAGAGCAAGGGGCACTTGTTATTATGACGAGAGAAAAAGACGAAGACCTAGCGGCCAAAGACACAAGAGGATATAGTCGCAGAAAAGTAGAGGACTTAAAAAATCGCTTAACGATGATTAATAAATCCAATGCTGATTTGTACTTAAGTATTCACTTGAATGCTATTCCATCCTCTGCATGGAGAGGGGCTCAAACTTTCTATTACGGGTCCCTAAAAGAAAACGAGCAAGTGGCTAAACTCATTCAACAAGAGCTAAGAAATAATCTGGATAATACGAGTCGTGAAGCAAAAGCTATTCAAACTCTTTACCTTCTTAAGCATTCTAAGCCACCAGGTGCTTTGGTTGAAGTAGGATTCTTATCAAATCCTACAGAACGTAAAATGCTTCAATCGAAACGCTATCAAAAAAAGTTAGCTGAATCCATTTATGAAGGAGTCAGCCGGTATTTTACTGGAGAAAAGCCTAAATAAAAAGCATAGCATCCTTCTATTCAGAAAAGTCTAATATGTATGATATACTTGATAGTATAAATAAATAGATTTTAACATGGTGGTGGGAGTATGCTAACGGAAAAGCAAGTAAAAGAAGTAGTAGGGGAAATTACAGATCCATTTTTAAATAAAAAACTATCAGAAACAGATGCGATTAAAGAAATAACAATTAAATCTGAAAAACAGCATATAAGCCTGAAGATTGCTGTTGCAAAAACAGGTACTAGTGAACAGCTGAGCCTTCAAGGCACAATTGTAGAAGAATTAAAAAAAGCAGGTGTACAGTCGGTTGGATTGCGATTTGTTGAGTTTACGCCTGAAGAACTTCAGCAGTACCGCGCTGAGCAACCGAATACTGGCAACTTACTAACTAGTCCGAATGCACCTGAATTTATTGCTATTGCCAGCGGTAAAGGAGGCGTTGGTAAATCAACAGTCTCTGTTAACTTGGCCGTTTCTCTAGCTCGTTTAGGAAAGAAAGTTGGTTTAATTGATGCTGACATTTATGGATTCAGCGTTCCAGATATGATGGGAATCACACAGCGTCCTGTAGTAGAAGGTGAAAAGATTATTCCAGTTGACCGTTTCGGAGTAAAAGTTATTTCCATGGGCTTCTTTGTAGAAGATAATTCACCTGTTATCTGGCGAGGACCTATGCTTGGAAAAATGTTGACAAGCTTTTTTACAGAAGTTGAATGGGGAGAATTAGATTATCTTTTACTAGACTTACCTCCCGGAACAGGTGATGTCGCATTAGACGTTCACTCTATGCTTCCTGCTTGTAAAGAAGTGATTATTACAACACCACATCCTACAGCGGCATTTGTTGCAGCTAGAGCGGGTGCTATGGCTTTGAAAACCGATCATGAGGTAATTGGAGTTGTAGAAAATATGGCCTACTTTGAAAGCCAGCTAACAGGGGAAAAAGAGTATGTATTTGGTAAAGGCGGAGGTCCAAAACTTGCTGAGGAACTTCAGACAGAGCTGTTAGGACAGCTTCCGTTAAGTCAGCCTGACTGGAATGAAGAAGATTTTGCACCTTCCATTTACGATGAATCGCATCGTTTAGGTAAAATATATGGAGAGATTGCAAGCAAGATTGCATTTATTTGCGAAAATAAAAAAGCAGCAACAGGAAAATAACAAAAAGCACGCGCTGTTCGAGCGCGTGCTTTTTGCTGTTATACAGAGAGTTCAATCTGCGCCTTTTTTAAATCAAATGCAAGGTTTTGTTTTAAGAGAGCTAAAAATGTTTTTCCGGCTGTACTTACGGTGTGAGACTGGTGCTTTAAAATGCCGATTGCAGGCCCCTCATGCAAGTCATGAATCGTTTTAACCACCACTTGATCTGGCGGAAGAGTTGCGCTTATTTGTGGAACAACGGCTATTCCTAAGTTTTCTTTTACAAAATGCTGAAGTGTGCTAATAGTGCCTAACTGGACTTTAGCAGGCAGTTGGCCTGTTCGTTCAAAGATTAGCTGCTCAATTTTCTTTTGAACGGAAGATTGCCCAGCTGTAATCAGCGTTTCGTGTATTAAATCTTTTGCAAAGATTGTTTTTCTTTTTGTTAGAGCATGATTGAATGGTAGTAGCAGCACAAGTTTTTCCGTTAGTAATGCCTCAAATTCTATATCTCTGAACGATTCTGAGACAGTGCCAATCGCGAAATCAATTTCTTGATTGCGTATATGTTGATGAAGATGCTTTTCGTCTGCAACGAGTAAGCTAATTTCTGTGTTGGGATATCTTTTTTTAAATAATGAGAGAATGGAAGGCAGTCGACTGCTTGCTGTAGGCTCTGCAGCACCTATACGGATCGTGCCAGCTTCGCCTGTTGAATAATCCTTTAAGGTGTTATTTAGATATTCATATTCCTTTAGTAAAATATTTGCCCGCTCGTAAAAGATTTTACCTGCTTCAGTAAGTTTTATGCTTTTTCCTCGTTCTAAAAGCTTAAATCCTAGTTCGGATTCTAACTTTTGAATGTGCAGTGTAATGGTAGGCTGAGAGTACTTTAAATATTCAGCGGCTAATTGAAAGCTTCCTAAACGAACAATGGTTTGAAACGTTTTAATAACGCGAAATTCCATCGAATTCCCTCCTTTTGCTATAAAACGATTGTGTCAATTTCTAATATTTTACCATAAAGCTAAGAATTAAAGTTTACAATTCCAATAAAAATACTAAGTATTAAAAAATATAAAGAAGTTATTTAGGTTTTTTAATAAAAATAAATGACATAATTAAATACGCACCTCATATGAGATGCGTATTTAATCACTGCTGTTGCTGTTCTCCGCCTGAATCAGATCCAGAGGAAGAAGAACCACCATCGTCGCTGCTTTGTTTTTGTCCACCTTGTGTTTCTTCAGCGGCTTTCAAAAGAATGTCTTGAATTTTAGATTGATAAAGAGGGCTATCAAACGTTTCGGTCATAATCTTTTGTAAATAAGTGCGATATTCTTTACTCTTTAACACAGTCAGTACTTCTTTTTCCATAGCCGGATCCTTTAAAACATCTTGAAGCATTCCTTGATATTCAGGATCTTTCATCAGTTGTTTGATGACCGTCTTATTTTCTTTTTCCAAACTTTTAGCAAAGCTTTCAGCAAACTTCGGATCATCCATGGCTTTTTTCCAAAATTCCACGCCTTTATCTGAGACTAGGGTTTGAGAAATTGTATCTTTTATCGCGTTTTGATCCATTAAAATATCTTGTCTAACAGAAGGGTCTTTCATAATTGCCTCGACTGCTTTTTTTCCTTCATCTGTTTTTAAAATATCAACAACCATTTTCTTTGTTTGATCATAATCCATACCATTGTTCTCTTCATCTTGCGGTGCACAGGCTGTAGCTAAAAGCATACACATTCCTATATAAATGAGGAGCATGAGTCGCTTTTTCATAGTAATGAGCTCCTTTCCTAATATGCTTACGCTTAATATGAGATAATCAAGGTTTTTTATTCATAAAAGAGCTCTAGATTTTTCAAAACGTGATTGGTACAATTTATGAAAAGGTACAATTTTGTAACTTATGGGGGAGATGGAAGTGAATAGTCGAAATTGGGTTCGTCTATTTCTAACCACGTTAGCTGTCGGGGGTATAAGTACAGCTTTTGTTGGGTTTGCGGTGCGCTGGGGGGAATACGGTCACTTATTTCAACAAGGGAAGATAGGAGAAATTGTTGCTGTTTTAACATGGCTCGTAGGCGTAGGGTTTATTTTTAGTTTAATTAGCCAAATGGGTTTTTTTGCATATTTAACTATTCACCGATTTGGGTTGGGGATTTTTAAATCTGCATCACTTTGGAAATCGGTTCAAATTGTATTTGTTTTATTTGTATTATTTGACGTTGCTTATTTTCGATATAAGTTCTTTCAACAACCGGGAGAAGGCATAGGCAAGTATATTTTGTTAAGCGTTTTCTTGTTAGCGGTGGGGTTATTAGTGGCGTATGCAAAGAAAAAGCAGACGAATAAAGAGGCTTTTGTACCAGCGCTTTTTTTTATGATTGTTGTAACGACAATTGAATGGTTCCCAGCGCTGCGAACGAACGAAGAAAGCTGGCTTTACCTTATGTTGTTTCCACTTCTAATTTGTAATATGTATCAACTTCTTATTTTGCCCAAACTTCTTACGCACGAAAGAATAGCAAAAGCAGACAAATAGCATATTTGTCTGCTTTTGCTTTCCATATACACTAGGAATAGATCTTAGCGGATATCTTTTACTTGGGTTTTTGAATTTGAAATTAATGTTGAAACACTTACGTTTGAGACTTTTTTATTTTGTAATGAATTCTTGATATATGGAATAGCCTTTGCTGTTTGTTGAGCGGAGTCAGAAGCGTGCAGCAAGATAATATCTCCCCCATCTAAGGGTTTTGTGACATTCGATACAATCTTTTCAACTCCTGGATTTGTCCAGTCTTTAGAGTCGATGCTCCAGTGCACGGTTGTATATCCTATATCCGCTGTTAATTTTAAGATGTCTTTATTAAATTGCCCGTTAGGAGGCCGAAGAAGGTGAACATCTTTAAGTCCTAGGGAATCAAAGACTTTCTTTGATTTTGCAAGATCTTGTCTAATTTCATTAGGTTTTAGGCTTGTATAGGAAGTATAGTCATAGCCCATTGTGCCAATTTCGTGGCCTTCTTTTTTTATGCGCTCTACAACATCTGGATGACGTTCAGCCCATGAAGCAGATAAAAAGAAAGTAGCATGTTCAATATGCTGTTTTTTCAGTTCATTTAGAATAGGAATAGCTCTTTCGTCTCCCCAGCTGATGTTAAATGTAAGAGCGACTTCGGGATTTTTATTATCCGCCTTATAAACAGCTCGTGGACCATTATCTGTTGAAAACACAGGAAAGTGAAACGTCTGTTGAGCATAAAGAAAAAAGCTTGTAAAAAAAGCAGCAACTACGATAAGCATTGTTTGTTTGATTCTTTTGGCTCGAATAGTATAAAACATATTCATTTTGTCACCTCATTTAATAAGTAGTACTTGTCTAATTTGTATGCGTTTTGTCTACAATTAATAACATGTAAGGAAAAGAACGACTGATTTTATTTTGATGTTTGAGAATCAATGTCGCAAAAAGCAGGTGAATCAATGAAAATTTGTTTATTTAATCAAGTGGAGTGTTTAGAGTTAGAAGCACTACTCAGAGAAGAAATGAAAAGAACAAACGTTGTTTTTCAACAAAGTTTGAATCATGTAGTTCTTGAACGAAACATTCAAGAGAAGTATCAAATCCTTTCAAAGATCTTGCTAAGGTTCAGTGAAAACAGGGAAGTAAATAAGGTTTTTTGGTAAAACGAAAAAAACTTTTTAAAAAGTGTTGACTTTATATAGTACAGATGTTAAATTATTAAATGTCGCTGATGAATGATTCGAAAACAATCGCAATTCATCAGAAATAAAATATTAAAAAGTTGTTGACAAACGAAAGACAACTTGTTAATATAAAAAAGTCGCTCAAGAGCGACGGTTGAACTTTGAAAACTGAACAAAGCGACAAACGTCAACGTTAATTTTTATTTTAAAATTGAGCAAGTCAAACATTTCTTCGGAGAGTTTGATCCTGGCTCAGGATGAACGCTGGCGGCGTGCCTAATACATGCAAGTCGAGCGAACTGATTAGAAGCTTGCTTCTATGACGTTAGCGGCGG
>NZ_JAKWFJ010000006.1:0-119916 GCF_029522155.1 Priestia sp. P5 | reverse complement strand
TCCGCATTTCCTCATGCAACCGACATGCTCGTTACCAAGAATGCCGTTTCGGATGGAGATCATCTCTGCGTCTAGATGAGTAGCGTTAGCTACACTGTAAGAAAGCGACTTCTTGTCGCACCATAAGATAAATTATAGGAACCAATTAATAAACAAGAGAAGAGAGTTCTCTTGTTTATTAATATAATCTTTTTAATATTATAAATCCGTTTCTTTTTCCTCTGGTAAATAAATTTCTTTATTTAACTTTTGCTTCATTAGAATATAATATATGCAGGAACTATTATTCTAATTAGCCAGGCAATATCTACGCCACCAAATGTCTTTTCTCCAACACGCCTTATTGATTTACCATCCTCCTTTATAAATTTTAATATATCCACTGTTAGGAACTTCCCTGTAATTAAGAAACGGGTTTTTTCTATCTAAAAGCTTAAGATTTTTTTCTACATCATTAGATATACTTATCTCGTCCACCTCCCTCTGTTTGATTAGTATTACTATATTAAGACGAGTTTTGTACGGGAGCTATTGCTAAATCAACATACAGAAGGCGACAACATTTAGATAAGAATTCCTTTTCATTAGTAATCCCCTTAAATAATTATCTACAATGACTAATTATTTGAGAGATTTTACGGTATTTTCATATTCTAAATTAGTAGTATGAACTGTAATATCGCTCTTTCTCTCTTTTACAAGTAGTATTAAAAATGTTGCAATGTACAATACTGCTACTAATAAAAACATGCCTGACATGGCGAGTCCTGTTACGGACTTAATCCATCCTACTAGAAAAGGTCCTAAAAAACTACCAATAGCACCAGATATATTAATAATGCCAAGCGCAGATCCAACTACCTTATCGGGTAAAATTTTTGGTGGTATAACCCAAAAAATCCCAAGGTAACCTAATAGAAATCCCATACATACAATTAAACAAATGAAGGAAATGGTTGGATTAATATTTCCTAATAATGCTGATAATAATAAGAATGTTGCTCCACCTCCTACTGATAATGCAATAGGTCCTTTGCGTTTGTCATGTTTATCACTGTATCGAGGGAAGAGAATTAATCCTACAATAGATGCTAACCATGGTAAGGCTGTTAAAAAACCAACTAATGTATCGCCTTCTCCTGATAATTGTTTTGTAATTGTCGGTAACCATAAAGAGAAGCCATAGAATCCCATCTGGATTAAAAAGTAAAATCCAATTAATAACCAAAAGCTTTTATTTTTAAATACATCTTTAAAACTATCAGAAGTTTGTTCTTCATCTTTTTGATCCTCTGAGATCGCTTTATTTAAATAATCTCTCTCTTCTTTAGAAATCCATTTTGCTTCGTTAGGATTTTCCGAAAGTAACCAAATCCAGAATGGAATAAAGATAAATGGAAGCATCCCTTCAATGATAAACATCCCTCTCCATCCGAATTTATCCAATAGGAAACCAGACATTGGTGACATAATTATGGCTGCCAGTGGTGTACACATGATAAAGATAGCGTTGGCACGAGCACGTTCCTTTAAGGGAAACCACTTAGAAATTAAGATTAATGTAGCCGTCCAGACGCCTCCCTCTGTAACTCCAATTAGGAACCGAATAGTAAGAAGCATTGGTAAATTATGAACGAATCCCATACAAGTTGCTGCAATTCCCCAAGCAGTAAGTGATAGGGCAATAAACTTTTTTGCACTCCATTTCTTTGCTAAATGACCTCCAGGAATTTGTAATATCATATATCCAAAGAAGAAAATACCTGCTGCAAGACCTGCATAGGTTGCACCAATTCCTAAATCCTTTTCCATTCCTTCGAAACCGAATCCAATATTATTTCGATCAATATTAGCGATTGCATACATTAGAAATAGTAAGGGTAGAACTCGCCACCATCTTTTTGCCATTCCTTTTTTATCACTCATTAAAAGCTCTCCTTTGTTTAAAGTAGACTTCTAGTAATTCCTACTCAAATATGTAGTCTAAGTTGTTTATATTTTTGTTTACGCTTTCATTTAAGTGGATTGTCATCGTTTTATTTACAGGTTTATTAATCTCCTGTGTTTTTCACTATTTATCTATTTTTTGCTATAATGAATAAGTATATTGTTTGAGTTATATTGAAGGTGAAAAACATTTGTTTTTCACCCCTTTTTCTATTTATAATTTATTCCCTTTTATTACTTCTATTAGCCCCGCATCTCTATTTAATTCCACCCCAAACCCGGGCTCATCTCCAACTTTTAATTTACCATTTACTGGTATTGGTTCCTCCTTTAAAAGTGGATAGTATTGTGGTACTACCTGATCAGCATTAGGACTCATTACTAGATATTCTGTAAATGGACTGTTTACTTTTGTAGTTACGTAATGATGGCTATATACACCACTCCCATGTGGGATAACTAACTTTCCATAACTTTCTGCTAGATTACCAATTTTGATAAGCTCAGTTAGACCACCACACCAACCAACATCTGGTTGTATAATATCTACATCACAGTATTCCATTAGTAATCGAAAGCCATATCGAGTTGCTTCATGCTCCCCACCTGTAACCATAATATTATTACCTGCCCGTTTCTTTAAATCACGGTAGCTCCAATAATCATCGGGATTAAAACATTCTTCTACCCATTTAAATCCTAGTTCTTCAGATTTACTCATTAATTTTTGAGCATACGGAAGATCCAAAGACATCCAGCAATCCCACATTAGCCAGAAATCTTCACCGACACGGTTGCGCATTTCCGTAGCTTTTTCGATATTCTTTCTTAATCCTTCCTCTCCATCAGCAGGTCCATATACAAGTGGCAGCTTGCCACCAATGAAACCCATTTCTTTAGCTAAGTCTGGACGAGGACCTGTTGCATAAAATACAAGTTCTTCTCTTACTTTTCCACCAATCATTGCATACACAGGCTCTTGACGTAAGTGGCCTAGTAAATCCCATAATGCCAAATCTACTGCTGAAATAGCATTCATGACAATTCCTTTACGCCCATAGTACATAGAAGCACGATACATTTGATCCCACACCTGTTCTACATTTTCAACTGGCTGCCCTACAATAAAGCGATCCAAATGATTCATAATTAACCATGCAGCAGGGTACCCTCCAGTAGAGATCCCAAAGCCAATCCTACCGTTATCAGCTTCTACCTCAACTACAATTGTCTTTAGAGCATTAATTCCAAAGCTAGTACGAGTTTCCTTATATTCAGGGTAAATACTCATTGGGGTCGAGACTTGCTGAACAATCCAGTGATCTTTTCCTTGATCGTGATAATCTGCTCCTCCACCTTCAACAACGTAAGCTCGAATAGCAACAATTTTATGACCTGTTCTTCCCATTATTATCCCTCTCTCATGTTTATTATTTTTTATTTGGATTATATTGAAGGTAAACAACATGCGTTTGTAGGAATTCTTCTAAACCATGTTTGCCATCTGCCCCGCCTATGCCTGATTTTTTACGTCCCGCATGGAAACCTTGAATTGCTTCAAAGTTTTCTCTGTTAATGTACGTTTCACCGAATAGTAACTCATTTGAAGCACGCATTGCTGTATCTAGATTTTGCGTGAAAATAGATGATGTTAATCCATACTGGCAATCATTAGCAAGTTCAATAGCTTCATCTAAATCTTTAAACATCATAATAGGAAGAACTGGCCCAAATACTTCTTCACGTACAATTTCTGAATCTTGTTTTACATTTACTAGGACCGTTGGTTCATAATAGTATCCAGGTGTCACATCTGCACGCTTTCCGCCTGTTAACACTTGAGCACCTTCTTCAATAGCTCTATCTACCATAGCTTGAATCGATTCTACTGCTTCTTTATTTGTAAGTGGCCCCATATCTAAATCTTCATCGTCGAGAGGGTTACCATATTTCACATTTTTCATTGCTGAGACTATTTTTTTGATAAATGTATCGGCAATACTCTCATGAACATACACTCTTTCAGCACAATTACATACTTGCCCTGTATTAATGATACGTGAGTCGACAATAGCTTTAACGGCTAAATCAATGTCTGCATCTTCTGCTACAATAGCCGGTGCTTTTCCACCCAGCTCTAGACTCACTTTTGTTACGTTTTGGGCTGCTGCTTTCATGACACTTACACCAGCATTTACACTACCTGTTAAACTAACTAAACCAATTTTTGAATTTGAAGCAAGTTCGTCTCCCAATGTACTTCCACGTCCTGTTACAATATTGAAAACACCTTTTGGAATACCCACTTTATCTACTAATTTAGCAAACTCAATTGCATTATTTGGTGTATCACTACTAGGTTTAATTACAATAGTATTTCCTGTTACTAATGCAGGCGCTGCTTTCCTCGCTACGAGGAAGAAAGGGAAGTTCCATGGTAAAAATCCAGCTACAACACCAATTGGTTCCTTGAAAATCATAATATTTTCATTGGGTCTGTCACTTTGAACAATTTCTCCTTCATACGTTCTTGCGGATCCTGCCATATAATCAATATAGTCAGCAGTAAATTCAACTTCTGTAGTAGAGAGGGCAAGTACCTTTCCTTGTTCTTCTGATATTACACGTGCGAGAAAGTCTTTGTTCTTTCGAATTTCTTCTGCCAAACGTGCTAGATATTTTGCACGCTCAGCAGCAGGCTTCTTTTTCCACTCTTTTTGCGCAGCTTCCGCAAAATCAATGGCTTCTTGCACTTCTTCTTTTGAGCAGCTTGGAACTTCCGAAATAATCTCTTCCGTTGCCGGATTCAAGACTTGAATCACTTCACTTGAACTAGATTTTACAAATTCTCCATTGATATACATCTGATATTGTTTAATTTCTGCTTGTGTTTTCACTAGTAAAACCTCCCATTTTCTTATGAATTAGAGCGCTTTCATTGGATAAGAAAATAATAAAACTTAAGAATGAATACTAGATTTATCTATAAATTGGTGTAGCAATCTTTTTAGTTGTTCTTTCTTTTCATCACTAAGTGAACGAACAGGTGCTAAGACATCAGTAGAAATTTCTATTCCCCTTAAACGAATGGCTTCTTTAGCAACATTCATAAAAGGTGAATCAAGTTTATACAAAAGTGGTAAAGGAGCTAATTTACGATGTAACTCAATTGCTTCTCCATAGTTCCCCTGTTTAAAAGCTCGATAGATACCTGTTGAATACTCTGGCACAAAGCTTGCTGTTAAAGGAATAGACCCATCTCCACCCAGGGATAAAGTATTTAAGAAGTGATCATCGTACCCAGAGAATACGGCAAAATCAGGTTTTTCACTTTTTACAGTTAAAATCATTTCTCTTGTATGTCCTACTGCATCAACGGTATCTTTGATACCCACAATGTTTGGAAAGGCTCGTACTAATTTAAGGACGAATTCAGGAGATAAATCTTTTCCTGTTAAGGCAGGAAAATTATATAACACAATTGGCATATTAATATTTTCAGCAATTTCAGCGTAATGTTGGAAAAGACTTTCTTCAGTTAATGGCCAGTAATAAGGGTTAATGACGACAATACCATCGGCGCCTATTTCTTGCGCATGTAAACTTAGTGAAATAGTTTCCTTTGTACTTGGCGTGCCTGTTCCAATCAGAACGGGTATACGCCCATTTATATAACGAGTCACAAATTCAGCCACTTCTTTTCTTAGTTCTACGGACATTTGACTGAATTCTCCACCAGAACCTAAAAAGAATAGTCCATCTACTTTTGAATCAATTAGAAAATCTATAAGATTTCCCATTCCTTTTTCATCAATACGTCCATCTTCATATAAAATAGTTGGAACTGGTGGAATAACTCCATGAAATTTTGTAGCTCTTTGCATTGTTATCTCTCCTTTTTCTTATTAGGCTTATTGATACTAACTCCATATAAAACGCTTTCATTTTTAAGAAAACATCACTCCTTTTATTTTTCTCTTGGTTATGCCTCTTATTGAGTTTTTGTTAAATCCTCTTTATTTAAATAATTGATATAGCCAGCTTGATTAGATAACCTTTTAGCTAAATTTATAATTTCCTCGCGCGCTACTTCTTTTTTTTCATTCCAACTATTTTCAAGCATGGTAAAACTAACTCCAGCGATAAGTTGGCCTTCGTGATTATATATTGGTGCAGCTACACAAAAAAATTCGAGAGCCCCTTCTTGAGCTTCACAAATATATCCTTTCTGTCTGGCTTCTTCTAGTTGTGTCCATAATTCATCTATATTTGTTACTGTATATGGTGTTTTCTTTTCTAGTTGCTTTTCAGGATACAGTTTTTGAAGTTGAACATAGTCATATTGGGATAATTGAATTTTCCCAATTGCAGAAGCATGAGCTGGAAAACTCATACCTGGATCTGTCACTAAGCGAACCGGTGATTTTCCTTCTTCCTTTGCTAAATAAACAACATTTCTGTTATCTAGAATACCTAATTGAATATTTTCATTTACCTTATTCACAGATTGAGCTGCTTCTAGATAGAAGGATTGTAAAATATTAAATTGTTTAAAGTATGCTGCACTGAGTGCACCTAGTGATGGTCCTAGAGAATAGGTGTCCCCTTTTCCTTTTACAACCCATCCAAGGGCCTCCAATGTACTTAATAAAGAATACATTGTACTTTTATTAATTTCTAAGGATTTAGATATGTCTATTAAGCGAAGTTTAGCAGGTTCTCTAGCAATTAAATTTAGCACTGAGTTGGCCTTTTCAATTGCGGGAACCTTGTATTTTGATTCCAAAAATTATTCACCTCTTGTATTTAGGTTTGGTTTTTTATATTAAACCAAGTTTTTTATATTAAACTAAAATGATTATATCATATATTCAGAAAAATAAAACTATTTAGATAGAATTTTCTAAAATATATTGAATTTTATAATCAGTATCTAAAGAACCTTAACTTCATTATCCAGTTAGTATCTAGTTCAGTATCGCTACCGCGTTAATACGAGCTGCATATGCCTAATGAAGCCTTCATCGAACCTGTAAGGGAGCTAAGGTGAAGTGGACGACGGGATACGTGGAGCTGAAATAATGGTCCCGGTGCAAAGATTCTATTTGTTTAAAGAAGGATATAGATTTCCAATCAGTTTGTTCTTATACAGATATTCCAAATAATAGATAAACGAACTTTATTTGATTTTGGACAGACTTCTCCCTTTGGATAATTTGTCCTTTTTAGGTCATGTGCATAGCCTCTATGCCTACAATAATCTGTTTGGCAGTCCGTAAGGACTTTAAACTAAGTATTGGGCGAATACGTTTTTTAATAAAGCGATGCTGCTCAATGAAATTATTAAAGTATTGGACTTTCCTTAGTTGGATGTCTTCAGGCATATGCTTTTCTTCTTTGGACTCTCGGATGGCAATGGGATAAGCCAGGTTCTTATCTACTGTTATCACACGAGGCATAGACATAGAAACGTGTGAAAAAGCCAAGGCTTTCCTAAAAAAGCGCTTGGCTGCTCGTTTATCTCTTGATTCGCTTAAATAAAAATCAATCGTATTTCCTTCTGAATTAACGGCACGATACAGATACATCCATAACCTTTTATTTTTACATAGGTTTCATCAACTCTCCAGAAATCATTCGCTGACTTAGGATGACGCCATACTCGCTCATCTAATTCAGGACCATACTGCTGAACCCAGCGCATGATGGTTGTATGAGCCATAGATAAACCTGGTTCTTCCATCATTTCGACTAAATCACGAAAACTGAGGTTGTACCGTGGGTATCATCTGACAGTCAGCAAAATAAGGATCGGCTAATAATGTTCCCACTTAAATAAATTCTGCTTTTCCATACTAATCACGTCCCTTTTTAAATTGATAGTATTGGTATGTCAAAGTTTAAAAGATTACTGGCAAATGTATTAAACTTTTTTGCACCAGAACCTTTTCGGGATCTATTTGTTAAAAATTAAGATCACCTCCAAAAGAGTTTAGAAAACAGGGATAAGCAATATTTATAGGATAATACTTTCCCTAAGTCTAAAAAGGCCTTTATTTTAATAAGTAAAGGCCTTTTTAGATGGGGCCCACCTATTTTTATTTGATGGGTCTACAATTGATGCATTGCTGTATGGGTCTTTAAACTCTAAATTACACAAAAAACTATTCTAAATAAAAGTTACAATTTGGAAATGGCGAAATAATTACGGTTCATGTGATGTATAGGAATTATATGCTCGCAACTTATAATATTACTCTAACCTGTAAAAAGAGCACTTTTCTCTGTAAATAGATTATTGTTAACGCATTCAGAAAACGGTTTAATAAAAATAAGATATTTAATAGTGATATTGATTAATTGTAGCGAAAAACTTCAAGAAAAAAAGCAATTGGGGGAAATCTATATGTCAGCAAAAGTAGGGGTATGGCGTCAACGTTTAGGGTATGGTATTGCAGATTTTTCATGTAACTTGATTTGGCAAATGATCACGCTTTATTTAATGTTTTTTTACACAGATGTTATGGGGTTAGCTGCAGTACAAGTAGGTATGCTCTTTTTATTAACACGAGTAGTAGATGGCATAGCAGATGTTTGCATGGGGGTCCTTATTGATAAGACTAACACGCGTTGGGGTAAGTCTCGACCCTATTTTCTAATAGGTGCAATTCCATTTGGATTATTAGCTATATTAGCATTTTACGTTCCCGATATTGGACCTGTAGGTAAATTGGTTTATGCTTACTTCACTTACCTAGGATTGTCACTGGCTTACACAATGGTTAATATTCCAATGGCATCTATTTTGCCAAGTTTAACTAACAGTGCTCAAGAACGGACTATGCTTGCAACTACCCGTATTATTTTCTCATTTATTGGGGCTACAGCTGTAAGCGCATTCACTCTACCTTTGGTAAAAGCATTAGGTAGTGGTTCTCAAGCGCAAGGCTTTTTCTGGACCATTGTTATTTTTGCAGTAGTGGGAACATTAATGTTCTTTGTTACCTTTAAAAACGTAGAAGAAAAAGTGAAAATTCAGCAGGAAAAGGTAACTGTAAAACAAGCATTTTCTACATTAAAAGGGAATGTTCCATGGTACATCTTTGCAATTAATATCATTTTTATGTGGGGATCTTATTTCTTTCAACAAGGAGCTTTAATCTATTATTTTACTTATAATGTCGGGCGTGCCGATTTAGCAACTGTAGTGGCAAGTATTAGCTCATTCGTTCCTATTGTTGGTACGTTTGTTACGCCATTTTTCGCAAAACTGATGTATAAACGTAAGCTATTTATCATTGCTAGTACAATTAATTTAGCTGGAATGGGTGTTATGCTGATTGCAAATGTGAATGTAACATGGTTAATTATTGGAGCTATCATTGTGGCTCTAGGCCATGGTTTAAGGCAAAGTATTTATTTTTCTATGCAAGCAGACCCTGTAGATTACGGGGAATGGAAAACAGGTATTAGCGCAGCAGGTATTATCTCAGCCTTGAATGGATTTATTGGTAAAATAGCGATGGCTGGAGCTGGAGCTATTTCTGGTTGGTTATTAACCCATGGTCACTACGTTCCTAATCGTACACAGACCAACTCAGCACTGTTTGCAATCAAGCTAAATTATTTAATTATTCCAGCTGGTATGGTAGTAATCTCAATGATTATTATGTGTTTTTATAATTTAGATAAAATATATCCAAAGATCCGCGCAGAAATTGATAAACGACATGAAGAAGAAAATGCAGAGGAAAAATCGATTGTATAAAAATATATAAAAAAAATTCATATCATATAGCAATAAATATGTTATGTAATGGGGGAAATAACCTTGACAGAAAATGTAAAAATCCAAAAAATAGAGAACCGAACTGTTAAACGTATAGAACCATTCATCATGCAAGCAGAAAGTTTAAAACCAAAGCTGATTAAAGATGTAGCAACCCCTCAGCATTTTGTAGAAGTGGTGGCAGACTCAGATGCTATGCATGGATGGAAAGCAATATCAAATAGATCTGTAGCTGAAACTACGTCCCTTAATTATGGAAAAGGTGATCAATTCATCCTTGATTTCGGTACCCATCAAGTTGGGTATTTACAAATGGATATTAGACCTATTGGCAGTCCCCCGGATGCGCCACTTCATCTCAAATTAACATTTGGTGAAATGCCTGTTGAAATGGCAGAGCCTTTCAAATCATACGATGGTTGGATTAGTAGTTCCTGGCTCCAAGAAGAAAACATCTATGTAGATGTTCTACCAGGACGTATTGAATTACCTCGTCGTTATAGCTTTCGCTACATAAAATTTGAAGTAGTAGATACGTCTCTTAAATATCGTGTAGCCTTTGACAATATTGAGTGTCATACTGTAACTTCTGGAAACAAAGCATCAGTTAAACCATTAAGTCATTCAGATCCAATATTAAATCAAATAGATAAAGTAAGTATTAAAACATTACAAGATTGTATGCAGGACGTATTTGAAGACGGACCTAAACGAGATCGACGTTTATGGCTAGGTGATCTACGTTTACAAGCATTAGTTAATTACGAAACATTCGAAAATAACGACTTGGTCAAGCGTTGTTTATATCTATTTGCTGGTGTACCAAATAATAAAGGAGAAGTAGCAGCCAACTTATTTATTAGACCTTCACTTGTTCCTGATGACACATACTTGTTTGATTATTCATTATTATTTGTCACTACATTATATGATTACTATTTTAAGGTAAAGGACCATGAAACATTGGTAGAACTGTGGCCTACTGCTTATCAACAGATTGAAATAGCACTTGATCGATTAGACGACCGTAATATATTAAAAGATAGCGATGATTGGTGGTCATTTATTGATTGGCATGAGAAATTAAATAAACAAGGTCCCTCACAGGCTGTGTTAATTTATACAATCAAGCGCGCAATTAAGTTGGCAGAAATCCTTAATAGTGACAAACTTTCTTTTTTAGAAAAACGGTTGCAAGATATTGTTGAAGCTACATTCCAACACCTTTGGAAAAAAGATAAAGGATTTTTCGTAAGTGGATCAGAAAATCAAATTTCATGGGCAACTCAAATTTGGATGGTATTAGCAGAAGTATTAGATCAAAAAGAAAATAATCAGCTTATGCACCGTCTACTGTTAGAACAGCCTGTAATTGGATTGACAACTCCTTATATGTATCATTACCTAGTGGAGGCTCTTATTTTGGTAGATGAGAAAGAAAAAGCCGTAAACCAATTAAAAGCATATTGGGGTGAAATGTTAAAAGATGGAGCCGACACTTTTTGGGAATTGTATGACCCAAATAATAAGGATTATTCCCCTTATGGAAGTCAATTAATTAATAGTTACTGTCACGCGTGGAGTTGCACACCAACTTATTTAATTCGTCACTATAATCTATAAACATAATAACCTCGAACTAATAAATGTTCGAGGTTATTTATTGTTTTTACGAAATTGATGCGGAGACTCACCAAAATGTTCTTTGAATTTACGATAAAAAAAACTAGTGCTTTCATATCCGACATCATAGGCGATTTCATCAATTTTTTTATTTGTATTAATAAGCATTGTGGAAGCCTGAATCATTCGCTGCATTTGAACTAATTCAATAAACTTTTTACCCGTTCGTTCTTTGAGCATATTTCCAAGATAATTAGAGTTGAAATTAAATTCTTTTGCAATGCTAGTTAATGTGCAGTTTTGATAATGATGCTCGATATAATTTAAAATATCAATGATATTAGCTTTTTCAGATTTTTGATTAAGATCAAAGTTTTTGTCCATCTGAAAAACTCTCATTAGTTCAGTAAACATAATAGGAAGATAATAGCTTACCATTTCTATTGAGTGCTCTTCTGGAGCAAAAAATTCACATAGCATATTTTTAATAATATATTGTAAGTTACTGTTATCTTGTGAATGAAACAAGATATAACGATCATGAGTCTGATTTTCTGATACAGCATTTGCTAAAAAATTAGAGACAATGCCAGTGTTTGTAAGGCGCCCTAAAAAAGCTTGTGAAAAGGTTTCTTTTTTCATAATAATGTTTACTAATATATCGTTTTCACCTAGTGCTGCAATACTATGTGGCACGTCTTTATCTAACAAGCAAATTTGTCCTTCTTTTAATACAATTTCTTTTCCATTAATAACTTGATGACATACCCCTGAATAAACATAATTAATTTCGATAAAAGAGTGAATATGAAGAGGCATATCAGCAAAACGATGATGTTTATTTATAAAAATTGGACCTTTGTCGAAAAAATAAGAATCTTGCATACGAGGTATCGCACCCTCATTGTCAATTATTAACTCACGACCATCAAAATCATTAATATTTTCATTAGTCGTAATCTGGATTTCCTCGATGTGATCCAATTGACGCAAGTATTGATCCAATTGATTATGATTCATATATAGTTCCCCTTTGAAGTAACCATTACCCTTTTGCAAGTTAATATCTTAAAAAAATAAAACTATAATACGTTAATAATGTTGCCCTTGAATAGTTATCCTTTGTGTTACGATAGTGGTATTCTTTTTATAAGGTCGTCATAATTGAGTTTAGAATATTACCTTCAGATATCTTGGAATACAAAATTAGAAGGATGATTATTTAGGTATGAAGCTAAATATATTACCAAAGAAGAATACCGTGCATTATATGTTATACGAAATAACTTATCCAAGATGAGGATATAGCTGTACGATATACACATTTTTATTTATTATAATGCCTTATCCAGAGATTATTGTAATGATGTTGCTCTTTTTTCTTTTAAAAGTGATATTAAAAAACAGACTAATTAATATTAGCCTGTTTCTTTAAAGAACAACATTTGTAGTTAGATTATTTTTTATTTGGATTATGTTGAAGGTATACCACATGAGTTTGTAAGAATTCTTCTAACCCATGTTTACCATCTGCTCCACCAATTCCTGATTTCTTGCGTCCTGCATGGAACCCTTGAATCGCTTCAAAGTTTTCACGGTTAATATATGTTTCACCAAATAGCAGTTCATTTGCCGCACGCATTGCCATGTCTAGATTTTGAGTGAAAATAGAAGATGTTAAACCATATTCACAGTCATTAGCAAGTTCAATCGCTTCATCCAAATCTTTAAATATCATAATTGGGAGAACAGGTCCAAAAACTTCTTCTTGTACAATTTGTGAGTCTTGCTTTACGTTAACTAATACGGTTGGTTCATAATAATATCCAGGTGTCACATCTGCACGTTTTCCACCTGTAAGCACTTGAGCCCCTTCTTCCACTGCACGATTGACCATTGCTTCAATCGTTTCTAATCCTCTCTTGGTTGTAACAGGACCCATATCAACAGTCTCGTCTTGTAAAGGATTTCCGTATTTCACATTTTTCATTACTTCAACTACTTTTTCAATAAATATATCTGCAATATTTTCATGAACGTATACACGCTCGGCGCAGTTACATACCTGACCTGTATTAATAATACGAGAATCTACAATTGCTTTAACGGCTAAATCAATGTCTGCATCTTCTGCCACAATGGCAGGTGCTTTCCCTCCAAGCTCCAGACTTACCTTAGTTACATTCTCTGCTGCAGCTTTCATGACACTTACACCTGCATTTACGCTTCCTGTTAAACTAACTAACCCAATCTTTTCATTTGAAGCAAGTTCATTTCCAATATTACTATTAGGACCCGTCACAATATTGAATACGCCTTTTGGAATACCTACTTTATCTACCAATTTAGCAAACTCCATAGCATTATTTGGTGTATCGCTACTAGGTTTAATCACAATGGTATTTCCTGTGACTAGTGCCGGGGCTGCTTTTCGTGCAACAAGGAAGAAAGGAAAATTCCATGGGAGTAATCCAGCTACAACACCAATTGGCTCTTTGAAAATCATGATATTTTCATTTGGTCTGTCACTTTGAAGAATTTCACCCTCATATGTTCTTGCGGATCCTGCCATATAATCAATATAGTCAGCTGTAAATTCAACTTCTGTTGTAGAAAGAGCAAGAATTTTACCTTGTTCTTCTGAAATCACACGCGCTAAAAAGTCTCTATTTTTCCGAATCTCCTCAGCTAATCGTGTTAAATACTTAGCTCTCTCAGCAGCAGGCTTCTTTTTCCACTCTTTTTGCGCAGTTTCTGCAAATTCAATGGCTTCTTGCACTTCTTCTCTCGAACAACTTGGTACTTCTGAAACAACTTCTTCAGTTGCTGGATTTAACACCTGTGTAACTTCCCCCGAACTGGCATTTATAAATTCTCCATTAATGTACATTTGATATTGTTTAACATCTGCTTGTGTGTTCATTTACTGAAACCTCCTAATATTGATTATAGTAAAAGCTATTTTTATAGATTTAAAATCCCTTGTCTTGGCACAACACCAAATGCATCTGCCAAATCTTGAAGCTGTTTATCTGTAATGGTTTGCTTCACACTTCCTTGTGCACACACAACTGTGTATACTTCCGCAGCTTTTTCAGCTGTTTCAATTAACCCAAATGTTTCATCCATTGTTGTTCCAGCACCAAAAATTCCGTGGTGCGGCCAAATAACTGAACGAACATCTTTCATTTTTGCAGCTGTAGCTTCTCCAATTGAATCAGTTCCTGGAACCATCCATGGAATAATACCAATTCCTTCTGGAAATACAACGATGCATTCTGTACACATCTGCCATAGCGTTTTGGTAAATGCTACTTCATCTAAGCTGTGTGTAAATGTCATACCAATAAGGTTTGTTGCATGACAGTGCATAATAACACGATGATCTGGATCTACTTTTAATCTTTCAATATGGCTCATTAAATGTGAAGGAAGCTCACTCGTTGGAACACCTCCATCTTCTAATCCCCATAAAATATCCAGTGATTTACCATCTTTAGTTATACGAATAATTCCAAGGTTAACGGCTGGAGCATCTATCACATTTTTGAAATATTTTCCTGAACCTGTTACAATAAAATATTTTCCTGCTAATTCAGCACCGTCAAAAATCATGGGTACAGTTCGTTTTACATCATTAACGTCGAGGTATTCTGCTACTTCATCCTCTTTTAATAAATAACTAATATTCCCACCATTTCGTTCATCCCAACCTAAACGGTAAAGGTTTGCTGTCGTTTTTGTCATTTCTTGAAGGAAAGGTGCTTTTAATATATCTTTCTTTGTTAGAAGGTCTTTCATCTTCATCATCTCCTTTTATTCATTTTTGTCTTTTTACATCGGTTTTTATTGATATATCTTTTTAACTAAAATTTTTTCTTTTAATAAACTAATACAAAAGCGTTTACACCTATATATTACTGTTTGAAATATTTTTAGTCAACATAAACAAACATTATTTTTTTGTTTATGTTTGTTTCCTTTATGTTATAAGTGGTTATTTTATTGTTTACAAACCGATATTTCAACATATAGGATGTCATTTACTATACTTTACTACTGGGTAAGAGCGTTTATTTTGAAGTTATAAGTGTGTTATGATAAAAACAAACAAAAATAAAAACAAAACAAAAATATTATATGTGAAATTGTGATGTTTTT
This sequence comes from Priestia sp. P5, assembly GCF_029522155.1. Classification (NCBI taxonomy): domain Bacteria; kingdom Bacillati; phylum Bacillota; class Bacilli; order Caryophanales; family Bacillaceae; genus Priestia; species Priestia sp. P5. Next base: position 104,396 of record NZ_JAKWFJ010000006.1, on the reverse strand, counting down.
CTTTTATTTATACTAAAAAGTGAAAGGAAGTTATACATGTTATTAGCTGAAAGGCATCAAAAAATAGTAGATTTAGTTAATTTACGATCGAGCATTCGTGTTTCAGAATTAAGTGAAATTTTTTCTGTGACGGATGAAACAATTCGCCGTGATCTTGAAAAATTAGAAAAAGAAAATAAATTGCGTCGAAGCCACGGTGGAGCTGTCAGCATTGAGGAGAAAGAAGCAGAAGTTGATTTTTCAGAGCGAGAAATTACTAATGTATTAGAAAAAAAAGTGATTGCACGTGAAGCTGTAAAGCAAGTTGAAGATGGTGATCGTATTATCCTGGATGCAAGTACAACTGCATGGTACATGTCAAAAATCCTTCCGAATATTCCTTTGACTGTTATCACCAATTCCATTAAGGTTGCAATAGAATTAAGTAAGAAAGAAAAAATTCAGGTTATCTCAACAGGAGGTCTCCTTCTACCTAAATCATTGTCTTACGTAGGACCTCTAGCAGAGCGATCACTGGAAAATTATCATGTGAATAAAACGTTCTTATCGTGCAAAGGTATTGACTTAAATAGTGGCTTAAGTGATTCAAATGAGTGGCAAGCTCTTTTAAAAAGAAAAATGATTGAACGGTCCGATAAAACCATTTTAATGGTCGACTCTAGTAAGTTTGGATCCCGTGAATTTTCTCATATCTCTTCAATAAATGACATAAGCCACATCATTGTTGATGATAAACTAAACGATGATTCACATGTATTTTTACGAGATAAAAATATTACCGTTACTGCTGTAGCCTTGATGAGTGAATCTGTTTCATAGTCAATTTAAATATAAGATTAAGAAGTATCCTTTTCTATGTATACGCATTTCCAAGACAAACTTTATATAGGTTTGTCTTTTTCTATGTCCACAATTTTGTCTTACCTTATCTATGATGAAATACCCGAATAATCAACATTAACAAAAAAGAAGATAAAAAATATGTTGTTTTATTTTTGTTTATATAATAATATGACCATATAAACAAAAGTAAATGAAGAATATACAAAAATTAAGGGGGAAGTTATTTTATTGTAAAGATTAAAGTTCTTATTTTGTAAACGTTTTCTTAGTTCTTCATTTTTATTTTAATCTATAGTAGAAGGGGCGAAAGACATGGTAAGAAAAGCAAGCATTATGTTTGTGCACAAAGATCAATTTGATGAATACAAGCGCCGACATGATGAAATATGGACCGAAATGGTAGAGGCATTAAAACAGCACGGGGCTCATAACTATTCTATTTTCTTAGAAAAAGAAACTGGAAAATTGTTTGCTTATTTAGAAATCGAAGATGAAGATAGATGGCACCAAATGGCTAAAAGTGATATTTGTAAGAGATGGTGGGACTATATGGCGCCTTTGATGGAGACAAATTCAGATAATAGTCCTCGTTCTGTAGATTTAGATGAATTGTTTTACTTAGCATAACTCTATAGGAAAACATAGTCAGCACAAAAATAACAAAATTCAAACGGATTTATATTTGTTTGAAGGTAATTGAGAGGAGTTTTAGATATGGCTGGTAATGCAAAAGGCGGATTAAAATCTACTATTACTGTGGCAATGTCAAATTACCTGGAGGCAGGCTCTATTGTAGCTGCAGCTGGTGGTCTAACACTTTGGATGAAATATTTAAATCTAGATGACTTTAAACTGGGATTATTAGGAGCATTAAGTGCTAATGGTTTCGCTTCAGCAGCCGGTGCTTTGCTGGGGGGGATTCTAGTTGATAAATACGGACGCAAGTTAATATATAAATACGATTTACTGGTATATATGTTTGGTGTCTTATTGACGATGTTATCTTTTAACTTTCCAATGTTATTAGCAGGCTATGTAATTACTGGATTAGCTGTAGGAGCTGCAATTCCAGCTGCTTGGACATACATTGCAGAAGAAGCACCTGAAAATGAACGTGCAGCTCGTGTAGGATGGGGACAGTTAGCTTGGTCAATTGGTCCAGCTATTTCATTACTTCTTTCTGTAGCCTTAGCTCCATTGGGTCTATTAGGAAGCCGAATTATTTTTGGGCAATTATTTGTAATCGCTTTAATTACTTGGATTATGCAACAGCAAATTAATGAATCAAAAATTTGGGAAGAAGAAAAACAAAAAGAAGCAATTCAAAAAGCAAAAGGTAAAAAGCTTGAAAATCCAATTAAAGAACTCTTCACAATTAAAGCAAACCGGCACGCTATTATTTTATTGCTAGGAATCTACTGTTTTTGGAATTTGGTTGCTGGAGTTATGGGTTACTTTATGCCCTATATCTACGAAACGGTTGGCGGTCTTACCTCAACCCAAGCTAACTTACTCCAAGCTTTCCTATGGGTTCTCACTGTAGCTTCCTCCTATTTCGTTTTCATTAAACTAGGAGACAAAGTAAACAGACGTGTACTCTATGGAATTGGAGCAGCAATGGGAATTGTAGCCTGGATCGTTCTTACTTTTGGTGGAATGGGCATGACAGAATTACTTTTATTCGTCATACTATGGGGAACTGCAGCAGGTTTTGGAGCTCAAGCCTTTTATGGTTTATGGGCAAGTGAGCTGTTTCATACGAAATATAGGGCCAAAGCTCAAGGATTTTTGTTTTGTACAGCACGTGTAGCAGTTGGTCTTATCTCCTTAGTTATCCCAGCTATGATTAGCACGCTAGGTTTTAAAGTATCAGGCTTGGTTATGATTGGATTTCTTCTAATTGCGGCAATTATTGGATTAGTAATGGCGCCAGAAACAAGAGGAAAGTCATTAAAAGAAATTGAAGAGGAACGATACAGCGCTTAAAAAAATAAACTAAATGAAAAATAGAATTTAAAATAGCCAAGCTTCTCAAAGAAAGCTTGGCTATTTGCTTCTCTATTATTAACTTACTCTACATTTAAAAGAAAATTTTCTAATGTCATCGGCACTTTTTGTCTCTCTTCGCATTGTACACTGAGAGTAACTTCGTCACCCTCGAGACTACCAATAGACATTATGTTCATTATATTTTTAGCTTCTATTGATTTTTCACCTTTTATAGCCTTTATTTCACTGTCAAAAGTAGATGCCAGTTGTACAGAAAGCAGCTTATCCCCTGGCTTTAACCTATTTTCCTTAATCACGATTAAAAGGCGGTCTGAAGTTTCTTCATATATCTTTTTAGGCTGAATTAATTTATACTCCACATACCATTACTCTAACACCCTCAAAATATTTAAATCTAATCTTATTAAAAGAGAGTAAGAAAAACCTTTATATTGTAACCTATTGATATAAAAGAATTCCTAAAATATAAAACAGGGGAATTGATCTATTAGACCCTCCCCCTGAATATAGTTCTTTGTAAATTTATTATTAAGCTCTTAATGGGTATTTTAAGCTAAAACAGAGTATCTTTTTGCTAACACATCTTGCTCATATTGTTTAACTTCTTCTAACCAAGTTTCTTTTACAGGGACGTCCATTTTTTCACAATAATAATCCCAGATTGCACCGAAAGGATATGTTTTGAACTCCTCTATTAATGTCAATCTTTCTGTAAAATTCCCATTTTCTTGTAACTTTTTCAAATGTTCATTTGGTACTAACATTGCATATAGCAATGACTTAATCATGTTTCTTGTTCCAATTGTCCAGGCCGCAATACGGTTAATACTTACATCAAAGAAATCAAGACCAATCATAACTTTATCCAATGCATTATTTCGAACAATTTCGAGACCAATTTCACGTAATTCATCATCCAGCGTAACAACATGATCACTATCCCAACGTACAGGACGAGAGACATGTAGGGCAAGCTTGTCACTGTAAAGTAACATAGATGAAATTTTGTTTGATACAGTTTCAGTCGGATGGAAATGTCCTGTATCTAATAAACATAGTTTATTATTTTTTAATGCATACCCAAGGTAAAATTCATGTGATCCAACCACATAAGACTCAGAACCAATCCCGAATAACTTACTTTCAACAGCATCAAGATTATAGTCTTCATTTATTTTTTCTTCAAAAATCTTATCTAACGACTCTTTTAATCGTTGACGAGGTGTCAGTCGATCACTTGGGACATCTTTATAACCATCTGGAATCCAAATATTTGTTAAAGATGCTGTACCTAATTCTTTACCGAAATATTCACCAATTTTACGGCTGGCGATACAATGGTTGATCCAAAACTCTCTGATTTGTTCATCAGGATGAGACAACGTTAGACCATCTGCTGCTTTTTCATGAGAAAATAATGTTGGATTAAAGTCTAACCCTAAGCCTTGATCTTTAGCCCAATTCACCCAACTCTCAAAATGCTTCGGCTCTAATTGATCTCTTTCTACTACTTCTCCATGTGTTTCTGCGTAAATAGCATGTAAGTTCACACGATGTTTTCCAGGAATTAAAGATAACGCTTTCTCTAAGTCTGCTCTTAGTTCCTGAGGTGTCGTCGCTTTACCAGGGTAATTTCCTGTTACGTCAATTCCACCTGACAACTCTCCTTTATTTACTTCAAATCCAGCAATGTCGTCTCCCTGCCAGCAATGAATAGAAATCGGTACATTTTTCAATTGTTCTAATACTTCATCAACATTGATTCCCCATTTTTCATATTCTTTTTTCGCAATCTCGTAATTTTCTCTAATTGTCATTTGTATTCTTCCTTTCTTGTTTATGATGCCGTTACTGTTAAAGGTGAAAATTTTTTAACGTCGAAAGAGTTTTTAATGATTGTTTTTGCTTCTTTTATATCTTCAATTTCACCAACTGCCATTAATTGTGAAACAATATTTCCAATTGCAGTTGCTTCAACTGGACCAGCGTACACTTCTTTTTTAGTTGCATCAGCAATTAGTTGATTTAACATTTCGTTTTGGCACCCACCACCGATAACATTAATTTTCTTGAATTTTCTTTCAAAAATCTCTTCGATTTGATTAATTGCTTGTTGATAGCTGAATACTAAACTGTCAAACACACATTTTGCTACTTCACCAGGATTAGTTGGAATTGGCTGTTCTGCTTCTTGGCAATAATGTTGGATTTCTTGAATCATATTTTCTGGATTCAAAAATCTTGGATCATCTACATTGACGATAGATTTAAACTTTTGAGCCTGACTAGCTAAGGTGACTAACTCTGCAAAAGAATATTGATCTTTATAATTCCTTTTCACTTCCTGTATCATCCAAAGCCCCATAATATTCTTTAGAAATCTATAGCGATAATCAATACCACCCTCATTGGTAAAATTGTAATCTAAAGCTTTTGTGATACAAATTGGAAAATAATTTTCTACACCGATTAAAGACCATGTTCCTGAACTAATATAGATTGTTTCTTCCAGCTCAGGGACCGAAATGACAGCTGAACCAGTATCGTGAGTTGCTGGTAGAATAACCTTCATATCAAAGCCAAATTCTTCTATTAAACTCTCTGTCAAAGTACCCAATACTGTTTTTGGTGTAAGAATTTCATGAAATATTTCTTTGTTAATACCTAGTTGATCTAATATTTCATGATCCCATTTCTTTGTGAAAGCATTAACCAATTGAGTTGACGTTGCATTTGTGTATTCGTTTGCCTTTTTTCCTGTCAATAAATAATTAAAATAGTCAGGGATCATTAGAAAAGATTTTGCTTTTTCTAAAATCTCCGGATTATTTTGTTTAATTGAATACAGTTGATAAATTGTATTAAATTTTTGAAATTGAATTCCTGTCTCTAAATACAGACGTTCCTTCATGAAAGTTTTAAAGACTTCGTCCATCATTCCGTCTGTTCTTGAATCACGATAAGCAACAAAATCTGTTAAAGGTTTGTTAAATTCATCTAGTAAAACAAAATCTACTGCCCATGTATCAATACCGATACTTTCTGGGTACAATTCCATTTCACTACATTTATGAATTCCCTTTTTTATTTCTACAAATAATCGATCAAGCTCCCAGCAAAACTGTCCATCTTTTTGGATCATTTTATTCTCGAAACGGTGGATTTCTTTTAGATTTAATAGTCCACCTTCAAGGTGACTCGCTATTAATCTCCCACTAGAAGCACCAATATCAACTGCTAAACAACATTTCTTCATTTTAATCACCCTTTATCTGAAAGCGTTTACTAATATCTTTATATTAAGTCAGTTAAAAGGAGAAAATAATGTCTAAAATTATTTATTTATTGTCCTTATTTGCAAATAAGTATTATTTTTACTTCATTTTTAATTATGATATATATTCTCTTTTATTTTGAAAAAAATTAATATCACTGGTTTTTTTAGTATCAAAAGATGAATTATAGTCATTTTCAGGCTTGTAATTATTGTGTTTATTTGGATAAACCCTCAAAAAAAGAACCTTTAGCCTCTATTTCTTAGCTAAATGTTCTCTGAATTGCTTTGGTGTCTGTTTATATTTATTTTTAAAAATCCGATAGAAATAACTTACATTATCATATCCAACTTGATCTATCACAGAGGCAATTGGTATATCTGTATTTTCTAGTAACTCTTTCGCTTTAATTAAACGCTTTTCTTGAAGTAACTCTTTAAATGTATAGTTGGTAGCCTTTTTGATTTCCTTACTTAAAGCATAACTGGGCTGGTTTAATCTTAAGGCTAATTCATACAGAGAAGCATTTTGAAAATGTTCATCAATATACTTTAATGATTCAACAATTAAATAATGTTGTACAGGATAGTCTTCTGTATGTTCAGCCTTATCAGCGTGTTTAATTAACTCAACCATTAAAAGACCCATATATAATTTAATGGTTGATTCAGACATAAAAGCAGGAGACATAATTTCCATAATAATTCTTTTTATTAAATCTTGAATGCTCTCTACTTTTGAAACTTTAAAATAGAGGAATTGTCCATTTTGAGTACTGTTATATAAACTATTAATTAGAAAATTACTAATTCTATTTTCGGTGGTTAAAAATGAAAAAATAAAATCAAAGAAACGAGGCTGGATAATAAAATTAATGATAATGTCTTCCTTTGCACATACTTGAATCTCATGTTCGATATGCTGATTTAAAAATAACAGCTCTCCTTGCTGCAAACTTATTTTTTGATTACCTACTTTTTGATGTAACTCTCCATTATAGACATAATTAATCTCAATGTAGTTATGTTTATGTTTAGGAAAATCAGCAAAACGTGTATGTTTGCGAATCATGATCATATTATCTTGGTTTAAAAATTTTTCACTTTCAATTACAAAATTAGATTGATTAGTATAAATATCCTTTTTAACTTCTTTATTGTCTTGTAATATTATTTCTTCTTCTTCTGTAATTTTTAATAATTCATTCATGAGGTCATACGACATAGTAATTCTCCCTTGTTTAAAATATAAATATTTATAAGCACAGTTTAGAGTAAATGTCGTCTAATTTTATGAAATCTTGTTGGAAGAAACTTATGGGTACCTTCGGTACTCTCTTGGTGAGTATCCGGTTTTTTTATTAAGGAAAGGAATTATAACCCACAGCTGATGCAATATCCACTACTTTACGGTCGGATTCCATTAACAATAGACAGGCTTCATTGATACGAAGCCATTGAGGTAATCTTTAAAGTTCATTCCCGAAAAGATTGTTTTGAAAGCACTTTATCAATTAGATCTAGCCATAATTTCGATCCATCTGCTTGTACATCACCTAACAATAAATCTATAATTTTAAAAATTTCATCAGGCACATTTATATCAGCATCCCTTAGCTACCTTCGTAAATTCAAACATTATATTGCATCACTACCTTCCTGCCCTTTATCTTATTAGAAATCTTGCTCCTTCCACATCAGCCCAATTTCTTGTTCTCGCTGTAAAACTTTCTCAAGATAACGCTCGGTTGTCTTACGATCACTATGACCCAGTTCCTTTTGAATTAAAAAGATGTCTGCTCCCTGCTGCCTACTATAGATAGCATAAAAATGACGAAAGTAATGAGGTGTAATTCTGTCAGTCCGTTCTTTTACAAATGGTAACTCGGTTCGTTCAATGATACGCACAATATAATTACTTAAGTTTTTATATTGATAATAACCTCCATCTTTAGTTGGGAATAATGGCCCTTGATCACTTGAATTTAATGCTGTAGTAGCATGACGTCGTTCTCGAAAGGCAAGGATACGTTCATATAAAGATAGATGAAGTAACTTATCAAATTTCTTTCCGCCCTTCCCTACTCCTCTTAACCGATAATGACCACTTAAACTGTCTAGATACACATCTCCCCACGAAGCTTTGGCTATTTCTTGTACACGCAATCCTGTCATCGCCAACATGGTTAACAACCCATGATTAATCGGATGATCTTTGTAATAGTCTAGGATCTGCTTAACTTCATGGTAATACAAATCTCGGTTTGGAATTTCTTGTTCAGATAATGACGTACTCAAAATTTCTTTATGTAATGGATGCTGAATATACTTCGTTTCATGTAGCCATTTCATAAAACTTTTTAGAATCGTCATTTTAGCGTCTAAAGTTGCGGGTGAATAAGGTTTCCCACCCTTTCCTAATAACGCTGTGCTTAAATAGGACTGGTAGTTCCGTATATGCCAAGGTCTTAAATTTTTAAAGATAGTTTCTTCTATATAATAGTCTACATCCTGGCGTAAGAACGACTCACTTTCTACCGCATACTGATAAAACTGCAACAAAATCCGTAAGTATTCGATTTTTGTATTTTCTTTTCGTTCTCGGTCCTTTCGAATATGCTTTCGCTGATGGATATAATAGTACATCATTTCTTCATCCGTAAAATCACTGAACATATCTTCGCTTTTTCTCTGGTGATGCTCATTTCTTTCTTCTAATGCATCATAATATTTATTATCTAGCATCAATGAAACAATTTTATTGAAATCCCCCTTTCTTTCTATCACTTCTGTTCCTATATGTACTAATGAGAAATTTTGCATAAAACCTCTCCTTCCGTAAAACATGTCTTCTTATTTGTAAGTCTTCCTTGTATTGAAGCAGTTTCTTCTCTATGCCAGTTTTAAATTCATATTAATATGTATGTAGATAATAAAGAACTTTTAAGATGTAGTAATAGTATTACTAACAAAATTTAAACCAATAATTATTTTAATTAAATATATAATTTTTTAATTATTAAATTGTTAATTAAAAGTATTTATTATAGTTGTTACTTATTCATTATAATGTATTTTAAGGTAACATTGTAAACATACTTTCTATAAATATAGTTTATTCTTTATACAATTTGTAGAAAAATCTCCTATTTGTCATCACTTAGAGTAAATGATAAAACATTATTTTTTATAAGTTAGTTATAATGATTACATATCAATTATAAAAACTTTTAAATTCTAACTATATGTATATATGATATAATTAATTATCAGATTAAGGAAAAAGAAAAGGAGTGTATGTTATGATTGATAATCCTACTAAAATTATTACTATTGAAGATGTGATGGAGATGTTATCTATTTCATCAAAGAAAACGATTTATACATATATTCAACAAGGAAAATTAAATCCTATTAATAAAGATGACTGGCATATTGAAGGACGTTATGAATTTGATATCGAAGATGTCGTTCGTTTACAAGAAGAGTTAAAAAAGCCTGGGCTTACGACAAAAGAGGTAGCGCAGCAACTGGATATCTCAGTCACAACGGTCAATAAGTATATTAAACAAGAACTGTTACCAGCGTTCCAAGAAGAATACCGGGGAATCAATTGTTATTTTGTGAATGAGGAAGATTTAGAAGAGTTTAAGCGTACTCATGAGGTTGGGCGCAAACCAAGTAAGCGACATTTTTATCATGCCGAACAAAACATTGCGCTATTTCAGCTTTTTGTGAAGAAAGACGAAGAAAAAGAGCAGCTTGCCCGTATTATCTCGGTAGAGGATCCAATTATGGCTGTTACAGAACAACATGAAGAGATAACATTAGAGGAATTACTTCACCGAGGCTTTGAGGCAGCCTACGAGATTGAATCGAAAAAAACAATTACCAAAGAAGGCTATGCTGCATTTGCCTTTAAGCAAACAGCCTATGCGAAATCACAACTCTATAAGCTCATGGATTTATTCTATCAGTACCTAAGCCCTACCAACATTAGAGTTACCCCCCAAGAAGAGAAAGAGCAATTTATCGTCGAAATCAAACCTGTATTGTTCATGGAATCAGCACAAGAAATCGTTGAATTATTAGAGTCAGTTCTTGTCTCAGGGAAGATTAATAAACGCAGCCGTGGGATTTATATTGATAGTGATTTGGAAGTGGTACGCGTAAAGGTATCAAGCGATTTAAAGAAAGAACTACAGCAAAAAGCGAAAGAATTAGGAAAGAAGAACATCGAGGAATTGTTATTACACGCTGTACAAAAATTATAAAATAGAGTAAAGGTGCTTAATATTGAAATGGACAAACACTTTATTTGTCGTCCTGAAGGATAAATAGTACAACTTTAATAAGACGTAAAGTACCTTACTGTTTATTCACCTCAAAACTTGTTATTAGTGTTGGATTTGAATCAATAACTTGAACATAAAAAAGTTATTGACTCAAATCTAATAAAATCAGTTAGTAATTTTATTTTGTAAGTGAATATTTCTAAATAAAATAAATAGAATACCAGGTATAATGAATAAAAAATCACGACCTATAAGTTTGTAATTAATAATTTCACCCTTTCCTGCACCAAAACAACCACAGCCTTCAGGCATATACAATCCATAATGAATGAGTAGAGTTATAATGAATACTATTATAACTAATATATAAAAGGATACAATTATATTTCTTAAGTTTTTAAACCAAATTAATAAACCAATTGAAACTTCAATTATAGGTACGGAATAACCTATTATAAAGTGCAGAGAATTAGGTATGTGTTTATAGTAATATAAGGTATTAATAAATTGATAAATATTGATAATTTTACTTATACCAGAGTACATCATAAAACCAGATATACATATTAGGCAAAGAAAGAGATTAATGTTTAAGAAAGAAATTTTTGTAGGATTCTTGATTATGTTCACCTTCAATTCTATCTACTTCAGAATGGTTGTTATAACGAATTAACGTAGGAGTTTCTTTAATGCCCATTTCCTTCCAAGCTTTTTGGTATTTCTGAATGTTAATATAAACAAATTTATCTTTTTGTTTCTTCCCTAACGGAATTAGATATGGTGATACTCTTTGACAATGGATGCAATTATTTTGATAGTAGTATACATATAATGAATCTTCTTTTTGAATTTCGGATTGGACCACTCGCAAAGAAGATGAATCAGCATATACACTACTATGTTTTTTATATTGTAAACTCATAATTAATATTAAACCCACAATAAGTGCAGAAATAATAATTGTTAAAGTTTGTATGTTAGATTTTGTCAATAATATTCATCCTTTCTAAAGAAGTTAAAATTAAGGTGAAGAAAAAGGATGCTTAATCAGCACCCTTCATTATTAATAATATTGCTAAACTTTCTTTATTCTTCTTCCTCGACTTTAACGTTCTGGCTATCTATAATGTTTCCTTTTGCGTCATAGGAAGTAATATGAAAGTTATTTTCATCTAATGAAACAGTATATATAATCCCCTCAATTTCTTGAGATAATGAATTAATAAAAAATTGGATAGTTTCATCTTCTCTTCCAGATACCGTCCCACTTACTACTACTCTATTTTCTTCTATGTTCTGTTCATTCTTTTTAAAACGTATAACTTGTACATCCTCTATATGTTTAGTCGAGATTTGCTTTTGATATACTTCAGAATGCTCAGCTTGATTTAGATATTTTTGGGCTTCTTCACCTTTTAATTCATAATAATTTTCAACATTTTCTTCTTCTTCTGTAGACGCTTGTGCACTAGAATGTGTATAACCTGTAAGAAGAACCGCACTAAATAAAACAGATGCAAACCACTTCGTTTTTTTATTTTTCATAAATATCCTCCTAAAATGTTATTAACTTACACATATGTCTATTAACATTAGTGTATTGACCACTTGCAAATTTATTTTAATTACTATTAGAAATCATTTCTTTGTGGAAATTTAAATATGCTTCCTCTATGGAACTATATTCCCCATTTTTAAGAAGCTCTGTTTTTGATCCCGAAAATACTAAATTCCCTTTGTTTAACATAGCTATATTTAACTTATTGTAGTCTATATCTAGATTATTAATTATGTCTAACTGATGAGTAGAAATGATAAAAGTTGTTTTATGATAATTAGAAAGTATATAGTTTTTTAGCTCATATATGGCAACCGGGTCTAATGCAGCAAAAGGCTCATCTAAAAAGGTGAAATCATTTTCTAAACATAGCGCTGCTATATGACAAACTTTTTTCTTCATACCATTGGATAAAGCAAATATGAATTTATGTCTTACTTTATCCATGTTGAAAATTTTCAATAAAGTATCTATTTTTTCTATAGTATGGTTAGTAAAAGAATCATACATCTTTGCCACAAACGAAATGTATTCGTACACTGTCAATTCTTCTAATAAAGCTGGTTTCTCTGGTGAAAACGAAATGTTATATTTAATATTTTTATCTTTTATTGCCTTTTGACTTTTATTAAGATAGGATATTTTTTCTTGCCTCTTTGTATTCACTTTTAAAATTTCTTTAATTAAGGTTGTTTTACCCGCACCATTATGACCAATTAAAGCATAGAGACTACCCTTTTTAAAATTAATTGTAATATTATTCAAAGCTTTACTATTTCCATATAAAACTGACAGATTGTTAATGTCTATATAATTTAACATGCTTAAACTCTTCCTTTATAAGCAAGGTTCTTAGTGATTATCTTATTTAAAAGAAGAATAATTACTGTAAATGGAACGGCCAGTAATAAAGCACTTATAATAATGTTAATAAAATTGACATTTACATCTCCACTAGGTTGTAAATTATAAATAGGAAAGTTTTGAAATGGATACAATTTTTCTTGTTTTACCGGATTATCCAAATTTTCCGATAGGAAAAAGAAAGATCCAAAAAATCCTATACAAGCATTTAATATAAAAATAATCATGAAAACTCTTATTTTTTTCATATTATCTCTCCTTTAGTACAATTTCTAATATCCTTGAATCCTTACCAAATATTAGATTTAGAAGTTCAATTATGATTAACGTGGTAATAAATAACGTTAAATAAGTCTTAGTGTAAGTAAGAGCATATAATAGCATATCAAAGAATATAGCAAATATAGACCCTCCTACAGCTATTAAAATTTTTCGGGGTTTTTCTAAAGAATAGAACTCTTTTTCTAAAAAAGAAACTTCAATAGATAAGGTGTAAGACTTTAATTCATATGAAACTTTACTTAGTCTTAAAAAAAATATGTGTCCAAATTCATGCGTCGTAACATGAAAAATATATATTAAAGAAATAATTACACTGTGAATTAAATTCCTAGTCATTATATACATACTAAGAATAATGACTATTTGTAAAAGTGTATAGGTTGAATAAACAACCAAGAATGTACGTTTATACTGCTTAAGTAACTCTTGTATCATCTTGTAACCCATTAATAGTTATGGTCATGACTACACAAAAAACAGAGATTGTGAGCACATAGGTTATTGTTTGTGCTATTACAGAAGGAAATTCTTGTACACGCATAAGGTATTCTGGTGTAATTCTATATGATATTAACAAGATTATGACGCTAGTCATAGCTTGCGCTAATGGACCAAAGAAATTACTAAATAGATAATAAACTAAAATAGAGAAATAAATACTGCAGTAAAACATTACGCTAGCTTCCATAAAATCTACATTACTGAGTAAAGTAGTAAAGCTTACTTCATTTAGCATAGAAAGTATTTCTAAAAAGATAACCATAAAAAATAATCCTACAAGAAAGTAAACATGTAATACATACACCGAATATTTCAACTGTGAAATCCTTAGAATTGCAATTCCAGGAACAGTTTTTGAAAGTGTATTAAATACAAAATGAATGACTGCTAACATTGAACCTAAAACAAATAGTTGACTTATAGAATAGTAGTTATTAGCTAAGACAGAAATAATAAGTAAAAACACGGACATTGAAATAAAAAATACTATGTATTCTCTTATATAAATAAATACTAAAAAAACAGAGCTAAAGTTGATTTTTTTAAAGAATTTATACCTATTCTGATTAAATAGTTGTACAGTAGGTGGCTGTATGGCCATAGAGTTAATACAAATATAAGTCAAAAGCAAAAAAGCTAATAAAGCTATTAACACCCATAAGGCTATTTTTTCTCCTAACCATATATACCCTATGAAATTATGTATGGGAAGGATTAAAATTATGATAATACTACCTAAAAAAGCAAATTGTTTCAGTATGGTTTCATTTTCTGAAGTAAATTTTTTTCCTATAACCCTTTGTATTAAGTGTCTTATAAATAAGGCTATTATAAAAACTACCTGAGCCATTACTTCCCAAAACAGTACAGAATAAAATATTGATACATTATCGTAAATAGAAAGTACCATAAATAATGTAATAACCGATAGGATGACAGGCATTAAAAAGGCTATTATAAAACTTAAATACTTAAAAAGTCCTTCACATACAAAATTAAGCAGAGAATCTTTAGAATGTTGTTCCTCAGTATTTGATTTATTTTTCATAGCAGAAAAAATGTATGGAATTAAGCCACTCATGAAAAATATATAGGAAGCTTGTGGAAATATCCCCATATCAATTTCAATACCTAAATTAAACATAGATGGAATAACTTTAATTGAAACACCACTTGCTACTAACAGTAATAATAACCCAAATATAGCTTCAGGTTTTTTATATGCTAAAATTACTATTCTATTTTTAATTCTAGTCCATGTTAAAATTAAAAATATGAATAACTTCCTCATTTCATATCCTCCATGATGTAGTAATGTGTAGAAGGCTTGTATAAACTTATTTATTTTATTTTATTTTTTACAACCTATTTTGAAATAACCTGTTGATACCTTCATAGCTAGAGAGAAATGTCTTTTTCCATGAGCCCAACAAATGCTCTCACCAACTGCCCAAGCCACCATTGCAGCTGCTAAAGCTACTAAAATCCACAATATAGGGTTTGCTAAGGCGTTAGTTGTTTTCTTTTTTGGTATAAATAATTGCATAATCATACTTATTTTCATCTGAAGTTGAGTATATAAACCTAGTGTAATTGAGTTTGTCATATTTTGTTCCCCCTCCAAGCCTTCTACACAATTGTACATGTTATCATACAAAAAACATAAATGGAATATTTTTCTTTGTTATTTTGTTACAAATATTAATTTTAATTTCTTTTTTGGGATTTAAAGGTTATTTTTCGGAATAAAAAAAAGAAATATTAAGTATATTAGAATAATATATAAAGTGCTTATTTTGGCTCTGGTACAAAGATTAAACTTGTTAACAAAACGTTTTGTAGATGCAAATAGAAATTCCATTCCTAATTTCATAGTTAAAAAAAGTCCTCAATTCATGAGGACTTTTATAATTAGCATAGAGATATTTAATTTTCAAATTAGAAATTAAATATTTAACCTTCCACTAGAATGACAAAAAGGACAAACATGATGACTTGTTTGTCCTTTTCACATCGAGAAGAGTCTTATATTTCTTACACATTCTTTCTTATTATCATCTACTTGTGACCTTCATCTTCTCTAAACGGAACTTTCATAGTACTGTTTTTTTACTCCTTAATAAGTTTAACTAGATAAAAAATAATTGTTGATATATGTAAGTTTTTGAAGATAAATTAGTTGAACTAAAGGATTGAATTCCCGCCTTTCTTCTTGTATAATGAGTTCAACAGAAGTTCAACTTAAAAACGAGGTGTATAAACATGAAAATTTCACGTTTTAATAAAGACTGTGGAAACTCCGTTGATATGAATATTATTGATGGATACCTATTTGATTTCCCAACCAACGTTGTAGAACTACAAAAAGATGTTGCTGATTCATTCTTTACAGATGCGGTGACAGCACCAGAAGAATTTAAAAAGCGTATCTTACTGTCTACAACAATCGGTGACGAAGAAAAAGAACGTTATTTCTTAGTAGGTGACATCGCAGCAAGCCAACAACTTGCGAACAATCATATCAATCGTTTACATAACAAAATTACAAGCCATATTCCTTATGTAACATTTTTAGCTGCTATTGCATACTACCATGCATTGCATGCAAAAGATCAGAAAGATAACAACATTGAAATTGACTATTTCTCTACGATGTTACCAATCTGGTTATTGAAAAAAGAAAGTACCTTCGGTGAAGCTCAAAAGGCCATGGCTACTCGCTTCCTAGGTGACCATACGTTCCGTATTCATACTCCAGGATTTGAAAAAGAATTAAAGGTAACTGTAGATGAAAGTGCTTGCCTCAAAGAAGGCGAAATCGCGCGCTTTGCGTTGAAGAAAGACCTTACACTTCAAGATCGCGAAGATGCCAATGAATATGTGGAATGTGAAACTGTAATGGTTGATATCGGTGGTGGATCCATCGATGTCGTGATTTTACCGGAAGGTTTAAAAGCTGCCAACAGCCGTGAATCATTCCAAAGTATTGAAGGTATTCCCTATTTAGCTCATATTGATAAATTGCGCAAAGAAAAGTTCCCTGAGCTATTTACAGATTTACGTGCTTTTGATCAGTTTATTTTAGATAACTACAGTAAACAAAAATTCGAGTTAAAAAATGAAAACACAGGCGCATCTATCGATTTAACAGCTCAAATTACATCTTCTTTGAAAGAATATGTGGAGATTCTTCTAGCGAAGTTAAATGATGTGGCCCCACCACCGGCAAATAAGATTCGTAAATACGTATATAGTGGTGGTGTTGCTCCAACACTAGAAGTAGCAATTATGAAAAGCATGAGTGAAAAGATTGGCGAAGAACGTACAGAGAAATATCATAAAGTACCAGAAGATAGCCGTCACTTAAACTTATTTGGCCTAGAAATCCGAAGCATCGGTTACCTTCAAAAGAAACAAGCTGAGAAGAAAGCCGTTAAATCCTAACAGCGTAGGTGATAACCATGTCAGAGCGTCAAAACGCCTTTACGATTAAGACCAACCGATTGAGTGATGAAGTCTATGACGTACTTGCAAAATATGCGAAGTCTCGAAAATTAGGGGACTATATTTCATCTTTAATTGTTCGGGACCTTCATCATTCATCTACCGACCAAGTAGATTCAGGTCACAGAACAGAAGAACTTCTTGAACATATCAATTCAGAACTGAAGGAATTAAAACAATTAGCTAAGGCTAATGGCTTTATAGTCAAGCAAGAGGAGTTAGAAGACAAGCCTTCAGAAAGTCAAACCTTAAAAGAAGGTAAGATTGCAGATTTAGAGCAAGTATCTGGTTCTTTAGACGACGATGATTTGGAAGAGTATAGCGATTTTTAAAATAAAAAGCCACTAGGTATTTTAGTGGCTTTTTTGCTTTACATGTTCTATTGATTTTTAATGTATTTCTATATGTATAAAGAACCTGATCGGACTAAAAGCATAATGGTAAAGAGGATTTTATTTATGAGCAATAGCAATCAGCACGAGTACTTCTATTTATTCTAAATCCCCTCCTTACTTCTTTGTCTGAAGAACATTACTAATTAGGTGTGACAAGATACTGTATTAACAATAAAATTACTCCTAAAGTGTTAGATAGAAGGAATCGGTACAGTCATGGTATACTAATAACAAACATGGAAATGATGGAGGGTATTATGACAAAACGATTAGATTTGCGTGTCGACTTTGCATTTAAATCACTATTTGGCACACATGGAAATGAATCTATTTTAGCTGCTTTTTTGAACGCAGCACTCCGTTTTCCAGATGATAAAAAAATTCAGACGGTGCAGTTACTAGATCCGCATTTCAATAAAGAAAACCAAGAAGATAAACGCTCTATTTTAGATGTACATGCCCAGTTAGAGGATGGAAGCCGCGTCAATATTGAAATTCAGCTTAATAACAAACATGACATGGAAAAAAGAACACTCTATTACTGGTCTAAAATGTACAGTAGTCAAATGAAAGAAGGCATGGACTACGGAGAGCTTTGTAAAACGATTACCATTAACATTGTGAACTTCCGTTATTTATCTCATATTCATGATTATCACTCCACTTTTCAGTTATATGAGCGAGAGCAGAAATTACTCTTAACGGATATGCTGGAAATTCACTTTATGGAGCTACCTAAGTTATTAATAAAATGGCGTAACAGAGAGGTAGATCCACGGGAAGATCAGCTTGTGCGATGGTTATTATTACTTGAAGCATCCGAAGATGAAGAAATCACTCAGGTATTGGAGGAGATTGCGATGCAAGAAGATCAAGTATTAAAGAAAGCAATGGACGAGTGGGAACGTGTTAGCCAAGATCCGGAAGTGCTACTAGCATATGAAGCACGAAGAAAAGCATTATTAGATGAAAAGTCAGCTTTAAAACGAGCTGAGAAACTTGGAGAAGAAAAAGGAAAACAAATAGGTGAAGAAATAGGCGAAAAGAAAGGGATCATAAAGGTGGCCTTAAGTATGATTCAAAAGGGTTTAGATACCCAAACAATCGCTGAATTTACAAACCTTACACCAGAAGAAATTGATAAATTACGTCACCAATAATCATAATTAAAAAAGAGACTGCCTAACAAATTAATTTGTTAGGCAGTCTCTTTTTTAACTTCCTCATTATCAGTACATCTAATTTGAAGTTTATTGTAATTGAGTTAGCTTATATTTATTATGCAGCGTACTAAATGTTATTGCGTACTATAGTAGGAAAATATAAGTCTTATATTTTTTATTAAATTGAAGACCTTTTCTTATATATCCCCTTTTAAGTTGCACTAGCATTTTTCTTTTTTTTCACAGGTAATCCGTACTTATTAGAGTTTTCTTTTATTTTTTTTGCGATTTCTTGTGCTTCTTCTTTCGTCATTTTCATACAAAAGACTCCTCTCATGTTCTAGTATTATAAGTTTTTTCCACTATCTCAAAAAAATATACATGCTCCTCCCTCCCCTGCCATATACATGTTTTAGGTATGTACAAAAAGTCATTGTCCTAGAGATAATTTTAGATTTTAGGAGTGATTATGTGAGAGTAGAAGATAGGAAAAGAAAAATTCGAAGTGACAAAAAACGAGATGTAAAACCATCACTTCCAATTGATCTTAAAGAATGTGTTTATCGATTGTCGTACATTACAAATACGCCTGTAAAAAATGTAATTGAATCAATTTGTATATCAGGACTTGCTTCTTCAAAAGTAATGGACTACCTATCAAATTATTTTAGAAGAGGATTTAGCTTTGGCAGCACTGTGTATATGGGAGATATGTCCAAAGAGCCAATTAGACATCTATACAAGAATATTGAGAAAGAGCGTGTCTCTACGCGCTTAAAAGATGGACATGGAGAAACGTATGATATTCTGAAACGATTAGCTTATGCTTTAGATTGCTCTCCAGCATTAGCAGCATCTTTCTTAATTGAGGCTAGTATCAGGAATTCTGATTTTGTTGATGAATACATGACTCGTCATTTAGAAGAAGAATTGGACCAGGGAAGAGTAAAGGAATTAAAAGAGGTGTTAAAATTCATTAATAAAAATAACCCTTATAAAGAAGAGTACAGTCTACACAATTTGATCTCTTATATTATGGATGAATTAAAAGTAGGAGCAACTAGCTTAGGGTCTTCTGTACAAAACTGGTTAGAAAGTATACAACATAAAAGATAGGTCGACTTAAAAAACCTTTGAATTTACGATTCAAAGGTTTTTTGCATGTCTTTTATTTCGTTAAATAAAATTTTTGCGCCTAATGGACTTAGAACTAAGTTATTTGCATATCTACGGTTTTGAGGCGTTATCTCACCTGTAATCAGACATTCATTAGATTCTTTGTATTTTTTTATCTCTATATGATCATCTTCCAATAAAATCTCTACTTCATCATCTTTACCTATATCCAGTAGCTTTCTTAGCTCAATAGGAACCACTATACGCCCTACTGCATCTATCTTTCTCAACGTACTTAGTCCCTGCATGCTGACTCTCCTTTTATATGTTCATAAGCATAACTTTCATATTATACTATAAATGTATAAATTAACCTATAGTAATTTTATAAAACAGAGTTCAAGGTACAAGTTTATAATTTCTTCTTAAATTGATCTTTTACATAAATACATGTGCGATCATGGTCAAGGGAAAAGAAATGATCCTGTTTGGGATACACTTTTACTCCACAAGAGGGACAGCTGGTTTAGTAACCGTTGAAGATATTTTAGAAGAAATCGTAGGAGAAATCCATGACGAATTTGATTCTGATGAAGTAATCGATAGGCAAAAAATTGGTGAACGTCACTATATTTTTAATGGAAAAGTATTAGTAAGAGACGTAAACACACTAATGGAAACGAACATTGAAACTGATAAGGTCGATACGATAGGTGGATGGATCTTATCTCAGAAAATAGACGTTAAGTTACATGAAGCCCTTGTGTATAATGATTTTGAGTTTACTGTGAGAGAACTTGATGGGCGAAATATCCGAACCATCGAGGTAGTAAATAAACAGCATTCTTTGAGCTTAGCTAAATAAGAAATAAAAAGACCTTTATAATGCATAAGGGTCTTTTTATTTCTAATGACATGAATTATTTTAACTATAAAAATATACTTTTATGGATGCTTTTCATTTATCAAAGTAAATGAAAAGCTTCTACATCATTTTAGTAAAGGATCTATTTAGAGTGTCATGTTGGTCCTCTTTGTCTAGATTATTTAAGGAACCTATATATTAATTACCTATGTATATTGAAACCTGCTTACTTCCCGTTATTCCAAAGAAAGAATGTTAAATCTGCTTCACACACAATAGTATTATCTACTTTAGCGATGCCATGAGCTTTTGCAACAGCTCCTCGGACGCGTGTCATTTCTACTTCTAAGTATAATTGATCCCCTGGACGAACTTGTTTCTTAAAACGACAATTTTCAATACCAGTTAAAAGGCCTATCTTTTCATGATTTTCTTCTTTTTGTAACATTATAATTCCACTTACTTGAGCCAAAGCTTCAACAATTAATACACCTGGCATAACCGAATAGTCAGGAAAATGCCCATTGAAGAACTCCTCATTAGCTGTAACATTCTTAACCCCAATTGCATTTTCTCCTTCTTTTAATTCAATAATTGTATCTATCAGTAAAAAAGGATAACGATGGGGTATAATTCTTTGAATTTCTTGGATATCCAGCACAACTTTTCTCCTTCTAAATATTACTTTTTAATTCTTCAAATACTTTTGAGATCACTTCGTTTGTTGTTTCCGTAGCAGCTTCTTTATCTTTATTCATTTTAGGCACATGAATAGCATCTCCTAAAATGATAAACCTTTTTTTTCTTCCTAATAAGGCTTTTATGGTATGAGGTCCTACATATACTGCTGGTATAATAGGAACACTTCCCCTTGAAGCAATATGAATAGCTCCGTTTTTTAACGCTTTCTCTTCTGAGTTTCTCGTTCCACTTGGAAAAATCCCAACTACTTGTTTCTTTTTTAGTAACTGCAACGGTGTTTTTAAAACACTAGGTCCAGGATTACTTCGATCTACGGGAAACGCATTTAATTTGGTCAGAAGATTCTTGACTAAAGGCTTGCTAAATAACTCTTTTTTCGCCATGAAGTGAATAGGAATGGGATATAACGCTATGCCTAAACACACTACATCTATCCAACTTTTATGCGTACAAACAACAATAAACGGATCATTTTGAGGAAGTTTTTCTTTGTTTACTGTTTTCATTCTTCCGTTCATCAAAAATAGTATAAGCTGTAGAAATCTTGTTGCAAAGGTATACATTGATTATTTACTCCTTACCTAAATCCCATTTAATGATATGACCTGCGTGGGTAAGGCCTCCTCCAAATCCGTAGAGTAAGAGAACGTCTCCATCTTTTAATTTCCCTTCGTTTATCCCTATTTGTAGTGCTAGAGGAATGGAAACAGAAGAAGTATTTCCCCTGTACTCAACACTAGTTAATGTCTTCTCAACTGGAAACTCGGATCTTTCACATATAGACTCAACCATTCGTAAATTGGCACTGTGTGGAACGAACCAATTTACTTCACTCTTTTGTAGATTTGCTTGTTCGAGCAGTTCAGACATACCTAAAGGAATTGTTCGAGATGCCCACTTGTATACTTCTCTTCCGTTTTGCACCATCTTTCCACTTGAACTTAAAGGTTGTCCATGCATGGTAGTAGATAAATTGGTACGGTATACATGTTTACCTCCCTTTCCATTTGTACCAATATGCGTAGCAATAAAACTTGGGCGCTCTGCATCACTTTCCACCAAAACAGCTGCAGCCCCATCCCCAAATAGAACACATGTAGTACGATCTGTGTAATCTGTAACCTTCGATAACGTTTCTGCAGTTACGACTAAAACTTTATGATGAAGTCCAGATGTAATAAAGGCGTTTGCCATGTGTAATCCATATGTAAAACCAGCACAGGTAGCGTTAAAGTCTAAAGCCCCGGTTGTAGGAATATCAAAGTAATCTTGTATTTGGGCTGCTACGCTGGGAAATGCATAGTCCGGTGTTGTAGTTGAGACAATGATACATCCTACATCCTTTAAATCTTTCTGATATTGCTCCACTAAGTTTTCAATTGCTTTAATAGCTAGGTCAGAAGAATATTCGTTTTCATCAGCAATTCTTCTTTCTTTCATGCCAGTTCGTTTCACAATCCATTCATCGTTCGTATCTACAATTCGTTCTAAATCGTCATTGGTAAGTCTTTTTTCTGGTACGTATGTACCTATTGCTGTAATACGTGCAGTTGATTTCATTGTATTCACCCTTCTTTATTATCAAGATATATGAATTGATATTAGTACTAGGTGCTAAAAAAGTCAATGACTTTATATGAAAAAATTGTAAAATTAGTATATACAAGCCTAATAATAAAACATAAACACCTGTGCTGATTCATTCTAGGAAAGAGTAAACTAGAAATACAAAAAGGTCCCTTATTAAATTTTAAGGAACCTTTTTTGTTTAATTATCTAAGTTTCTTTTCAACAATTTCATCCTGAAGTTTTTCAATAAAACTATCTAAATTGAAAGTTTCAGACTTTTCTTCACCGTGTTTTCGTACGTTTACGGAGTTGCTTTCCATTTCCTTATCTCCTAATACCAAAATATAAGGAACCTTCGCCACTTGAGCTTCTCGAATCTTATATCCGAGCTTTTGTTCTCGATTGTCTAATTCTACTCGAATCCCTTTATTCCCTAGAGCTGCTTTAATCTCTTGTGCATATTCCTGATGAACTTTTAGGGACACTGGAATAACCTTTACTTGTACAGGTGCCAACCATGTTGGGAAGACGCCTCCAAAGTGTTCAATTAAAATGCCAAAGAAACGGTCAAGAGATCCAAAAATAGCTCGGTGAATTACCACTGGACGCTGTTTTTCGTTCTTTTCGTTAATATAATTCAAATCAAATTTTTCTGGTAGCTGGAAGTCTAATTGAATTGTTGCACATTGATGACTTCTTTTTAAGGCATCTTTAATATGAAAATCTATTTTAGGACCATAAAATGCTCCGTCGCCTTCATTCAATTTATAATCAAAGTTCAACTTTTTTAATACGTTTTCTAAGGAGTTTTCAGCAAGTTCCCATAAGCTATCCTCTCCCATGGAGTCTTCTGGTCGAGTTGAAAGTTCTATACTATATTCAAAACCAAATGTTTTATAGATATAATCCACTAATTCAATGACCGATTTAATTTCACTTTCAATTTGTTCAGGAGTAACAAAGATATGAGCATCGTCCTGACAAAACGTACGAACTCTTAATAATCCATTGAGAGCTCCACTAAATTCATGACGATGAACTTGACCGAATTCTCCCATGCGAATTGGTAAATCTCTATAGGAATGGAGCTTATTTTTAAAGATAAGCATATGGCCAGGACAGTTCATAGGCTTTAATGCAAATTTAGCGTTATCAACTTCTGAAAAATACATATTATCCTTGTAATGATCCCAATGACCAGACTTTTCCCATAATTGTTGATTCATCATAAAAGGAGTACGTACTTCTTCGTAATTATGCTTTTCTTGAACGGATCGTAGGAATTGCTCCAGCTGATTTTTAACCATTTGTCCTTTAGCTAGATAAAAAGGCATTCCAGGTGCTTCATCAGAAAACATAAATAATTCTAGTTCATTTCCTAACTTTCGATGATCTCTTTTAGCTGCCTCTTCTAAAAATAGTACATACTCATTTAACTGTTTTTGAGAACGGAAAGCTACGCCATATACACGTTGTAACATTTGGTTATCGCTGTTACCTCTCCAGTATGCTCCTGATACTTTTGTTAATTTAAACGCCTTAACCATTCCAGTAGAAGGTAGGTGAGGGCCACGACATAAATCGAAAAATTCCCCTTGTTTATAAATTGTAACTGTTTCATTCATAGGAATATCACGTAATAACTCTAGTTTCAACTCATCGTTTATTTCGCTAAATATTTTTTCAGCTTCACTGCGTGTCACTTCAGTACGTTCAATAGGGTGATTTTCATTAATAATTTTCTTCATTTCATGTTCAAGTTGTAGTAACTCATTAGAAGCAATCGTTGTAGAAAGATCCATATCGTAATAAAATCCATCTTCAATAACTGGGCCTACACCTAACTTCACATTCTTATGTACTCTTTTTACTGCCTGAGCAAGTATGTGAGCTGTTGTATGCCTCATAATTTCTAGACCTTCGTCAGAATCTAATGTTAAGATTTCGATTTCTGCATCTTGATTAATTGATCGATGCAAGTCATATAATTCTCCATTTACTTTACCCGCAATGGCTTTCTTCTTTAGGCTAGAACTAATGGATTCTGCAATAGCATGTAATGTAATACCTTTTGAAAATTCTTTCTCATTTCCATCTAAAAAACGAATTTGAACCAAATCTTTACTCATGATAACCTCTCCTATTTAAATAAAGTCAAAAAAAAACATACTCGTCCCTAAGTAAGGGACGAGTATGTTTTCACACGTGGTACCACCCAAATTCCCATCAATATAAATATATCAATGGCTCTGGTGCTGTAACGTCGCAAACGTTATTAATTACTACTAGTTCACTAATAAAGCTCCAAGGTGGTAAATTATTTCTCTTTCTTAAGGGCTCACAGCCAAAGACCCTATTCTCTGTAAAGAAGTGTAAAAATAATTCATGTCCTTTTCGTTGCTTACCTATTTATTTTTGAACATAAAAAACCGCACTCATCCCTCTAACAGGGACGAGTGCGGTCGTGGTACCACCCTAATTTTATAAAACACTACAAGTGTTATATTCTCAAAAAGATAACGGATTTCCCGATTGCGGTTACTCTATCTACATATTTCCCCACAATAGCTCCAAGGTGGTAAATTATTTCTCTTTCTTAAGGGCTCACAGCCAAAGGCCCTATTCTCTGTAAAGAAATATAAAAATAATTCGTGTCCTTTTCAACGCTCAACATGTTCATTTCCAATAAATAGAATTATAATTTATATTATTTGTAAATGTCAATACTTAATTCTAAATATGTAATTAATTAGAATTAATTTATGTTTCAGATATGCACGTAAATTTCTCCCTAAAAACTAATTTAGAGGAGCTGGCATATGCATAAAAAATGAGACCTACACAAACATAAAGTAATTTACGTAATCCTATTTTGTTGAGTTAGAAAAATAGCAAAATAAAAAGCAACCCCGACATGGCGGACGAGGTTGCTTCTTCATGATTCAAACTTAGTGAAGAATCATAGCATAGCACCGTAAACAATAATATCATATTTTTACCATATATACTATATTTTACATTTTTACATATGAATAAAAGGTGCACTTTTTATTCATTCGTTTGGGTTATGCCCTAGTATGAAACCCTTACGCGTCAAGGATGTATAAAAAGCTGCATAACTCATAATTGAGACCTCTTTCGAACCCTTACTCCCATAAGGGTTCTCTTTTTTGATGTGTTCCGGAAAGAGTGATTATGTTAACTAACTTTGTATAGAGTATACAGCTTAAAAATCGAAAAAACCTATCTCTTCCCAATCCAAAGAGGTAGGTTTTTTCTGCTCTATTGCAGTAAGGATTTTCGCTGATGCCTCACGGCGTCTTGTGTAATTTGCTCAAAATATTAGATTTTATTATTTTTCTTTTGCTATTTCTTTTCTGTTAGGAGCAAGTGGTGGTTGTTCTAACCATTTATTTTTTACCATAATATCAAACCATTTTTTTGTGACCATTAAATTTTTTAGGATAACACCTTCATAAGCAGCTACAAGATCTGTTCGCATAGCTGACGCTAAACCTGTTCCATGATAGGCTTGCGCAGCTTGGAATAAAAATCCAATATGATACATCATTAATTTATCAGAAAAAGGAGCGTCTGTTGAAGTTGTTACTTCTGTCTCCCATGATTTAGGAATTGGTAAATTATCAGCGTGCATGATTTTTGAAAAGGATTGTATTTGTTCGTCAGCTGTTTTTTCCGAATCCTCTAAAAATTTTCTCACTTCTTTTGATTGAGCGACCTGACTAAATCCAATAGAAAGAGTTTTAGCCATAATGCTTTTTTTAAGGTTGAAAGAAATACTTATGATTTCTAGTGCCGTCAAACGTCTGCCTTTTCCGAAAAAACCATCCGTAAAATCCTGGCTAGAAATATATTCAGGATTCGCAGTAGGATAAAAATAAGGGTCCCTCTGAAACTCCCCTTTTTCAAGTAATAATTCAATCGTTTGATGATACATTTTTTTTGCATCGTTATCACATGAATCGTAGAAATGGCGTAAGTCTTCTCTGACAGAAACACCTAATGAGGTTGTATGTCCTAGCAAGCCATGCAACGTCATGATATGTAAATAATTTAAGCAGAATATGTCCGTGAACAATCTCTTAGTACCTTTATTAAGATCAGACTCAGTAAATCCAATTGGAACTGGAAACCCTTCGCTCTCTATAAAAGCTACAATTTGTTTTTTTTGTTTTGCGAAGGTCTTGATAGCATCTTCAAAAACGGCCTTTATTGACTCGTCCTCAATAATAGAGAACATATATCGATTTACTATATCCGTCATTGTTCCGT
Source organism: Priestia sp. P5 (assembly GCF_029522155.1). Classification (NCBI taxonomy): domain Bacteria; kingdom Bacillati; phylum Bacillota; class Bacilli; order Caryophanales; family Bacillaceae; genus Priestia; species Priestia sp. P5. The sequence goes on along the minus strand of NZ_JAKWFJ010000006.1, from coordinate 77,162 downwards.
TTACATACTCTCCCCATAGTGTCCCTATTTCAGAAGATGTGAGTTTTAACTTATTCTTATCCACATTATCACCTCTTGGATAATATTTACTAACTTAATAATAGATATGAATTTTTTCTTAACAAAAAAGGTTTTCAGTATGTAATTTCCGATAAATGGTTTTATGTTAACTAATTCTACATGTCGTATAAAGATTATCCACTTCTTATTTTGAGGCTTTTAACTGTTAATAAATAGGTGATAACTGGATTATTTGCCCTAAAACTTGAGAAGCAGAACTATTAGGATAAAAATTAGTATCGTATAGTATTAACCACTCAAGGGTACAAAATTTTACTCTTTACTGACAATATGCTGTTAGTAATTTGTTGGGAGTTATTTAACAAAAAAGCTTCTAATAGTAAGAGCTTTTCATCCTTTTGTTCACCTCTTTGACTGCCTGTGAGTCAACCTGATATACCGATAAATAGTGCTCTCTATACTATTATTTATCATGCCTCTAAATCTTCTGTGTATAAGGAATTATTTAGTTCCATAAAAAATCTCAGCAGAGCTAATTAAAGAACGCGACAGTATCTAATTAGAAAACTGCAAATTGTTTTCTTATATAAGAAAGTGGTATTATTAGATAAGAAAATAAAAAAGTCTACCTATAGGAAGGGTGACAAAGGTTTTTATGTTAGATGAAAAAAATCATCCGAGAGAAGGAAAAAGAGGACGTCCTCTAGATTTGTCGCGTAATAAAGTAATACTTGAAACAACTTTAGACCTATTAGCAGAAAATGGATATGAATCCTTAACAATAGATGCAGTTGCTATCAAAGCAAAAGTAGGAAAAGGAACCATTTATAGACGTTGGTCTTCTAAAATGGACCTTGTCATTGACGCCGCCACGTTAATGAGCCCTTTCGAGATATCAGTAAAAGAACTGAATACAAATCAAGACTTGAGAGGACAATTGATTGATTTACTCACACTATTCTTTCAGCAAGATAATAAAAAATATCAGAAAGCTACTAGTGCGATTTGTAATGCTGTTAACGAAAAATTAGAACAAGGTATACGTGAGGCTTTTTACTGGCGTTACAGAAGCGCGATTGAATCAATTCTCGAGCCTTATATAAAGGAAAATTTAATTACTGATGGTGATTTGGAACTCATGGCAGATATTGGCCCTGCACTACTTATGTATAAAATTCAATTTAAAAACCAATCTAATGATTCTCATTACATCGAGCGACTCGTTGATAAATTAATGATGCCTCTTGTGTCATTAAAAAAAGTGTAAACAATCCCATATTGAAGAGAATTATAAAACCTAGCACATATATGATATGTGCTAGGTTTTATAATTATTAGTATTCGATTCCATCAAATATCTCTAAATGACTTTTTTCAAAACGTCCAAGTTTATGAAAAAACTGTATAGAGTTAAAAATCACATCGTACATGCTTATAAAATCGAGATTTACTACCATGTAGTCTTATAATTCATTTTGCCATGATTCCTTTTGGGGAACCTATTTGTTTAACTAAACAGAGTCGTTGTTTTTATTAATAATCTTATTTTCCGAAAAATCTTTCTATTAATTCTTCTACTGTTGGTATGTCTTTTATGATATCGATACCATTATTTACAGAGATTATCCCTTCATCGAATTTCCCTTCTAACATTCCAGTCCTAAAACCACCTGTGATGTCCGAAGATGTATCTTCATTATTCTCATGTTTTTTGAGAATTATTTCTGCCTTTTTGGTTAGTATTGAGCGCAATGTCTTTACGATAAATGCCATATCCTCATGGCCTGAATCTAGGATTGCTTGTTTCGTTTCTCTTGCTGATGGCGCTTCTTTCGTCGCAATAAATCTTGTCCCAATATACACGCCTTCTGCTCCCAACGCAAAGGCTGCTTTTACCCCACGTGAATCGTTAATTCCACCTGCTGCTAACACTGGAATATTTACTGAATCAACCATCGTAGGTACCACTGTAAAGGTACCGACAGATTTTGCTGGTAAACCTCCTCCTTCATCATATCCCGTAGCAACTAATAAATCTGCGCCCATTCTCTCTGCTATTTTCATTATTTCGGGTGTTGGAGTTATTGGTCTGTATATGATTACTCCATTATGTTCTTTTATTTTATCGAACAGTACTTTATTTGCTTCTCCTACAATCGCAAAATATTTTATTTTTTCCTCGAATGCTACTCTCAATAATTCATTATAGAAAGGATTATCTTTATCTCTTTCTTCCCCACTTGAAATAATATTTAATCCAAATGAATTACTTGTTAGTTCTCTTGTTTTTCTTATTTCATTTCGCATTCTTTCTGCGGTTTCCTTTGGATCACTCGTTAATGTTTTTTGTCCAGCATTTGGCCCTAATATTCCTAATCCTCCTGCATTTGCTACTGCGGCTACTAATTGTGCATCTGTATTCCATGACATAGGGGCTTGTATTAAGGGATATTTTGTATTTAATATTTCCGTTACTCTATTTTTCATGTTGTTTCTCACTCTCCAAATTCCTGAATTATAGAACTTAAAAGTTCCACAAATGAATCTTAGCAAAAAAAATTACGGTACGCAACATTATCGTATTTAAATTTTTTGTTTATTGATCAAATCATAGGTTTTCTTATCTAGGTTTCAATAATTGATTTCATTACTTTGTAATATGCCATTATTTAGAGTTAACAAATGACCTATAAAACGTGAAAAGAGCCTGAATTCCTTAGAAACAGGCTCTTTTTGACTTTAAATATATACTTTTTTTGCTTCTACGTTTAAAGGCAAAATACAAGCTTCCTTCATAAGATTTATCTATTTCTGGTTAAATTTACTACCTTCTTCCTTTGAGTCTCACAATTCCTTCAACTTTGCTAAGCTGGTGTTTTTAAAAAGGTGAAGTATTTAAAAGGTGATTTACAACTATTTATATTCTTATATATGATTGGAATTTTTGAGGAGTTTTCTTCTAGTATTGATATTTAGTTAAGTAAGCTCTGAATAAGAATGCCATAATTTATAAAGTCGATTACATAATAAGATATGTAATCGGCTTCAAAATTCGGTTCACTATTTCAGTAACTACACTTGTTTTAATATGATTGGCATCATTAACTTATCAACAACTCGTTCGATGTAATGAGAATTAGTAGACTGATTTCTAGAGTAAAGATTATACATAACTAAAGCAGGGCCAATATCTGTAATGAGCTCTATATCGTCATCAGTAATATGATTTTCTTTTACATAAGGATCAAGCATTGATTCAATAACGTTCCTGTAGCGCCAGTAAAAAGCAGCCCGCAGCCCTTTTTCTAATTCTTCATTACAAGAAACACAATTACAAATTGCATTCATCGCTTTCTGATAATTTTTATTATCTTCCAGGAGTAACAGAGAAAGCAGCTCAATCAATTGTCCTCTCAGATCTTGATTTTTATTTAATTTCTCTTTTGCTATTTCGAAACGACTCATCGAAATAGCAGCGTCAAGGACAAGGTCCATTTTAGAAGACCAACGTCTATAGATTGTCCCCTTTCCCACTTTTGCCTTTGAAGCAACTGCGTCTAATGTTAAGGAGTCATACCCGTTTTCGGCTAGTAAATCTATAGTTGTTTCAAGAATAACCCTATTGCGTGATAAATCTAGAGGGCGCCCTCTTTTTACTTCTGTTTGTTGCTGTTGTTCATATGTCATAAAATTCTCGACACCTTTCCTCTAGGTTAACTTTCTTATTTACATACATAATTATAGCATCTTTATCATATATTACGATAATATTGCGTTCTATAATTATCTATGCTATGATTTTACGGAACTTTAAAGTTCCATATATAAAAGATGCGGGGGAATCACATATGTCAACATCGTCAAGTAATAATTTCAAAAAACGAAATATGGTAGCGAGAGTATTGGTTATCGGCGCAACTGGAAATGTGGGATCACAAGTAGTCAAAGAGTTTGACAAAAATGATGAGGGTGTCGTCATTCGGCTTGCAACAAGTCGTCCAGAAGTTGCGAAAAAGTGGCGAGCTGAGGGCCGTGATGCCGTCGTACTTGACCTTAATCGACCTGATACCTTCGCTGAAGCTCTAGAGGACGTGGACCGGGTATTTTTGCTAACGGGTTATACTTCTGACATGCTGTATCAAAGTAAAAAATTTGTTGATGCATCGGTCAATGCGGGAGTAACTCATATCGTCCATCTGGGTGTATTCACTTCGCGTCAGGATTTTATACCTCATTTTAATTGGCATGACCTTGTAGAAACCTATATTGAAGCAAGTGGAATCGCTTGGACACATCTTCACCCCAACGTGATTGCGGATACAATCTTTGCTTTTGCTTCAATAACCGAAACACATTCTTTCCCAGTCTATTGGGATGACATGCCGCAAGGGTGGGTATTCGCACAAGATATTGCTGCTGTTGCTTCTGCCGTGTTACGAGAGGGTCCCGAGAAGCACGGAAGTGCTAATTACTGGTTGAGCACGGAGGTGCTGACAGGCCCTGAGGTCGCCGATATTCTAACTGAGGCATCAGGAAAAGAGATTAAATGTATTACACTTGATCCTGCGGACTCGGAAGCGTATGCTGCTCAGATTACAACCGTACCAGAGCGCGCCTATATGGAGAGCGCTGCCATAACGATGAAATTAGCTGCAGCTGGTAAAATGCCCCTTCAGACTGTTGTTCACGATGACGTCTTAACAGTGCTGGGTCGTCCTGGGACTACAATGGCGGAATGGGGACGTCAAAATCTTTAAGTAACGCTTTTAAAACGAGACAATTGCCCTTTCTTTAAGGAGAGCGCATATTTTGATTCAGCGTATCAAACATGAATATCAGCCAACCTATATCTTATAAAGATATAGGTTGGCTGATGAGATATATACAGTATAAAAAAGGAGATAGGATTAAGATGAACAAACAACAAAAAGGTATGGAAAGTTCTCATATAAAGACTATACCTATTATTACATCATTTCTGATTGCCGGATTTATTGGTTTGTTTAGTGAAACAGCTTTAAATATGGCATTAAAAGATTTAATTTCTGGCTTTGGTATTCATGAAACTACCGCCCAGTGGCTGACAACAGGGTACCTGTTAACATTAGGAATTCTGGTACCTATTTCAGGTTTTATTCTTCAACGATTTACGACCAGACAGCTTTTCATAACGTCTCTTATTTCTTCCATCATAGGAACGTTCATTGCAGCTATCGCACCAACGTTTGGTGTACTAATGGTTGCTCGTGTAGTGCAGGCAATTGGAACAGCTATACTTTTACCACTTATGTTTAACACCATCCTTGTTATCATTCCACCCCATAAACGTGGAAAATCAATGGGGATTATTGGGTTAGTCATTATGTTTGCCCCGGCTGTTGGGCCAACCGTAACAGGTTTAATTTTAAAAACATTAACATGGCACTGGATTTTCTGGATTTCGCTTCCGTTATTAGTCGTTGCTTTAGTGTTTGGAACTTTTTTTGTGCAGAACGTTACCACACCAACAAAGCTAAAAATCGATATAGTTTCTGTCGTTCTTTCAACAATAGGTTTTGGCGGAATTGTATTTGGATTTAGCAGCGCTGGAGAAGGTGGAGGCTGGGGAAGTTTACAGGTTATTCTATCTCTTGTCATTGGAACTATCGCATTAATTGCGTTTTCTGTTCGTCAAACGAAGATGAAAGAGCCAATGTTAGACCTTAAAGCCTTTAAGTATCCAATGTTTACAATTGGTCTTCTATTAATTCTAGTCTGTATGCTGATCATGCTTTCTGCAATGATGATTTTACCGTTGTATTTACAAACATCATTAGCTTTATCAACGTTTACAGCTGGTCTTATGCTTCTTCCTGGAGGAATTATTAATGGCATCCTTTCACCAGTTATGGGTGGGCTGTTTGACCGTTTCGGCCCTAAATGGTTAGTTATCCCTGGACTTGTGATTGTAGCCGGCACAATGTATGGTTTCTCAACGATAACGCCGGAAACTTCAACAGGGTTTATTGTTGCTTTACACATTGCACTTATGATATCTATTTCGATGATTATGATGCCAGCTCAAACGAATGGTTTAAATCAACTTCCATCTGAACTGTACCCTCATGGAACTGCTATTATGAACACCTTGCAGCAGGTTGCTGGTGCAGTTGGAACAGCTGTTGGAATCTCCATTCTTTCATCAGGTTCAAGAAGCTTCCTTGAGACGGTATCAGATAAAATGGATCCGTTAAATCAAGTTCTTGCTTTTAACAACGGTGTTCAAAATTCTTTCATCTTTGCAGTTGTTGTCGCCATTGTGGGATTAGTGATTTCATTTTTTATTAAAAGAGTTAAGCTCAAAGAGGAAGCTAATTAACTATACACAATTGATTCTGTACGATGGCTAAAAAAAGACTTCACAACTAGTGGAGTCTTTTTTTAAACAATTAGTTTTTTAGTAAATTTATTACTCCTTTTTCTGTGATTTGACTATTATTTATCATTCAACACTTGAAGGGTAATACTACAGGCGTCGCACATAATAAAACGCGAATATATAGTGTATACATTTACTCAGTTGAAAGCCTCACGAATATATGATTGTTCATTCTAAGCAACCGTACTTATTATAAGAAGTCCTACCATTTTTATAAAAACAATTCAGTGATGTTGAGTTCTATAATAAATCTTGTTATACTATTTACGGAACTAATTAGTTCTATATATAAATATAGAGGTTTATTATAAAGAAATAGTAACCTAATAGGAGGAACTGAAGTATGTTAAATGAAAAAACTGAGAAGACCAGAGAGATAGCCAAAAAGTTTCTGGAAACTTTATTTAAGGGTAATGTTATAGGTATTGGAAACATGTTTGAAGGAAGTGATGCCGGATGGAAAGTCTTAGGTGATAACCGAGGGTTTCCTGTTGCTCGTAAGTATGGTCCTAATGAAATCGGTGACTTGATCAAGGCGGTTAGCCCAGCAGCAGCACGAGGCGGTGACGTTGACGTACTGGGTGTTTTCGCAGATGGCGATAGAGCCTTTGTCGAAATTCATGCAAAAGGGACAAGTTTTTCAGGAAAGTCCTATGATAATCGAGTGCTTTTCTCGATTCATACGGGAGAAACAGGCATATTATTAATTGAAGAATATCTGGATACCCGTCATCTTCATGAATTGCTTTTCGATACGAATGCTGAATAAATAGGCTTCTCATATAGCTTCAGACAGTAATTCCCTAACAGCTTTCCTCAAAGTGATTGAAAACCTTGAACAAGCTTAAGGAATAGTAAACCAAAACTAAAAACCGAGCACCTAATATATGTGTTCGGTTTTTAAATGTTTAATACTAATATGCGTTAAGTACTTAATTAATAATAAAGAAAGAACTCAAGCGTGAAGATCTTACTTCGAAGTACTTTACAACGTTAGCTAAGCTAAGTGGAGATTATTTAAAGATAAATAAATAGCATCAATTCACAAAAAAACAAAATCAATATTAGCGATTTAGAAGCCTCTTTCACATAGAAAGATTTCCCTCACAACAACCGTCTTTTTAGACTAATAACGGCTCACCTGGTGATTTTAAAATGCAGAGAAACACTCTCTGGCGAAATTAATTTTTATTTCTCGTATGACTAACTCTTTGAATACAAATTTTATTATTTTAAAACTACAGAAAAAAGACCACTTACAGAAGAGAAATATTAATTATTGTTTAGTGTTTTTGGAATTAAGCACTTTCTAATTTATTACATAATTTTTTATAGCATATAGTAGAAATATCTGGATCTTTCTATTGCGTAATGACACATTATCTTATACTAATACAAAGTTAAAAATCAATATTACTTATATTGAATATGTAAATGTTGTAACTAACTTATATAAATTAAAGTTTTATTATTTACTCAAAATGACGACAAATACGCAGTTTTCTCCAAAAGATTACACTTGTTCGCGTCTAAAAAGGTACACCTTTTTAGACTGAAGGAAAATCAATAATAATAAGTCTATTTAATCTTAAAAATAAAGCTTTTGAGACGTATAAAAAGGAATAGACCTTTTTATGCTTTCTGTCATATACTTAAACCATCTACTATAAACAAGGATGATTTTAACAATGGGAATTAATTTTGGGTATATTCGTGTAAGTACCAATGAACAAAATTTGGATAGACAGTTAGAAGCAATAAAACCTTATCTAACAGATGAAAAATATCTATACAGTGATAAGGCGAGTGGGAAGGACATGGAACGAGACGGTTTTCAGAACATGCTTAAAGCAATGAGAGATGGCGACACACTGTATGTTAAATCCATTGATCGTCTAGGCCGGAATAAAGCACAAATAAAAAAATATTTAGAGCAGTTTAAAAAAGAAGGAATCAGAATCAAAATTATTGATTTACCTACGACTATGCAAGAGGTACCTGAAGGCCAAGAGTGGGTTATAGACATGATCAATAACATCATTATAGAGGTTTATACATCTATGGCGGAACAAGAGCGAGCGACTATTTTACAGCGTCAACGAGAAGGCATAGCCGTCGCTAAGGCAAAAGGAAAACACCTGGGTCGCCCAATCATTGCTTTTCCTAAAGAGTGGGATAGGTTATATAAAGAATGGAAGTCTGGAACAATCACTGCTGTAGCATTTATGAAAGCAGTAGGCATGAAGAAAGCTACATTTTACAATAAAGTTAAAGCATATGAAGCAAGGAAGTAACGTTCTTTCGTCTCTTCATTTTACTGAACATGCTAAAAAAGATGTTTAATCTCTCTATTTTAAGGATACAGAATAATGCTGGATTGGATAAGGAACAGATTTTAGTTTTGAATCTGCTCCTTTTTCCATTTTACAAACTGTATATGATGTAGAAAACTAGTTAACGTAAAAGACATTCTAAGTATGACCACATACTTTTAGTTACCTTTATACATTAATTCATAGCACCTTTTCAGCAAGTGCAAGTTATGATATTACCTGAAGAAAAGTTAACAAATTGGTTATGATATAATGACAAAAGCCCTCTACTTTTGAAAAGGTTAGAGGGCTTTTGTATTTTAAAACGAAATATATAGTATTTCCTCCATATAACTAAAAATAAAGGGAGCCATATAACATGCAACTTACAAACATTGAGCAACTACATCCCATTAGAGATGTGATTATCCAACGCAAAGAAGAGCTTGCGGAAAGTAAAAAACAAAACCTGGCGGTTCTTCATGATGTTTATACAGACTTAACAACCTTTCGACTCGACCTTCTTACTATTTATGCTGACTCTATCCTTGTAGAGAAAGACATTGCTGCTGATATGATTAAGGATTGGGGAGAGAATTTCTCTAATCTACTCGTTAATCGCGGACTTCCTTTAGACCTAGCCTTAGATGAAATTAGTTACTACAGAGATATTATCGGAGAAATTATTAAAGACGAAGCGAATGATAAAAAATTCTCTCTTAACGTTTTCTATGAAATTATCTCCCACTTTAATACCATCGTAGATGATGCTGTGCAGTGGGTAAGTAAATCATACTTACAAGACTACACAAAACAAATAAAACATGCTCAGTATGCGATTGATGAGCTGTCCATACCTATTGTCCGTATGACGGAAGAAACGGGTATCCTTCCTTTGGTAGGAGATTTAGATACCCAAAGAGCTCAAATACTAATGGAAAATGCATTAGCCAAAGGCAGCGAGTATAAGTTAAGATGGCTCATTATTGATTTATCGGCTGTGCCTATTATTGATACCATGGTAGCAGATCAACTCTTTAAAGTCTTTGCAGGATTACAACTGATAGGCGTAGGTGTCGTTCTAAGTGGCATTCGTTCAGAGATTGCCCAAACTATGGTCAACTTAGGGATAACAATTGATCATATTAAAACGTTTGCTAGTTTACATCAAGCTGTTTCTTACACAAATTCTTTTACCCCATCAGTAGGATAAATTGTTTACATTAAGTATAAAAGAAAAATACACTGAGCAAACTACCCAAGATGCCGTAAGGTATCTTTGTATAAAGTCGTGAGAAAAACCAGCCTTTAGGGACTTAAGGGTTGGTTTTTCTGTTCTTTTTAGTTGTACGTCGTATACAGAATTAATTATCGAAATGTCGCTTATAGGAATCAAAAAAGCCTTTAGATTCATAAATCTAAAGGCTTTTGGTATAACTGGTTTTTTAATATTTCTTATATTTAATAGTTACATCCTAATAATCATCAGGACTTATTGGATCAAATAGATAGTGGATTTTCAATCTGTTAAGATTCAGCCATTCTAATTTTTATATTCTTTTTTTTTAGCTCCTGTACTACTATAAATATGCAATAACTAATACAGTGGTACTACGTATTCTGCTTGAGGACCTTTTTGACCAATATATTCTATGTAGGAAACTTTCTGCCCACATTTTAAAGAGTTGGATTTAAAAACGGAACTAAAATGAAAAAATAAATCTTTAAAACCGTTATCTGGTGTGATAAATCCAAAACCTTTTTCATCATCAAACCATTTTACTGTTCCTATTTTATTTTCCACTACAAACAATCTCCTAGAACCTAAGGTTAATTATATAAATTGATTTGCCATCTAATAGTGAAGAAATAGTGAAAATTGATTCTATTCCTTTTAACTCATCATTCATTCCTTATTATGGAAGATGAAATAACTATTAGTCTTTTCAATCTAGTTTTGCTGAAACCCTACTTCCATCAATATTCAATGCACCATCAATAAGTTGAGATGTACCACTTGTAAAATAGGATTCATCGCTAGCTAAATATGCAACAAGATAAGCTACATCAATAGGTCTGCCCACTCGCTTAAGTGGCTGCGAAGCCATTGCTGCATCCTTAGTTTCCTCAGTAGGAAATGCCTCTTCAAACAGTTGAGTTTGGATGACTCCTGGAATGATAGCATTTACCCTGATATTGAATTCACCTAGTTCAACTGCCGCAGCTCTAGACATTGCGTCTACTGCTCCTTTACTAGCAGTATATGCCGTAAGTCCTCCACTAGAATTTACAGCAGCTATTGATGACAAATTAATAATAGATCCTATTCCTACTTCTTTCATATGTGGTACAACGGTCTGCATTCCGACAAACTGGCCCCAAGCATTTATATCCATTACTTTTTGCCATTTCTCATATGTTAATTGATCATACTTTGTAGTTGCTAGTATTCCCGCATTGTTAACTAGAACTGTAATTGGACCGAATGATTTGAATCCTTCTTCAACAACACTTAACCATTCATTCTTAGAAGAAACATCATGCTTTAAAGCAATTGCGCTTCCATTAAATTCTTTATTGATTTCTTCTACTATTTTTTTAACACTATCATAGTCAATATCTGTCGCGATAATTTTAGCTCCTTCTTCAGCCAATAGTTTTGCTACAGCAGCTCCTAGGCCGTTTCCTGCCCCAGTTATTAATGCCACTTTACCTGATAATCTCCCCACAATAAATATCCTCCTTTATTTACCATTTAAATCAAGCAACAACAATTACCATGCATGGATCCATAGTTTAACTGATCCTTCAAGCTCTTCTGTGGGGTTTTAACCCCGTATGATTTTCACTAAACGCACTACAGGAAACATCCACTTTGTTACTCAAGTTGCAACTTGATGATTATTTTACAGCTTAGAGTAGAATCTAAGTCAATAGGTTATTTAGAATTACCCCAATAGTACCAATAACCGTACACTAGTGGTTTACTCATTCATCGACACTACGTCCAATGATTCATGGGCCTCGCGAGCGACCTATAATCAGTATGAAAAAAAGTAAGCAGCTTCATGACTACTTACTTCTTTTGGCATATTTAACTGTATCTTTTCAATTTAAGTTTCTTATCCTTGACTTAGAGTAAACTCTAAGTATTATTCTTTCTTTATGTCACAAATTAAAAAGGAAAGAAGAAATAGATCTATCAGATTTAATGGAGGCGGTTATATTGACATATTCTATTGGAGAATTTTCTAAACTCGTTGGGTTAAGTGGATATACATTGAGGTTTTATGAAAAGGAAGGGTTAATAAAGGTAAACAGAGACGAGAACAATGTCAGAATCTACTCAGATGAAAATAAATTATGGATTGAATCTTTGCTTCACCTAAAAAATACGGGGATGTCACTAAAAGACATGAAACGATTTGCTATGTGGGGGCATATGGGGGATGAAACGATGGAAGAAAGGTTAGCTCTACTTAAAAATCATCGTAAGAAAGTAGTGGAAGAATTGGAGAAGATTCGTCAAAGTTTAGAGCATTTAGATAAAAAAATAGATTTTTATGAAAATGAAGTAGGAGACTGTTTCTCTTAGAAATTAAGCAGCCCATTGTTTTTTCTATTTGCATCCTTTGGATAAACCTCATACAGACAGCTTTCTACATCGTGCTTTTATCGAAAATAAAAAAAAACAAAAAAACACTTGCGTTAGAGTGCTCTCTAAGGATTAACCTATTCTTGTACCATTTAAATACATGAAGGATTGATCAACCTTTACAATATACGACAAACTAACAATGTTAGATCAATACTATTTAGAAAGAGGTTAAAAAAATGAACGAAAAATATAGCGACTTATTTAAATCTTTTACATTTAAAAAAGGGATTACCCTTAATAATAGAGTGGTTATGGCACCAATGACAACTTGGTCCAGTAATGATGATTACACGGTTTCAGATGAGGAATTAACCTATTATAAAAAAAGAGTAAACGGAGTAGGACTTGTGATTACTGGCTGTACACATGTGACTCCAAACGGGATCGGTTTTACAAATGAATTTGCAGCGTATGACGATACATTTATGCCGGGCTTACGTAAATTAGCTGAAGCCGCGAAAAGTGGCGGATCTCCTGCTATCCTTCAAATTTTCCATGCAGGTAACAAAGCCCTACCAGATCTTGTGCCAAATGGTGAAGTTGTTAGTTCCAGTGCTGTAGAGACTGAGGCAACTGGATTTGCGCCTTCAGTTTTGCCTAGAGAACTTTCTCATAAGGAAATTTTAGATATCATCCATGCATTTGGAAAAACAACAAGAAGAGCAATTGAAGCAGGCTTTGATGGCGTTGAGCTTCATGGTGCTCATGGATTTTTAATACAAAACTTCTTCTCACCTTTCTTCAACAGACGAGAAGATCAATGGGGAGGATCATTAGAAAATCGCATGCGTTTCCCACTGGCAATTGTTCAAGAAGTGAAAAATGTCATTGAGAAGCATGCAACAAAACCGTTTATTTTAGGATACAGACTATCTCCTGACGAACACGAAGAAGGTGGTTTGAGAATGAAGGATACCTATGCATTGATTGAACGCCTTATTGAAGAGGATGTTGATTACGTGCATGCTTCGTTGGCTGATGCTCTCTCTTCAAAGCCAGTCGACAGTCAAGATGAAAAAACATATCTTGAGTTAATTGTTGACCATGTAAACAATCGAGTTCCAGTACTGGCTGCTGGTTCTATGGTAACGCCGGATGATGTTGCCAAGGCGTTAGATAAGGGTCTACCCCTAGCTGCGATTGGCCACGCGTTAATCATGAATCCAGACTGGGTTGAAAAGGTTAAAAATGGACAAGAGTCTGAAATCCAAACAGCCATAAAGACTTCAAAGATTAGTGAGCTTGAGCTACCGGAAAAGCTTTGGGGCGTCATTCAAGCTTCAGGCCCATGGTTTAAGATTGAGGAATAATCTTAAACCAACGGCTGATTAATTAGGGCAAGAGATGTTTGCAAGGGAAGTGCCTTCAGTTGCATCATCTCTTGTGAAAAATTGGAGCGTAAGAGAGCTCCTCAAGGGGGAAAATAAGATGAAATCACGAAAACTTGGAACATTAGAAGTATCGGAATTAGGATTAGGGTGCATGAGTATTAGTGCCAATTATGGTCCTCCAGCAGACAAAGACCAAGGTATCAAGACAATTCGTACAGCCTATGAGAATGGTGTCACGTTCTTTGATACAGCCGAAGTTTACGGTCCATATACTAATGAAGAGCTGGTTGGAGAAGCTCTCGCACCTTTCCGCGACGAAGTGGTTATCGCAAGTAAATTTGGATTTGACCTTGAAGGTTCAGAAGGTCTTAACAGCCGACCAGAACACATCAAGAAAGTGGTTGAGGACTCGCTTAAGCGTCTAAAAACGGACCGTATTGATCTCTACTACCAACATCGAGTAGATCCGAAAGTCCCAATCGAAGAAGTGGCTGGCACAATGAAAGATCTAATCAAAGAAGGGAAGATTTTACATTACGGTCTCTCTGAGGCGAGTGAGGAAACAATCCGCCGAGCGCATGCTGTGCAACCTGTTACAGCAATTCAGAGCGAATATTCGTTTATGGAAAGAACACCAGAACAAAATGGCGTACTTAAAGCTTGTGAAGAGTTAGGAATTGGCTTCGTCCCATGGGGGCCAGTTGGAATGGGTTATCTCACTGGGAAAGTAGATGCTCGCACAAATTTCGACCCGAAAACGGACCTTAGAGCTGAGTTCTCTCGCTTTACTCCTGAAAACTTAGCAGCAAATATGCCGGTTGTTGAATTGCTCAGAGAGTTTGCAGAAAAAAAGAATGCTACACCGGCTCAAATTTCCCTTGCTTGGCTTATGGCGCAGAACCCATGGATTGTTTCTATTCCAGGTACACGCAATATAGATCACTTGAACGAGAACTTAGGTGCAATGAATATTCAGCTAACGTCAGAAGAACTTCGTGAGCTCAAAACTGATTTCTCTAAAATCAAAGTGCACGGTGGCCGTATGAATGAAATGCAGATGCAGGTTGTTGAACAGTGACAGTTTAATACTTAGCGTGTTGGAGAACGTGATTCCCTGAGGCTCATCGTAATTTACGTATAAAGTAGAAAAGTTTATTGTTTTTACCATGGTTTTATAAGAAAGGACGTCATTTATATGTCAAATATTCAAGATAAGGTTGTCATTATTACAGGTGCTTCTAGTGGAATTGGAGAAGCGACTGCAAAAGAGCTTGCATCTAAAGGTGCGAAGCTGGTACTGACAGCTCGTCGCGAAGATCGATTAAAAAAATTGCAAGAAGAGATTCAAAAGGGTGGCGGGCAAGCTATTTATAAAGTGACAGATGTTTCCTCACATGAACAAATGGAAGAGTTAGCTGAGTATACTCTTACAGAGTTTGGAAAAATTGATGTAATGGTCAATAATGCAGGAGTAATGCCACTGTCACCTGTTTATCAGAAAAAAATCAAGGAATGGGATTCGATGATTGATATTAACATCAAGGGTGTGCTTTATGGTATTGCTGCTGTTCTACCTTCCATGAGAGAAAGAAAAGAAGGACATATTATTAATGTTTCCTCAATAGCTGGTCACTTAGTATTCCATGCTAGTTCGGTTTATAGTGGTACAAAGTTTGCTGTACGTGCCATTACAGAAGGTCTCCGTAAGGAAGAGGCACCCAATAATATTCGTACAACTATTATTTCGCCAGGAACTATTTCTACAGAATTACTAGAATCCATTTCAGATGAGGAATTAAAATCTGAAATCGTTGAAGTTAGTAAAATTGGAATCGAGCCTGCTAGTATTGCTCGTGCCATTGCATTTGCTATTGAACAACCATCAGATGTAGCGATTAATGAGATGATTGTTCGTCCAACAATTCAAGAACTCTAAAAAGAAAACTTTTGTAATGAGGCAGCCCCACTTTTTAGGGGCTGCCTCATTACATTCTACTTTGCAAATAACGAAAGCATAAATTACATTAATTTGTATAATAGTAAAACATCGTAATCTTATAAAGGTATATCTTGTAATACACCTCTTATAATAAATAGAGTAAATATAGAAACATTAAGTATTAAGTAATTAGTGAATGTTTATTGCTGGAAAAGGTTAATAATATTACTTAAAAATAAATAAGTAATATTTGAATTTAAAACCTTAACAAGAGTAATAGCTAAAGTACTTTATTAAAAATAGTTATACCATTTACCTATCTTGTAGAAAAACTGCGTATTTGTCGTCACCTAGAGTAAATAATAAAATATTAATTTTAAGAACAATATTTATACATTTACTGTTATAAAGTAAATAATTTTTTAAAGTATTTTCAAATAAATTAACCTTATTAAAAAATACATCAACAAAAAATAATTATACAATTTCTTTTTAATAAAAATGAATACATCAATTTCCAAATGTGAATATAGAAAAATGAAGAGAATTATATAAAATTACTGTGACAAAGAAAAATTTAATTATGCTTTAAATGGGTTTTTTTGACTTTAAATCTCAAATAATGTTAAAATACAAATTATTACTTTTAATAATATATTATATTCTCTGCTCAATTCTTTAGCTTAGTTTCTATCTTGATATAGATGCAGATTCTTTCTCTTAAAATCATGATCTTATTTGGTACAGTACCTTGTAATAAACAGTATTAAATAAAGTACTAATGCTTATTATATGAATGTCCGTTTAGAAAGTGTCTATAGAGTTAGTAACACTGCTAATGACAAGTAGTAAAGATGAATAAAATCACTCATAGTAAGACAAATATTTACTTACTCATAAAGATGGATTATTAGAGTAGCATTTAAGAAATTACCATAAAATTGTGAAAGGAGACAGTATTATTTTTTACATAATTCAAGCTTGAATAGCAAGAGTGTATTCAAATTATTAATTGTTTTGTCGGGGAGAGTGATGTAATTGAATAAGGATCAATACTTAAATTTATTAAAGGGTAATTTAAGATATATGTCTGAAGAAGAGAAGAATGATATTATCGCAGAGTATCGTACACATTTTATTAGTAGTGAAAAAGACAAAAAAGATGAACAAGAGATAATTAATCAATTAGGGAAACCTATAGAGGTTGCTAAAGAACTAAATGCTATTTACGCTATTAATCGAGTTGAAGAAGATAAAAACATGAGAAGTATCCTAAAGGCAGTATTATCTATTATGGGATTAAGTGTAATGAATTTATGTATTATGTTTATAAGCTTTTTTGTATTACTAATCTTATTACCGTTTTTCTTGGCCTACATTATAGGTGTACCCATCATGTTATTTTCTCCAATTATTTTAGTTTTCATGGGGGTTATCAACGGATTTCATACGATAAAAACAGAAGATATTTACGAAGTTATAAAAGGAGTTATTTTAGGCTCATTATTAACAGTAGTTGGTTATTATTTCGGGAAAAACCTTTTTAAATTGCTAATTAAAAATTTGAAATGGAACATATCTATGGCTAAAGGGAGAGTTTGAATTGAAAAGAACTTTTTTTAGTTTATTACTGATTTTTGTACTAAGTGCCTGTTCTCACAACGGAAGTATGGAAACAACTAATAAACAAACTTCACATGGAGAAGATGTAGACACAGTCAATGAAAAACCTTTACAAGCAGAAGATATAAAATTACCAGCATCAATATTCAGCTCCAAGAAGTCTAACACCTTAATTAGTGAAAAGGAAATGAAACAAAGCATTAAGGTTTACTTAGATAGTAGTGAGGATTTATATAATGCCAGTAACCAATTTGAAGAAAAAATAGATTCAAATCAAAAACTGAATAATAAAGAATTAGATAAATTTAAACAAATAAAAAATCTAGCCAAAGAAAACGATGAGAATTTTTCAAATTACATTTCAAATAACACTTTACCTAAAGGTTATAAAGAAAATTCCAAAAGAATTAGTCGATATATCATGGGTATAAACGAATTTATAGATGGATTAGATCAAGTAATAGATAACATGGTTGATGAAGCTGGTGACGACAGTATTTTCGAGGACAAGATTGATTCTTACATAAGTGGAAATAGTAATATAAGTGGACGAGAACAGAAAAAAATAGAAAGTTTTCTGGATGAGAAAAAGATTGATACAAAAGCTTTTGGACGAAAAGATAAAAGTTAACTGATATGCTTTTATAAATATTTATAGTGAATAACGTATACAAAGCTATTTTAAATAATGTGATTTCATGGCACAAAATAAGTAACGCATTTCACAGCGTTACTTATTTTTTATCCCTGCCTCATTTATCAATTTATAAAGGTAACCTACTATGTATTCCCTTGATGTTGTCTCTTCCAAATCATTGTTTTCTACAAGATCGTTTATTCCTTTATCAATAACTTGCCATAAAGGAGTCCCTTCCAAATGCTTATATGGATGTGACATAAGCCTATTTTACACCTCCTATTTCAATAGAATGTTAACATTATGTGAACTGTACAAGATATACAAATCAGTGATAAATCAAAAGTAAAACTCCTAGGAAGATTAGCCCTAGTGATAAGGGAATATTACTCGCACCTAAAATTAAAGTAATAAAATCTAAAGAAAAGAGAAATGTACCTGTTTTCCTCTGTATCTCCTCATTATCCTCCTGATCTTTACTTAACCAAATTGAAAAAAATATAATAAAAATCCCTAAGATAATTAATCCTGCTGAAATAAGATATAGCATTTGTTTTCCTTCATTCTATTAATTTAATTGTCTACATAATTAGCATCAAATGTATCTTTTGTAACATTTAATATATGACCACTAATACTAACTGTTTTATTATTTACCCATTTAACTTTAGCTTTTTCCTGAGGGTAATTCCAATAGATATTTTTCCTTTTTTTAAAAACTTTATTTGTATAAGTCACTTCTCCTCTAATAGCAAAAGGCGTAGTCCCTCCACCACTCGAACGATAAATCTTTACTATGTAATCACCATTAGGGGATGTACTTTGGAAAATATATTCTCCCTTTGGAGCAAATTGCAGGTAACTAGGTGCAAAAAGAAACCACCAAATAGATCCTATAACTAAAAGAGCGCTCAATGCGCCTAAACACACTATATATCTTTTTTTCACTTCTTAACCCCTATCTAGATAACTACATTATAGGTTTATTGCTTTTTAATTATATATCAGAAATGAGTTAAAGAAGACTGAATATCATATATACTTTTCGTTAACATAAGGAATTTTTTAAGAATTATAATGAAATATAAATAATGGCTAAAGAAAGTTATAATAGAACTTAAATATAAAATAAGGTGAGATGTATGAATGATTGATTTTATATCTGATCTTCTTTCAGGCGGGATAGGGCACAGTACTGGTGTTTTAAATACAAGGAAAATTGACAGTAATATTAAATTACTAAGACAGTAAGAATGGTTTAAAAAGATTTATGAGAATAACCAATACTATTCACTACTTATCGGAAATAGAGAAGTCAGAGCTTACTTACAAAGTAATTTTCGTGTTAAAAGAATGATTCATAATGAGAAATCTCAAGCAAAGTTCTTATTGCTCTTAAACAGAGAATTGAAATTATGATTTCTAAAGTATGTCTCTTAACATACTCATTCTTATTAGCAATAACCTTTGACGAAAATTTAGTTTATCTACAATGCTATAATAAGCACTTATAAAGGTGAAAAATCTATAAATGAATAGGTGTTAATGATGAAGAATAAAAGAAAATACTTTAAATACAATGAAGAAGATATTCTTGAAATACTTTCCGAGTATCTTTATACAGACTGTAATTCGGAAACTATAGGCTCAAAAGCAATATTACTCGGCCAACCTGGGGGAAACCTACGATTAGTTGCAGTTGTAGGAGATGGTGAAGATGAGGAACTTTATGAAACAGATTTAGAGGAAATTGATCAAAAAATAGATTTTAATGGTTCACATTGAAAATATACTCTAGTTAACGTAATGGAT
The DNA here is from genome assembly GCF_029522155.1 of Priestia sp. P5. Lineage (NCBI taxonomy): Bacteria > Bacillati > Bacillota > Bacilli > Caryophanales > Bacillaceae > Priestia > Priestia sp. P5. Next base: position 57,411 of record NZ_JAKWFJ010000006.1, on the reverse strand, counting down.
TTTATCTGTAGAATTACAAAAAGCCCTTAAAAGGGCTTTTATAGTTAATACAGCTATTATGTACCTTGTACCTCTGTTTTTAAGGTTAAACATTCCTTACAAAAATAAAAATAGATAATCATTTCTCCCAGGAAAAGGTCCACACCCGATACAAGATCTACTTCAAAATCATGAGTGATACTGGAAACATATTGCATGTCATGATTACAGGTTGGACAGCTTATATCATTTGGCTTGTTGACATATAGAGGTGCTCCCAAAACTCTACATATATACTCCTGACCAAATAAGTCAAATGCATCATAGTAGGCATCTTCATTGACTGGTATATCTTCTTCTAACATATCGATAAGTTTGAATTTCGTATAAGGAAGAGGAACAGGTATTTTACCTTCTTCGTCTTGAATCCATTTTTCCTTATCATTTTGAATCAAAACAGTAACACTTTTTGTTGTAGGATGTAATTGAAATAGTTGAGGCTCCCATAAGGTAGAACAATTTAAGCATGATGTTAAAGGTAATTCTTCTAGTTTAGAAGTTCTAAGTTCACTTAATCGATCATCCTTTAGATCAAAACATAAAATCTGATGTAAATCTTCCCCACATAACCGACATTTTGGTACATTCCACTCTTGTCCTCCAAAACGATGATTATAAACATCATTACCTTCAATAGCTCTAAAGCCTTTATGCCCCTTCCAATGCTGTCCATAAGGTCTATTTATCATTGTAAGCACCCACTTTTTGTTCTTAAAGAGTATTTGACCACCCTTCTTTATTTGAAAATGTCTCATAACTACATCCACTTTCATAATCGAATTTTTTACCCTTTTTTACATAATAAGCTTCTGATGAAAGAGACAATAAAATTTCAAATTCAGTGTCCTTAAGCATTTTTGAAGGATTGGATACGATATCTTCAAAAACTTCTTTACCATGAGCGACGACTGCACATCTGGCATATAAGAAAAGGTCAGGTGAAAAGTGTTGATCTTGTTGAGAAAAACTGTATTCACCAATTTCTTTTGCATGTTCTTCTGTATCTAATAAGAAAAGCTTATAAGAGAGAGTTTCTTCAAAATGTCTTATTTTCCATGCAGTGAAAGTAGAAAGTTCCTTAATAGCAGCCTCTACAATCTCATCTTCATCTTCTTTACTCCAGTCTAATAAAGAAATAATGTCCCAGAAGACTTGATCATCTATCATTTTCTTTGGTTTCACAATCTTGTTTCTACCAGCATAGGCGTCAGCTTCTTCTATTTTCTTCTGCATCTCAAGTTTAAACCCTTGAGGATCTGTTTCTTCTCGCCATTTATAGTAAACATCCATCGCACATTCTTTTGACCATATCCCTCCATACACATTTGACTCTATACCTAATTCCTCTTGAGATAAAGGAATGTTTCCAATATAGATTAACTCTTCAGGTAATCTTCCATCTACCCACTTAAATGTAGGTTCTTCTTTTTCATTAAGTAAAGACTTTGTAATTAAAATCTGACAAACATTCTGATCATCTATTGCAGGCATCTGTTCACCTATATAATTTGTAATACCAAGAAGATAAGAGCGATCAATGATATCCATTACTTTAACTGCACCATACTTATTCATCGGCAATGGAGCAGCAAATATATCTCCTACTTGCACGGTTCTCTTTGAGTTCAATATATGTCATTCCTTTCAATTAAAAGTGTAAGTATAAGTAGAATAACAAGGAACGTTAAAAGAACCTATCATATATAAGCTTATTTAAAGTAATGTATCAACAGGAAGGTTTTATTCCTCATCAAGGACGAAATTACCTTTTTCATCACGAATATATGCAGTACCAGGTTCTGCATCAAGAAACGGCATTATATCTGGATCATAATTGCATATTGTATTTACCAGATAAACACCATGTTTTTTAGAGTTATTCATGTAACGATCATCTTCATCTCCAGAAAGAAACCTCCAACCACTATCTGCTTCGTTATATTCATAGGGTTCTTCTCTATACATATAACCAACCTTACAACCATCTACTGTAATCCTATCAGTTGCAATACATCCTTCATATGAATCAATAAGTTGTTTGATTTGGCTTGCATCTAAATAAAATTTCTTCTCTTTTTTTCTAAAATTAAACATGTTTTATGCTCCTCAATTAATCTATCATCTATTCAGCTTTATTTAAGATACTATAATTCTATTGAATATGTATATCTTATTTATATAAAATGTATTTTAGGTAGCAAAAGACGTTAGAACATTAGTCTAACGTCTTTTAGAAGTTAATTTATTTTAAAGAAGTCTTCAATCATTTGATCAGTCTCTTCAGGGCTTCGTAGTTCGACTATGTTATCATTTTCATCGTACGTATAATGATTCTTAAACTGGAAGGGCATAGCTTCATACTGTTTTTCTACTTGCTCTAATACTTGATGAAAGCAGTTATACTTATATTCCTTAATTAGATAAGGTAATCCACTTGGTGAACGCAAATATTCATATTCTTTATAATTGTAAGGAGTGTGTTCAGGCCTCTTTATCAAGATTTTCATGAAATGATTCATAATTTTACTTATTTCATGTTCTTCAACGTATTTCACTAAACCACGTACAGCTATTAATTTCATTTCTAAATCTCGCTCTTTCTTATAGGCCTTTTGAAAAAATTCACCAAGCTGAGAATTATAGATATCTCGTAACACCAAGAGTAATTTATGACGTAGAGAAATGTCCTTTACGTTGAAATATAAATACTTCAAAGTTTCAAGATCATCGAGTTCTATCAATTTTGGCTCTAAATTAAAAATTGATTCTCTAAAGTCCATATTGCCTTCATAAAAAGAACCAGTTTCGTAAGCACTAGATAAAGCTTTATTTATCAATCCCACCAAACTCCAAACACTTTATGATTAGGATACAACTCTGGAGCAATAGGGGGGGGACCAAACATATAACCTTCTTCTATTTCGTCAGGTTCTAAGATTTTAACCCATTCCTCTATTTCTTCGGGATTAGCGCTCGATAGGATATATATTCTTTCCGAAAATGGCCAATATTCCTCGTCTTCAACTTCCATAATTTCAACAAGTACGTCTTGTACACTTGGCTTACTTTTAATCTCAAATAAAACAGAATAAAAAGTATCAATTCCGGGATGGTCCATAAGGTTACAGCCAATAGAGCCTTCATCTTCATTACCTTCGAAAAACTCTTCTAGAGACACTAAAGGTGCAGTTTGTGCATCAGGATAACCCTGTTCATATATCTTCTTTATCAAATTATCTTTCATACAATATCCCCACCTTTTAAGCACTTATAACTATGAATATCATATATAACTTAAGTGTACACAACAACTCTTACCGTTACTTAATTATGTACGTTAAACCCACCAATTAGGAGAAGAATTCCACCATTCTTCTCCTTCTTTCAATGATTCTCTTACATTTATTGAAACCACTTCTGTGTTATCTTTATTAAATTCAAACATTTCACCTATTTCTTTTCCTAACCGTTGTCTATGGGCGGTATCAATATTATAGACCTTTACCTTGTTAGGTGTATAAAACGTTTTAGATACATCTATATGACCTTCTGGAGAACATTTAGAAACCTCTACGTAGAGCACTCCACCCCAAGCACTAAATTGAATCATTAACAAATCAACACGATTCTCCAGTTTTCGATAAAAATGAGGAAAGGAACCTTTAAAACCACGATCTCTCAAAGTAGGAATAACATTTTTTCTTAAAGAATTAATCATGTTATCTCTTTCAACAGACACTTTAGCACTCCTTACTCTTTTCTTTGTAATAGCCCTAATACAGCCTATATACTATAGTCTTCTAGTTAACATAAACCAATTATAGGTAGCATTTTAATCTAATCGATTACATTCATAAGAACTTCACAGTCACAAAAGCCACCTTGGTTTTGCAGCGCCTTTACAACCTTGGCTTTTTTGCTCACGGAGATGTGGGTATCTAGCCATTCTTTAGTGTAGAGAAGTGTATGGTCACACCCCTGTATGTCTACTTTTTCGTCCAGAAATGCTTCCAATGAACCCAGCTCCTCAGGTGATAAATCAAGTTCGTGCCACTTATTTGCTTGCTCTTTTAGTAGCACTAACTTCTTTACTAACTTTCTGTCTTTTTTGTTAAGAGTGACTGCATTTTGAAGTGCTGATAAAGCTGCGTTATAATTCAGTAGATATTCTTCGGCTTGAGACAACAACTGCCAAGCAAACTCATCTGTTGGATGCTGTTCAACATATTCTTTGAGTCCTTTTCTTGCTGCTAAAAGATGGGGAATTGCTTTTTTAGAAGGAGCTCTTCTTTGATAAGATCCTTGCATTGCTAGTTTTTGTCCTTTTATTAGTTCCTCTTTTAATTCTAATAAACTATCCATTCAAATAGCTCCTTTTAAACAGTATTAAGAAACCAAAAATCTTTTATGTGATTTTCCCATACCCTTCAATATTCTTCAATTATTTTATGTATACTCTATGTATCACTAGTTTACATAATCCACATTTATAAGAAGTCATTAACCTGGTACTTTTTGACACAAACGTTTAATTCGATTATTATCTAATTAGATGTATATCAAATTAAAGGAAGAAGGTATTAAATTATGCAACTAGATAAGTTAGTCAATTACCATAAGGCAGTTGGAGACCCCACAAGAATTAGAATTATTTCCTTATTAAAAAAAGGCCCTCTTCATGGGCAAGCAATTGCTTATAAACTTGGGTTACAACCGCCAACCATTACTCACCATATTTCAAAATTGAGAGATGTAGGGTTAGTTTATCAAAGAAGACAAGGGAACATTATTTATTTTTATCTCGATAGTGAAAGGCTAGAATATAATTCAAAAGCTATCTTAAATATTGGGGAGGAGTCTATGGAGAACCAAGATAGTAAAATCAATAATCAAGATAAGTTATCTATTGTTAAAAATTTTATAAATAGTGACGGGACATTGAAACAAATCCCGAGTCAAAGAAAGAAAAAGAACGTTATATTAGCGTATTTAATACGTGATTTACATCAAGGAAAAACGTATAAAGAAAAGGATCTTAATGAATATATAAAAAACTATCATGAAGATTATGCGACTATTCGTAGAGAATTAATTATGCAACACTTCATGTATAGGCAAAACGGAGAATATGAATTAAATCCAAAAGAGATGTGGCCTGTTACCTTTTAAAATGAACGTTTCTTCGTTCATTTTTCAACCCACCTAATTTGATATTCATCTAATTAGATTGCTGTTATTTTTAATAAGAATGAGGTGGAAATGTGATTCCAATAACCAAAGAGGCTAAAGTACAAACAGGTATTTGGAAAGGAAAGTTTGTTTATCTATGGGTAGCAAGTATATTTTCAAGCCTTTCTATTTCAATGTATTTAACTATTGAGCAGTGGTATGTAGTCAATTACCTAAACTTGAAGAGCTCTTTAGGAATTATTTTAATGGCGACTACGATTCCTAGAGTATTATTAATGGTCATAGGAGGCGTTGTATCAGATAAATACAGACGATCTAGAGTTATATTCTTTTCATTACTAACTAGGTGTTTTATGCTACTTCTGATGGCTTTATTCTATACAAATAATTTATTATCTCTTTCTGCCTTACTTATATTTGCTTTATTATTTGGGGCATCAGATGCATTTTTTTGGTCAGCTAGAGATGCAATTGTTCCAGGGATTATTCATAAAGAACAACTAGTCAGAGCGAATTCAGTAATACAAACAACGAATCAGCTTTCTGTCATGTTTGGCCCTGTCTTAGGTGCTACTCTCCTTTCACTTTTCTCATATTCAACCATCTTTCTGATAATTGGCTTTACACTTTTGATAAGCATAATCTTGTTACAATTCATCAAAGAAAAGAAGACATTAAGGCCCAAGAAAACATCTATCTTAAGGGATTTAGCTGAAGGAATTAATTATGTTAAAGATTCCTCGTTTCTTCTGACAGTCATGGTGACATTTATTATTGTCAACTTATTCTTTATTGGACCTCTCATGTTAAGCATCCCTATCCTTGCAGAGGATCATTTTAAAGGAAATGCTTTTTACTTAAGTATTTTACAAAGTTCGTTTGCTAGTGGCATGTTGTTAGGAGCTATAATCATGGGCTGGTTGAACATAAAAAGGAATAGAGGAAAACTTGCAATTTCTTTCATATTCTTGGAAGGGTTATTACTTATGATATTTAGCCGAGAAATTGATCTCTGGCTTGCTGCTGCTATTTTGTTAGCTATTGGATATTGTGTATCGAGTATTAATATTCCCATAGTTAGTTTAATACAGGAGAAAACACCCTCAACCATAGTAGGCCGAGTTATGAGTGTAAATACAATGGTTTCCATGGGACTTATTCCAGTTTCTTATGGATTAGTTTCCACTCTTCTTAGCATTAATGTCGATATTAAATTTATCCTCTTATGTGCTGGTATCGTGATTGTATTATTTAGTGTACTACTTCTTTTAAAGGCTTCAGATCTTAAAAATACATGAGGCATCTACAATAAAACCAGGCCTTATTTAGTCACCATAATCACCATTCTAGGAACTTGCTATTTAGGCAAGTTCCTACGCTTGTTTTTAACTTTATATATATAGTCTGAACTTGAAGATAGTGACTGTACCGTGGCACACTTGTATAACTCTTTCAACGTATCCTTATCTGCGTAAACTGTCATCCACTCAATACCATTAGAAGCTGAAAAACAAAGACCCACTTTTCTTTCTTTACTGATTACATCTTTACAAAATCTAATGGCTGCATTACTTTCTCCTGTATTCGGATTATCCAAAATACCAGGATCATAGCAGGAAGTGAAGATATTTAGTTCCTTAAGCGTTTCTAACTCTAAAAAGATTAAAATAGAACCCCTCTTCCACCCTGTTGCATTCCAGAGCTGTTCATATCCTCTGATAACTTCTTTTTTTAAATCTAGTTGATACTTGTTGCGAGTAAAGGAAAGTATATCTGTACACTGATGAAATAATTCTGTGTCTTTGTTAAGGCCATACACATAGCATTCCTTAGCAGATGTAAGCAGTGGACGAAGAATTAAATCATGCGCTGGCAGCGTCTCACTGTCTTCATATTCATAAAATCCATCTGGAATCAACCTAACAAAAAAATGATCCAAAAAAAACGCCACCTTTCAACCAAAAAGCTTCTTTACTTATAGCATACTAATCTTTATAAGAAGTGTATATCATATACAGAGCTAGTTAACATAATGTCTCTTCAAGGAAGCAAGAAAGCAAAAGAATCCTTGGAGCAGTAAGCTTCCACCAAGGATTCTTTTTCCGGAATATGCAACTTTTTATACATCGTTGATATGACTACATTTTTTGAATAGTTGAAAGAAACGAGAATGTATAAAAAGCGCACCTTTTATTCATATGCTCGTACGGAAAAATATAGTCCATAAGGAAAAAATGTGTTATTATATGTCTGCACATGCATTTTATAGTAGAAAGCCACCTGTCCTGCAAATAATGGGTGGCTTTTTATTTTGTTAACGCTAATAAGACAAGCATACCTAAAATTTTCGATTTTAGTTAATATATATTACTTAAAGCTGGAACACTACTAACAGTTCTTTGTTGTTTCCAAAATGTTTACCAATCGCTGCTTTCCTTGTTCAGCTGTAGAAATCATCTCATCAAACAATTCTTGAACCGTAGGAACATCATTAATTAGTCCGATAACCTGTCCAGCCCAACCAAATCCCTCCCCTTCATTCCCATTGTAAATATATTTGCAGTTTGCCTTACCACTTACCATATCTTTTAAATCTTCATAAGTTGCCCCTTTGTGTTCACGCTCAATAATATTGCTAGTATATTTTGATTCTAAAACACGACCAGGATGCCCTAAAGTTTTCTTAATAATAACTGTATCTGTCTCTTTTCCCTTCACAAGTGCTTCTTTGTATACAGGGTTTGCATGCACACACTCTTGCGTAGCAATAAATCTTGTTCCCATTTCTATTCCTTCTGCTCCAAGGGCGAAGGCTGCTAATAAGCCTCTTCCATCTCCAATGCCTCCACTAGCTAGTACAGGAATTGACACAGATTCAACTACACGAGGGATAAGGACCATTGTGCCAATATCATCCCGTCCTAAGTGGCCGCCTCCTTCTTGTCCTACTGCCATTACGGCATCAGCCCCAAGTTCCTCAGCCTTTTTTGCTTGTCTAACTCCTGAAACTAGAACAAGAGTTTTAATATTTTCTCCTTTTATCCGTTCAAAAACAGGTTGAGGATTCCCTCCGGTTATAGAGATAGCAGGCACCTTCTCCTCGATAGCCACTTCTAGCAAGTCTTTATAATTTCCATCATGCCTTGCAATCGCAAAGTTTACTCCAAATGGCTTATCGGTCATGGTACGTACTTTACGAATTTCTTCTCGAAGCTTTTCTGGAGTTCCTAGAGTCGCAGCTGTAATTTGCCCAAGTCCACCAGCATTGGAGACAGCTGAAGCTAATTCAGCATAAGCTAAATAGGCTAATCCTCCTTGAACGATCGGATATTGAATTCCGAAAATTTCAGTTATTCTTGTTTTCATAAGTTCTTCCTCTCCTTTGTTAAATGATAGCTTGTTTTAATCATTTCATCTATTTCTTTTTCTGGTACGGTACCGTCTAAAATGATAGAATTCCAATGTTTTTTATTAAGATGATAGGCAGGTACTATAGAATCGTAACTTTGACGTAAATGACGATTTATCTCTGGTTCACCCTTTAAGTTTATCCAAATGTGGTCGTCTCTCTCAAAAATCCATGCAAACACTTTCTGATTTTCCTTATGTCTAATGGTAGTCCAGTTCTTATCCCGAAACGGTTGATCTTCAAATACATTTCTATATTTCATGCAGTAATTAATAGCTTCCTGCCTAGAGTTCATGACTTTTCCTCCTTTCTCTAGGTAAGACAAACACTTTCTACCTAAGGAAAGGTTTGTTAGATAAGACTGATTATTTTAATTTAAGTATTATTTTTCCTTTTGCTCTTCCCGCTTCTGAATACTCCAATGCTTTTTGGGCATCTTCAAAAATAAAAATTTTATCAACTGTAGGCTTAATCACTTCTGACTCTAACATTTCTGTGAAAATTTTCAACTGCTCTCCACTATGCTTCATAAAGAGAAACGTGTATTGCACATTATGTTTTTTTTCTAGCTTCGTAAGTTTATAACTTGCAATTGAAAATAAGGTTTTTTTTAATGAGCTAAATCCGTTTTCTTTAGCAAAGCGTGCATTCGGGATTCCAGATATAGAAACAATCTTTCCTCCTTTTTTTAATGTTACAAATGACCTCTCTAACGTCGCTCCCCCAATGGTATCAAGAACTGCGTCGTAGTCACGAATCGAATGCTCGAACTTTTCTGTCTTGTAATTAATAACTTCGTCAGCGCCAAGAGATTTTACTAAATCACTACCATCACTAGCTGTAGTTGCGACAAAAGCCCCCATATGTTTTGCAAGTTGGATAGCAAATGTTCCTACTCCCCCTGCTCCTGCATGTATTAATATTTTATGTCCTTTTTCAATTCGCAGAATATCATGTAAAGCTTGGTAGGATGTCAATCCGACTAGAGGGATTGAGGCGGCTTCTTCAAAATTTAAATTTTTAGGTTTTAATGCAATATCTTCTTGGTTAACAGAGATATATTCAGTAAAAGTTCCCATTTTATTTGCTCTAGGTCGACCATATACCTCATCACCGACTTTAAACTTCGTGACACTAGTACCTACTTCAACAATTTTTCCAGAAAAATCGTTTCCTAAAATTAACGGCATCTTGTATTTCAATAATAATTTTAATTCTCCTTTTCGAATTTTTGTATCAAGAGGATTTATACTTGCCGCATATATCTCAACTAAGACCTCGTCATTGTTTATTTTGGGCATAGGGAAGTCTAAAAAATTTGGTTTTTCACCGTAGTTTTCAATTGCTAAAGCTTTCATGACAATCCTCCACATTTTTTATTTAACCCACATGTATGTTTTCATAACAAACCTAAGAAAAAGAATATGAATATCCCTAAATAGGATATCCATATTAAATAAATCATTTTAAAAAAGGATAATCTGTATAGCCTTCTTTTCTCCTTCATAGAGCGTATTTTTGTCAGGTTCGTTTAGGGGATCTCCTGATTGAATCCGTTCTACAAAGTCTGGATTAGCTAGTACCCAAGTACCTACTGTGACAACATCTGCAAGATTATTATTTACATCAGACGAAAGTTGAATAAGAATTAGAATCAAGAAATGAGTTTACGTGTTCTGCAAATAGTTCTGGAAATTGAAACAGATGCCCGTGACCAGAATCAGGATAGATAATCAGCTGTGCTTTGGGTAATTTCTCTGTTAAGATATAACTGTTTTTAGTCGGTACCATCACATCATTAACCCCATTAGTAACAAGTACAGGGTGTTTGATGTTTTGTAACCATTCATAGTCATGATTAGATTTTTGTTTAGCCCATTTTGCAATGGCTTGTAATTGTGCCTCTTTTACTTGTTCTGAACTGTTTACTTTTTTCTGATTGAAAATTCTTTGTAGTGAAGCCATTCCTGCAGATTTACTTGTTTTGGTTTGCTCGTAGAAAAAGAACATAAAATCATTTATTCCATCTTCTTCCGTTCCGCCGTGACGATTCATTCTTTCAAGAATCTCTGGATCTGGATTAATACCAGATTCAGGTGAAGTACCTGCCATAATAATTTTTCTTACTAAATCTCCTTCTTGTAAAGCTAGCTCTTGTGCAACCATGCCACCAATGGAAAAACCAAGAATGTCAACTTGTTCTAATCCAAGAGCTTTTATAAATGTTGCTGTGTCTTTTGCCATATCTGCAATTGTAGTAGGCGTTAGTCCATCGGTCTCACCAACCCCTTTATTGTCAAATAAGATTACTGGGCGTGTATTTGCAATAGGTTCAATCATGTTTGGATCCCAGTTTTCCATCGTTCCTCTAAAGTGAACAAGAAATACTACTGGTATACCATCTTGTGTACCAAATTTTCTATATGCGTAACGAGTTCCATCTGCTTCAATAAATTCTGATTCTGTTGGTATTTTAAAGTTTGTCATTTTTGTGTTCCTCCTTAGAAATTTAAAAACGATTAAGTATGCATTATGATGGTTTGTTTCATAACAATTTTAGAATGAACGTTCTAAAAAAGGTAAAAAAAGAAAGCTAGTCCAACACTGAAAGTGCTAGAGTGATGATGCCTTCTAATTCTTTTTTATTGTAATTAGTTTTTATTAGTACTCTTATACCTACTAAATTGTTGTGTAAGAAACGAGATGTGTTAGCAGAATCGATATCTTTTGATAGCTCTCCACTAGATTGGCCTCGTTTTATAAGGCTATTAAACATATCTTCAGTACGGTTAAACATTTTTGTAACTATGCGTCCAATTTCTTTGTCCAACAAAGATAATTCAATGGCTGCATTTACTGATAGACAACCTTTTGGGTATTGTCCAATGGAATTCAGTACGAAAATAAAAACATCACGTATCGCCTGTTTAATGGATGAAGTGTTACTAATTATGCTTTTCATCTCATTCACGATGAGTTCTTCATAGTGATTAAGGGAAGCTAAAAACAATGAACGCTTGTCACCAAATGTGTCATAGATACTCCTACGATGTATCCCCATATGATCGACCAAATCTTGCATGGATGTTTTTTCATAACCCTGTTCCCAGAAAAGCTCCATTGCTTTTCTTAATACTGCTTTTTCGTCAAACTCTTTACTTCTAGCCATTTTATTTCTCCTTAAAAAAATCCATGAGTCAATACTAACAAAAACAAACGTCATAATCCATTATAGAATGAACATTCTAAAATAAAGACATGAATTTCAAACCATGATTAAAGAATACCTTTTTTAGAACGATTAGTAAAGAATTATAACTAACCAATAATCCCAAAAACATTTGCTGCGTATCAAAATGGTATCCATTAACGTTCACTTAGGGGTATCGCCAAAAGTTTCTTCTATTCGTTTAGTTTCTTCAGGATTGTTTTCTTCCACTGTTTCAATTAATGAATCAAACTCTTCTACAGATGCACTCATACTAAATAAACAAGAAACAGCAATTAGAAAAAACCACCTGATCCCTTACTCAAACAAACTGCCCCTTTAGTTGTATAAGAACCTGAAAGAAGAAGAGAAAAATTAAAACAAGAAGAATTAAAATGAAATCCTTGACTATATTCCTTTAACGTTTTAAAACAGAATTAAATATATCGTCCGTAAAAGCATATCTTTTTAGAAAAATCCGCGTCGAAATAAAAGAAATACCTGTTAAATAATCATTGATATTCTGTGATTTAGAAGCGTAATATTTTGTAGAAAAAAGCTTCATTTGTCTACATGGAGTAAAATCAATAACACTACTTTTAATAACATACGTTTAGTTTTACTTAATGATATGACGAAAAGTAAACTAAACATAATCAGCTTTTTTAAAAGGGGAAGAAAGATCAATATTAAAATCAACAATTCCTAGAGACTATCGATTATTTGCTTTCCTCAATTTTAAGTATGTATATGCACTTAACGTGATGGCTACTATTACTATACAAGTAAGAGGAAATAGAATTGTATTAACAAAATGATCATAAAACCAGGTATACATGAAAACCACCTCAAATAGTTTAAATTCACCCTGATAAGCCTTGTCTTATAGGGATTTAACAGATTGTAAGAAACACCTCATCTTCGGAGGAAATAATGCAAATAAACCTTTTATTCCCTCTGTTTCTTTCTATTTTTCAAGAAAGCTACAAGAAGAAGCAGAGGAGGAATAATCCCGAGGATAGGCATATGCAGAATAAACATTTCTACCTTTAGTCCTTCATGAAGATGTTCTTGAAAATTTCTGGCAATCGTGCTAGCCATAAATAGAATAACGAAGCCCAAAGGGTATGAAAGGCGTGAAGGTGATTTAATCTTAAATAAGTTAGCCGTACCTATGACAGCTGCATATAACAACACGCTAATCTTAATGAAACCACCGATAACTAAAGCAAGCATAAAAAATACATCAAGACGTTCCAAAAAGTCAGCTACCTGGATGCTTTGTACGGTACTAAGAAGAGGGAATTGTGAACGTGCAGTCAAATCAACCCCAAGTACACTAATGTTAATAAGCATTGTAATAGTTAAGTTGATTCCACTTAATCCAGTTGCACATAACATGGTCAATTTTGCCTTTTTTTGGTCTTTTAAATACGGTAAAATCATCGTAAATACAATCGCTTCTGCAAACGGGAAATAGATAGTTTGAGTAAATGCAACTTTCAGGACGGGTAAAACACCCTCTTCAAGTACTGGCTGTAAGTTTGTAAACTCGATTAAACCTGAACATACGATGAGAACAAACCCCGCCATGGCAAAAGTATACATGAATATAAAAAGGATTTCTCCTGAGCGAGCTACAACCTCGATTCCTTTTCGAATCGTATAAATAATAACAAGCATTAATAAAGTATGTGCAATGAATAAAGGAGTCTCAGGGTAGGCGGAGGTTAACAACATCTCGCCAAAATCACGGAGAACCCTCGCTGCATCATACATAAAATAAAGGATGTAGACAAAGGCAAGTACCGTTCCAATCCCTTTACCCATGATTTTTTGCATGTACTCGGTAGGCAGCAGATCCGGATAATAAGAATGCAACTTATTATAGACTAGAAATAGAACAAAACTTCCTACCATCCCAAGCAGAATCGCAAGCCAGGCGTCTTGTTTTACATCCATTGCAATAGGTACCAATAAAGAACTACCTAGTTCAAACAGAACCATTAGAATAAATAATTGACTGGCACTAATTTTTGCCTTCTCCATTCAACTGGAACCTCCTTTCTAATTTTATTTAAATTAATCTTTTGCTTTCTCGACCTTTCATTACGTACAATCTTTTAAACGTTATGTAATAGATAGCAGATTTACTTTAAGGTTAATTCTAGGCTAAAAGTATTCTTTCTACGGGTAAGGATTTTACTAGGAATTTCAACGAGAATGACAATATTCCATATAAAAATTAACTAGTTCAATGTGTTCTTTCCATGCTTCTTCCTGTTTTTAAAGAAAGCTACAAGAAGAAGCAACGGAGGAATAATCCCAAGAAGAGGAATGTGTATAGTGAACATTGCCACCTTCAGTCCTTCATAGTTATGTTCTTGAAGGTTACTCGCAATGGTAATAGATAAAAAGAGAATGATTAGCCCTAAAGGATACGATAACCGTGAAGGTGATTTAACCTTGAATAAACTAGCAGTTCCTACGACAGCTGCGTAAAATAACACGCAGATTTTAAAGAAGATAGTGGTAATTAAAGCAAGCATAAAAAACACATCAAGACGTTCTAAAAAATTAGCTACTTGAATGCTCTCCACTGTGCTAAGAAGGGGATATTGTGAACGGGCGGTCAAATTAACCCCCAATACACAAACATTAATGAGCATGGTAATAATTAAATTGATCCCACTTAATCCAGTTGCACATAGCATGGTCACCTTTGCCTTCTTAGGATTATTTAAATACGGCAAAATCATGGTAAATACAATAACTTCTGTAAATGGAAAGTACAAGGTTTGAGTAAATACCACTTTTAGAACAGGGAATAAACCTTCTTCTAAAATAGGTTGTAAATTTTTAATCTCAATTAAGCCAGAAGATATAATTAAGATAAAGCCACCAACCGCAAGGACATACATAAAAATAAAAAGCAGTTCTCCTGATCGAGCGATGACCTCAATCCCTTTTCTAATTGTATAAATAATCACAAGCATTAATAATGCATTCGCGATAAATAAAGGCGTATCAGGATAGGCAAAGGTTAACAGCATCTCACCAAAATCACGTAGAACCCTTGAGGCATCGTACATAAAGTAAAGAATGTAAACAAAGGCAAGTACAGTACCCATCACTTTCCCTAAGATTTTTTGCATATATTCTGTAGGCAAAAGGTCAGGATAATAGGTATAAAGCCTATGATAGACTAATAATAGAATGAAACTGAATACCATTCCAAGCAGAATTGCAAGCCAAGCGTCTTGTTTTGCATCTATCGCAAGAGGTACCAGTAAAGCACTCCCCAGCTCAAACAGGACCATTAAAATAAAGAGCTGACTGGCACTAATTTTTGCTTTCTCCATTTAACTGGCACCTCCTTTTCCTTACTTTTGATTCTCTTTTACTCCTGAAAGAAACGATTTATTTCGTAAGCCAGCTCGACGTACATAGGCTTCCACTGTGATATCTACATCTAACTTTGGAAAGTAGACATCATTCCATTCTGTTTTTAATTTTTTAAATTGATTGGGTCTAGTACGATGAACGACTTCGCCAAATCCCAAAATATCCGTTTTGTTTTTTTGTGCACGTTCAATAGCTGTCCTTAGCTCTTTTTTAATTTCTTTCCTCACCGATTGTTCGATTTTTGTAATAACCTTTGGATTAGTGATATCAACAGGTACCTCCATGTCACCGATATCTCCTTCAACACGTGTATGAACAGAAATATGAGGTTTCCCATTCTTCACTTGGGCAGATACACTTGTTTTTTGTCGTACGGTTTGATAAGCAATAGCTTCTTTCTTTCCTGCCCAATCAATATTAATATCCGTTCCTTGAATTTTATTGAGAATCCATACCGTTCCTCTTGCTGGTTTTCCATACAGCCAATCTACTAATTTCCCCTGTTTTAAAACGGCAATTCCGGAAGCTCGAAGCGTTGCCGCGGGTGCACTTTCCTGAAGGTTATCTAGCTTTTGTGCTTGCTGGGGATTCCCATCTAGACGAAATCCTGATACGACAGTTCCTCTTCCGGGAGATTCAAGGCTCTTCATCACCTCTTGAAGCGATGTTTTTACATTCTCTCCCCATTTTCTTTCCGTAAATTCTAAGGTTTTTAGCACTTTATTCGCTGGAATCTTATCAACTGGTGTTAACGTTTTCACAAGATCAGCTGCGGACGAATGGTTGGCAATCACGAGGGTGGAAGTATTTCGAAATTCTGGATCTCGATCAAACGCATCCACTAATGTATTAATTCCTTCTTCTTTGGCCAGTTTTTCACCAACCACGACCAAGTTTGTATGAGCATAATACAATCGTCGAGAGATTCTGCCTGAAGCTCGTCTACTTGCTTCGACTATATTGTCTCCTGAAGCTGAATAAATGGTAATAGGAGGGCTTTGAGTACCGCCTCCCCCTCCTTGTATACCAGCCACGTTCCCTGGGTTAATAATTTGGAGCGTTATGTGATATCTTCCATCTTTTGTTTTATCGACGCCCAGAGCTGCCACGATGGCAAGGTCCGTTAACTCTTTTTTACTCCAACAACTGGTGAGCAAGATGGTTACCGTCATCATCAATAAAAGAAAAACTCCTTTACGCTTCATTGTTGTCACCTTCTTCAAAATCGCGATTCACCATACCACGAGATGCAGGGGGGTGCGGGTTTTGATTTGATCCTTCTCGAACCGTGTTAGCAGTAATTAATCGTGGTCTTTGTCTCAGCGTCCACCACGGTAATCTTACGATAGTATCTCCATTATTTATGGGGATGAAGGGAGCAAATGGAGCCATGTAGGGTACCCCAAAGGAACGTAAACTGCATAGATGAACAACCATCATTAGAAGGCACAAAATAATGCCGTAGAAACCAAATGTTGCTGCACCAATCATAAACAAAAAACGAACTAAACGGGCCGAAATCGCCATATCAAAAGATGGTGTGGCAAAACTCGCAATGGCTGTGATGGATACAATAATAACCATTGCTGGTGACACAATACTTGCTTGAACGGCTGCTTGGCCAATTACAAGGGCCCCGACAATGGATACGGCTGAACCAATAGCTTTGGGTAAGCGTATCCCTGCTTCCCGTAAAATTTCAAAAGTTAATTCCATGAGAAGAGCTTCCACAAATGCTGGAAAGGGAACAGCTTCCCTTTGTGCTGCAATGGCTACAATGAGCGTAGTTGGCACCATTTCCTGGTGGAAAGTTGTAACGGCGACATAAGTAGCAGGTGCAATTAAAGAAATCATAAACATAAAAATACGCAAAAGACGAATCGAGGTTGCAATGTCAAAACGCGCATAATAATCTTCAGCCGATTGGAAAAATTGCATGAACAAAGCAGGCGCAATCAGTACAAAAGGGGTCCCATCCACAAATATAGCAATCCGTCCTTCCAACAGGTTCCCGGCTACAACGTCAGGTCTTTCGGTGTTGTACATAGTTGGAAAAGGGGTGAATGTTTGATCCTCTATTAGCTGTTCAATATAACCTGATTCCAAAATGCTATCGATATCAATACGATGTAATCGCTGACGAATTTCTTTAACGACTTTATCATTGGCAATGCCATGTATGTACATAAGCGTCACATCTGTCTTTGTTACACGTCCAACTTTTAAAGACTCCATCCATAAATCGGGGGTCTTAATGATACGGCGTACCATAGCTGTATTGGTCCCAAGAGACTCGGTAAATGCTGCTTTTGGCCCTCGCACCACCATTTGGGTAGTAGATTCCGCAATAGAACGCTTTTCTCCACCTTTAGTGCTAGCGCTCAGTGCTCGGTCTACTCCGTCTATTAAAATAAGAGTATCGCCTGCCATTAAAGATGCAAACAGGTCATCCAAGTTAGTGACGGACGATATATTTCCAATGGTCATCATATCTTCAGAAAGCAGGTCTAACGCATTGTACTGATTTATTTCTCCTTTATGATCATCCTTCATCATAGATTGCAGTAGATACTCTTGAATCGACTGATTGTCTACAATTCCATCTACATAGACAATGGCTGTTTTAATATCGGAATTGCTCCCCATTTTTATCTCACGAATAACAACATCTGAACTATTTCCGGTTTTCTGCTTAATCATGTTAAGGTTGTCCGATAATGAAACTTGTATCCGTTCTATTGGGTGATCAGTAGTTTGATTTTCGTCATCCTGTGGTCGTTTCTTTTTTGGTTTGCGATCTTTAAAAAACGAAGGCATAGATTTAAGCACCCTTCTTTCAATTTTTATTACTTTAACCATATAAGAGTTTTTTTATGTAAAAATTAACAATAAATATTTATGTATCATCATAGAAGAAAGAGAAGAACCTATTAAATGGAGCGTGATAAATATGAAAATCATGAGTATTAGTCTTTTAATGATGGGATGCTTAATGGGCTTTTCTTTAGGCATCGATATTCTCCAAGGATTTGATGTTTCTCAGGCGTTGTACAACGCCGTGAGTCCATTTAGGGTAATGGAGGTTGCTGAATTATTTGTACTCTTTTTTCTTCTTTTTCTTTTTTTTGCTGAATCTTTATATCTTTTTATGAAGAAGAAAAAGCAAAGCAAGTAACTATATACTTATAAATCGCTATTTTTTTAAATAGGAGATAAAAATAATAGGAATGTAGCTCAGGCTATCCGTTTCAATCGGTTCTTTCATTAATCAATGGTTCACATAAAATAATTCATCATCTAGATTATTTAGTTGGTTTTTTATCCATTTCCTTACATTATTCATTCTGGAATCAAACGCCATTTGAAAAAGACCCGTTAACTGAAAATCGGTAAAATGACTTCCTTTTAATTGGAGAAAAGCCTCGTGATAGGAAGAGAAATGAAGCTGTTTGAATAAGAAATCATCCATTGCCTCTCGAATATATTCTTTATTTTTCCAACAATTCATGGGAACATGAGCAAATTGCCAAGGCCTAAAGACCCCAGGATAAATAGCTTCAACTATTTGAAAAGGGGAATAGCCTAAAAGAGTAAAGGCGCCACCTAAACTATGTTGTTTAAAAAAATGAAAATTAACCTGAAAGGGTATTTCTTCCATAGGAATCTTCATTTTTTCTTCTATTACATATCTTACTGCCTCAATGGCTCTTCTCTTTCCTTCTTCTCCCTCCCAATATTTATCAGGAGCTTGTTGAAATTGCCAAGGTTTAAATTTTCCTGGATAGGCGTTATCAATGACTTCATAATAATTCCATCCATATAGCATAGCAGGGGGTCTGAGACGATGAGACCACAATGTATTGGCCCTTACTTGAAAAGGGATTTCATCGATGGGGATCGATAAGTATTGCTCAAGTAAATAGCATGTCATATAGCGCATATATTTTTTTCCTTCCTTACCTACAAAGAAATAATTAGGAAACCTTTTTCTTTTCTTGTCTAGAACATCTTGATAAACTTCAATGACTTGTTCTCTATTCACTATCGAAAGCCCCTTTTGAGAAAGTATATTTGTTTATTATTATGTATAATAATGGGATTTATATACGGATGGAGCTGAATCTGATAAGATACATAATGAAAAGAAAAGCTACTGATAAAGGATCAGTAGCTTTTCTTTTCATTATGTAAATAGGGATAGGGGAATTGATAAAGGAAAAATAATATACGCGTGCATATTGGTTCTTGAAACCAAACTCCAACAAGTCCGCCATCCTTTCTAAGCTACGATTTTTTTGTGTTTAAAATAAAAATGTAATCGTTTTCTAATTTGATTTGTTGTAAAATAAAAAAGGCATGTTAATTGGAGATTTTTCGAAATGTCATCTTAACTCATTGAGCCTATTCCCACATCACAGCACCAGGGAATAGGTTTTTTTATGCAATTATAGATATAATATTTAAACCCAAATTTAAAATAGGATTATTTGTATAAATTTAACAATAACACAAAATATATCGTTCATAAAAGTATACGTTTACGAACTTTCCTTTTATATAAGAAAACTATTATTTTTATCGTTCGTTTAAGTTTAAAAATGGATTACGAACGTCTTTTTTAATATAAACACATTTACGAACGTTTTTAGTAAAGTAATAGAAAAGTAATCTAAAAAAGGAATATCTCTACACTGGGCATAGAGATATTCCTTTACTTTTAATGTGTAACCTATTACTCGTAGGTATAGATTCTAATCTTTAACCTTAGTTTTAAATTTCATAATTAGATAAAATATTAAAGAACACCCTAACGAAATATAAATTGATGGTAGTACTAATGCAAGCATTGATTCATCAAATATAGATGACACTGCTATTAATATAGGTACTAGAAGACTAAATAAAATATACAAAAATGCTTCTAACAAAGCATCAGTCTTTTTAATTTTTTTCATAATATAACTTATAAGAAATGAACAGGGTAGCCCATATAATATTACAAATGGAGCAACATATATCCCCCCCATAATGAGTGAGGATAAATATAAAGGATTAGTTCCATTTGAAAATACAACCCCAAAAATAACAGATCCTGTAAATACGGAAATAATTGTCGCTATTATTCTTCTCATCTACTTCCCTCCTTTTATTTTCCTTAACTTAATTTCTATCTTTTAGAAATATTAATTCGTTTGCCTGCATATCCAGTTAAATAGTTAGGGTTTGTACCAGCTTTTATAGGATCAAATTTGTATAAATTCTTCCAACTACCAGAATCATTTCTACGATAAATCTCATACGCTGGAAATTGATCATGTGATCCCCTGATTACGGTTAAACCGTTTCTATAAATATATTCGGTAAACTTATAGTCAATGTTAGGAGGAGTATTGAAAAAGTATGGCAAACCTACGCTATGGCGAATTTCTGCAACTGCCCATACTTTATCATGAGTTGTGACAGATGCTTTCATTCCATTTGCAGAGGCAGTTCTATGACTATAAGGTACATATTTCCCATTAACTTTCTTTAATCGATGAGATGTTCCTACAGCTTTACTAACTGTCCACCCTGTACCATACGTTTTACTTGTATTAGTCCATTTAATTGTAATATCAAATCTTGTTCTATTAGTTCCAGAAGTTGGAGAGAAAGATGCGTATCTTCCACTTTTTCTGTTATCTCCTTTAAAATAGTAAACCCCACCAAGACTTAAAACAGATTGTGGGATAAATGTTCTGTGTCTAATTGTTGTACTACTAGGACCACTTGATCTTGCTGCCATCAATGTCATTTGTTCTTGCAAACTTGTATCTACTGGAATATTAATGGAAAACTCATCTTCATTATCTGGAGTACTATCTTCAATACTTTCTGAACCTGTGTCTTCCATTTCTTCTGGAATATCCGTATCTTCTTCAATTGCCTCAGTACTTTCAAAATCTAAGTTAGAATCATTTGATGTGTCTAAGTCAATGTTATTAGAATCTTCCCCAGAACTTAAATCCTCTTTTGAATAAATTTCATATTCATAGTTGTTTCCTATACTTATGTCATTATCTATAAATTCTGTATCACTTGTTGTAGTTAATAATTCACCATCTTTATAAATTTCATATTCGTTAACACTTCTTAACGGTTGCCATTTAAATGACACATTTGAACTGGTAATAACAGTATCAAAATTCAGTTTGTCAATACCATCATCAAACTTTGTCATTGTATCTATCTTTGCAATATCTAATAGATTGCTATCTTTATCATAAGCTTTGATTTTATAAGAGTATATAGTACCTTGCGCTAAGCCTTTATGAGTAAAGCTAGGTGTATCACCAGAATAAATCTCTTGTGTAACATCATCTAAATCTTTGTATATTATAGAATATTTTGTTGCTGAAGGCACTGGATTCCAAGATAACCCTATGGAATCTTTTTCCTTTGTTACATCAATATTTGTAAATGTTTTTAAAGGGATAGAGGGCATATATGCTTCCGAATTTGCGCTATTTGGATAACCTTGATTACTATATGCTTTAATTCTAAACCAATAATTTTTATTTGAAATATATTTTCCTCCTGAGTTCTTGTATACGGAAGAAGGGTCTAATGCTAATTCACTACCATTTTCATCATGATGTAACGAATATTGACCATTCGCAATTTCACTACTAGTTGGCCAGATTTTTTTTCCTCTTGTCGTCCAATTTGTAGAATTCCCTACATCAAATTCTTCATAGCTTTTCCCATTAAAAACCAATACTTTATATCCTGTAGCTCCAACAACAGACTTCCAATTTAAATCTACATATCCATCGCTTGAATTTGGGATATTACTATACGCAATACCTGTTGGAGTTGCCGGTTGTGATAAAGGAATATATGGTGTAACTTCCTGAGATTTAGGACTATCTCCTTTAGGATAAGTAGCTACAATCCTTACCCAGTATTGATGACGCGTACTATAATTTGTAGAACTTCCAGCTTTATAAGCGTTGCTATAAACAGCAGATGGATCGACAGGAAGCTCTGCTCCAGCTTTGTCTAAGTGTAGCTTATATCTTCCAGCAGCAATTTCACCACTAGTTGGCCAAATTTTTTGTCCCTTTGTTGTCCAATTTGTTACATTTCCAACATTAATATACTCATATTCATACCCATTATAAATAGCAACTTTGTAACCCGTTGCCTCAGGTACAGGATCCCAAGAGATATTAAAATAACCTTGATTAGAACCTGAAGAATACGCTTTGACTGTAGGAGCACTTAGAGCATCATAATGGTAAGTTACGGATAGGTAAGGAACATTTGTTGCGTTGTCTCCTGAAACAACCTTCTTCCAAAATGTTTGTCCATTTCCATTTGTATGGAGTTTGAAGCCATAGTTACTTTTACTCCCACTTAGCCATGATTGAACTGTATTTGTTACACTAAATTGTGCCCATTTATCTCTTCCTACATCTGTTTTTGCAATGTTAGTAGACGAAGGTTTGTTATTCCATGTAAGAGTCGAAGGAGACCAATCACTGGAAACTTCATCTAGCCATAGACCATTAGGTGAATCTGCATAATAGGCATGGGTTACGTAAGCATTGAACGTGGCACTGTCAATAACTGCACCTTTTAAGCTAGATATATCTTGCTTAAGATAAGCATAATTAGTACCAGTTGTTCCATCGTAATAACCTACTTTTAAAGCATATTCATTCTGCCCAGAATCCCATTTTTTTGATGCAGTTCCATAGTTAGTACTAGCATATTGACTAGAAACATAAGCATCTGATGAGGTTTGAACTGAAGTTGTAGGATCAATATAAACGGGATATACACGATCAGAACTCTTTAACCACTGTTCATCTGCTTTCATCGTTAAAAGATAGGATCCAGCTGTTTCCTCTTTAAAATCATAAGTGACCTTATTAGACTCTTCTGCATCCCCAGAACGATCATTAACATTTGAGTCATACATAAATGGTTTAGGCACAACAAAGGCTGTGTTACCCTTAGTGTCTTTAAACGTAATATTTCCATCTTGTGAGTCGACACTAGGAACTAAAGAAGTCTTAATTCTAAATGTAAACGTATTATACCCTTTGTAACTATGTAGAACTAAATCTTCTTTAACATTTTCATTAAAAGTAAGATTCCTTAAATCAATATCAGGATATACCTCTTTGTGTAAGGCTTGATTATCCTTCGTTTCAATACTGCTTTTATTAAACGAAACAGCTTTTTCATCATTGCCTTTAGCGTCTACCAAAGCATATGTAAGAAAATCAGAACCTTTTAAAAAGCTAGCATATTCTCCTTCTTGGGTGATTGAATAAAAATTACTGTCTAGCTTCGTATTTTCAGCTTCTACAACTGATTTTGTACCCTCTTTTGGTATAGATTTGCTACCTGTGATGAGATCTGTAGAAATGTTATTCCATTCACCTTCATCTTTATTATGTATAGGCTCTACATAAATTTTCTTTGTAAAGGTCCCATCTCCATTATCGAAGACCTTAGTATTTTCAGTTCTCTCTTCTGTTATTTCAGCTACTTTCTTATCGTTAACCTTATTTTCCTTAATGTCACTTTCAGTTTGTTTCTCAGCATTTACTTTTCCCACCGCATTAGTATGGATTGTTACTATAGGAATTAATAAGATAAAACATAGAAAACACACTGCAATTTTTGATAATAACTTGCTCACTGTTTCAAATACCCCCTAAAGATTTAATTATAGTAAGTTAAGATTAAATACTTACTCTTTACCAAAGTTTTTCATTTCTTTTGTTACAATCCTCCTATGTTTTTTAAACAACTTTGTAATCATAATGTAATATTTAACGTAATTCAACATATTTTTTGGTTTTTATAGATTTATTTAGTCGAAAAAGCATGATAAATTTCTACTAGCTATATTTTTCATTTATCTTTAGACCTGGTAGTACATTTTAAGAATATAAAATATCTTGTATAAATGATTCCAATAAATAGACAGAAGAGAATGGTTGAAACTAAATTCTTCATGTTTCATTATAGAATGAATACTATATGTACTCTTTGTTTGCATAATCTTAATTTCGTAAAACATTAAAAACGCCATCCCATAGCGTTCAAGGGATGGCTTTCCATAAAAAATTTATCATTTTCACTCTTTATTAATTTATTTTTTTCCTCTGATTGGAATAACCTTTTAATTCCTCAATACGTTTTTTTAAGCTACTTCTCATCATTCCTGTAAGGATATACATTACTAGAAATGCATAAGTAGCAATAAAAAATAAAGGAGCAAGTAAAGGAAAAGGCACTGCATATTTGAAGAGAACACTTGCAACTAAAGCTAGAATCATAAGAAGACGGCTTTGCTTTAACAGTTGATTTGTTTTTTCTAGTAACAATTCTTTTTGAGCAATGAACGTCTTTACCATCGCAGGCCTCTTTTTAATAGCTTCACTTTCTATTTTCCTGTTAGCCTTACCAATGGCAGTAGCTACAATAAAAATTAAACTTGTTACGATTAATGCTATAATAACGGAATTTGACATAAGAGTTTTTTCCCCAATCTTATTTATATTTTTAATCTATAAACACCTTTTTTCTAATAAGCTAGCTACTCAATTAGAGGACAATTGCGAGAATCACTAAATTTCGAAGTTAATTGACTATCATCAACAAAATAGAAGTTAATTTTGTCACAGCGCTTCTCAGCAACACCCTATTTTCTATTTATTTAAGAAAATGACTCTCTTTTTACACATATTCACCGATAAAGTACATTTCGTTTTTTTGATCCATTAACAAGTGATAACCATACGCAAACTCTGGTTTTCGGATGAACATGATTTGCGATTTGATATCCTGATTATGATCAATCACTCTATTTTCCATCTGGATATGCTGACTATCAAAATACTCTTGTATGTGCATATATTCTTGAAAGTCTGAGTCATTGGTGTAAACACGTAAAACCGTATACATTTCATATGAGGTATCTTGCTGCCTGTGTTTTGTAAGTTTTTTCAAGGAGAATACTGAACTCTCACTCTTAAATTTCAAGGCAAACATCACAACGATCCATCCTGAAACGAACATAAGAGGATAAAAGAATCCACTATGAGTTAAATTAAACAGCTGACACGAAACAATTAACACAACAAACGCCGTAATAGGTAGCCAATAATCGCTCCAAACGCCTTTGGCATTCCTAATTACAACGTCTTTTATGCCCTCAACTTGTTCTTTTTCCATGAACTCACCCTCTTTTCATTAAGCTACACGTCGCACATTTCCATTAAATCGATCTTTCCAGTACTTTGTATTTAAATCCCCCACTGATACTCCTTGTGAACTGCTGTCATTAAGAAACTTCCCATCGCCTAAGTAGATGGCAACGTGGCCATTAATCTTATACGTATCAAAGAAAATAACGTCACCACGCTTCATTTCACTTGCTTTAATGACTTTCCCGCGTTTGATTAACGTATCTGTTGTCGTAGCACTTACTGGTCCTAAATCAACTCCAGCTGAACTATAGACCCATCTAACATACGAACTACAATCAAATTTATGTGCGTTAATGTCTTCTTGATTTCGTCCACCGCCCCATACATAAGGGCTTTTTCCTACGATAGATGATCCTACCTTAATCGCTTTTTCAATGGCTTCTGAACCTTTTGCCGAACCACCTTTAATCGAAACAGCTTCAACAGAACCACTTGTGTACTCTTTCATAAATCCCATCACTCGTGATACGTACCAACTGGCATGGTTGTACGCAAACACAGCTTTTTGATAGTTTCCGGAAGCTCCTCCATTTGCAGCCAGATAATTCGCTGTTGAGTACATAGCATCTGTTACATTATAAGGATCAGCTTTTCCGTCCCCATCGCCATCAACACCAAAACCACCATACTTTGATATAGCAGCTGGACTCATTAGAGTCTCTTTGGGAATAGAGGCGTCACCGAGCCTAGTTCCTCCCGGAAAAGACCATCCAACCCATGTTTTTACCATGAACTGACTATGCCCAATGGCCCCAACTGAAGAGGTATTTAAGTCTTGGCCAAAGTTCGTTTCGACACGATGAATCGCGGCAATGAGTGTCCAGGGGATATTGTATTTTTCACCTGCTGCTTTATAAATAGGAATATACTCTTTTGGTATCTGGCCTTCCCCAACCTTGGATATTTGAATATCTCCCAAATCTACAGCTGTACCGTCTAATTCTGCTACATCTTCTTGATCTGGTAAAAGAATACCAAACACACTCACCATAGCCATCGTACTTACAACGACGCCTAATGCTAATAAAGCTGCCACAATAGCTAGTAACATTTTAGATCTTCCTTTGGCAGAATGATTCAATTTATGGATGGGCTTAATTCGGTACGTTGACACGAACACCCACCACCTTATATCCAGCCTCTTGCTTTTCAAGTGTGACTAAATACCAATCTTCCTCTTGTTCAGCGTTTCCATCTACGTCGTACACTTCCCCTTGCATGATGACATTCCATTGAATAACATCGGTATTATCATTTGAAACCTCTGTCGTTTCAAGGTTTTTTGGGACAACCTTATCATAAGTAAGCGTACCTCGTTCTTTTTGTTCTTTATAATTTTCATACATGTCCTCTGACATATAAGGCTTAGATTGTTCAATATGTTTTGAAGGGTTCTTAGCATCAAAACTAGCAAAGGCTTTGACAAACTCTTTTGCGATTTCTTTCGTACTCTGTAAGTCTTCTTTTGTATTTCGTTGTGTCTGATCATAGGGGTTTTTATTGTCTTCTGTAGCCTCTTCTTTCTCTTGTTGCACAGATTCAGAAGAAGGAGCTTGCTTCTCCCCTTTCGAAGAAGCAGGCTTTTCTTTTGAAAGAAAAGAACTAATCATAATGCCCAAAAAGACAACGACACTCAGAAATACAAGCATTTTCTTTTGTTGAACACTCATGAAAAGCCCTCCCTTTTAATCTTGTTGAGACTGTCGCCTCATTTGTTCAATCTCTTTAGAACGGTCTATATGACTTCCATTTGATTCATTCGCAACAGAAGCTTCTTCTTCCCCTTGCTGAATTTCTTGTCGTGCCTGTTGTTGCCTCATTTGTTTATGAAATTGCTGATTGGTTTTGTCTGTTCGTGGTGGTTTAGGTTGTGCTTTTAACGGTGCTTGTTCTTGGTTGAATTGTTTCGTTGAGACTTCTCCACTAGCTGGGACCAAACGGCGAGAACTTTGAATGGGTGCTTGCTGATTTTCTGAACGCGCCTCTTGTTTTCTCATTTGCTCTACAACCTTACTGGATTGAGAAGAACTTGATGTTTGCTGCGGCTGTGCTTTCAATGGTGAGTTTTCTTGTTTTTCTTGTTGTCTTATTTTTTTCATGACTTGTTCATTTTGTTTCCCAGAAGTAGGTGCATTTTCTTTTACGCCCTCTTGTTGAGGTCCTTTAGGCTGTGCCTTTAATGGTGCATGCTCTTGTTTTTTCTGTTGCTTATCAATCTGATTAGACACGGCTTGATTATGATTTGATGCCTGATCCTTTTTGTGAGGGTTTGGAATCACACCGTTTTCAGAAGATAGATTATTTTTTCGTTCTTTCTCTTGGCGTTTTCTAAACGGCATTACATTTCGTTTTGGTGCATCTTCAATCACGTTCCCGTTGCTATCAATAGGTTTGTTTCTTCGTAAAGTCGGTTTATTACTTTGGCGTTCCATTGCTTTTTCCATCTGTTCTCTAGCTCTTGTGTCTGTTGTTCCCCTTTGGCCAGACCTCGAACGTGAATGTACGTTATCCCCTGTATAAAATGGCTCTACATGTGCATATTGACGTTGGGTATCTCGAAATTTAATGGCATCAACTTTTTGTCTCCAAGCTTGTTGGATTTGTTGTTTCTTTTCTGAATAAATCTTGTACCCGAAAAGCTGTTTTTGGAGGGCAAATATGGCTGCAACCACAATCAGAACGGCCACGATGGTTTGAGCATAGGCCCAATTATTCTCACTAGCGACTTTATAGGTGATGTTAACAAAACTAAATAATAAAATGAGTAAAACTGTAAGTCCGATACACATGGCCAAGAACCCTACTAACTTACCAACAAATTGTTTGGCAAACCGTTGAAACGTTGGAAAGATGCTAAGAAATAAAACAAATACCCCTGTAATGGCTGTAAGTAAGAAGCCTACTCCATATATCTGAATGAATGTGGCTAAATAGCCGACCATCGCTAATATGACAAGTGCCGGAACCCAAATTAACAGGGATAAAACAATCCGTTTATTTGTATGCTCTGGAGCAAAAAGAGAGTTATTAGCATTTTCCTTAACTACAGTATCTCTTTTACTACTTCCTGGTTTTTTACTTAACAAATCTTTTACTATCTCTTTACCTTTTTTTATTTGTGCTGATGAGGCATTGTCATTTTTGCCACCACCAATGACACCATAGTTTGTTGTACCAAACTCTAACAACAAATACGGTTTCACAATTAATAAATCATGCATTAAATTTCTTATTCTTGATACACCGTACCGTACGGATGATGTGTCCTTATAGCTTTGTGTAGCTTGATCTCGCTGTCTATCTTCAATCATTTCTTCTTTTATTGCCTCTTCATCCCCATCACCTAGTGAATAAGTAGAAGAAGTCAAAACAGCACCTGAGATATAGTTACGAGCTTGGTTTAATTGACCTAGTAACTGATCACTATTTTGCACATAAACGGTAAAAACCGCGGACAAGAGGGCTGCCATAAAGAGTCCTGAAATAGTAGCACGATATTTCTTTTGAGCAAAAGAGTAGACCAGCCATCCAGCCACCATAATCATCATAAAGCCCATGAATTGACCAATTCCATACATGCCACCTGTTTCTGAAATAAACCCGGGAATGTATGAAAGCATGCTGTTAATGATGTCAAAAGTGAACGCTTGCTCCATTAAGAAAATCCCAAAATTGACAACTACTAAATATCCGTACCAAATGCCACTTAAGATTTGTTGTTGAAAGGCTGCGATGTTGTTATAAACTTTTTCATCGACTTTAAAAATATTAATAGAGTCAAACCAGCCTTTATCGTCGTCATCCTTTACGTACACATCAATGTCGTAGTTTTCCAGAGGAACTTCATTGTATCGAAGTAAAGGCGCATTCGTTTGTGGTAAATTACTGTTCGGCATTAGCTCATCCATCACATTAGGCGCGGCAGCTGATACAGTTGACATGGGACACAGTAAACAGACTACAACTAATAGAAAAAGCAACTTTGTATAAAAGTTCTTTCTCATTATTTATCCCCCCTTATTTTCAATAATTCTCAACAGGTTGTGGGCCAAATGTCGTTTTATCTGTCTTGCTTAAACCCTTTGAATAATATCTTTTATAAGGAACTATGGAGCCTTCATGCTTTATATCATTTTTAACTGCTCCATTAACATAATTGCTAGTTAAATACTTACTACCTTTTTTATAAACTCCAACAGTAAAGTTTTTAACATCTCCGTTACGAAAATCTTTAAATCTAAATTTATAGACATATTTTTTGTTTGGAACTACTTCATACTCTAACAATCCGTATTTTTTAATTTGTTGACCTTGATATTTTTTATAATCTGAAAGAATATGTTCTTTAGCTTCTTTTTCATCGTCATAACTAACAAGGTTTTCATCTTTGTTTTCCATTTCATATGCCTTGTCACTAGCTCCTTGCTCTACATACGTTGTATACTGTAAAGCTGTTTTACAAGGTTCAATTTGTTCACACGTTTTTGGTTTTGGCTCTGTAGTGGCCTCATCATTCCCACAACTTGCAAGCATACCAACAACAACGATAATCGAAATAAAGGCAAGTATCTTTTTCATATTTAGTCTCCCTCTCTCTAAACCTCTTAGAAGGCTCTCCCTCCGTTTTCTAAACGAAAGGATTAACCTTCTACACTTGTTTTGCAAGCTCTCTCACGTCTACAGATGTGTCAAAGGCATCAAATAGATGCTCTTGTAAAATCCGAACCTGCATAACGCCTGTTCGTTGATGCAAATCACGGTATAAACAATAACCCGACTGCATTTTAGGCATCATATCTTCTAACCCCGCACTATCTTCTAGTTTCATAAACTCTTGAATCGTTTCAATTTCCTCTGGTATATCGGTACGGAAACAGTAGGCTGTACCAATTTGGCCACGCATACTACTTGGAATATCCATTAGATTTTGGGTCATTAAGTAAATTGGTGAAAACAAAGAACGTCCTTCACGGAATAAACGATCAATTAAGCGTTCACCTGCTGGATTTTGGAAGAAGTTCCACGCTTCATCAATGGCCACAACCGTTAATTCATTCTGGAACATCCGTAAAAACTTCATCATGTAGGCCGTTAGACTAAACAAAATGGCGACGGATACAATGTTTGCTTCTGTATATTCTTCTGCAGATGTGCTCTTTTTGGGTAGCTGTAAATTATCGACTTGCAGCACATTAAATTGATTCGCATAATTCAAGACATTTTCATCATTCATACGCTTTCCAAAAATCAAACGAGCCAGAGACACATCTTCAAATTCTTCTAAAATGGAAGCTAATTCTAATGCCATTGGACGATGATCTTCTGGTAACGTGTCATGTTCCTGTACTAAATTTCGTAACTCGTCTTTGACGAATCGAATAGATGGATCTGCCAATTGCCCAACACGCTTAACGGCTTTAGTGACAATTGAGCTTTTAACGCTATCGTTTCGAATATTGATATTTAACAAGTAATAAATAATCTCTCTTGAAACCTCCACGGCTTCAGCTCGATTATCAAACAAAAGAAACGGATCTAATTTCCCGGCATCTTCATCCTTAGTAGAAAAAGAGATAAAGTTGAGCTCGCTTCCCAATTCCGTTAATTTTTCATCCCATTTGCAAATATCTTTTCTCTCTGACTTTGGATCCAACAACAATACCTTTCCTCCACTTAATGCCGTTTCGTAAATATCTCGATTGGCAGCCATGGATTTACCAGAACCCGTTTTTCCTGTATACACCGTGACAAGCGACTGTGTAAGGGCCGCGCCTGATGCAGCAAGACCAGGTAAGACATAAACAGCCGTACCACTCAACGTTCTTCCTGCGTAATAGCCGTATTCATCACCTAATTCTTGTCGATTTCCAAAGAAGCTCGCTGTGACGGCATTAATGTCTACGTCTTGGATAAACTCCGTTACATAGCGTCTTGAACCTGGTAGGCATTCAAGCAAACTGCGTAATTGAAGGCCATATGTGTTTTGCAAGGTAATACCCATTCCAGCGTATTCATCAATAAGGTCGTTCACTCGCTGCATCAATTCATCTTTATCAGAGGAACTGACTGAGAAAATAGCACTCATTAAGTATCCGCCTTCTCGTTCCTTTTCCACATTAGAAATGATGCTTTCAGCATGGGAAATCCCTTGATACACATTTGATCCTGCATCTTCTCCAAAGGTGTTTAAATGGTTAGCTTGATCTTCTAAATTGGATTTCTTGCGACGCAACTTGCGCAATCGTTGATCTGCATCTTGATAACTCATTTTTAAATTAACGCCTACCGCAAAGGGCAGAGACCGCAAGGCTTCTAACCATCGCGTTTCTGGGAAGTGAATTTCTTCCGGCATACCAACCATATGCAAGAAAGCCACGTGTGTCTGATGGTTGTAGCCTTTTGCATCGGTCTGATGTAGCGTTAAATACCGACGTGAACGAGGGTTCTCAATGCCCGTTAATTGAAGGTTAAGCACATCTTCTTCTGTCTGAATACGAGCAATAAGCTCTCCTTTTTTATTAAAAATAGGTGTGAAACGATCTTCCCAGTTCTGCCAATTAGGTGGAAAGCGTAAGCCTATATTAAAGATCCAAGGAATTAATTTCGTCATCCCTTCTGGTGTAACAGGCGTAAATGTAAAGGGTAATCCTTCAAGCAACCGTGTGACCTCTCGATTAGCACGATAAATTCTTCGTAAGCGATCTTCGGTTAGATGAACATGACTGTCTCCACGGATTTTGGCAAATTTTGAAGACACCCAATCTTTTAAGGCTTGATACATTTCCTTGTACGTCATATCCTCTGCCTCGTCATCCAGTGTACTCTTACCTAGCTCAACACCGATATAAAAGTCGTAACGACGTTCCTCTGCACCTAATTCATCACTTGTTTTAAGATAATTGAAAACCGATTGGATATGAGAACTTGCTACGACTCGCAAGTTCCCACGGATCATAGATGCATATTTTTCTTGAACATCATCAATGGATTGACGCGTTGGCACCACGATGCATTGAATTTCTCGCTTAATTTCTTTAAATAAGCGCTTTAACTCTGAGAAGTGAGCCATCAGCTGAGCTTCTGAATCAAAACTCGTATGGAATCCACTGAATTTAAACCAGCCTTGATCTCGTGCATCCCTTGTTATGACGGTGTTTTGCCAAACAGCTATAATGTCGTTTTGGATATCCATTTCCATCACTACTCCTTACATCATTTTCGGTAAATAGGAATCTTGCGCTTGTACGTGATCTTTTTGGCTTGCTCCACTTCTTCAAATCGAAAGAGCTCCTTTGGCTCCATGAACGTTTTGAACTTCACTTGCCAATAGCGAATAATATTCATATTTTCTCTTGTCTGAGAGCCAACAAGATAACCAAAGAACATGGGTGCCGCCATACACACAACAATGACGCGTGCAATTTTATTAGGGATCAGAGGAGTTAAAGGAACAACGAGAAGAAGACTAAGAAGAAAGAAGATAAAGATCACAATGATTTGAGTAACTGTAACAGAAAAGGGAAGCGAAATGCTTTCCCTTCCCCCAGCTAGCCCTCTTACGATATTTGGAATGGCAAAAATTTTATTTGTACAATATCCAGTAACACGTCTCATACATAGACCTCCTTAGGTTGAAAGACCAAAGAATTTTAAAAGGGAATCACCTAACGAAACGATGTTACTTGGACCGTAGATGAAAACACCAATCACCCCGCCAAAAACAACAACCATAAGGGCACCACGATATTTTTTCATGACCAACGAACCGATGATCGCAAATAGCACCACCCAGATAAACACAGTTTGTAAAACACCCATTACATTGGTATCCCCTTGACTACTAACGCCTTGCAAATTAATGTCACCTAGCATAAATGTGTGTAAGAAGCTTGTAAGCATACTGAATCCCTCCAATGGTTTACTTATTGAATGTCATATGAGACAGGTTTCATGTTTAAAATTTCAAACTTGTCTTGTCCATCCGTTTGGACATTAAATTCATAGCTATGATTACTTTGAATACCTGTAGTCGGCTGTTCTAACTTGACTGAACATCTGACAATGTACCTTCCTTTAGAAGACTTCTCTTCATAGACCGATACCTTATTTAAAGATTTGTAGTTCATTAATCCATTTAAAGACTGCGCTTTTTTCGAATCTTTAAAGAAGAATTTGGTTTCATCACTTCGATCTTTTGCTGTATAGGTTTTGAAGAACGATTCTAGAAAGCTTTGAACCTCATGATTGACAACTGAATCCGTATTTTTGTTTTGTTCATTCTCAGAAACCGTGACGCGTTGATTTTCTTTTGGCATATACGGTTGTGGCAGATCAATGACACTATAACCGTTTTTGCCTTCGTAGACTCTCACTAGATAGTAAACGGTAGCCGGCTTCTCTTCTTTCGTTTTCTCTACTTTCTCTTTTCCATCTTTGTCTTTCGATTTCTTCTCCACTTCTTTTGTTGCTGTGACCTGAACTTTTATGGATACATCTGAGATGTGGGCATCTTTTTGTTTAATAGAAACGACGTCACTACTTTCATAACGCTGGCTTCCAGGGAGATTGGCATAATCAATTCCAGCGTCTTTATCTAGACCGGTTGCTAAAAAGCTCTGCAGCGCATCTTCCCTTGCTTTCTGTTTATCCTCTCCTGGCTCAATACTGGTGTACTGACGCATAAACTGAGTAGTGAAGTACTCGACAGCTTTAATATTTTGATTATTTTGACTTTTATCTTCACTCGTACCTTGTTGTTGAGCTGACACTTTATCTTCTAGATCACTAATGGCCAAGTTGTGGCGAAAGGCACTAAAGACGCCTAAAGCTATAATGACTAGACTTAGAACCATGACAGCTCTTCCTATAATGGCTGCTGTTGAGCGTTTCATCGTTGCTCGCTTAATCATCCGTTGTTCTTGTTGCTTTTCTTTTTCATCCCTCTTTAGTAAGTTCGGCATATACTTTTTGGATGAACCGACTTTTTCTTTTCCTTTTTCTTTTGGCACCTGTGAAGGGTCAGTAGAAGTAGGCTTCTTTTTCTTCTGCCATTTCTTCATCGTCATTCCTCCTTACTTTTTACCAAAGAACAAGAAGGCTACAATCGCTATGATGATGAGTGTACCTGTTACGCCATAACTTGCTACACTTTGGTTATAGAAAACCGAAAACTGTTCTTTCCCTGTCTCCCAAAGTACGTTCGCTTCTGGGAATGTCCGTAGGATAAAACTTCCTACGAGACAAATTCCAGCGATGTATAGAAGGGTTTTAAATAAACTACGAACCACTAGACGTCCCCTCCTTACAACCCTCTTTTTACCTCTATTGATTCACTGAATACATAGTGATAAATATCTCCAAAGGCATCTTTTTGTACATCTTCAATGTTTGCTGTCAAAACGGGAATCTTGATATGGGACCGTTCTTGACTTGGAATGCTTAAGATATCACGCATGGTCTTTTTCGTGTTTGTTTGATTTCCAGCGACAAACAAGACTCGCCAATCTAAAACAGGTTCTTCAAAGCCCACATAAAGATCATACTTTTCGAGCGTTTCTTTTCCACGTTTCAAAAAGTCGTTATACCTTTGGATCTTTTGAATGGTATTTTGTCGCTTGGCTACACTACGTTCTAGTTCAATAAACAAGCCAATATTTTGCTCGCTATCTGCTTCTCCCACAACCAATACGCCGTCAGGTTTGATGACCTCTGACTTGCTCTTTCCATATTGGAAGGTCCCTCTTGCTTCTGGAATCCATTCCTTAACGGCTAGCCCTACTTCTTCTGCTTGTTTTCTGTAGGATAAAACTAAACGATTTAACATTAATTGATGTTGGTACCAGGCAGGTACGTCTGTTGACCATTTTTTCTGCCATTTCGAGAACCCTTGCAATTCCTGCACGTTCTCCACACCAAATGCATCGAGTGTATATAAATTTCCTGGCTTTTCATAACCCGGCATGGGAACGGTAAAGCTCTTAAGATACTTTGATTCCTCTAGCAATCGCAAACGCTGCATCACATATTTTCGGTCTGCGTAATTCGTTAAAATGTGATCCACAATAAAATTTGAATCGATGTAGATGAAGTCATGTAGCTTAATAAGTAAATCGGTATCTTGTTCATTCAGTGTGATATATTTTTTCATGGTGTTTCCCCTCTCTCCTTTGTCTGTAAGAGAAACGTTACGTTCGTGAGCCATTAACCTATTTTTCTATCTCTGTTTATAGTAAAACACTTACTTCACTCTTTTCCTGCCATCTCTACTCATTCTTTTCTGAAGGTTTTTTCTTTCGTAGTGACACAATAGGCTGTGGCTCTATTGGTAAATCTTCTGTCTTTGTCTTGGAGAGTGTCACAGCAGGTTCCATCGATGTAGAATTCTTTTCTGGAACGTGTTCTTTCTCCTCTGAAACAGGCTCAACAGTTGCCGCCGTTTCCTTCATTCCTTGTGCTTTTTCTTTAGGAATAGGACTCTCCCATGAAAGAGTAAGCATAGGTTTGAATGGTATGTGGGCTACTGGTTGTTCCTGTTCTGGCTGTTTTCTCTGTTTCTTTGAAAGGGTAATCGTTGCAAAAGAAGTCTTTTCATCTTCATTTTCTTTCTTCACATCTTCTTTTTGACGTGGTTCAACTCCATCAACAGATGCTGTAGCAATGCCCTTCGTTGGATCAACGTTTGAATCCGTTTTCTTTTCTAAGGAAACCGGCGCCTCTGGCTGTGCTTGTAACGGGGCTTTCGGCTTCTTGGGCTGTAATTTCTTCACTTGTTTTGGTTCATAGGTTTCGCCTTGTAAATAAGCCCGAATCATGGCATCAACTTCAGATTGATGATGACCATTTTTAGATGACAACTCTTTTACTTTGGCTTTTGTCCAAGCATCTGCCTTCGCTTCTTCCGTTGCATGTTTGTATCGTGCTTTTTTTCCATTCGGCATATACCGATCTAATGGAGGTAACTTGGCCACACATTGTACAATTTCATCGACACCATTTACGTTATCTTGTGTACGAATAACCGTTACTAAGTCAGGCAAATTCCGAAAATACGATTCCGAAAAAAGAGGTTGATCTTTTTTGGTGCCTTGAACACTGAACATTTTACTGGCTGCAGCTGCACCTTCAGCACCTTGTCTACAAACAAAGAAATTCCCTTGAACTTCTGTTAAGGCATTTTTAAGATCTTGATCCAATTGATGCATGGACTGTGTACCAATTCCCAGCGATAATCCTTTTTGACGTTGTTCCGCAATGATACGAGGCAGAATCGTCATTTTCTCTAGTCTGGCAGCTTCATCAAATACAAACTGATGCATTAAAGGGTTAGGCGTTCTTGTGTCAGCCACTCGGTAATACAAGTAGGTGAGAAACCCACCAATCAATCCTGTTTCTTCTTCACTTAATCCACTAAAGTCATAAAAGATAATATGCCCTTGGTCCATCCATTCACGAATAGGAAGAGTAAATTCTTTTTGACCAAACATCCGGCGTAATAATGGATTGGCTGAGAAAGTATCTAAGCGATTAAATAAAGCAATGCGACTAGCATCGATTAAGTCTTCTGCTTCATTCTCCCAAAAATCCAATACGTCATACGCTTCAACGTTATCCTCTAGACGGTTCAAAATCCGTTTTCTGAACGTAAAATCATTGACTAATGGTTTTACACCCAAAATCGTATGTTGGCCTTCCACGTCTAATACAAGCGTTTTAATACAGTTGACCAAAAGACGTTCTGTTTGTTTGGCCACTTGGAAGTTTTCACCGATAATCCGCATAACGATTTGTGTGACTCGTTCAGGTGATTCACCTGGAAAACGATGAAGCAAGTTTAAAGCCGGTGGATATTCCGTATCTTTAAAAGAGATCCAATGAACTTTATCCCAGTTAATGGTTGCTCCATCATATTCAGCCTTCAACATTTGATTTAATAAAATTATGGCCGTATTTCTTGCAGGATCACCAAATGAGAAGCCAGGTGATGTTTTGTTTTCCATGCCTTGCTTAATAAATTGATGAACATAACTCATCAATACATTATTGAGTAGAGTTGATTTTCCCGAACCTGTCACACCCAGCAAGGACCAATGCTTCTGAAGAACACTCATTAAAATTCTAATCGTACGATCTTTCACAAACGGATGATATTGTACACCGAAATCGACAGACCCCTCTTCATGACTCAAAAGATGATCCGGAAGAAGTTCTTCACCACGTTTTGAATGGGGGACCTCTTTTGCAAGCTTCTGCATAATCGTTCGTTCATCAAAGTGTGGTAAATGGAGAAGATTCGCAAGCTCTCCACCTGTCCATGTCATACGATAAGGACTCATAGTGGGATACCATTGAACCGCCTTTTTCCACTTCTTGTACTTCAACTCATTCACATGATGCAAAACAGAATTAATCGCATTGGCCATACTTTTCACAACAGGTACACCAGGGTAATATTCAGACGCCATGGACACTGTACAGTCAAAAGCTACTTCATTACCTGAATAACGATGTTTCAAGCCTACTAATTCTTCTTTATCAAATGCAGACTGATCTCTGAAAGGTCTATCTCCTTTTAAGTCCTTTTCAAGCTTCTGTATGGCTTTTCGGAGCTTCCATCCATCATTAGGGGTAAAGCCTACTTGTAACCATGTACCAGGCTTCATATGCGAAATGATACCAGGTAGTTGATCTGACTTATACCGTGAAAGAGGAAGCGACTTTTTCAAGTTATTGCTTTTTAATTTCAATCGCCCACCTACGGCCTTCTTTTCTGGGAATTCTAAGTCATTCGCCGGAAAGAACGTTAAATTCGGATAGACACTCTGAAAATTGGACTTAATGGCTTCTAACTGATTCTTTTCGGCTCCCATATAGAAACGGTATTGAATCCCTGCAGATTCATCTACTACGTGGTGGATAAGAAACGAAAAGCGTTCCTTTCCAAGAAAGAGCCTTTCCATCCATCTACGCTTTGTTCCATGGATACGTCTCATTAATTGCCCTAACATTTCTTTCGACACACCGTCATCTGCATGTGGCAGCATTTGAACATACTCAAACTGTCGTTGAATGCGAAAAACAGCACATACCCACCGGATCACAAGAAATAGCAGCAATAAGGCCAGTAGTATTTGAATGCCATGAAGAAAGAGTGTCAACCAATGCTGAATAATCTCTGGAGGATATGGAAAAAGAGACAATAGCCACTCTTTCTTCCAAATGCCAGCGCCAGCCAAACCAAGAACAGCAATCGCTCCCCCCTGCCTTGGATGTTCAATCAGTTGATCCAGGATATCGTCAAAAATGGTCGATTGTTTTTTAGATGGTTTTTGGTTCATTTTATTTCCCCTCCTTGCGAAGAGAGGAAGGAAAAGAGCTATGAAGTTTTCGAGGAACGAGGTTCATAGGGTGTTAGGTTCCAAGTTGTAGTGAAGTACGTTTCTAGGGTGATGTGTATAGGTTCGTATGGTTGCCAGCATGTGTAAGGCCATGTTGGTTTGACGCTAGGTGCGCCCGCCGCCCATACGAATAACGGATACAAATAAAAATAGGAGTACTAGTAGGACTTCTCCCATCGGTACATGATTACTAACGTAATCAATGTTACCTCAGGGAAAGTATCTTGAAAAAAGTAGGATGTTTAGTGCTTACTTCCATGATATTCCTTCCCCACATGTGCTTCAAGGGATTTCCAGAGAAAACAACCTAATACCTAGTAGAAGTTTTACTACATAGCCCTTTAAGGTCACATTTTTTAACAAAACTGTAATAAAACCTCCTATTTTTATTACTTTCATCCTAATGCATATTTGTCACGAAACATGTGCACATTTAGTCAATTATGTATGAGCTATCCTATTAAGTCATATACCAATTCAAGCTTTAATTAGACATTGACAATAACGAGGTTGCGATTGCCTTTTGTTCACCGTTTTTATACAATGACAGTGATTATTCTGTAAGGAGAATAGTTACGTTCGTGGGTCGCATCAAGAAAGGAATTTAGATCTTTTCTTGATGCTTTTTTTATGAACATCAATCCTCTGTTTTCATGAAAAGTTTGAACTGATTCAAGCTCGAAGTAAGATCAAAAGCAGCATGATTCGAATAATGCTTGCGTCTTTGGCGAGCCGATGCCTCATGTTCCAACTCTCTTAATTTAGCAACTTGCAGTTCTCGATCCACTACATGCTTTTTCTGCAATGTATCTTCTAACTCCATCCCTACATGAGACAACATGACGTCACTTAAACGCTCAATCTCTTCTACAAAGTGGGTCAGTTGAGCAGATCTATGCTTCTTAAACAACCCTTTCATTACCCCAAAGAGATACTTAAAGAAAACGTCTTCCCCCTTGAAATCTCCAGAAATGACGGAACCATTTTTCTGAACTGTTAAACCAATAGCCTCCACCGATAAGCGTATATAAGGCGGAGTAGACGAAATAGAACGATAAGAAATATCAAACTCTTTAAAGGCTAACTGAACCTTCCCCCAAGCCCTAAAAATAAAGCGACCATCTGTAAAACCCCGGTTAAACAACGCACTAGTAAAGGCAGCAGGAACATTCCCAGGAATAGGTGCCGTCTGTAGAGTAGTAGAAGACGTAGACGGTAAATTTAAGATACTGTATTCAGAAGAACGAGCAAACTCTTTACCCTGAGAACGCGATAGAGCCGTCCCACCCACCACCGTATCTTTAATTGTATTTGAATTGAGCCCATTATTTTTAGGAGCAGCGTCTTGCTCTTTTTTTGAGGCTTCAGATTGCGTTCTACGCGCTTTTACTTCGTCAATGATACATAACTCTGTTGAAGCCCCTCTTCCTTTACCAGATACCTTTTTCGAAAGGATTTCTTGCTCTTCCAATCTAGCAATCACTTTTTTAAACGTGGCATAAGGAATTTTCTTATTAGCATCCACACTTGATGTAATTTGCTCAGCAAGATCGCGTTGTGATCCTGACACACGTCCTCCCTGAACACGAACAAATGCTAGTACGTCCCCTTCCCACTCTTGAATATGGCTATATGTACGTTCTTCACGCGGTTTTGCTTCTTCCCAAATGACATAGCTAAATAGCATGCCCGATAACTCGCGAATTTTCTTCGCAGATGGAGCATGGAAACGGCCGTTGTATGCACTCTTTACTTTTCGTTTAACCTCAATTTGGCGCATTTGAGGCGTATTTTTTTGATTCCAGTTATGTAAGTATGCTTCTGCTGTTTTTTCATCGTATCCAGCTGCCTTGTAAGCCAAAGCAAGCGTGTAGCAAGCCGTATCACGTTGGCCTTTATTTACACCTTCTAGGATCTTTTGAACAGCAGGATGTTTTAAAAGAGATTCATAGCCTCTGCAGAATCCTTTTTTGTATGTATGTACGTCTTGTTGATCTTGCTCTTGAACCAGTTGGAACCATTCACATAGCTCATCAAACGATACGCGCTCTTGTGAATGAAAGACCGTATTTTCATCCGTGGGTAAACGGAATAGTCGCTCCGGACCAATTGCATTTACGTCCCCTTTTAACATCTCCGCCATGCATGTTTGAATACGACTATAATGAGCATTCAACTTGTCCGAAGCCCGTTTTGACTGTTCTAAAAACCAGTGAACATGAAACCCATTAGAAGGCGTTTGAACGATTAAAGAAGGCATTGGAAGTCCTGCCTCTGTAATTAACTCTTGTACATCTGGAAAGGTCATTCCCTCGTTCTCACCGTTCTTTACATCAATATCAATTGACATCGCATTGATCCAACGTAACGTACTTAAACGACGTAAGTCATTACGATAAAACGTATTTGGCGTAAAGTATGTATAATCTTTGCTGACATTAAATAACGAGCCATAGGTTCGAACAGCTTTTGTGGTCTCTTTTGTAAAATCTTTTGATACGAATACCCAACCTAAACGACTATTGTAACCGTTCTGTTGCTTCTGATATTGCTTCTTCTTTTTATTGGTTAGTTGATTTTTATATATATTTATAGCTACACTTACTAAACTCATTGGGTTCCCTCCTCTTAAGAATGATTGTTTAAAAAAACAAAAAAGGCTGTTCGCAAGCTCCATGCCTGCAAACAGCCTTGTATTCTTGAAAGAATCCCAAAAGTTTAGTTATTTTCAAAGGTTTATACGATAGAGACAAAATTCATATATGAAAAATTTGTCTACAATTCTATTATTTTTGTAGAAATTATTACAATAATATCGCATAAAAAACCTTGTCAAAAAAGTTTAATACTGTTATTATGTGTGTATAACAGTATAAACAAATGTCTTCTTGGGCATTTACTTTCAAGCCACAAACTTTGGTCGGGGCGGGGCTTGATTTTTTTAAAAAAGAACGTGTTTCCAGCACGTTCTTTTTTTTTTGAACGTTATCTATTTTTTTATAATTGAAATTATCACTATAAAAAACTTTTAATCTTTTCTATTGTTTTTTCTTTCTTTCAATATACCTCTTTTTAGATATTTCGTCTACCTGCTTTTCATTTCATGAAATAGGAAGGACAATTCAAATTGTTACATACCGGTATTTTACCGGTATGTAACCTACTCTGTCAATAGCTCATTGAATATTTTACCATAAAAAATCAAGAATTCTAGATAAAAAAAATACCGGTAATGTTGACTCTGACAAGCAAGAACAGTAAAATACCGGTAAAAGAAATATATTTATTATATTTAAAACTATAAATAACAAAATTAACGACTAAATAATATTAGATTTAATTTGTTTAATGCTGTTTCTACCAATGGAGGAATAATAATGCCTAGCTTTGACAAAAATAAAAAAGAAAGAATTGAGCTCTTCTTGGATAAAGAAAAAGATGCTGAGGTAATAGCTTTTCTGAATAATAGTGGTACCACGAGAGCTGGACTAATAAGACATATTCTTCACGAGTACGTAATTAATTCAAAAAAAGGAACATCTATATATCGATTTCATGATTAATACAAAACATTCTTCATGAAATATACAATGAAACCTTTATAACTTGAAACTTATAAAAAAACAGATTAGATAATCTGTTTTTTTGTTTAAAAATTGCCTAATTACAAACTTAAAGAATATAATTTCAGTCTTAAATTAAAGCAAATTCATAAAATACTATAAATTAAGAGCAACCAACTAATTTAGGTTCAACTTAAGTTAAACCTAAATTAGTTGGTTGTACGATAAATAACCTTCCTAAATATTTAGTTTAACTCAAGTTAAACTTATTGCACTCGTTTCTAAAACAACCATTTTTATCAGAATCATAAGTTCACCTTAAGTTCAATCAAATCTCTTATATTCATTTATATCCCTCTCAGTGGAACGCATTAATATTGCGTTCTTCTACGCGTTCCAACAGTATAAGAACGACAGAACGGGAATCGTTCCTTATAAACAAGAAAATTCTTCTCTTTTCTATATGTCGAATTGTATTTCATTTGAATAAGAACGGATTTTTCTTATAACTGCTCAATCAATTTTTTAGGACAAATCATTAGAACGGGTTACATTCCCCTTTATAAAGCATATTTTAACCTCAACTGTGATTTTTATTAATCTCGTTATTAATAGAGAGAGAACGATCCAAGAACACTTATTTCTTAATAATAATAAATAAAATTCAAAAATAAACTTACTGGAACGGGAACCGTTCCTACTTAAAACTTTTTGTTTATTATCCTGTAAATAACTCACTGTAGTTGAATAATACAGAACGCTTCAATAATATCCAACACACTTATCTATAAACAGAAATGAATGCTTATTATAAATAGAAAGACTAACGTAAGCTGATGAGAGTGATATAAATGTCACAATAAAAAGATACCAGTTAATTAATTTAACCTCAAACTTCTTTACAACCACATACTCTAGATAGTATATTCATGTTAAAAACAATACTTTTAAATACCAATATTTCATTAGTTCATGTTCTTTTATTTGGAAAAGCACGAACTAATTTATTGAAATTCATTTTTACAAAGTAAGCCATAAAACAATGCAGTTTATTAGGGTCAGTGTTACTTTCATAAAAACGCTTTTTTCTCTTCAACTTTATTTCAAATTGAGAAATGGAACGCCGGAACGGGAACCGTTCTTGTTTATTCAAATCGGTTCTTACAACTTAATATTCCTAAAAGAGTTGAAACACTATTTATTCAAGAACGACTAAAGAACATCAAAATTCATAAATGTAACATTTTAAATTGAAAAGGAGGTAGCCAATTTATGAACGAAGAACAGTGGAATGGGATAAGTGACAAAATACCAAAAGCATATTGGACAAGGGAAGTTGCGGAATCTTTAGGAATCAGTGATAGCTATCTAAGAAAATGGTGCCTAGAACTAGAGAAAAACGGATATAAATTTCTAAAAGTAAAGGACGGAAAAAACCGAGATAATCGTGCTTTCACAGAACACGATGTTATTGCATTACGTAAATTTCAATCTCTTTTAGCTCAACCCAATGTTACGAAGGCTCATGCAGCACAAATTATTTCAAATGACTATGCGCCTTTAGACAGAGATACCAAGGAGTTATCTTCGTATTTACGGGACAATGATCGTGATAAAGCACAAAAAGAAGTTCACGATCTCATATTAAAAGATGTCATACATGAACTGCGACATGAACTTGGAAATATAGAAAATAACATAGTTACTAGTTTAGGAGAACGGATAGAGGAACGACTAAGTGAAAAAATCGAGGAACACATAGAAAGTTTTCTAGCAAAACACTTACTCTTACAAGAGGAACGGATAGAGGAACGGGTACAGACTATAATGTCTCACTACTTGGAACGTCAAGAAAGTACTTTAAAGGAAACATTCAATCAATTTCAAACTTTACGGCTGCAAGATAAGTCCTCCACCGAGAGTAATGAAAAAACTCTTTCTGAATTAAAAAACTCTTATATTGAACAACAGATTCAAAATGAGAATCGCGAAATGGAACTTCAAAAAGAATTAAATGAGAGGGAAGAACAGCTAAAAGAAGTATTAAAAGAACTGAAGACAATTAAAGAACATATAGCTGTTACAAATGAAAAGAAGGGTTTTATCTCGAGACTGTTTGGCAAATAAGTAAAAACTTTAGTTCCTACATAAAGAAGCTCAGCTATTAGGCTGAGTTTCTTTGCATTATTAGGGATTTATTTAATTTATTATTTTATATAAAATATACCTATATTGTTAAGTTCGTAGAAGGAGGAGTACAATGCCGCATAAAATTACGTTAACTGGATCAGCCACAGGACCACTACGAGAATACGATCGCTATGTTGCCTTTGATATGCGTGAAAAAGGATCACCATCTGCGCCTAAAGGCTTGAAGAAGAGTACGTTTATTTCGTACACGGTATTTGTTGCAAAGAAGGCTTTTAACAAAACAGGTCTCACTAAAAAAAGTATTATGCATGAAAAGATCTTAATTCAAGGAGAACCAA
This sequence comes from Priestia sp. P5, assembly GCF_029522155.1. Lineage (NCBI taxonomy): Bacteria > Bacillati > Bacillota > Bacilli > Caryophanales > Bacillaceae > Priestia > Priestia sp. P5. Next base: position 12,443 of record NZ_JAKWFJ010000006.1, on the reverse strand, counting down.
CTTTAGACATTCCGATTGATGAATGCCCTGGTGAAGTAGGTGTAATCTGCTTCCAAATTACTGTTCTCCCAAATAAGAAAGACAAAGAAGAAAATGAATCAAACGATAAAAAAGAGGCCAAACAAGAGGCTTCTGCAGCGCAACAAGAAGTTGCTGCTACAAAGCAGGAAGAAAAACCGGTAACTACTTCTCAACCTGCAGCAAATGAAGAGAAGAAAGCTGAAAAAGTACAGACAGAAGTGAAGGAGACACCTGTTCAAGAGAAAAAGGTGGAGCCACAAAAGAAACAAATGACAAATCAGCCAAAAGGGACACAAGATCTTCTAAGTTTCGACGAAATCATCGTACCTGAAGAGTTCTTAAAGACACGTCCAAACCCTCAAAAAACACAAAAGGTCATTGATTTTGTGAAGCGTACAGGGCGTCTGGATGAGCCATTAACGATCGAAAAAGGATCGAATATCTTGAAAGATGGTTACCGTCGTTATATTGTGGCCAAAACCCTTAAAATGGATAAAGTTCCAGTTATGTATGAATACCAGAAGTCATAATGTATTTCTTTGAAGATGACCCATTGCAAGGACTGCAAGGAGATTGATAACAATGAGAGCTGTGAAAGAAAGCATTATTTATCCATTACCAGAGGATCAAGACATTGCAAAATTAGAAGCTTCTTTTCGCATCCAATTGCCCAATGCGTGTAAAGAATTCTTGAAACAATATAACGGATGTACAGTAATAGATTCTACACCCCTAACAATCATCAATAAGAGGTGTCAAATTGAACGTTTTTTAGGCATTATTAAAAACTTCAGTGAGCATCCTTATGGGGTGTATGATATTGGTTGCTGCGAAACTTCCTTAGGAGAACAAGGACGGAATATTTATGATGAAGACCTCATCGGATCTGAATTAATTCCAATTGCGAAGCTAGCATGGGGAGATTATTTATGTTTGAACTTTCACTATGATAAAAATAATCCGTCTGTTGATTTTCTAGATTACGAAGAATCATATGAGTGTGATCCAGCTACATCAAAGATTGCTGATAACTTTCAAGTTTTTTTGAGTATGTTATTATCTAAGAATACGAAATAGCAGAAAATGCTATTTTGTAATGAGATCATCTACTCATTTTGATTTTTAATCATAAAAGAGGAAGTGTCGACATGAAAAAGTGGCTTTGGATCATGTTATCCGTTGGAGTTATTACTCTCGTGTTTATGATGAATTACTTTATAGACAAAAGTCAGGAACAACAAAGCATGATACACAGCGTCTCACTTACAACCAGCACATCTCCTGAGCAACAAAACATTGTAGAAGTAAAAAAGATGTACAAACAAACCACTGATTACTTTGATTATGAGCAAAAACAAAAGGCTGATTCTCTTAGAATGTACTACGGACAACCCGGAAGCACTCTTAACCAATATAAAGAGCTTCAAGGCATTCAACCTTCTATGATTCATGATGTGAATGTGCATTGGAAAAATGAGCAACATGTCATCATCAACATTATGAAAACGAATCACCAACACAAAAACAAGGTATACAAACGATTTAACTATAACCTTAGCGAAATGTAGATCTATGGTTTTACGTGTCTTCATCGTGAGTCTTATGTGTGGTCTTACAATAACAATAGTTGTTATCATTAGCCTTTTTATGGTGGTTTTCCCCCAGCATAAGCGAAGTTTACACGATTCGATGGCAGCTACCTATGTGAAACGTTTAGATCCTACCAAAGTAGACAGCTCTGAACTTATTTAAAGCTTTTTTTAAAAGAGCAATGTTATATATTCAATACCCTTATTTCTACTCTTTTACATTTCAAAAAGGAGAAACTTATATGAAAAAGTCAACACCTTGTCCAGGGTGTCAAAAACCTATTACAATTGAGCATTTCGAAGATTTTTCAAGTCCTTTTACAATGAAATGCCCGCATTGTCGAGAAAAACTGAAAGAAACCAAAATGACCCCGTGGTTATTGTTATTAGCTGTTATTATCATTCCTTTATTGGTTTACCTAGGAATTACGGTCAAAAGTTTCTTGGCCGGCCATTTTCCTGTTGTTGAAAAGGTACCAACTATGATTGTATTTATGGCTTTTTGTTACCCTGTGTATGCCTTATATGAAGCTTATAATGCCGTTATTATCTTTAATAAGGGAAATTTACAACTAAAAAAACCTAATTAACCTTTTATCTCTCTTCTATCGAAATGAGAGCTATTTTCCATCTACATTCCTCCTGTGTCATATATATTATAAGGCGCAAAAGATATGTTTAATATGAATCTTTATCCTTGTTTTTTATTACCGACTTTCTTTTTACTTTCCAAATGTTTTTAATCATATTTAGAACAAAGACCGCCCATTATGTATCAGTGTATAAGGCGGTCTTAACTGTATTCATGCTATATGTTTATGACCAAAATATCGACACTATTCTAAAAAGACGTCAGGTAAAAAAGGCGATCACTAAAATCGCTGCCACACAGGCTAAATATATATTCCCACTCCAATCCCTCTTTTCCTTTTCATTCACCGCATAGCTATTATAAGAACCTTCAATCGGTTTTATTTTTAGCTTTCGTTGTAAGGCTACTTCTTTACCTGAAATCAAGTTTGATTCCTCCATTGTTTGATAATTGTAAGGTAGGAAACGTCCTTGTTCGTCTCTCAATCGGTTGCTGACGTCTTGCAGGGCCTGCAGCCTTTTCACTGGTAGAAGGCTGCTGTTTGGATTGAATAGTTGCTCCTGACATTGATTGGCCATCTGTTGATGTTCTAAGTAACGTAGAAGTGTTTGTAGCCGTTCCTTTTCGCTCAAGGTCATCATGTTCTCCTCCTCCTTTCTCTTCGATGTTGGGCTCTTGTTCCATCCATAACGGGTGGGAAGAAGGCTGCCACGGAGAGGAGGGGAGAGGGACGTCACTCATTTTATACTGATTCATTAATGCTAAGAAAACAGGATTGTGCGCTGCAGTAAAAAGCGCACACCTCATAATTTGATTTCGGTCTAATTCTGTAGCTTGAAACAGACTATCCACATATGTACGATACATAGAATGGTACCGCACGGTTGGTCGATAGGTATCAACTTGATTTTCCGACTTCTTATTTCTCTTCATAAGCGTTTTTCTCTTTCAAGATGACCTCTAACATCAGTTTTCCTTCTAGTGTTAAATAGACGTCTTTTCGACTTAGTAACGAGATTGCTAATTCTTTTGTCATTTTATTCACTCCATTCAGGATGATTTAAGGTGACGTCTCTTTCTGACGTCTTAATTTATAATATGAGCTAATGCTTGTCCTATATGTTGTTTTTTTGCCAAAGTTTAAAAAAACAACATATAGGACATACTGGGTCTAAAAAGGAGTTATAGTAATGCTAGGCTTGGGAAAACAAAGAACACGTTTTGGAAGATGGTTAGATAAACAAGAAGATATAAATCAATTAGGACTAGAACAAGCAACAAATCTGAGCCGTCATACAATTTCAAGGTTGTGTAACGATAAGCAGTACATACCAAAATTTTCAACGGTACATAAAATAAATAGAGGATTGAAGAGATTAAAGAAAGATGTAAAAGTAGAAGATTTTCTACAAATGTAAATAGACGATTCTCTAATTTTTTTGAAGATGATACGTAAATTTTTGATCAACTTAAACGTAGCAGAAAAGCCTACTTGCATCACAAGTAGACTTTTCTGCTTCATCAATTACTTACAAATATGACCCCTCTTTAATTTCGATTGAGCTTAAGAGTTTTTGGTTTTTCACTGTGAATAAAGTTAGATGGATAATGAGAGGAATTTCTTTCTGTTTAGTTGGTGGGAGAGATGTTTAAGATGGTCAAAATCATTCTGAGAAATAATTGATTGTTGATTTAAAGTATTTTTTATATCTACTAATATACATAAGTCGTGTAATTCATGATCAGTGAAGATGTCTTGAAGAAGATTTAACCTGAACAACAAGGGGAGATTATCGCAAAGTTGAGTTCCATCTTCTACGAAAAAAATTTGTCGCCATAAGTGCCCATAATGTGTACTCATTTCGCTTTCTATTATACTGACAAGTGATATTTCAATATCGAACAGCAAGACATAAGATTTAAATAAGCGTTCTTTCTTCATTCACATGCCACCCTTTATAAGATTTTACAAATAGTCAAATTAGGGTTACCACAAAGCTCAAGTCAATCTAGATGTTTAGCATAAAAGCATATTTTATACTAAACCCTTTTTTGCTGACCTTCTGCATCCATCATTTTTATTTGTTTTCCGGTAACTTGCCCCCTGAAAGCACCTCTCTTTTAAGCTAATTAGGCATATTAGAGAATTTACGATTAGCTGTATATAACGGCTTAATCATGAGGTCAACTTCTTCTAAAATGTCAACTTCGCTTAATTCCTAAAATAGCACATTTCATTACTATTTACCTCTATCTTGTTATTTCTTTTTACATATAACATGACTTTTTTCACCTTTATAAGTAAAAATATTCAAATTTATTTGTATTAACATATGGTTTCATGTAGTAAAATTAATTTTGCTATAAATGAACAATGCAAAGAAAAATATATTTACCAAAAGGGGATAAAACAATGAAAAGTCGTGTTATCAAGATTGTCTCTTCGCTCGCTATAGGTTTAGGGATTGCTGCAGCTCCTGCTTCCTCATATGCTGCAACACCTAAAACCATGAAAGTGCATTACATTGATGTAGGCCAAGGAGATAGTATCTATATCAAAGCTCCTAACGGTGAAGACATTGTTATTGACGGTGGAAATAAAGGAAAAGGAAATGCCGTTGTAAGTTATTTAAAGAAACAAAAAGTTGATGATATAGAAGTATTAATCTCTACTCATCCTGATGCTGATCACATTGGTGGGTTAGATGAAATCATTAATGCATTTAAAGTAGAAAACGTTTATGCGCCTAAAGTAAGTAATAACACGCAAGCTTACAAAGACTTTTTAAATGCAGTTAAAAAGAAAAAATTGAAGGTTCAAACAGCACAAGCAGGCGTAAAACTACCTGTTAAAGATGTAAATGCTCAAATTGTAGGGCCTACCAAAACATATGCTAACAGTGATTTAAATGATTGGAGTGCTGTTGTCCATATGGCTTATAAAAAGAATACATTTTTATTTACAGGGGATGCTGAAACAAAAGCAGAAGCAGATATGATTAAGGCGAAGAAAACACTACGTGCAGATGTACTTAAAGTAGGTCATCATGGCGCTAAAACGTCTACAAGTAAGAATTTCTTAGATGCTGTAAAACCTAAGTATGCGGTCATCAGCGTGGGTAAAAATAGTTATGGACACCCTACTTCTCAAGTTGTGAACTTACTAAAAGGTTCTAAAGCAAGTATTCTGCGAACAGACCAAAGTGGTACGATTATTATCACTGGTGATGGAACATCTTATTCTGTTAAAAAATCGAGGTAATTATGAAAAAGATAAAAGGTATTATTGATCGATTTGAAGAGGGTTTTGCTGTTGTTGAAATTGAAGGAAAGACAAAAGATTATCCTAAAGATATCTTTCCCAAGAATACACAAGTTGGAGATGTCGTTTATATTACGGGAGATAAGGTTGAGATTGATAAAAGTGAAACGAAAAAGCTGGCAAAAGAAATTGAAGATTTAATGAATGAAGTTTGGGAAGATTAAACTCCCTTGCTAATTGTATACACAGTATATAGATACCATATGATTCAAAAAGCCGATAGTTACCTTTTCGGCTTTTTTGTTATGGCGTGTTACCCTCTACAAATCTTTTGAAGGTGCTCTATTCACCGTAGTTGGAATTGCTATAAAGCTTATATGATATAGATAATACTAACATATATGAATAATAAGAATGATTGGTTTCCCCTTGAATGAAATGGGGATTAGTAAAAGGAAAGTCTTAACAATCTTAAATAGGAGGGAAGAAGATGTTTAATGATTGGAAAGAAGAAATTCAAGCTCATTTAATCAAAGAAGGTTATAGCGTTGGAGAATTTTTAGGTGAATCTCGAAGGTGGTATTACTTTAGGGTCAATAGTATTTGGAACGGTGACCATATAGTTAAAGTCCAAAATGGATTTTTAGGTTATTTAAAAGAAAGGGTTAGTGGATAGGGAATAAATTGTTTAAACAACACTAGCATAAAGTATTTAAGAAAAAAGACAAACCGAGAGTAAAACATATTTTTCTACGTAGAACTAAAAAGTTAAGCTTTAAAATAAAAAAGGATTCTATAAAGAACTTTTTTTGAAATTCTTTAGTGGTATCAAAATCCTGTTGAATTAAAGGTGTGCTTATATATTTATATCTGGTTATTTGTTATTAACAGGTAAAAGAGATCACAGAAAACATTTACCTATTAAAAGAAATGTCTTCTGTGATGAGCTCTATATAAGGATTTAATGAAACAATTTACCATAATGTGTAATCAAACGCTAATTTGAATGTGTTGCTACGCATACAAAATAAAAGAGGAACCTCGGCAGTGGACGTGAGGTTCCTCAAAAATAGAGTTACGTTGAAATTTGTAAAAAATAGTATGACTTCTAATATATCATACTTGTATACAGAATCAACTATTTGAAAAGAAGGATGTATATTATAAAAAATAAAGCTAGTTAACTTTATTTTTTTTATCGAGCTTTTTTGATAAATAAAAACTCCTTTATAGACTTCACCCTCTAGAGAAGATTATATGTTTACCATAACAGACATATCCTCCGACAAGGACCTTTTTCCTTTAATTGGTTTTATATTAACTACAAACATATACTTTTACGAATCTTACAAAGAGCATATACGTTGTTTTGAAAATATTGCTCTTTGTGAGAAGATTTCTTAATTTATTATTTGGAAGGTTCTTTTTCAGGTAATCCCAATATGTCCGTATTTTTAGGTGTATGCCCTAATAGACGTAACATAACTACAATTTGTCCTTTATGATGTGATTCATGAGTAATTGAATGGACAAGCAATTGACGAGGTGTTTTTCTTACCAAACCACTGTTTGCTCTCCAAGCCAGTTCTTTTTCAATAGACTCATCAAATTTATCTGTAAATTGCTTTAATACTTTTTCTACGTATCTATCAGCCTGTTGAAAATAATGCTGAATATCGTCTATTTGCATAGTATTAATTACTTCTTTTGTGAATAGTGGTGATGATGTTTCTGAAAGCACAAAAGAACCTAGCCAAGCATGGTAGCAACCTGCCACATGAACTAGAGAATCTCTAATATTTTGAAAACCAAATGCAAACTCTTTCGTCAAGTCACCTTCACTCAATTCTCTACACTGCTCTAATAAAGTTTGTCGTGCTTGTTTTACCCATTCATATTCTAGCTTTTCCATAACAATCCCACCTCTCAGACATATAATGAAAAATTATTCTTTACTATATACTATTCGGAATTATTATTACACCGATTTTTTCATTAATTAGCTTAGTAAATAGTAAAGTCCTTCGTGTATTATTCGTAAATAGATCATTTTTCTACAAAGAATATAAAATACACATCAAATATGGCTTAGTGACAGGGTAAGAATGTTTTGTTTGAAAGGAATTTGTAACTTTTTAATAGAATGATTATGAAAATGAACACATAATAAAATATCACATATAAGGAGATAAAACTATGGAAAAAAACAACCTACTAAGAATGGACAATATCAGTATCGTTGTAGAATCCCTTGATGATGCAATTTCTTTCTTTGAGGAGATTGGCTTGAGTCTTGAAGGACGAGCCACCGTCGAAGGTCAATGGGGTGGACGTGTAACAGGATTGGGTTCTCAGCGCGTAGAGATTGCGATGCTGGTTACCCCGGATGGCCACAGCAGGATTGAACTTTCTCGATTTCTCAGCCCACCTACTATATCAGATCACCGGACTGCTCCTGTAAACGCTCTTGGCTATCTGCGGGTCATGTTCACTGTTGAAGACATTGACGAAATGGTGTCCAGACTCACTAGGTATGGCGCTCAGCTCGTTGGCGAAGTGGTTCAATACGAGGACTCGTATCGGCTCTGCTACATCCGTGGAGTAGAAGGACTTTTAATCGGTTTGGCAGAGCAACTTGGTAACAAATAAGTAAGTGACATTTTATAAAAGTCTTTACTGAAATGTACGTTTAAGCTACCTGAATTTTCAATAGATAGATGGGGAAAGTATCTGATACTACAACATGACAAACTATTTCTAAATGTGTCATTGTTTCTTCATCTGGCTTCCAATCGAGATTATTTTCAGGTTTTTTCAAACCTTTATTTCACTTTTTCTCCCCACCTACATATACTTAATTATGGAATTTTTGTTTTAATATTCATAAAAAGGGTATTTGTTCTAAGAATCAACTAAAATAGGAGGAGATCAAATGAGAAGAGCGAAACAAGCTGTTGTAGCTTCTGCCGTAGGTTTAGCTATGTTAGCGACGCCATTAACTCTACCGAATTTAGGAGGTTCTGCTGGCTCCGCAGAAGCTGCAGAAGTTGGAGGAGACGTAGCGATCGATCCAGTAGCAATTGGGCAAGCGATTGCAGATGCAGCTAAAACGGCTGATAATCGAAGTGGTTTTGTCAAAGGAGCAATGGAAAAAGCGTTTTTTGAATCGGGTCAACAATATAATGTAATGGTGATGAATTTGAGTCAAGGCTATAATTCAAACCAATTACAAGGTGTCCAATATTTTGATACCGTAGATTACGATGGTATTACGTTTGGAGTTTGGATATTTGAAGAAGGCACGTTTATTAATGAAGGTGACGGAGGATATGATAACTGGGCCTTTAGAGGTTGGTTTGAGCGAACGGGAGATGACGAAAAAACGGTCAACTTCCATAGACCTTAATCTATATAAAAAGAATTCATTTTGAATAATTATTTTCGAAATGAATTCTTTTTTATATTCAAAATTCTCAAAGTGAAAAAGTGTTGCATGGTACAATATAGAACCCTGTAAATAATTTGAACAATATACAAAACTTTAGAAGAGCCCTGCGTCTTAAATGATACAGGGTCTTTTCTAATTGCTAATTTTCTACCATTTGAACATCTTGCCATTCCACTGTCGCTTTCTTTACCCTGTCTAGTTTCATAATTTACCTAGTAAATCTTAAACATAGTTAGTTTACTCACATGTTTTTGTTGCGGGTAACATACGCACCTCTTGTTGATTTTATTCTTATTTGTTGTCATTAAGTATAAATGGTGAAACGTTAATAATATATAAAATACTTTAGTATTTAAAAGATAAAAGAACTTAAATAAGGTTATTTACTAAAAAAAGAATCAATCACAATATTTATTTTTAAAGTTATATGCATATGAATCTACAAATCCGGACAGACTAATAAAGTATTCCCCCTATTCCAATAAATTTGAAAAACCTTTGCCTTTATGGCAAAGGTTTCTTTTTATATAAATAGTTTTCAAGGTCCACATTTTCCAAAACTAACAGTAAGGTATTAACCCTAAAATCCATTTTTAAAGTTAACTATTAAAAATAAAAGCTTAAAATTACGACGCTAACTAAGTAAACGTTTACTTTATGTTTTTTGGTGTTATTCATAGTTTTAACTGCTATAAAAGGCGTAAAAGGGAATTAATAAATTAACCATTCTAATGAATTATTAATTTATTTTTCATAGATACTTAAGAGTATTCCCATACAATTATCTTAACTTTAAAAACATATTGGATATGAGGTGTTCTTTGACAAAAATTAATTTCAACAAAAACAAATAATAGTAAATGACTCATGGAGTAAATTGATATAGATTGCACTCGTTTTTTGAATTCTAAAATGCACGGCAATAATATAGAACAATCAGTTTGTTCTTTTAAAAAAGTTGTGGAAAACCACTGCAAAGAAGGGGAATGTGTATGCAAGAGAACCAAAATAAATTGGGTATTGCACTTAACAAAGTGCCAGAAGTCACAATTTTCTTCTGGATAATCAAAGTTTTGTGCACAACTGTAGGTGAAACATTTGCTGATTTTCTAAATTTCAACCTTGGATTTGGGTTAACTGTCACTACTATAATTATGGGAATAGCATTTTTTATTTTATTATATCTTCAATTTAAGGCAACTAAATATGTCCCAGGTATTTATTGGACAACGGTTGTACTTATAAGCGTATTTGGAACATTAGTAACTGATAATTTGACAGATGGAATGGGAGTACCTCTTGAAGCTAGTACAATTGTCTTTTCCATTCTACTTGGATTAACTTTTCTTTTTTGGTACCTTAGTGAAAAAACACTCTCTATACACTCGATTTATACAAGAAGAAGAGAAGTTTTCTATTGGCTTATTATTCTATTTACATTTGCACTTGGAACAGCAGTAGGTGATTTATATTCTGAACAACTAGGTTTTGGCTATCTTAAAACGGGAGTAACAGTCATCATTATCATAGGTTGTATCTTTTTGGCATACAAATCGAAACTTAATGGAATTTTAGCATTTTGGATTGCCTATATTCTTACTCGTCCACTGGGAGCATCATTAGGAGATTACCTATCACAAACAAAAGTTAATGGTGGATTAGGTTTGGGAACAACTGTTACCAGTGTTATTTTTCTTATAGCTATTTTAGCAATTATCATTTTTCTCGCTATTACAAAAATTGATATAACTTCAAAAAGTGAAATAGTAGATTTAAAGCTAACAGGTGCAAGTAAAAAAAATATTTTGACACAAACCATTGTAGTCGTCTGTATTTTCTTAGTTCTAAGTATAGGTGGTTATATCTGGCGCAGTAATGATATAGTGTCACAATCCACTGCTTCACAGGCCACACTGTCTGGACAATTAAAGGATTTTATTAACATTGAAAATAATATGCTCAAGGATGTAAATTTAAAAAACTTTACTGCGACGAAAAAAGGAGCAGACGATTTAGAACATCAGTGGGATTCATCAGAGGCTAAACTTAGAAAAATAGACGGTTCTAAATGGACTGGAATCGATGGAACTATTGATGTTGTATTAGCAACAGCTCGTTCGTCCACCCCTGATGTCAACAAGTGCAAATCAGCAATTAATAATTCACTGGATGTCCTAAACTCAGCTAATAAATAAAAAAGTAGGTATAAATTGGAATATAACCTAAAATTAAAACTTTTATTTTCATAATATATGACTGAAACACGAATCTTACAGAGAAAGTCAGATAGTTAAATTTCATTCATTCAAATAAAATTCTTAACTTTATTCCTTTAATATTTTAAAACAGAATAGAATTAGGTGTCCTCACAAGTATGCATTTGTAGTTACCATAATCCCAATCTTAGGAACCAGATAAAAAATAACCCTTGTGACAAGGGTTATTTTTTATCTCAACAATTTTTATTTAGTTTAAATATTTAATTATTATTATTTAATCTTTAACTAATTTTAAATCAGGAGCATGCGTATTAGTTTATCTACCATAGTATGCTAGTCATGACCTGCTTAAGAAGTAGATGAGGATCTGATACCCCCTCTTTTGTACGCCATGCAACAAAACCGTCTGGTCTTATCAATACAGCTCCTTGAGAGGTAACATCGTACACTGATTCCCAGCTATCCTCACACTCCACACAATCTCCTTGTGAGCCGATACCATAAACATTAATAGGAACACCTAAGTGGGAAGATACATTACGGACAGCAGTGCGCCAAAGGCTATTATCTTTTCCCGTAAATAAGATGAAATTTTCACTTACTAGCATCAGCAAAGACTGCTCCACCTAAAGAGAAAATTGAAGTTAAAAGCAAGAAGAAAGTTTTTTATGACCAATATAAGGCTTCGAAAACTACATTAACAATATATTATCAACTAAGAACCGTTGGTAAGAAAAAATACTACAAATATTTACGTGCTGAAACTAAAGTCGATATTTTAGATAAAAAAAAGGTAAGTGCTAAGGAATTGTACGTATATATAAATCGTGTTCAAAATGATAATGATAACTTAATTCAGGCAACTACAAAAAAACCAACAAAAACTTTCCCATTGAAAGCTCCTTCTAAATGGAAAGAGATAGAAGGCAAAGACAGTCCATTCGATTATTTTAGTGCTTTTGTAATTGTTACTCTAAAAAACCTTAAAACTGGTAAAGAGTTTACAGCAGCGGAAGGCGATGCCATAATCCTTAAAAAGTAAATACTTAAAAAAACCATTCTGATAAGAATAGGGTTTCTAAAAGTGAAAAATATATGAAGTAACTTATTTTTGGTTATACACATTATTCAAAAATGGCCTCACTCATTTAAGGGTGAATTTTAGTTTTGAATCTTTTTAGTTTAGTCGGGTAGGCAGGCACTCTCACGAGCGCCCGCCCCCCTAAGAACCGTACGTGACAGATTTCCCGTCATACGGCTCAAGCCTTCTTTTTATCCGAACAACTTGTTTATTTAATACATGGTACATGTA
>NZ_JAKWFJ010000005.1:0-138115 GCF_029522155.1 Priestia sp. P5 | reverse complement strand
GCAATCTCTTGTCTGGTGGCGATAGCGAAGAGGTCACACCCGTTCCCATACCGAACACGGAAGTTAAGCTCTTTAGCGCCAATGGTAGTTGGGACTTTGTCCCTGTGAGAGTAGGACGTTGCCAGGCATTTTTATTATCGCGGGGTGGAGCAGTTCGGTAGCTCGTCGGGCTCATAACCCGAAGGTCGCAGGTTCAAATCCTGTCCCCGCAACCAAATTATCTTTTATACATACTTGAATATATTATTACTATCCTTAGGCATAGCCTAAGGATTTTTTGTTTGGCTATATTTATAAACACTTGTTTAGGTTATGATATAAGATAGTGATGCAGATTAATCAGGAGGTTTTTTATGTTACAAAGTAATATTCAAACTTATATTGAAAAAGAAATGAACGTTCAAGGTCAATCTTTATCTCTATATCAAGAAGAAAAGGAATATGCGTTGCAAAAAGAGTTGGTGCCGCAAAACCTGATGATAGAAGAAAAAGAGGCATCTTCACGTTTTAAAGATTCTTATATCGAAAGAGTAGATAAAGAAACGGACGAGCTGATCGCAGAAGAATCTCCTCTTTCGTTTTTAGATACTCCTCTTTCTTACTTAAAAGAACACAGAAGTGAATTTCTATATGTAGAATCAAAATGGTTTGAATTTATTAAGCTTGATGGATGTTCTTTTGAAGTGGATGATGTGTTTGGCACATATAAAGTATTAACGGGGCTACATATGCAAAAAAAATTCGGTTCTGTACTAAAACAATTTTTTGCTAAAGAGCTTAATGACGGCCCAACAAGCGTCCAGCTTTTATTTAATGATAAAGATGGATTATGGGATGTGAATATTGAGTTAGATGCTATAAAAGAGTTTGATGAAAAAATGTCAATAGGTGAAGCTCTTGTTCTTACATATCGCTTTTTCTTTCATCTAGTGGAGTATGTAGAGAACGAAAAAGCTTAAAAATGATGATTACTTTTACTATAAAGATGCTGGGACAAAAGCAGTTTAGTTAACGTTGAACACGAACTATCTATCAAAAATAGATAGTTCGTGTTTTTTAATGGTCATGGTGAACGTAGGTTTCAGTATGAGGTGCTTCTAGCTGTTGGTTGGAGGGCAAGGCTCCATCGCCCGCGGAAAGCGAAGCCTTGCACGTAAAGCAACAGCGGCGGAACAAGCATCCCAGGTTATTTATCCGGGTTGTTCGTCTTTAGATTGCATTCATTTCGTTATGGCCCAATTTCTTTTTTGATAGGTGATACATAATGAATGTTAAGTGAAGCTGGAAATATATTTACATCTCTATGTTTTTATGGAATGATAAAGAGTATCTTTACATATATGACTGATATGGGTGAAGAACAACTATCAGGAATCTTTCTAGTTTTTTGAGAAAGCAGCCTACATATTAGCTGTTAATAGTACTCCGAGCAAGAAAGCTTCCGTAGGATGAAGTATAATATATACATACAGGAACTATTTTTAACTCTATAAAAAATGTCTGCTGACGTATGGGATTATAAATAAAGAGGGGATGTTCATGTTATTAAGAAAAATAAAGTCTGAAGAATTGGCAGAAGTCTATCAAATGGGATATGCGGCATGGCCTAAAGGCAGGACGTACAAAGAGTATGTTAGAGATAATCAAAAAGAAGAAACATATGGAATTCGGTATGTATATGTAAATGAAGAGAATCAAATTATTGGTTCATTTATTTTGCTTCTTTTACAAACTCCTCGATTAAAGTTTGCTTTGCATGGTATTGGGTCCGTTGTTGTTCATCAGCTTTATCAACGAATGGGGTATGGCCGAGATATGCTTGAAGACTTTTTTAAAAAGATGAAGATAGAGAAGCGCAGCGCTATTTTTATGCTTTATAGCGATATTCTTCCTGAATATTATCATCAGTTTGGGTTTAAGGAGCTCCCTTCTCATTTACAGCGTTATCCTCAATCCATTGCTATGGTAAATTGCAGCGAGTCACAATATGAATACTTAAGTAAGCAGTCCATAGAAGACATACCGGCCTATTTTTAAAAGGTATGTCTTTTTTATAGTATTTATCGGCACAATCGTTTACAGTTTTATGTAAGCGTTTTCTTTATTTGGGAGATGAATGATTTTATTCGTCCTCATAACCGTACGCAAATCGTGCAGTTAATATAAATTTCATTACATAAAAACTTGCTATTATCTTACTAATAACTCTTATCCATTCCATACCATACCGATATGTACGTACGTTTGCTGCTAAGTATAACCATATCAATATAAGGGGGAAGCAGGAAGATGAAACGATTATTTATAGCAGGGATGATTTTTATACTTTTTTTATCTTTGGGTGCTGTATCTTCTTCAGCCGCAGGAAGTTTTACCTCTAAAACATATAACGGAAGGACATACAAACTGTACGTACCTAACGGTTATCAGGGAGATGCTGCTTTACCTCTAGTAGTTATGCTACATGGCTGTACTCAAGACCCTGATCAATTTGCAGCAGGAACCCAAATGAATGAACTGGCGGAGACAGAGAAGTTTCTTGTTCTTTATCCAGAACAACCCTCTTCTGCTAATTCAAATAAGTGTTGGAACTGGTTTGATACAGCTCATCAATCAACGGGAAGCGGTGAACCAGCGTTAATTGCTGGAATGGTCAATCAAATAAAAAGCAGTTATTCAATAGATGCCGACCAAGTCTTTGTTGGAGGGCTATCTGCTGGTGAAGCTATGAGTGTTATTATGGGAGCTACTTATCCAGACATATTTGCGGCTATCAGCGTTGGGGCTGGCTTAGAATATAAAGCAGCGACTAGTGTGACAGGTGCTTATACAGCAATGAGCAGTGGAGGTCCTAATCCTATCCAACAGGGAGATTTAGCCTATTCAGCCATGGGAGATCATAAACGAGTGGTTCCAATTATTTTGTTTCATGGAACAGCTGACTACACTGTTGCGCCTATAAATGCGCATCAAATATTATCGCAATGGGCTCAAACAAATGATAGAGCCTCTGATGGGCTGGATAATAACAATATTGATGATACGGCAGATCAAACTTCAACAGGTACAGTATCTGGTGGAAGAAGCTATACGCAATATATTTACAAAGATACAGCAGGAAAAACAGTAATGGAAAAGTACACGATAGAAGGAATGGGACATGCTTGGTCAGGAGGAAGTACATCTGGTTCTTATACAGATCCTAAAGGACCAAATGCAACTAAATTAAGCTGGAACTTTTTTAAAAGCCATTCGAAAAGTGGTGATGCTCCTAATCCAGGAGATATATCCCCACCGGTTACAACTGCTTCACCAGCGGGAGGAACGTATGGAAGTTCTGTTTCTGTCACATTATCAACCAATGAACCTGCCACCACTTACTATACATTAGATGGAAGCATACCAACTGTTAATTCTCTAAAGTACTCTGAGCCTATTACCATCAACTCTAGCAAAACAATAAAATTTTTTAGTGTAGACGCAGCGGGTAACCAAGAGGAAGTAAAGACGGAAGTTTATCAAATTTCTGGAACTTCAGAGAAATCTTCAGTATTTTCTTCGCTTGCTGCTGAAGATGGATTTATCGGAAACTTATCAGCTGACGGTATGAGTAGTTCTATTCATAAAATTGGGGATAAAGGAATGTACAATACCGACACATACCGAACCATTTTATCTTTTGATACAAGTTCTTTACCTGATGATGCAATCGTTACGGATGTATCTTTAAAAATTTATCGCAAATCTTCAACTGGTAATATTTCATCTTTGAAAGGCGATATTAAAAGCGGTGTATTTGGAACTAGCAGCACTTTAGAACAAATAGATTATCAGGCTTCACCATCTATTTCAGGGGGCTTCCAAATGTCAGTGCCTTCACTCAATAATGGATATACAACTATTCAACTTCCTTCCTCGCTTTGGGGATATATGAATAGGACCGGCAAAACTCAGTTTCGCTTGTCAAGCTCAGGTCCAGCGGACTTTTTAAGTGACGTAGTTGAAATTTATGGGGGCGACAATCCTGCATACGCTCCAACTTTAACTGTTTCATATCAGTAAAAAAACCTTCTAAAAGCTAACTGCTTTTAGAAGGTTTTTTTGCTGATAAGTTACTTTTATCACCGAATACAACTCCAACTTTTTATAGAGTTTTCTTCAAATTTTGACATGATTTTGATGAAATTTAATCATTATTCAAAAATGAATTGTCAGAAATATTACAAGAAAATGTTTAAAATTAATTAAATCCGTAATAAAAGTAAAATATTCCTGTAATGGAAGTGAAATGAACAGGTGGTATCATTCAGTCATTGAGTAAATAAGGAGGTATTCGGAAAATGAAGAAATTTGTATTTACTCTAGGGACAACGGCAATTCTTTCAGCAGGATTTGTAGGTGCAGCATCTGCCTCTACAAGCGGAACGTATGAAGTACAAAAAGGTGACACTTTATGGAAAATCGCTCAAAATCATAATGTGAGCGTAGACGAGCTAAAAGA
Source organism: Priestia sp. P5 (assembly GCF_029522155.1). Taxonomy (NCBI): domain Bacteria; kingdom Bacillati; phylum Bacillota; class Bacilli; order Caryophanales; family Bacillaceae; genus Priestia; species Priestia sp. P5. The sequence goes on along the minus strand of NZ_JAKWFJ010000005.1, from coordinate 133,614 downwards.
TGCTAATAACTTAACATCAACACTAATTTATCCAAATCAGACACTAAACTTATCTAGCATAAAAGAAATCGTACATACTGTAAAACGTGGTGACACTTTGTGGTCAATCGGTCAACATTATGGCGTAACAGTAGAAGAAATTAAAGAATGGAACGGTTTAACATCAGACTTAGTTTTCCCTGGAGAACAATTTAAAATTAAAACGGCACAAGCAGCTCAATCTCAAACAGCTAGTGCGCCAGTAGCAAAGGCAGCTCCACAAGCGCAGCAGTCTCAAACGGCACAAGCTCAGCAAGAACAAGCAGCACAAGAACAAACGCAAAAAGAACAAGAGCAAGCTCAAGTAGCAGCACAAGCACAGGCAACCCAAGAGCAAGCACAAAAAGAACAAGAGCAAGCTCAAGCAGCACAAGCACAGGCAGCCCAAGAGCAAGCACAAAAAGAACAAGAGCAAGCTCAAGCAGCACAAGCACAGGCAGCACAAGAACAAGCACAAAAAGAACAAGAGCAAGCTCAAGCAGCAGCACAAGCACAGGCAGCCCAAGAGCAAGCGCAAAAAGAACAAGAGCAAGCTCAAGCAGCACAAGCACAGGCAGCACAAGAACAAGCACAAAAAGAACAAGAGCAAGCTCAAGCAGCAGCACAAGCACAGGCAGCCCAAGAGCAGGCACAAAAAGAACAAGAGCAAGCTCAAGCAGCAGCACAAGCACAGGCAGCTCAAGAGCAAGCACAAAAAGAACAAGCAGCTCAGCAACAACAAGCAGCTCAACAGCAGCAACAGCAGTCTCAACAGCAAGCTAGCGGCAAGTCTATGACTGTTGAAGCAACAGCTTATACAGCTAACTGTGCTGGATGCAGTGGTACGACAGCTACTGGAGTAAATTTAAAATCAAATCCAAATCAACGAGTAATTGCGGTTGATCCTAGCGTTATTCCATTAGGTTCAAAAGTATACGTTGAAGGTTATGGTCAAGCTGTAGCGGCAGATACGGGTGGCGCAATTAAAGGAAATCGAATTGATGTATTCGTTTCTTCAGATAGTGCTGCACAAGACTGGGGCAGAAGATCAGTTAAAATTACAGTTATCGACTAATACTAGTCTTATAGAATAGAAATAAAAAGAGATGTCTTTTAGGAGACATCTCTTTTTTACGTTTAAAATGAACGTTTGAAAAAAATTAGGTCCGGGCATACTGAAATTTATAGTAGGAATTAGTTTGTTATATTAGTAATTATTTCTTGATTTATATACAATGTTTGAGTGGCCTAAAAAGCTGAAAATATGTCAGGAGTATAGAAATATGAAACTTTATAAAAAAATGGCTTTACTAATAGTGCTGGGTGTGATCGCAGGATTCTCGTATCTAGGCTATCAAGGATTATTTCAGCACGACGATCATTTGAACACGTCTGATCATAATCCTTTATCTTCTTCTAAACAGAAGCAAAATAGCATAGAAGTTGTTGGGAACCCCGAATCCATTGCCGTGCTAGTAAATAAACAAAATCTTCTTCCTGATCATTATGAACCCACTGACCTTGTATACCCAGACGTTCGGTTTATATTTAAAGAAAAAATTGAAAAGCGACAAATGCGTACAGAAGCAGCAAAAGCGTTAGAAAGAATGTTTTCAGCTGCTGAACGAGAAGGGATTTACCTAGCCGGTGTTTCCGCTTATCGTTCTCAAATTCGCCAGGAATCTCTTTATCAAGCGTACATAAAGCAAGATGGAGAAGCGGCAGCCAGTCATTATAGCGCCCATCCAGGCAGCAGTGAGCATCAGACTGGTTTAAGTATAGATGTATCAAGCAGCACAGGTAAGTGTGCGGCTCAAGATTGTTTTAAAGAGACTCCTGAAGCCAAATGGATTGAAAGAAATTCATATAAATACGGATACATTGTTCGCTATCCAGAGGGAAAGCAGCAGATTACGGGTTATAAATATGAGCCGTGGCATATACGATTTGTCGGAAAAAAACTCGCCTCTAAAGTGTATAAAAAAGGAATTACGTTAGAAGAATATTATAATGACTACATGCAAGTTGATAATCCAGTTCAATAAAAAAGAAGAGTTATATAAACTCTTCTTTTTTTGTATTGCTGGAATATACCCTTACTTTAAAAGTTGGAACGAGGGAAAGAGAGATGAACCACGGGATGCTATATCCTATGCCTTACTAGTAAAAGAGTTAACGCTTATAAATTATAATGAATTTTGTGATAAAGAATACTCATGTTCGTTTTCATTTCCCTTCACATATTCTACAAAAAAGGGAGGTGAAAGAAAATGAGTTTTTACGGAGGTTATGGTTATGGATACGGATACGGAGCAGGTCACGGAAGTAGCTTTGCGCTAATCGTTGTGCTATTTATTTTGCTAATTATCATCGGTGCTTCATGGGCAGGGCACTATTAATAAGGTGTCTATAAATAAACTCCCTTGAAATAATTCAAGGGAGTTATCTGTTTTTATCTATAATTAGGTAACTGTAAGTACGAAGTGCTTACATATCCTTTAAAGCCGTTGTATTCTACAAAAGCCCAATCAAATGAAAGCTTGTTATCTTTGGAGTAGCCCCAAGCTAAGAAGCTGACGCTTTTTCCTTTAGGAATAGTTGTTACAACTTTGTTGCTTGTGCTAGGCCCTGTACGTAAATTAAGGTTAGCAGCTGTACGAACAGTAGTAGGGACTTTCATTAAATAGGAAGTACTGATATATCCGGTGCCGCCAATTATTTTAATGGTAGCCCAGTCTGCATTTACAAACTTGACTACTTCGATTTGATCTTTTTTTCTTAATGTATCAAGAATCTTTCCCTGAGTGCTAGGCTTTGAACGTATATTAAGTACGTTTGCGGTCACTTCATATACGCTGAACGGTGCGTTTATTTTTTCTGCTGCACTTGCTGTTTGCTCGTGAGTGAATGGCAGTGTTCCAGATAGGGATGAAAAAGCAAAGCCCGCTGCTAATGCAAAAACCGATATAGATTTTGTAATTGTCTTCATACAAATATCCAACTCCTTAGTGAAATAGGTAATGACTTTTCTATAACACTAAGAATAAGGGTTACTTGTTTCTAAATTGTTACCAACATATATCCCAGTTGTAAATTTATAAAAGGTCTGTAAAAAGGTTTATTTCACAGACCTTTTAATAGCTTTATTGTTACTCCTCCTCGCGATCTTCCGTTGATTTGTAAAAAGAAAAATATACAAAAACAGATAGTACTGTTCCATAAATGCTCCACAAAGCTAAGGCAAAAATAAATTCTTTCTGCAGGCAATAAATAATCGTTAAAGCAACTAGTGCAATAAAACTTATTAAAATGGTCTTTTTCATAAGCATCCCGCCTATTTAGTTTGATTACTCTATATGCTTTTTGATCTTGCTTTTACCCTATAATTATTCGACTATTGCGCTAAAGATGAAAGGAAAAAGTTAAATAAAGCCGAACTTATAATAAAAAGAGAGATGAAGGAGGATACGTATGTTAGCACAACATGTACTAGAAGATATACAGAAACTACAGTCTATTTGCGAACAAGAAGAACATATAGAGCTGAAGCTGAATTTTGATATGTTACGAAGTCGAAAACAAAATGAAGTTAACGATTTTTTTCATTATGAAGATAATCAGCTTGTTGGATTTATTGGTCTTTATGGGTTTGGGAATACAGTAGAAATATGCGGAATGGTCGCTCCTAGCTATCGCCGAAAAAGGATTTTTTCAAAGCTGTTTTCTCAAGCTTTACATATATGTAAAAAGCGCAGGTATACAGAGATTTTATTGAATGCTCCTGGCGATTCGGTTTCAGGCAGGGAGTTCTTAAAGCAAATTCCATGTTCATTTACTTTTTCAGAATATCAAATGAAGTGGACAGAAAAAGAATTGGAAGATGATAATCCCTTTGTTACACTTCGCTCTTCCCAATCAGATACCGATATGAAAATGGAAATGCAAGTTGATGTGGAATGCTTTGGTATGTCTTTAACAGAAGCAGCTGCTTATTATGAACAAACGAAAACGGAAGAACAGCAAAATCATTTTATCGTAGAGTACAATAATCAAGCGGTTGGAAAGTTAAGGGTATCTTATGATAAAAGCGAAGCATGGATTTATGGATTTGGTATTTTACCTTCTTATCAAAAATTGGGAATAGGAAAAGCTGCTTTAAAACAAGTTGTTTTAAAGCAGCTTCGGCTAGGATATGATATATTTCTTGAGGTTGAAGCGAAAAACAAACGCGCTTTGCAACTCTACGAAACATGCGGTTTCAATTCATATCACGTGCAGGATTATTACGTATACAGCTTGTAGATAAAAAACACGGAAATCTTAGATTTTCGTGTTTTTTATTTATATATTAGATGATATGTGCTTTTTTGAGCAAATAATGAGAAAGTAGAGAAAAAGTGATATGCCCGTTGATAGAAACAGGGAAGACCATACAAACATGATAGGAGCGCTGCAAGTAAGGATACACGTAAGAATACCTCCAATAAATGCTTTTCTAAATAATTAATAAGCCGTATACCCCAGGCTAATACTGACAAATACATTGGTGAGGCTAAGAAAAATAAAAGAAAAAAAACAAATTATTTCCCCCTTATTTTTAATACACAATAAAAAGAAATATTCCACATTTTTAGTGTAGCAAAAAAGAAAGAAACAATAAAATTTGGATCCTAAAGGTGAAAAAGCAAGCCATCTGTGTTATGTATAGTAAGGTGAATGAGAACGTTAAAAAAGGGAATGAGTTAATAAAGCGATGTAGTAGAAAGAAAGGAGTAAAAGGATGGAATTTGCCCATATCTTTACACTAAGTGTATCTGTTGTAACAGCTATTAATATTTTATTAGCCGGTATTCTTATTTTCATCGAACGAAGGGATATAGGATCGACATGGGCGTGGCTTCTTATTTTATTTTTTATACCGATTGTCGGCTTTATTGTATATCTATTCTTTGGAAGACAGCTAAAACAGAAGAACTTTTATAAGTTATCATCTGATGAGCGGGAATATTTAAGATCTTCAGTAGATGAACAACTAAAAGAACTTAAAGCTACCCATGAGTATCGAAATGATTTATTGATTCAACATAATAAACTGCTGTTCACTAATTTAAATTCTTCTAAGTCACTCGTGCGCACGGACAATGAAATTGATATCTTTAGTGATGGTAATCAGAAATTTGATGCATTGTTTGAGGACATTCGAAATGCTAAAAAAGAAATTAATATTCAATATTATATTATTCAACGAGATAATCTTGGGGGAAAATTAAGAGATGAGCTAACAAAAAAAGCAAAAGAAGGCATAAAGGTTCGCGTTCTTTATGATGAAGTAGGATCTAGAAAAATGACGCCATCATTTTTTAAGGAGCTTATTTCATATGGCGGCGAAGCACAAGCGTTTTTCCCTTCAATTCTTCGCTTAATTAATTTTCGGATTAACAATCGAAATCATCGAAAGCTTTGTATTATTGATGGTGAAGTAGCATACATAGGAGGATTTAACGTAGGAGATGAATATTTAGGGTTAGATCCAAAAATGGGTTATTGGAGAGACACTCATTTTCGCATTAAAGGAGAGTCAGTGAACGATATTCAAGGGAGATTCATTTTAGATTGGCATCAAGCAACAAAGCAGCCAATTGAACTGGAACAATTTTTGCATCGTACAGAAACTCATTCTGGAACGGTTCCTGTACAAATTGTAGCAAGCGGTCCAAACTCGACTACTCAGCATCTGAAAAACATGTATATCTCATTGATTATGTCGGCCAAAGAAAGTGTGTACCTTCAAACGCCTTACTTTATTCCAGACGCAAGCTTTATGGATGCTTGTAAAATTGCTTTATTATCTGGAGTAGAGATTCATATTATGATTCCAAACAAACCCGATCATCTTTTTGTTTATTGGGCTACGTGGTCTCATGTAGGCGAACTGCTGACGTATGGTGCAAATATTTATCTCTATGAAAAAGGCTTTTTGCATGCTAAAACGATTGTAGTAGATAATGAAGTGTCTTCTGTAGGAACGACGAATATTGATCCACGAAGTTTCAGCCTTAATTTTGAAGTGAATGCAGTTGTATATGACCAGCCTATTGCGGAAAAGTTGCAGAACCTGTTTCTTGAAGATGTGCAATGCAGTTCAAAATTAACGTTTGAACGATATAAAGAGCGCTCTCTTCTTATAAAATTTAAAGAAGCGGTATCTCGCTTACTGTCACCAATTTTATAATAAAAATCATTGATATCATGAAACAGGCTTGAATTTTTAGATTCAAGTCTGTTGTTTTATTGGTTTCTCCTTGTAAGGAGAGCGAGAGATAAAGTTAAAAAGTTTTACTAAAAAATCCAAGGGTATTAATACTATAACAAGCTAAAAAATGATAATACCTAGGAGGAATAGAAAATGACAAAAAATGTAGTAGGTACGTATGATTCAGAGGCAGCCGTTATTACAGCGATTCGAAATTTAAAAACACAGGGATATCCGGATAGTGCACTTTCTGTTTTGACAAACAGTGGCCTGAGTCATGAAAATACAGAAGCGATTGAGCATTCTGCAGGAATTGATGTGCAAACAGTTGATACAGATCAACACTCAAAACACCATCAATCCTTTATGGAGAAAATAAAAAATGCTTTTAATCCGTCTGAAGAAAAAATGGATCAAGATGTTAATCGAATCGAAAATCAATTAACCGAATATGGTGTACCTGCTGCAGAAGCTTCCTCATATGTATCTGATCTTAAAAAAGGAAAAGTTTTGCTGATGGTAGATGCAGTTGAGCATGATAAACACAATTCAGCTCTAGGGCAAACAGTGACACCTGCTGAAAAATCAGCTGATCCAATGAATGAAAAAATGTTATACGGCAATCACGAAAATAAAATAAGGTAATGTTGAAGTAATCAAATGCGATAACAAAAGACTGCGTTCTTAAATAAAAGCTAGTTAACGAAAGGAAGGGGACCGATGAGAAATCTAGAAAAAACGGAATATGAACTTGACTATTTAAAACAGCAGCAAGAAGTTAATCAAGAGCTCATCAAAGTTTCACAGTCTCTTGTCGCTACGTTAAAACAGTATGAAGAAGAACCTAACAATACAGATGTGTTAGCTGTAATCGCTGATTTAGAAGGTCAGCAAGAACAGCTCAAAGCAAAGACCGAAAAGATATCTGAAGAGCTTGCACATTTATAAAGTGAGATAAAAGAAGTTCCTATAAAAGGAACTTCTTTTTATGTTGTATTATACACAATCTATTGTGAGAGAAAGAGAATTTTATATACCCGGATGTTAACGTTATGGGGATAGTGGTTTTGTTTTAGATACATATAGATGAGAAGGAAAGCGATAAGAGATTATATAAAAATGGGAAAAGGAAGGACGGTTATTCGCTCTTCCTCCAGCCGTATTGCTTATGATAGTGATTTAGAAACGTCCGCCGCCAAGTTGCTGTTCAGCCATTTGCACAAGACGTTTCGTGATTTCGCCGCCTACTGAGCCGTTTGCGCGTGCAGTTGCGTCAGGACCAAGAGTTACGCCAAATTCGCTAGCGATCTCATATTTCATTTGATCGATTGCTTGTTGAGCACCGTGTACTGCTAATTCGTTGCTGCTCTTATTTCTGCTGTTTGCCATCATAATCAACTCCTTTTATAAGGTTAAGATTATGATTTGATTAATAGATAGCTTTTATACATAAAATAAAAAAATTTTTTCAAGGATTTATAGAATATGCTTATTGGAATATAGTTACAAAATTTTCCGCTAGGCAACGGAAAATAATTATGTGTAGAAAGAGAGAGAGGTCACGTAAAATAGAACACAAGTAAGTAAGCGGTTACATATTATTCGGAATAGAAAGAGAATTTTAATATTCCTATTCTATTTAAAAGGAGGAGATTTTCTATGTATCAAAGGTTAAAAAAGTCTGTACTATTGGCTATTACATTGAGTTTAGCAATTGGCATTGTACTCTCTTATGAGAAAGCAGCGCTGGCGAAGCAGACGCACGAAAAAGCTACATCCTATCGTACAGTGACAGAGATTTATGATTGGGGAGCGGCGATCACAAAAATTATTATTGACTTAGGTGAACCTGTTCCAACTAATTCACTTACAAAAGAAACGTTTAAGGTGCATGTGGCTCGAAGTGATAGTCGATTAAAACCGTCTTTATTGGAACAAGGAGATCGTACAGTAAAAAAAGCCTATGTATCTGATAAAGATGGACAACCAGCCGTACATAATGGAAAATATGCAGTTTTAGAAATGGAAGTTGGACCAGCTGTTTCATTAGGAGCACCACTAAATTATGATGAATATGGTACAGGGTTAAATGCATGGATAGACAGTCAATATACCATTACTCAGCAAAAAGATATCGTAACAAAGAAAGGAAAGTTGTCAGGGCTTGTAGTGAAACAGTTTGCGGGAGAGAAAAGAGAGCTCGTAGATGATTTTACCATTCAAAAAGGTATATATCATAATATGGAATTGGCATACGCAAGTCATGCGCCGGCAAAGGATAAGAAAAAGAATCCATTAATTATTTGGCTACATGGTGGAGGAGAAGGAGGAACAGATGCAACAATTCCCTTATCTGCCAATAAAGCTGTTAGTTTTGTCACAAAAGAAACTCAGGCTTATTTTGAAGGTGCCTACGTTTTAGTACCGCAAGCGCCAACAAAATGGATGGATGGTTATACAGCTGAAGCGGATGGAACTTCTATTTATAAAGAATCACTGATGGCTTTAATTCAAGAATATGTTTCTAAAAACCCTGATATTGATCCAAATAGAATCTATATCGGAGGAGCATCTAACGGCGGATATATGACTATGCTCATGATTCGTGATTATCCCAACTACTTTGCAGCAGCATTTCCGGTATGTGAAGGACTAAATGATAGATTAATTACGGATCAAGATATTGAAAAGATGAAAGAAACGCCTATTTGGTTCGTAGCCGCTAAGAATGATACGGTTCTTCCGCCAAACATTAACACTCTTCCAACTTATGAACGTTTGGTGAAAAGACATACAAATAATGTTTATTTATCACTATTTGAAGATGTGCATGACACCACAGGTTTGTATAAAAATAATGATGGTTCGCCCTATCAGTATAATGGACATTCATCTTGGATATATCTGTATAATAATGAACCCAACGCTAAAATAAACGGCAGCACAACAAGCATAATGGAATGGATGAGTAAACAATCGTTGAAAAATTAATCATTTTAAAAAAAGCTGTTGAACGTTGAACAGCTTTTTTATTTCTCTTTTACAACGAAAGACTGTATCTAAAATAAACGATTGAATACTTTCGTGATAAAATAAAGGAAGAGATCACGAAGAAAGGAACAGTGAAAGTGAAACCAACCATTTACGATGTTGCGAAAAAAGCAGGGGTATCGATAGCCACTGTATCCAAAGTAATCAATCAAACAGGCCGTATTAGTGAAAAAACGATAAAAAAAGTGAATAAAGTAATGATGGAATTAGATTATCAGCCTAGCAGTGTTGCAGCGGCGTTAACAGGAAAAAAGACGTATACGATCGGTGTTCTAGTTCCTGATATCTCGAATCCTTTTTTTGCAGAGGTAGCAAGAGCTTTTGAAAATAGTGCTAGAGCAGCGGGATACACGCTTTTTTTATGCAGTACAGATCATCAAACTGCGCGCGAGCATGAATATATAGATCTTTTATTTAAAAAACAAGTAGATGGAATCATTATCGCAACCGAACTAAATGATACGAAGCTCGTAAAGAAGATTGTGAAGCATGATGTACCGCTTGTATTGTTTTCAGTTGACCATCCTTCTATCTCAACGCATGTAGTGACAATTGATAACGTTCGCGGAGGATATATCGCAGGTACGTATTTAATAGAAAAAGGTCATCAATCGGTAACGATTATGACTGAAAAAGATAGAAAAAGCAGTGAGGGGCGATTAGCAGGATTTAAACAAGCGCTCACAGAAGCAAATTTATCACTAGAAAACCAGTCCATTATCAGCTGTTATTCAACAGTAGAGGATAGCAGGAGAGCAAGTAAACAGCTGCTTTCCTTACCTAATAGGCCAACAGCAGTCTTTGCATGTACAGATCTAATTGGTGTATCGCTCATAAACGAGGCAAGAAAGCAGGGGCTTTCAATTCCGGGAGATCTGTCGGTAATTGGATTCGATAATACGATTTATGCCGATATTGCTGAGCCCGGTTTGACAACGATTGAACAACCCATTTCTCAGATGGCTACTAGTACGTTTGAACAGCTGTTAAAGTCTATGAAAAAAGAAGAGCATGCGAAACAGCGAGTAACGATTATTCCCGAACTAGTAGAACGTGCGTCGGTAAAAAAGTTATAAAATAGAGAAGGTAAAAAAGCTGCAGGTGTTGAGGCACCTGCAGCTTTTTCTGCTTAAGCATATTTATAGAGAGACCGGACTTTTGACTTCGTTTATTGTTTCGCCTTTAATAGTTGTCTCTGTTGGAATCGTAAGGAAACCAGTTAGAAAAGCACCAAAGAAGTATAAGCAAGCAAATATCCAAATTACGCCGCCCGTGCCCAAAAGACCAATAAAAACGGTCACAATTAAAGGACCTACAAAAGCAGAAAGTCCAGATCCTAAGTTCAACACAGACATTGCAGCTCCTTTATTCTCCGGAGCTAAAGAAGGCACTAACGCTGTAAGAGGGACATAACCTGCTAGTGTTGCACCGTAACAGCATGCGACAATCATCATTACCCAATAATTATGTCCGACGAATTGCGGTACATAGTAAAGAGCAAGTGTTACAATTCCGCATCCAACTCCGCCAAACCATTTGATTGTATTTACCCAGCCAAACTTATCTCCAACAATACCAAAAATAATATTAAAAGCCATATTCACAAAAAACAATGTACCCCAGATTTGCAACCATTCACTCATCGTAAAATCATGTTTCATCATATATGTTGGTAAGAAAACAACAAATCCAAATTGAGCAGCAGAGTTAATAATCTTTACGATGCCGCCGATCCCTACTTTAGGGTTCTCAAATGCAATTGTAATCCCTTTCATTAATTCTTTTGTTTTATTATCGTTTACTTTTTGTACGGTAAACTTGTCTTTATTCATAATAATCGAAAAGATTCCACCGATCAAAACAAAAAGTAAACCACTCCACAAGGTAGCGATTTCTCCAATTTTTGGAACCATATAACTTGAGTAAAAGGCTCCGATTACGCTTAATCCAAGCTGGAAGACAAACCAAAACCAGCCTACTGCTTTTGAAAGCATTTCCTGGGGCGTTCGGTAAGACACCCAGACCAAGAATGAGTAAGCAAATAAAGGGTAACCAAATCCTCTAAGAGCATAACAAATTAGTATAATTGTGTAATTCATAATATGAAGTCCTAAACCTATAAATCCAATTGAACCAATAATAAAGGATATCAAGCCGAATGCCATGGCTTTTCTAGGACCCCACAGCTGAACCAGTACGCCGGAGAACCAGGAAGAAACAGAGACCGTAATGCCGTAAACAGTAAACAGTAAAGCAGCATGTTCAATGGTTAAACCTCGTTCTACAAGATAAGGAGATAACCATCCTTGTTCTAAACCATCGCCAATCATAAAAACGATAATACCTATGTATCCCCACGTTAAATGAGAAGGGATCCCAATCCTGTCTAAAGCCGTTTTTCTGGAAATAAATTCATTCATTTTCCACACCACCAGATCGATTATTTTGTGTAAAACATCAAACTAATTTGGTTAAGCGCTTAATCTATTTGATAAAAAGTATACGCTTACATTTTTTGAACGTCAATTAAAATTTTAAATATATATAATTTTCAATCAAATGATTTTAATCATAAAAATATTAGTATGCAAGGCAATAATCACTGAATTCATGATAAAAATACTTAAATATAGAGAATTTCTTTATATTTCATCGATGAATAGATAAAAAATAAAAATAGTTTTTTATAGTATGCGTTTAGATTGTTAAAAAACAAATATTCTAAATAATCTATAAAAAATGTTTGCATTTCAGAAAACGTTATGTATAATTGGAATCAGGAAAGCGCTTAACCTATGTAGAGGTTTGAGCGAATGTTTTCTTAACTTTTAATTAAAGGGGAAAATAAGATGGGGATTCTTACAATTGGAATAATTGGTGCTGGACGCATAGGGAAATTACACGTTGATAATTTAAAATTAATGCCGCAAATAAAAATTAAAGCGGTTTCAGATGTGGTAGTAGACCATTTACATGAATGGGCTGCAAGTAAAGAAATTTCGACGTTAACAACAAATTATCAAGATTTATTAGCTGATCCAGAAATTGATGCCGTTTTCATTTGTTCGCCAACGAATACGCACGCATCGATTATTAAAGAAGCAGCTCGAGCGAAAAAGCATATTTTCTGTGAAAAGCCCGTTAGTTTTTCAGTAGAAGAAACAATCAAAGCGTTAGAAGTAGTAAAAGAACATGGCGTGCAGCTTCAAGTTGGCTTTAACCGACGCTTTGATCCCAACTTTAAAAAAGTGCATGATCTTGTACAGCAAGGAGAAGTAGGACAGCCGCACATTTTAAAAATCACTTCCAGAGACCCTCAGCCTCCGAGTCCCGAATATGTTCGCGCTTCAGGAGGATTGTTTATGGATATGATGATTCATGATTTTGATATGGCTCGTTATGTAATGGGCAGCGAAGTAGTAGAAGTATCGGCTTACGGCACGACGCTCATCGATCCTGCTATTGAAGAAGCGGGAGATATAGATACGGCAATTGTGTCATTAAAATTTGCAAATGGAGCTTTAGGTGTAATTGATAACAGTCGTCAAGCTGTCTACGGTTACGATCAGCGCCTTGAAGTTTTTGGTGAAAAAGGTGCAGCTGCTGCTGACAATTGCCGTCCTACTACAGTAGAAATATCAACAGGCGAAAGTGTAGTCAAAGAGAAGCCGCTGTATTTCTTTCTTGAGCGCTATACACAAGCGTACATAGCGGAAGTGACACAGTTTGCAAGAGCAATTATGGAAAAACAAAGCGTTATTTGTACAGGGAACGACGGATTACAAGCAGAACGAATTGCTAAAGCAGCAAAAGAATCTTTACTATCCGGGCAGCCAGTAAAGATTGAACATAAAAAATACGCAGTGAATTAATGACGGTAAACGTGGGGATGAAAGAAATTGATCTTTCTACCCTTTTAGGAAAGCGCTTAACTAAGGAGGAGTAAAGATGAATCCGCTTGTTTTTAAAGAAAATCGTGATTTAGATTTTATCGCTATCGGCCGCTTATGTATTGATTTAAATGCAAATGAAACACAGCGTCCAATGGAAGAGACTAAAACATTTACTAAATATGTAGGAGGCTCTCCGGCTAATATTGCGATTGGAGCAGCAAGGCTAGGCTTAAAAACCGGCTTTATCGGAAAAGTATCAGATGATCAAATGGGACGCTTCATTACGGATTATCTGCAAAAAAATAAGATTAATACAGATAGCATTGTTATTGATAAAACTGGGGCCGTAACAGGGCTAGCTTTTACGGAAATCAAAAGTCCTACAGATTGCAGTATCTTAATGTATCGTGATAACGTAGCGGATTTAAAACTAGATCCTACAGAAGTATCAGAAGAATATATTAAGAAGTCAAAGGCTCTTTTAATATCTGGAACGGCTCTTGCGCAAAGTCCTTCTCGTGAAGCAGTGTTTTTAGCGCTAGAACACGCACGCAAGCATGAAGTTGTAGTGTTTTTTGATATCGATTATCGTCCATATACATGGGAATCCGAAGCTGAAACGGCAGTCTATTTTAATTTAGCCGCTGAAAAATCAGATGTAATTATTGGTACGCGAGAAGAGTTTGACATGATGGAAAACCTTTTAAATTATAAAGAATCTAATGATCAAGTAACAGCAGAGCGCTGGTTTTCTCACCATGCTCAAATCGTCGTGATTAAGCACGGTGGAGAAGGGTCTATTGCCTATACAAGAGATGGTAAGTCTCACCGCGGAGGAATATTTAAAACAAAAGTTCTGAAAACGTTTGGCGCTGGTGATTCCTATGCTTCAGCCTTTATTTACGGATTGATGCAAGGGCTGGAAATTCCACAGGCAATGCGATTGGGGGGTGCCTCCGCATCGATTGTCATTTCAAAACACAGCTGTTCAGATGCTATGCCGACAAGCATTGAGCTCTTCAACTTTATGGAGACAGCAACGGAAGTTTTGCAGGAAGCTTAATAAACAAAGGGAAAATCTTGAGAGATTGCTTGAGAGATTAAAGGAATAGCAGCTTATTAAAATTAGATAAAGGGAGAGATATTCTATGACACAGACAGCAGTAAAAACAGTAAAAAACTATATTGGTGGACAATGGATTGAATCAGCTACATTAAAAACGGAACCTGTGTATAACCCAGCGACAGGTGAACTAATCGCACAGGTACCTCTTTCTACAAAAGAAGACGTAGACCAAGCGGTGCAAGCAGCAAATGAAGCGTTCAAAGGGTGGGCAAAAACAGCCGTGCCTAAACGTGCACGAATTTTGTTCAAGTATCAGCAGCTATTAGTAGATAACTGGGATGAATTAGCAAAGTTAGTGACAGTTGAAAACGGAAAAAGCTTTAACGAAGCGCGAGGTGAAGTGCAGCGTGGAATTGAATGCGTAGAATTTGCAGCAGGTGCTCCTACGTTAATGATGGGTAAACAGCTTCCTGATATTGCAACAGATATTGAGTCTGGCATGTACCGCTATCCAATTGGCGTCATTGGAGGAATTACACCGTTCAATTTTCCAATGATGGTTCCTTGCTGGATGTTCCCGCTTGCGATCGCTTGCGGCAATACATTTGTGTTAAAGCCTTCTGAGCGTACGCCGCTGTTAGCTGCAAGATTAGCTGAGCTGTTTGAAGAAGCTGGTTTGCCAAAAGGTGTATTAAATATTGTAAACGGCGCGCATGATGTGGTAAACGGTCTTCTTGAACATAAATTAGTGAAAGCTATTTCGTTTGTAGGTTCCCAGCCTGTAGCTGAGTACGTGTACAAAAAAGGCACGGAAAACTTAAAGCGTGTTCAAGCTTTAGCCGGTGCTAAAAACCATTCAATTGTATTAAATGATGCAGATTTGAACGTAGCAACAAAACAAATTATCGGAGCCGCTTTTGGTTCAGCAGGTGAACGTTGTATGGCAGCATCTGTTGTTACTGTACAAGAAGAAATTGCGGATCAGCTAATTGAAAGATTAGTAGAGGAAGCAAATGATATTGTAATTGGCGACGGCTTAGAAGAAAACGTCTTCTTAGGACCAGTCATTCGTGAAAATCATAAAGAGCGTACGCTCAGCTATATTGAATCAGGCGTGCAAGAAGGAGCAGAGCTTATTCGTGACGGTCGCACAGATGCAGCAGTAAATGGCAAGGGCTACTTTGTAGGACCAACGATTTTTGATCATGTTACGCAAGAAATGAAAATTTGGCAAGATGAAATTTTTGCACCTGTGCTGTCTATTATACGCGTGAAAACATTAGGAGAAGCCATTGAAGTAGCCAATAACTCTCGATTTGCGAACGGTGCTTGCATTTATACAGATAGCGGCGCAAGCGTACGTGAGTTCCGTGAAAATATTGAATCCGGTATGTTAGGAGTAAATGTAGGGGTACCGGCACCTATGGCATTCTTCCCATTCTCTGGCTGGAAAGATTCTTTTTATGGTGATCTTCATGCAAATGGTACGGACGGCGTGGAGTTTTATACAAGAAAGAAAATGGTAACAACGCGCTGGTAAGTGATTCATTAAAAATCGCATTTCATTTTAAAAGGAGGTATCAGGAATTAAAGATATTCCTTATGCTTCCTTTTTTAAAATCGCAATCTAGTATTAGAAGGGAGAAAGAAGCATGGAAACAGTTAGAATGACGACGGCACAAGCATTAGTGAAGTTTTTAAATCAGCAGTATGTTGAATTTGATGGAAAGCAGCATCAGTTTATTAAAGGGATTTTTACAATTTTCGGGCACGGAAATGTGGTAGGTCTTGGGCAAGCTTTGGAAGAAGACCCAGGAAATCTAGATGTATATCAAGGACGTAATGAACAAGGAATGGCCAATGCAGCGATGGCTTTTGCAAAACAAAAACATCGAAAGCAGATTATGGCTTGCACATCTTCAGTGGGGCCAGGTTCAGCAAATATGGTTACAACGGCAGCCACTGCTTCAGCTAATAATATTCCGGTTTTGCTGCTTCCTGGTGATGTATTTGCAACTAGACAGCCGGATCCCGTCTTGCAGCAAATTGAACAGTCATATGATTTATCTATTTCTACAAACGATGCTTTCCGGCCAGTGAGTAAGTACTGGGATCGCGTAAGCCGCCCTGAACAATTGATGACAGCTATGATTAATGCGATACGTGTGTTAACGAATCCTGCAGATACGGGAGCTGTAACTATTTGTTTGCCTCAAGATGTGCAGGGAGAAGCATGGGATTTTCCAGCTTATTTCTTCCAAAAGCGCGTTCACCGCATTGAGCGCCGCCTTCCGACTAGGAACAGTCTAGCAGATGCAATTCAATTAATGAAAACAAAGAAAAAGCCAATCATCATTTGCGGAGGAGGCGTTCGGTATTCAGAAGCTGCAAAAGAGTTAAAACAATTTGCTAGTGAGTTCCATATTCCATTTGGAGAAACTCAAGCAGGGAAAAGTGCCGTTGAAAGTGACTATCGCTATAATCTAGGCGGAATAGGTGTAACAGGGAACTCAGCTGCTAATACAATCGCTAAAGAAGCAGATTTAGTAATTGGAGTAGGCACTCGATTTACTGATTTTACAACAGCATCTAAACAGCTTTTTCAACATCCCGACGTGCAATTTCTTACCATTAACACGTCTGAATTTCATGCAAATAAACTTGATGCCGTGAAACTTGTAGCTGATGCAAAAGAAGGTTTGTTTGCTCTTAGGAAAGAGCTCATGTCAATTGGCTATCAGTCTGGTTACACGACAGAAATTGCAAGTGCAAAAGACGCATGGGATACAGAGTTAGAGCGTCTGCATAGCATACGTTTTACTGGTGCAGATTTTGTTCCGGAAATACAAGGTCATTTAGATGAAAGCTTAGCTGAATATGCAGAATCACTTGGTACTCAATTAACGCAAACAGAAGTAATTGGAGAGGTGAATAAGCTCCTTGATGACAACTCCGTCATTGTTGGTGCAGCAGGAAGTCTTCCAGGCGACTTACAGAGAATGTGGAAGTCTACTAAACCTAATACCTATCATATGGAATATGGATATTCATGTATGGGATATGAAGTATCAGGCGCACTTGGAGTTAAGCTAGCAGAACCAGCTAAAGAAGTGTATGCGATGGTTGGAGATGGAAGCTATCAAATGCTTCATTCAGAGCTTATTACAAGCCTTCAAGAAAGAAAAAAGATAAACATTTTACTGTTTGATAACTCAGGCTTCGGGTGCATTAATAACCTTCAAATGTCAAACGGTATGGGTAGCTTTGGCACAGAGTTTCGCTATCGAAACGATGAAACAGGAAAACTAAACGGAAACGTGATGAAAATTGATTTTGCAGCCAGCGCCGCAGGCTACGGTGTAAAAACGTATCGGGTAAGCTCTCTTGAAGAATTAAAAACGGCGATAGAAGATGCACAAAAACAAGAGGTTTCTACGCTAATTGATATTAAAGTGCTGCCAAAAACTATGACGAACGGTTATGAATCATGGTGGCATGTAGGAGTAGCAGAGGTATCTAAAAATCAGCATGTACAGGAAGCTTATGAAGATAAGGTGAAAAACCTTGAAATGGCAAGAGTTTATTAAGGGGCAGGAGAAAATGAAGTTGGTGAAGAGAAACATTCGATAAATATAAAAGAGGTTTCAATTTCATATAAGGGAGAGGAAGAGATGTTCAAGGAAAATACGGTCAAACTGGGGATTGCTCCAATTGCTTGGACAAATGATGATATGCCTGAGCTAGGAGCTGAAAATACATTCGAACAGTGTATCAGTGAGATGGCTTTAACCGGTTTTAAAGGAAGTGAGGTAGGAAACAAATATCCGCGAAATGTTTCGATCTTAAGGAAGGCATTATCGCTTCGGAATTTGGAAATTGCAAGCGCATGGTTTAGTACATTTTTAACAACAAAGCCGCTGGAAGAAACGGTGACGCCATTTATTGAACATCGCGATTTTTTATACGAAATGGGAGCAAAAGTAATTGTTGTGTCTGAACAAGGGCACAGCATTCAAGGGCTGATGGATGTTCCTTTATTTAAAGAAAAGCCTGTGTTCACGCCAACAGAGTGGAGCAGACTTATAGAAGGCCTGCACCATCTTGGGAAACTGGCACGAGAAAAAGATATGCATATTGTCTATCATCACCATATGGGCACAGGTGTACAAACAACAGAAGAAATTGAGCAGCTAATGGAGCTTACCAATCCGGAGCTTGTTTCGCTCCTATTTGATACCGGTCATCTTGTCTTTTCAGGCGAAGAACCTCTTTATATCTTAAAAAAATATCTTCACCGTATTAAGCATGTTCATTTAAAAGATATTCGCCAAGAAGTAGTTGATCGAGTCAAACAACAAGACCTGAGCTTCTTGCAAGCGGTAAAAGAAGGAGCCTTTACTGTTCCAGGTGACGGAGCTATTGAATTTGATGAAGTATTTACTACGCTTGCCACTTCGGATTATAACGGATGGTTTGTCGTAGAAGCAGAACAGGATCCAGCCCTTGCTAATCCTTTTGAATATGCGTTAAAAGCAAGAAACTTTATTAAAGAAAAAAGCGGTCTTTAATTTCCATTGTAAAAGATTTTACGCCTTTTATGTGTTTATGAAAGGAAAGGAGGAGAGGAAATGAAGCCAACCATTTATAGTGTGGCTGAAGAAGCAGGTGTATCAATTTCTACGGTATCAAAAGTCATCAATCAAACCGGTCATATTAGTGAAAGAACAAGACAAAAAGTAATTGAGGTTATGGCGCAGTTGAATTACCATCCAAGCGTCGTAGCATCTGCTTTAACAGGAAAACCCACTAAAACGATTGGGCTTCTCGTACCTGACATCTCCAACCCTTTTTTTGCTGATTTGGCAAGAAGCATAGAAGACCGAAGTCATGAGCGAGGTTTCCATGTTGTAATGTGCAATACCGATAACGATGCGGAAAAAGAGAAAAAGTATCTATCGCTGTTAATACGTCAGAGAATCGACGGTTTAATTGTAGCTTCTGCTTTTCGCAATGCTAATCTTTTAAAAAATATGCTTAAGCAAGATATACCGATTAGCGTTATTGCTTCAGAAATTCCTCACATATCCGTTAATACAGTGACAGTGGATGACTACAAAGGGAGCTATTTAGCGACTGATTATTTGCTGTCTTTGCATCATGAAAAAATTGCGATTATTACAGAAAATGCAAAAAGCAATCACGCCCGTTTAGATGCTTTTCGAGACGCTATGCAAGAAAATGGAATCATCGTGCCGCCTCAGCACGTTATTACGACCGAAGCAAGTATTCAAAAAGGATATGAAAGTGCTAAGCAAATTTTTTTAATGAAGGAGAAAGTGACGGCTATTTTTGCTTGTAACGATTTACTGGCTATCGGCGTTATGCAAGCCGCAAAGGAACTCAAAATTGATGTGCCGCAAGACTTATCAGTGATTGGCTTTGATAATACGGTTCTTTCTACTACCATCACGCCCATGTTGACGACAGTAGCACAGCCGACAAAAGAAATGGCTGTAAACGTAGTGGATTTGCTGGTTAGAGAAATGAAATATCCAGCGATGCATAAAGAACATTTGCTTCTTGAGCCAAAATTGATTGTTCGGAAATCAACGGCTCCGTTACGAAGGGAAGCCACAGCATCTACAAATAATTGAACACAATCAAGAATATTGCCGTTAATAAAAAATCCTCATAGTCACATATTCAAAAGAATTTGGAGAGTCTATGAAGAAAAAATGAGTAATTAGTAATTCTTATTGTGCTACTACATAAAGGAGGAATTTAAGCATGTTAGGTAAATTAGGTGAGTTAAATAAAGGATACAACGTACTTACAGAAATGACCGGTCAGCACAAAGATATGCTGATGGATATTGGGATTTATAAAATGTCCCAAGGAAAAGAGGAAACTTTACTAGACAGTAGCAGTGAAACGGCTATTCTTTTACTAGAAGGAAAGGTAAAGCTAGAGTGGGAAGGCCATTCGAAAGAAATTCAGCGCCAGTCCCTATTTGAAGAAGAGCCTTGGTGTTTGCACGTTTCAAAAAATGTGGAGGTTAAAATTACCGGGCTTGCCGATAGTGAAGTGCTAATTCAAAAAACGGATAATGAAAAAGAGTTTTCATCAAAATTATATACGCCTGAAGATTGTCAAAACACAGTGGCTGGTGAAGGAGTATGGGAAGGTACTGCTCAGCGTGTAATTCGAACAATTTTTGATTACAATAACGCTCCTTACTCTAACCTTGTTATTGGAGAAGTTATTTCTTATCCAGGAAGATGGTCGAGTTATCCGCCTCATCATCATGACCAGCCCGAAGTGTATTACTATCGTTTTGACAAGCCCCAAGGATTTGGCTGCGCAATGGTTGGAGAAGATGCGTACCGTGTAGTTGATAATAGTTTTATTACAATTCCTGGCGAATTGGATCATCCTCAAGCAACGGCTCCCGGCTATGCGATGTACTTCTGCTGGATGATTCGCCATCTCGACAATAATCCGTGGACAGACCGTATTATGGAAGAAGAGCATAAGTGGTTATTAGAGCCAGATGCAAAAATTTGGCCTGAAAAATAAATAAAGATCTTTATACAAAATGAGTTTCAAATGTTGAAAAACATCGAATAAAAAATAATTATGCGTAAAATAATAGTTTATTTTTGTAAAATATGTTTTTATATGTTAAAATATAGCTTGTATTAATATTCAGGCGATGATATCGCTCTTTGCTGCAGATTCCTTTTTAGGAGTCTCTTTTTTTTGGCAACTGAAGCAAAAAGATACAGACGATTCGTATATAAATTAAAAGGAAAAGGAGATAAGCGTAAACCGCTTATCTCCTTTTCTTTTTAGCGTTATCTAACGCTAAGTTCTTTTTCACTACTTTTTCTAAAGCAACTTCCACGTGAACATTTTTTTTATCGATGTCATTCACAAGCACGACGGTTCCTTTTCGTCCTTTAATCTTTAAATCATCACCCGTAGAAGGGATGTTTTCCCTCAGCTGGCTTAATAGAAGCTTTCTGTTTTCAAAAAAGTGGACAGCCACCATTTTATCTCACCTAATTTCATATGATATGTGTGATACAAAGATGTGTATATGAAATCCTTCCTATACATTATGTCGTCAGGGGTGGTTTTAGAACACATTGAATAGACAATTGTTGCATCGATATATGAAATAAATAGGATGGCATAGTTATAAATCTCCTATCCTTGGACATACTTATACTACTAATCTAAAAAGGGATGTGGATGAAAATGAAGGTGGCTATCGGATTAAGTGTATTTACGGTCGTTACAGGAGCAGTTGCGTTAGGGTCTGTTTACTTTTTAGCAGGTATCTTTTCGTTTTTCTTAACGGTTTTTTCATAAAAAAATCCACCAAGAGGTGGATTTTTTTATTTAGCAGCGGCTTTTGTTTCATGAGGCGAATTGCCGATAAATCCAAATTTCCCGCCGACAACTTCTTTTACTTCGTGGATGACAATAA
This sequence comes from Priestia sp. P5, assembly GCF_029522155.1. NCBI lineage: Bacteria > Bacillati > Bacillota > Bacilli > Caryophanales > Bacillaceae > Priestia > Priestia sp. P5. The sequence continues at coordinate 111,841 of NZ_JAKWFJ010000005.1, read as the reverse complement.
AAGAATTCGGGTCAATTTGCTGGATTTTCTTTTTAATTTTTAATAGCTCGTTCTTTTTAATAACAACGTAAATAATGCGTTTATCTTTGTTGGCGTAGTAGCCATATCCGTAAAAGATGGTGGCTGCATTTCCAAATTCACTGGTAATAACTTGTGCTATGTCTTTGTACTGATCAGACATAATCGTCATAGCTTTTTTGTTGTGGAAACCTTCGATAACAACATCGACGATTTTAGCACAAAGATAGACGAATATAAAAGTATAGAGTGTGTTGTTGACGCCAATAGCAAAAACCGAGGCTAAAATAATGACGCTGTCCATATAGAACATGCTTTTAGAAATATTATAACCTTTTGTATAGTTTAATAAATAAGCTAAAAGCGTTGTTCCACCGGTAGATCCATCCGCGATAAAAATGAGAGCAAGTCCTGTTCCCATTAGTAAAGCCCCGAATACAATTCCTAAAATCATGTCGTGAACGTGAAAAGGAATATAGCTGACTAGACCGAGGAAAACGGACGTCATGACGGCTCCTAGAATCGTATAAAGAATCGTTTTTTTGGTTAGAAATTTATAGGCTAAGGCAATAAATATAAGGTTTACAAGAAATGTGCTGATACTTGTAGGGATATGAAATAAATAATATAAAACAAGAGCAATACCAACTGTACTTCCGTCACCTAATTTATTTGGAATGACGAAAAAATCAATGGATGCAGCAACTAAAAGTGCTCCAACAATAATTAAGATGATGTCTTTATAGATTGTTTTCAATATGCAAACCTCCCTGATTATTAGGATATTTTCATGTGAAATCTTGTTTTTACTAGTGTTTCACAAATGATAAAATAAAAAACGTCTTAGAAATTGTCTAGTTATAAAACTGATCAACTTCTAAGACGAAGAATTACGATACGTGTATGGGTCTTGATCCGGCTTTTCCATGCTTCGATGTCACCGATTATATAAACCTCTGACCGCTATGTCAACGCTATGAGAGATGTTCAACTTTTCAAAAAATAGAAGGCGGTTTCCTACATAAAAAAGAATCCTTTGCGACGATGCAAAGGATTTTCAAATTTATTGGAATAGGGGGAATACGTTATTAGAATTGCCATTTTCATAAATTAATATACCTTTATTTTTTAAAAAAATTATTTGTTAATGACAATTGAAAGTTTGTAATTCACATGCTGATTTAGCTCTGTCAAAAAATCATTTAATTCTTCATTTGAATGAAATTTGCATTCTAGTAAGTAGCAGCCATCGCCGCTGATTTTAAAGTTGTTGATGACGTACTTCTGCTGACTTTCTAAAAATGTAAGGTAGGGGTGGTGATGAATGCTCTGCGTATAGATATTTAAAAATGCATGGACGGTGTAGCCAAGTTTTCGTTCATCAATGTTAATTGTATAGCCTTTGATAATGCCTTCATCTTCTAACTTTAATACTCTAGCAGAAGCGGCTTGTCCGGTTAAATGCACTTTTTCTCCTAATTCTTTCATCTTCATACGTCCATTTTTTGATAGCTCTTCTAGTATGCGCTTATCTGTATTATCTAACATCACTACAAATCCTTTCGTATTTCAAATCAAAAGGGTTAACTACTTTATGTCACCTATGTATACGGATACGTCTTCTATTTTATACTAAAGAAAAGTAAGAAAAAAGGGCAGTCAATGTTCAAGATATAGAAAGCGGCAGTAGTTTGCAAACAGCTAGATTGACGAAAGCTTAAGCTTGCTGTATGATTCTTTGAGTGTTTACGTGGTTCGTAACCATCCCACGTTAAAAAACTAAGGAGAGAATAGTAAGATGAATATAAGAACACTTTGCGTCAACGGTCTTTTAGCTGCTATGTATATTGCTGTCAGCATGTTAATTCAGCCGTTTGGCTTCACCAATATCCAATTTCGTATATCGGAAATGTTCAATCATTTGATTGTATTTAATAAAAAGTACGTGTACGGCATTGTACTAGGGGTATTTCTGACGAATTTGTTTTTTTCACCAATGGTCGCTTATGATCTGGTGTTTGGGGTAGGACAATCTGTACTATCATTACTCATTACCATTTTTTCTATGCGCTACATTAAAAATATGTGGGCTCGTATGCTTATTAATACACTTGTGTTTACGTTTACGATGTTTATTATTGCGTTTGAACTGCACCTAGCATTTGAGTTACCATTTTTCTTTACATGGCTAACAACAGCTGTTGGTGAGTTTGTTGTTATGCTTGTTGGAGCACCAATTATGGCAGCAATTAATAAACGTGTACAATTTAATAAGCTAGTTGGATAAAAAAGATGGGGCTGTGATAAATCTCACAGCCCCATCTTTTTTTCTTTGTTATTCTATAAGTGTAGTGATAAACCCCTTATTATTGAAGAGCTTTTCACGCATGGACAAATTACCCATATCTAGCATGTGAAAAGAGCAGGTCGCGTTTGCGTTCTGCTCTTTTTGCGTAAGGAAATAGCGAGTATTCGATTAGATTATTTTGAAAGAAGAAGTGACAAATCTCACAGCGCGTTCTTTTTTCTTTTGTTACGATATACATATAGTTGGCAAACTCCTTATCGAAAAGTTTTTCGCACAACAACACATTACCTATGCGTAGCAATTAAAAAAGCAGACCGAAAAGGTTTGCTTTTTTAATTGTGTATTTTTACCATTAAATTACTAATTTGAGTTATAATTGTAAGGTAATTTTTGTTACTAGAGAGGGGATTATTTTTTGAGCAGAAAGTTAGGAGTTCTTATTTTATTAGCGTTAGCCATCGTGTTTTCCGGATGTTCAAAAGAAGAAGGCAACGTTCCTTTAAAAGAGCTAGAAAAGATCCATATTAACGTCATCAAAGAACAAAAGATGAAGCAAGGGATTTCATATGAAATGGAATTAGTAAACAAGAGCGATTTGACCATCAAACAAAACAATGTCTTTTTATCCTATCCTTTAAAAATGAAAAACGGTTATTCTGAAAATAAATTTAAGGTATTAGCAGAAGGTAATAAATTAAATATTAAGCCAAAACAAAAAGTGCAGTTAACTGTATTTCTTCCTTATAAAGGAATTAATAAAGAAGCGTTAGCTATTGATGAGCCTGACGTAAAGTGCATAGGATATTGGAATAAGCTTGATGACTACCATCAATTTTCTTTTGGAGGATCCTTGAAGCAAGAGTAATAGAAAGTTTTTTGTTAAATAGTGGAACTTGAAAGGTGTGAAATCGTATATAAACCAAGGGGGAGATTTCATTGAAGAGATATGGACTATTTATCATTAGCTTCATTGTGTTGCTAGGTAGCTTTCAACTGCTATCAGGCATGATTCTTACGCTTTTGCATGTTCCAGAAAGCGCGGATATGTGGAGTTCAATTGAAGGTTTATCAAGTAAAGTAATGTTTGGCAGTCATTCACCTAGCTTTGCTTTTGTAATTCCCGTTTTAGCAGCTACAGCCGCTTTTTTTATTTCTAAAAAACGGGTTAGGAAAAGTGCATAAGGGATTGACAAAGGCGGTGAATGAACAGTGAGTGTAGACACGGATAGATTAATTAGCTTCTTTATTTTATGGGGAACACCCGCTGTTTTTAGTATAATAGAGTACTTTAAACTGAGTAAAATTGAAAAAAAAGAAGCGATACGAGACTTAATATCTTTAAAATCTATTGCAACAACAGGATTTATATTGATTGGAGGAGTGATGGCGAGTTTAGGTAGAGTATTATCTCTGCTGCCTCTGCACATTATAGGTACTTTTATTTTAGCTATTGGTGGTATCGTGGGCGCTATTGAAGCATGGAAAACAGAAAAAAAAGAGAGGTGTTATTATCCTTGTTTTCATAGTATCTATGATTGCTTTTACATTTGTGATATAAATTCTGCATGTAACAAGAGCTGCTCAAATTATGAGCAGCTTTTATCAGTTTCTTATTTATTGCGTTTCGAGCTGCTGATCTTTTTTCTTTAACGTAAGAGCGAGAAGGAACGAAACGACGGCGAAAGCGATGGCTACATAATAGACGGTATGAACTCCGCTTGTCATACTTTTTATTTGTAACAGCGTTTTATTCGTTTCATTTGATTGTTGAATAAAGTGCTGAGAAGCCATGGTCATAATACTTGTATACAAAGCGGGTCCAATTGCGCCTGAAACTTGGTTAATCGTATTTGAAATGGCTGAACCGTGAGCGTGAAGAGGTTTAGGTACTTGATTTAAAGCAAGCGTCATCACGGGTCCTATGCTTAAACCTACGCCAATTGTAAAGGCAGCGTATAAAATAGCTGCGGTCATCGTAGTTGTTTCACTGGAAATGGTAGTGAACAAACTTAAAATAAATGTTAAAAGGATTAAGCCTGTTAAAAGCAGCGGTTTAAATCCAATTTTATCAAACAAACGTCCTCCGACCATAGCTGTTAGAGCCAGCGTTACTCCTCCTGGAAGCATAAGAAAACCTGTTTGCAAAGGAGACAGTCCGGCAGCCGTTTGGAAATAAAGCGGCAAAATTAACATCATTGAAAACTGAATCATCATAATAAGAAACATTAAGAAAATTGATCTTGAAAACACAGACGATCTAAAAGGCTTCATATTAATCATGGGAGAATTAAGCTTTGTTTGCTGTCTGACAAATAAAGCAAGCGCTACGACGCCAATGATGAGCGTGAGCCATACAATAGGATTACTCCATCCTGTCTCTTCACCAGCTGCGCTAAATCCATAAACAACTCCTCCAAATCCAATTGTAGAAAGAATCACAGATGGGATATGAATTGTTGGTCTAGATGTTTCAGAAACGTTCCCGAGTTTAAAGAGAGCAAATAGGAAAATAAGCGCCGCCGCAATCAAAAGACCTAGAAATATAATTCGCCACGAATAATATTGAATAATTAATCCTGAAAGAACCGGTCCTATCGCGGGTGCGAATAAAATAGCTACGCTAAAAATCCCCATTACGGTGCCGCGTTTGCTAACAGGTACGAGTGTTAACATTGTGCTCATTACAAGTGGTAAAACAATGCCTGTTCCTAATGCTTGAATCATACGTCCCACAAAAAGCAGAGAAAACCATGGAGTAATAAAGCCGATGAAGGACCCAATTAAGTAAAAGCTCATAGCCGTCACAAACAGCTGTCTTAACGTAAATCGTTGAATTAAAAAAGCAGACACCGGGACGGATATGCCAATCACAAGCATATACCCTGTAGTTAACCATTGAGCTGAGCTCGTTTTAACGTAAAAATCTGAAATGATACTTGGCAAGGCTACGTTCATTACCGTTTCACTAATTAAGCATAAGAAATTTCCTAGAATCAAAATGAAAAGGATAAGCTTACTTCGTGTACTCATTTTTTCTTTTGTTTGTGTCATAATCGACCTCCTTTTACTACATTAATTTTTGTTTGCAAACAGCTTGCCAATTTGGTCAGCAGCAATTTGCATAGGAACTGTACTATTTTTAGTTAATGAAAGAGTATAAGCCCCTTCAATCCAAGACTGTATAGCTGAACCTAGCTGTCTTGCTTCCTCTTGTTCATAACCTGAACAAACTACCTTATCTGCATAAACTTGCTCCCACTCGTTATACACGGCTTCACAGGCCATACGAAGCGTTTCGTTTGATGACCATACTTCACTTGACATAGCAGCGAGGGAGATATCTGCTTCATTTTCCACTTGTTCAAACATTCGATCGGCCATTAGTTTTATATGATATTGAATAGCTGACGCGGCATCTTCATGAGAAGCGAGGGATTTTTCGATATAAGCTTTGACTCTTTCCCCCGTTTTTTGAATAGCTTCTTTTGCTAATTGTTGTTTTCCATCCGGGAAATAATAATAAATAGATCCTCTCGGAGCGCTGCTTTCTTTTGTAATTTGACTTAGACTGGTGGCGTGATAGCCTTTTTTGCGAAAAAGTTTAGCAGCTGCGCTTAAAATCTTTTCTTTTGAATTGGTTGGTTCCATCAAAACAGCTCCCTAATATAATTACTATTTGATCGGTCAGTATAATGGTAGCAACTCTATACTGATCAGTCAATCTAGACGTTGAGGTCTTGTATATAAGTGAAGATTGATGCAAGATTCACAGGTGTAAGCATTGATTGAAATGTTAAGAATAAGGTTACAAAGTATTTTGGACCTATACTTCTATTACTGTTAAAAAAATATGATTAAGTAATGAAATTAAAAGAAGACGAGAAGCGTATAGCATGTTACGATAGGGACGGTATAGAAATTGACACATATCGGTTTCTAATAGAAGATACAAATTTTAAAATTTTTAAATGTAAGGTTGTGATTCACCTGAGACTGAATAAATTTATTAGCGAATCTGGCAAAGCATCAAGACGCGGGGCAGATAAGTTAATTAGTGAAGGAAGAGTAACCGTTAATGGAAAGGTTGCAAAAATCGGAGATCAAGTTAAGCCTGGCGATGATATTCGAGTAAGCGGCCAACAGCTTCGGATTGCTCGAAATAATGTATATATTGCACTTAATAAACCAGTCGGCATTACAAGTACGAGTGAAAAAAAAGTAAAGGGAAACATCATTGACTTAGTCAATCACCCTTTGCGTATTCATCATGTCGGACGACTAGATAAGGATTCAGACGGCTTAATTTTACTTACAAATGACGGCGATATTATTAACGAAATTTTACGTGCAGAAAACAAGCATGAAAAAGAATATATTGTTGCAGTAGATAAGCCAATTACACCGGAGTTTATTAAAAACATGTCTGAGGGAGTGAAAATTTTAGGTACACAAACGCTTCCTTGTAAAGTGACACAGCTGTCTAAGTACGAGTTTCAAATTATTTTAACACAGGGCTTAAATCGTCAAATTCGCCGTATGTGTGAAGTGCTCGGGTATGAAGTATACCGCCTTCAGCGTACTCGTATTATGAATATCCATTTAAACAACTTACCGGTTGGACAGTGGAGAGATTTAACGAAAAAAGAGCGTACGCAGCTATTCAAAGAATTAGACTATGAACCTAAAGAGTGGTAAATCAAAAGACACCAGCCTGTTAGACTGGTGTCTTTTTTTATTCGCATACAACTACTTGTCTAGAAAATACGCTTTTGCGCGCTACGCAGCGATCTGAAATAGAAAAGCCAGCTTCATGAATCATATGGTCAATCGTATCTACTGTAATCACGACTACTTTATCCGCAAAGCGGCGAGCGTGTTTTAAAATAGAAAGCTGATCTTCAGGCGTCGCGTGGGTGTAGAGATTGTAAGGCATGTCGATGATCGCTACATCATAGTGAGTGGTAACATCCGAAATCGGTCCGGTTTTGACATCACCCTTTAAGCCGAAATGCGCAATATTTTCACGAGATCCGTCGGTCACAAGTGGGTTGATATCACGTCCTACAATATCAATGCCCATTGAAAGAGCTTCTACGAGGACTGTACCAATACCACAGCATGGATCAATCGCTTTGATTCCTTCAGGGTTTGGAACGGCAATGTTAGCTACAGCTCTTGCAAGGCGGGTACTGAGTGCTGTAGAGTATTCACGCGGTTTTTTCAAATGATGCAGCCATACAGCTTCGCTTTTTTGATATTTCCCAAAATACCAGCGTCCTTCAAATGGAACAATGCCAAACAAATGGTCAGGGTTATGCAAGTCTGCTTCTGCTACAAAATGCCAACCCACATCACGTTCAATAGCACGCTGACCTTTATAACTTATTTTTTGATCTTTTTCCAAGTCATTAATTTTCATGAAAATGAGTTTAAATGTTTTGTCTCCAAGGTCAATATCTTCTACTTGCTTACAAATATCTGCAAGGTCATCTGATTCATACATAATATCTAATCGCTCTTTGATAAAAGGGCTTCTGCTTGGATCAAGTTTAACGGCACTTTTTATGATAGGTTTCTCAGTTTCAATTTCAAAAAGAGAGCGTCTCTCTAATTGGCATAGTGAGAGTTCCTCTTCGCTGCATGCGTATGTGTAGATATACTGAGGCAGCTGCGTATGGTTATTCAATATCGTATCATCCTTTATCGTATCTAATTATCCTTCTTCTCAAACAATAGCGAGAAAAGAAGAGAAAAGCAACGAATTTAAATATATTTGGCCGTGAATACTAAATTGAAGCGCTACATAGTCCACTTATTTGACAAAACATGCTAAAATAACTGGTGATAACCTGCATGTGCTGCTGTTTATACAAAAGAACTGGATCAAGGTTTCTCAAAAATCATTTACACACTGCTGACATTTTGATGAATAGGAGAGGCTACGTGATGTCTAAAAGTGATCATGAAAAGCAACAGATGAGTCGGGCTGATATGAAAAAACAAGCCAAAACATCCTCGCAAAACCTTGTGATGAACGTACTCATTGCCATTGTATCTGTATGTATTTTAGCTCTTATTATAAATGTTTTTGTACTAATGAAATGAGCCGTTATGCTGCTCATTTCTTTTTATTAGGTTCAGCTTTTATTGAAGCGTTTGAGGTCTCTTTCACTAGAGAGCACATTGTGAATAGCATATCTTTTTTTAACAAATGATAGTTGTGATATGATGAAGCAATAGTACATTAGACAAAAAGCTGGAGGTTACTTAGTATGCCATTACTTAGATTTGATGTAATAGAAGGAAGAGATGAAAAAGAGTTAAAAACATTACTAGACGCTGCTCACCGAGCGATGCTAGAAGCCTTTGGCGTGCCAGAACGCGATCGTTATCAAATTGTACATCAGCATCCTGCTCATGAAATGATTATTGAAGATACAGGTCTTGGCTTTGAGAGAAGCAAGGATTTGGTTATTATAAGCGTAACAAGCAAACAGCGAACAGAAGAGCAAAAGCAAGCTCTTTACAGATTAATTGTAAAAGAGCTTGGAGAGAGCTGCGGCATTCAGCCAAACGACATTATGATTTCGATTGTTGAAAATGGTAATGCTGACTGGAGCTTTGGCATGGGAGAAGCTCAATTCTTAACTGGGAAATTATAAAACGGTTTATTATCTAGAGAAGCCCTTATTTCTAAGGGCTTTTTCTCATTTTGTCTATAAAAATATTATTCTCTTAGTCACATCTTACTCAAAATTAAATACAGACATCTGTCAAATGAATGATACAATAAGCTTATATGCCATTTTGAGTGGAAAAACCATAAAAGAGTTCGGCGTACTAATTTTAGAACAACAATAAATTTACATAAAGATGTAAAGATTTAAAGGTTAAAAGAGAAGTGTATAAAATCTGTAAAACAAAAGAACAGTTACGCGTTAAACATAGGAGTAAAAGGTTCTTCACGTGTTTTTTCGGATAATAAGAGAAAGTAATTTTGATCATTGAGGAGGAACTTAGAATGTTTGGATTTGATGCAGATGTATCGCCACTGGTGCGAATTAAAGTAATTGGGGTCGGCGGTGGAGGAAATAACACCGTTAACCGTATGATTGAACACGGTGTACAAGGAGTAGAATTTATCGCCGTTAATACGGATGCTCAGGCGCTTAACTTATCTAAAGCAGATGTGAAAATGCAGATTGGTGCGGCCTTAACGCGAGGATTAGGTGCAGGAGCTAATCCAGAAGTGGGAAGAGAAGCAGCCGAAGAAAGCAGAGAACAAATTCAAGAAGTACTGCAAGGCGCAGATATGGTATTCGTAACAGCTGGCATGGGCGGAGGAACTGGTACTGGAGCAGCTCCGGTTATTGCCCAAATTGCCCGTGAACTAAATGCTTTAACAATTGGAGTAGTCACTCGCCCGTTCAAGTTTGAAGGAAATAAACGTACGAAGCAAGCAGTAGGCGGTATTACTGCGATGAATGAATCGGTAGATACCCTTATTGTGATTCCAAACGACCGCTTGCTTGAAATTGTCGATAAAAAGACGCCTATGCTTGAAGCATTCCGTGAAGCAGATAATGTTCTTCGCCAAGGTATTCAAGGTATTTCAGATTTAATCGCTGTGCCGGGGCTGATTAACCTTGACTTTGCTGATGTAAAAACAATCATGTCTAATCAAGGATTTGCGCTTATGGGTATCGGACGAGCTTCCGGATCAGACCGGGCAATTGAAGCAGCGAAAAAAGCGATTTCTAGTCCGCTGCTAGATGCATCGATTGATGGAGCACGAGGCGTGCTGTTGAACATTACGAGCGGCAGCAGCTTGAGTCTTTACGAAGTACAGGAAGCAGCAGATATTGTCACGTCCGCTTCTGATCAGGACTTAAATATGATTTTTGGATCTGTGATTAATGAAGATTTAAAGGACGAAATGATGGTAACCGTTATTGCCACTGGATTTGATGATGAAGATGTTTCACCATCAGCTTCTACTTCTAGAGTTTCAAGAGCACGCTACTAAATTAAATAACCAGCTTTTATGGTAGCAATTGTTTTTCAATTGCCTTAAAAGGGAATCCGGTGCAAATCCGGAGCGGTCCCGCCACTGTAACAAGGAGCCTTATGTCAAAAAGCCACTGTCTATTTAGAGACGGGAAGGCGGTATAAGGCAATGACTTGAAGCCAGGAGACCTGCCATAAATCTCAGCACACAATAACCTACGAGGATAGGGAGGTGTTTTGGCAGAATCAAAAATAAGATAAACAAGGGATACGTTTATCTGAATTTGTTGTGAAGACAAGCACTTCTTTTTAGAAGTGCTTTTTTGTGTATTAAAATAGAAGGTGGAAAAATCAATGATAAATAATAAAAAACTCGTATCTATGATATTTCTCGTGTTACTTTGCCTCACTGCTTGCGCTCCTAATGAAGAGAGCGTAAGTATAAAAGAAAGAAAGAAAACGGATAAAAGTGTGACGTTTTTATTTAATTTTACATCTGCAACGCTTGATCCTCATAGGGACGATAATTATACAGCAGTTCGTGCGGGAGTAGGGGAGACGCTCGTTAAAATCAGCGACGATTTAAAAATAAAGCCTTGGCTTGCTGAAAAGTGGGAAACGAAAGATAACGGCCTTACATGGACATTTATGATAAGAAAGAACATCACGTTTCAAAATGGAAAAGCGCTGGATGCAAATGCCGTTAAGTCTTCTCTTCAAAGAACGATAGATCAAAGCTATGCGATGAAAAACGCTTTAAATATTAAAGAAATGAAAGCGAACAGTCATGCGCTGACAATTACATTAAAAGAACCAATGCCTAAATTTCCTTCTGAGTTAGTGCATCCAAACACAGCTATTATAGATGTTGATGTTTCTAATATAGCTAAGAAGCCCATTGGTACAGGACCATTTCACGTTTTGACTTTCGATCAAGGAAATCAAGTGAAGTTAGAAAGATATGAACATTATTGGAATGGAAAAGTGAAATTGAAAAATGCGATCTTTGCATTTAACGAAGATGCTAATGCGCGAGTTGCGGCTCTTCAGTCCGGGACAGCGGATATTATTTATCGGCCGCCTTTAGAAAGCTTGAGCACTTTACAAGCGAATTCGTCTTTCAAAGTAAGTGGAGTACCTAGTGTGCGTACTCATTTATTGCTTTATAATCAAACCAATGACTCATTAAAAGACGAAAATGTAAGAAAAGCTATCGATACTTTATTGAACCGAAAAGAAATTGTCAGTAGCATAATGAACAATCAAGCGGCAGCGGCTCGAGGTCCATTTTTACCTCAATTTCCTTTTGCTGATAATACTGCTAACGAGCAAAGAGGTATGACATCTGCTAGAAAATATTTAGAGAAAGCAGGCTATCAAATCAAAAATGACAAAGCAATCAAAAATGGAAAGTCACTATCGCTCTCTCTTGTCACATACAGCTCTCTGCCAGAACTGCCTTTAATTGCTCAGCTTATACAGTCTAATGCGAAAGAGTTAGGAATTACTATTAAGATTCACCTAGTTGAAGATAGCGATGAATATGTAATGGCAAAAGATGATTGGGATTTAGCATTGTACAGCCTTATCACAGCACCTAGAGGGGATGCCAGCTATTATTTAAGCACGAACTATTTGCCGGGCGGTGGTTTAAATGCCAGTCGGATTAATGACGATACGCTAACAAAAATGATAGAACAGTTAAATTCAACCGTAGATGACGCAAAACGAAATCAGCTAGCCAAGCAAGCAACCGCTTTGATTAATAGAAAAATGCTGACATCATCGATTGTACATCCAAACATTGTTGTTGCTTATAATCAACAAGTGAAAAATTGGACAACAAATCCAAGTGAGTATTATATGCTGACTCAGCATTTAGACGTAACGCCGTAGTCAATATTGTTGTTCCTATAGGAAAACGAGAAAGTATACAATGATAGATAAAAGGATGTGACAGTAAACGTGCAAGAAGTACAAATGTATCAAATTAAAGAAGTAACAGAAAAGGATGCGAAAGTGGTTCAGTTTGTCATGAATATGCGGAATGAGCTATTTCCTATGCTGGAAAAAAATCAGCTTCCTGTGGATTTGCTTCATTTTAATGAACATTACGTTCAAGCGAAAGACGCTGCTTTTTTTGCAGCTGTTACGGAAAATCAACAAGTAATTGGAACAATTGGTTTATACGCTTACGATGGAAGGTTTCATGCATTAAAAAAGCAATATGAACATAAAACTGCAGCTGAGATTGTAAAATGCTATGTCGATCCAGCGTACCGGCGTCTAGGCATTGGACAGCAGCTGTTAAAAGCAGTGGAACAATTTGCTCAAAATCATTTTTATGACACGTTGTATCTGCATACTCATCCTTTTTTACCGGGGGCTATCCCATTTTGGACTTCACAAGGTTTTATCGAAAGGCTTGCTGAACAGGAAGAGCCATGGAATACGCTGCACATGGACAGAAAAATACAACCAGTCGTAATGTAACGATATTATACAGTAATTACCATAGAATCTAGATAAGAGCTCATGCTATAATAAGCGTACTTACATTTATAGCCTGTAGGGCAAGTCCTTACAGAAAAGAACCACGTTTCGAATTGGCTGAAGCGTGGTTTTTTTCTATGAAAAACAAATAACAAAATATTTTTAAAAATATATATGAAATCGCTTTCAAAATAATGAAATATATTATATAATTACTAGTGTTGTGTTGTACTTTGTTAGTGTTAAATCAATATCCTACATGTGTGAGCCGACTGCCTTATGGTAGTCGGCTTCCTTTTTATGGTAGTATTCTAAAAGGAAATAGCATTCTTTGAAATGGCTGTAATCGTCATGACAATAGTTGTCCCAAAGGCCCATTTGAAAAGAAAGAAAAGTCGCAATCATTCCAAACCCTAACAAAGAAAGCATTATCCATCACCTCTTAAAAAGTTAGAAAATTCTATTAATTTATATTATAGCATTAGAATTAATGTTAAAGTTTGGTATTTTTAAATAAGGTAGCTTCAACCTAAAACTAAAAACTAAAAAAGCCGCCTTGTAGGCGACTGGTTTAAGCTAGGTCAGCTGTTATGGACTGCTTTTGAAGGTGATCAGACAGCAGGCTGTAAGCAATAATTTTCTTTTTATACTGTTTTACGACATCGACGTGATCATGATAACTGTATACGCATAATCGAACATCGTTTTTTCCTTTTTTCGTATCGATAACCAGTGGAGTTTCACTGTCTTCTAGGTGTTTATAATAGTCCTTATTTCCTTCATGGACATAATATTGTTTTAAAAATGTTGCTTTATTAAAATAATCAATCACTTGCATTTTATCTTTGCCTTCTAGATGTTTCCCATCAACTGTGACAGTAACGTTTTGATCATCAAGTATTGGGTGTAATTGAAATTTAGTCATAAGCCATTTGACCACTGGAGTTGGAAGACACGTTATTAATATTTTGAGTGCACTTACAAGAATGATGGAAAGTAATACAATCCACGTCATAGTTAATCATCTCCGCTATAGTTTAAATGAAATAAGATTACATACCTATTTTATCACAGAGAACATGAGTGCTTTTTGTACATTATGTGAACCTTCCTCAGTGAAAAGATGTATATGAAATGCGTTTATTTATGCACATTTAGGGAAATATAAAATTATAACAAATACTACATATAAAAAAGGAGAAAAAATTATGTTGTGGACGATTATTGGACTTTTATTTATTTTTTGGTTATTAGGATTAGTTTTTCATATTGGCGGCGGCATCATTCACATTCTTCTTGTCATTGCAGTGATTGTGCTAATCGTAAAACTTGTGAAACGAATTTAGATATAAAAGGCCTTTCCTTAGGGAAAGGCCTTTTATATGGAGAGACTATAAAAACAAGACGTATTTTGATATAAAAAATCATATGTCTCCGTTACAGAAACTCCTTTGAGACGTGCTATTTCCTGAACGGACTGATGTATCATTGATGGAACCGTTGTGTGGTTTTGAAAAGGTCCTTCAAATGGCCACGGACCATCTGTTTCCACCATCAAGTAGTCAAGAGGGTATTCCATGACAAGCGCTTGGATTTTAGGCTTATATACAATATCGGGTGTAACTGAAATATAGTAGCCGTTGTTTTTCATTCGTTCAACGGTTTTTTTAGCTCCTTTGAACCAGTGGAAGTGAGCTTTAGACACAGAATGTTTTTCTAATAAGTCGCATACGATCTCAGCGTCTTCATATACAGCATGAAGAATTAACGGTTTACCCCATTTTTTTGAATGAACAATAAAAGCTTCAAGCAGCTCCAAATAGGGCTCTAGAGAAAGAGTGTATGTCTGACTTAAGTAATAAGGTAGACCAACCTCCCCAACAGCTATCATTTCTTCATTGTTTTGATCAATCCAGGCAAACAGTTCCGCTAATTCATTTGAAGAAGGCAGCATTTGTTCAGGATGAAATCCGTAGGCGGGTTTCACGCAGGAATACAATTGGCTAATTTTTTGATTAAGTTGGCAAGAGTGTAATGTGGAAGATACAGAAATAAGCGCTTTTAACGAAGGATCCTTCTCTATTATTTCTTTCCAGCTTTTCGGTTCATATTGATCGAGGTGAATATGAGAGTCAATGATTTGTTTCATAAATATCGCTCGCTCCTTTCAGCCCAATTTGTTTAGAAATAATACGTAAGAAAATGTATGCTTCTGTTAGGCTTCTATCTTATTTTTTATGTGTTTTTTGTTCTCCCATTTAGCAATAGATGAAAACGTATAAATAATAAGAGCTAACCAAATAAAATTAAAAGCAATAACATGAGCTTTTGTTAGCGATTCATGGTATAGAATTACTCCTGCTAGCAGAGATAAGGTTGGTGAAATATATTGAAGAATACCAAGCATTGATAATGATACTTTTTTAGCACTTTTTGTGAATAATAAGAGTGGTAGAGCTGTGACCATTCCACTTCCGATTAATAAAAGACTTGTTAGGGGATTAATATATTGTCCAAGGCTCGCTTCTACTATTTTTCCATCAATGACAGCCCACATAAAAATGCCCCAATTTGCACTAATAAGTACAGACGCAGTAAAAAGGGACCAGAATAAGGATGGTTTCTTCATTATTTCTTTTACAAACGTAATGTATGTACGCCAGTTCTTTGTTATCAATAAAAGAATAAGCATAAAAATAAAAGACCAAAAAACGCGCTGAGCTAAAATCTCTCCTGGTGCTACGTGGTGAACCAGCTTCCAATAAATTGGCGTGAACCCCCACATTAGATAAGAAAGGACTGCATACGTTACACCATCTTTGTCATGATTTAAGTTCATTTAAAACTTTCCTTCTAACATGAGATAAATTTGGTAATAAGAGTCATAGATTAACATAAAAAAGCAGCATAAACGATTATATCACAGAGAAAAACGATTTTTCACATGTTGAATGGCTCAAAAAAGCGCTATGCGCAAGGTCATTGCTTTTCCATGTCTAAAATAAAATCAAATTGCGTATTTCTAACAAGGTAAGTGCTTACACAAGTGTGCATGATAAGCGCTCTTTCAGCTTATATTCAAGTGGTTATGAAAAACAGTTGATTTCCCCATTAGAAACTGTCAAGCTTAAGGAAGAAAAAAATCTTAGAGGAAAGAATATATAGGTGACGAATATGATCGAAATAAAAGCGTCTGCGATAAGCGACGGAGAATTTAACAGAGGTGTATTTGCTAAGCAAGATATTAAAAAAGGAACGCTTATTCACGAAGCCCCTGTTATCGCTTATCCTAATAAAGAGCATGATTTTATTGAGAAAACAACACTAGCGGATTATGCTTTTGAATATGGAGTGAATCATACGGCTATTCTTTTGGGATACGGTATGCTGTTTAATCACTCGTATACACCCAATGCTACGTATGAAATTAATTTTGACAATCATACCTTTGATTTTTATGCATATACGGATATCCAAGCAGGAGAAGAAATTCTCATCAACTATAATGGAGATGAAGATGATCAAGAGCTCCTTTGGTTTGATCGTGAAGATGAAGAAGAGCAAAAGTAAAAAGTTAAGCCCATCGATTTTCGATGGGCTTTTTATTATGCTTTTTTATCTGGATACATAGTAGAATTCAAACGGATAAATTGGTAAATATGCGTAATAATAACTTTTAAAACGGCATATCCAGGGACGGCTAAAATGATACCGATGATTCCGAATAAGTTTCCGGCGGTTAGAATGACAAAAATGACTGTAATCGGGTGAATGTCTAGGCTTCTTCCCATAATTTGCGGAGATATTACTTTACCTTCAAGCAATTGAACAACTGCCCAGACAATGGCTAGTTTTACAAGCATGAAAGGAGAGGTAATAAACGCAATAATAATGGCTGGGATAATGGCGATAATAGGACCAAGGTAAGGCACAACGTTGGTTACCATGGCGATAATCGCTAGAAGTAATGCATAATCTAACCCAATAATCAGATAGCCAATGAAAAGCAGTACACCTATACAAATCGCAACAAAAATTTGCCCGCGAATATATGCGCTTAATGCGTGGTTCATGTCGGCTAAAATGAATTTAGCTTCAGAACGAGATCGGTTTGGAAGCAGTTTTACAATATAATTAGGTAAGTTTTTCCCATCTTTTAATAAGTAAAAAAGAATAAAGGGTAAAACGGCAACCGATAATATAATTTCTGTAATGGTGCCGACAAAGTTTACAATACCGCTTGAAAATCCAGAAACATATTTACTCAAGTGTTTTGATGCATCTTTGGAAATCTTATCTAGGTCCGTGTTAGCCGACTGAAGACCTTGTTCGACATATCGGTTATTCGAAAGGTTCGTCACCGCATGCTGAACGTCATGCGTCAGCTCTGGGATATTATCAATAAGACGGTCAACTTGATTTTTTAGAGGCGGAATAACCGATGAAATAATAATGGCTAATGCGCCGATAATCACTATGTATAAAACAAGAATGGAAATAATTCGTTTTACACCTTTTCGTTCTAAAAAGTCAACAAGCGGATTAAATAAATAAAAGCAAATTCCTGCTAGGATAATCGGCAGTGCAATTGTTTTAATAAAAATAGAGATAGGAATTAAAATAAATCCGATTTTTGATAATGAAAAAATAGTCATGCTGAGAATAAAAATAATAATTGTATATACAACAAATTTATTATTTAAGATTTTTTCTCGGAAAAAAGTTCCTTTCTGAGGTCTAGGTTCCAAGCTGTTCAACTCCTTTTAAAAATAAATGTATAGTTATCATACCCTGATTTAGACTAATTTAAGAGGGTTTTTTACAAAGAAGTGTGCATACTAGTAGAAAATCTTCTAGAAAGAAGGGGTGAAATCATTGAAAGAAGACAAACAACCATCGTATGATGATTTCTCTACAGTAGAAAAAAGCCATGAGTATATAACCGCTGAAGAATTTCCAGACGGTCCTTTCGGCTCTCCTGTTAATCAAAAACTGGGGAAATCTACTTCATGGGAAGAAGGGCAGCGAACGTATAGCGCATTTAATTATGAAAACAAAAATCTTCATGAAAAAGCGCAAAGATTATTTCCAGGCGCGCATCCTGTACATGATAACCCAGAGGAACATGAACAAAATCCAAGTTAATGTCTTTATTATGCTCTGAATATATTGCCCTATCTTTTTGCTGAATTATGTTGACAATAAGCAATTTAGCCTGTAATATAAAACGTAACTTATCACTGTTTCTACAGGATTCGACAAAATTTGATTTACTTAAACTTGTGATCTCAACTTCTATTTACAGCTATTAGAGCGCTGTAAGTAGAAGTTTTATTTATGCTATCGATCAAAAAGAAAAAAGCAGGTCTGCTCAAGCAGGCCTGCTTTTTTTATTATTGAACAGCGTCAAATTTATTTACTTTCCACTGAGAATTAGATTTATAGAATGTGACAGTTCGTTTTACGCTGCCGCCATCTACAGTTGGAACTGTGAATTCATAAGAGCGAACTGTTGCTGTTTGATACACAAGCTTTGTTTTTGCTTTTGACCACTCTAACATGCTGAATCCGTCGCCGATTGGATGTGCAAGTTTGCCATTATATGTGATATAGCCGTAATTTGTTAATCCTTTTTCTACTGCACTATTTGTAAATGTCTCAGATAAGTAGCTTGATAGCTCAGCTTTTGTATCAAATTCAGGGCAAAGATACACGTACTCAGTTCCTTTATATTCAAATGTACGTTCTGTACATGGTTTGTTTTTATAACCGTGCAGAGCACTCCAGAAATGATTGCTGGCACTAGCTGCAATTTTGACAGCATTTGCATCCGTTAGTGTTGTAGATGTTGTTTGTGCTGTAACTCCAGTGCTTAGTGTAAAGAAAATAGCGATTGATGATAAAACTAGTCCAATTTTTTTCATTTCTAACTCACTCCTAGTTAATTAACCTTATTTATGTAACAATTATGTGTTTTATATTTCTTTTGTTACATTTATATTACAATAAATCTGTAATAAAAGAAAGTGTTTTGTCTTTTTTTCTTAAATTTTTTTAGTTTTTTGCTAGTTTCTAAAATAGATATAGTAAGGGAATTACCAGTTAAATGCTGATTTATCAACGTTTTTAGGCGTTCCTTTCTGCTTTTTAATCTTTTTGTTACAAAAGGATTGTTTGTAACAAAACTGTAATAAAAGAAACTTAATACCTTTACGATACAGAAAAATAAAGATAAAACGGTGAAAAAGTGAATGTGAAAACTGTTTTTTTCTTTTTTAGGCATATTTCTTTTGCCATTTTCAGCTTTTTAGTAGGGTAGATTAAGCGGAGGCGAAATGATGAAAGGCATTACACATAGTGAAAAAAGTGGAATAGCAGGTATGAAGTACAGAGATCTTCAGGAGATGCCCCCTCAAAGAGGAGAAATTCAGAATAAAAAAAGTCCCAAGCGCTAACTGGGGACTTTTTTATATAATCAAACGTTTGTTTAAATGAAAGAAACAAGGTAATAACAGTTTTTTAGCGCTTTTTTATCATAACCACCAAGCCAATAAAAAGGTAACAAATCCTCCTAGTATCAAAAATCCCATGCTGTATTTGAGCGTGTATTTAAACAGTTCACTTTCTTTTCCAGCCAGTCCCACTGCTCCGGCAGCGACGGCAATTGATTGAGGAGAAAGCATTTTAGCCATCACGCCGCCGGCAGTATTGGCCGCTACGAGAATAACTGGCAAGACATTAATTTGCTGAGCTGTAGTTAGCTGCAAGTTGCCGAACAGCGCATTATTTGATACGACAGACCCAGTTAGAAATACGCCAATCCAGCCAAGAAATGGAGATAAAAATGGAAAATAAGCAGCTGATGTAGCGAGCGCCAATCCAAGTGTAGAAGACTGTCCTGAATAATTTGAAATAAAAGCAAAAGCAATGACCATCATAATAGTAATAATAGGTTTTGATAATTCTTTTACGGTTTCTAAAAGAGTGGTCCATGCCACTTTTGGTGATACGTTAAGCAAGAAAACTGAAAGGACACAAGCGATAAGAATTGCTGTACCTGTTGCTGCAAATACGTCTATTTTTAAGATAGCAGCGTAAGGCGTAGGATTTTTTACTAAAGGCGCTGCTTTAATTACGTGATTGTGTAAAAATGGGACGTTAATAAGCAGGTTCATATGTTCAAGCATCGTTTTGACAAAAGAAATGCTCCAAGCCGTAACGAGTATCGTTAAGAGAATAAAAGGAGACCAAGCCTTTAAAATCTGTTTTGGTGACAGGCTGAAGCCTTTAGCTGCTGCCGGGCTTATTCGTTTAATATAAAAAGCAAGAGCAAGCAAACTCACAATAGAAGATGTGATATTTGGAAGTTCAGGGCCGATGTATGTAACAGTTAAATACTGTGTCAGTGCATAGGAAACGGCTGTGATGCTCGTTGCTTTCCATACGTCTTTTAATCCTTTTATCCCATCCATAATAAAGACAAGTAAAAAAGGGATAAGAAAAGAAATAATCGGAAGCTGCGTGCCAAGAAAATGAGCAATTTCTTTTGGATCTATGCCAGATACTTGTCCTGCGACAATTACAGGAATCCCCATGGCGCCAAACGCTCCTGAAGCTGTATTAGCAATTAAACATAGCGCTGCTGCTTTTAACGGCTTGAACCCAAGTCCAACTAGAAGCGCTGCTGTAATGGCAATCGGAGCTCCAAATCCCGCTGCCCCTTCTAAAAAAGCATTAAAGGAAAAAGCAACAAGCAGCATTTGCAAGCGGGGGTCATCGGTTATTGAAATAATAGATTGTCTGATGGTAGTAAACTGTCCGCTTTTGACAGTTAGCTTGTATAAGAACACCGCTCCGATAATAATATAGCTGATGGGCCAAAGTGCATACAGAAACCCATAGCCTGTGGCTCCTAAAACCATTGAGGCAGGCATATCATAAAAATAAATAGCAATAATCATAGAAAGAAGCACCGTAATACCGGCAGCAATATGTCCTTTTAATTTCAAAAGAGTTAAAGCAATAAAGAAAAAGATAATGGGGATGAGTGCAATTAGTGCAGAAAGCCAAATATTATCTAACGGATTATATACCTGAGTCCACGTCATATTCATACACCTCTACTACATATTTAAAACAAGGGAGCGGGGGAGTCCCCCGCAAAAATCTTTAGATGTTATACAAAAGCTCTGTCGCGAGTTTGCTTAAGAATGCTAGCAGAGTGCTCTAGCTGCTGCTGTTCGTGAGGAGTTAAATTCAATTCAATAATTTGACGCACGCCGTTTTTATTAATGATAGCTGGCACGCCGATATACACATCAGAAATACCGTATTGCCCTTCTAATAAAGCAGATACCGTTAAAATAGAGTTCTCATCATCTAAAATAGCCTTGGTAATGCGTACAAGCCCCATTGCAATTCCGTAATAAGTCGCTCCTTTTCGATTAATAATATGGTAAGCCGCATCGCGGGTTTGTTCGAATAGATGCTGCATATCCGGTTCTTTTTCAATAGCGGCAGTATTGATAAAATGTTCAAGCTTCACACCGCCAATTTGCGCGTGGCTCCAAACAGGAAATTCCGTATCTCCATGTTCCCCCATAATATAAGCGTGGACGTTGCGAGAATCTACTTCGAAATAGTCGCTTAACAAGTAGCGGAAGCGAGCTGTGTCAAGAATCGTTCCTGAACCAATTACCCGTTCGTTTGGTAATCCTGATACTTTTTGTGTAACGTGTGCGAGAATATCAACTGGATTTGTTGCCACTAAAATGATGCCGTCAAATCCGCTGTTCATAATATCTTTTACAATGCATTCAAAAATTTTAACATTTTTTTCAACTAGATCTAAGCGTGTTTCCCCTGGAGCTTGATTAGCGCCCGCTGTAATAACTACTAAATCAGCGTCAGCACAGTCTTTATAATCTCCAGCCCAGATTTTCATCGGTGTGGCAAATGGCATTCCATGATTGATATCGCGTGCTTCGCCTTCTGCTTTTTCTTTGTTCATATCGATTAACACTAATTCATTGGCAATACCTTGATTCACCATTGAAAAAGCGTAGCTTGAGCCAACAAAACCAGTTCCGATAACGGCAACTTTTCGTGTTTTTGGTGTAAATTGTGTTTTCATTTGTATCATCCTTTGAATTTTATTTTGTGATGTTTTTCACAATATTAGTGTAACAAGAATAAATACCCTCGGCTGTGATAAAAATCACACCTTAAAAAATAGTAAACAATTTTACAGGGTGATTTAAAAAAAGGTTCTTCTACATGAAGTGCCACATTTAGAAAGATCTTAAACGTTTAAAGTGTTGAGTAAAGGCAACTTGTTTTGCAGAAAGCTAAAGAGTTTAACATTCTCTATTTGTATGTTAACAGCCAATAATGTTTCTATAGACCCACACGAAATCCATTTGTTACACTAAGTTTGCTTATTTTTAATAAAGGAGTTGAAGGGATGGAGAACTACTATGAGCAAGCCCAAAAAGGCGCTTGGGTTAGTATCTTATCATATATCTTTTTATCGGCATGTAAACTTATTATCGCGGGTATCACCGCTTCCTCTGCATTAAAAGCCGACGGTCTTAATAATGTTACAGATATTATTGCATCAATTGCCGTCTTAATCGGCTTAAAGATTTCTAAAAAACCTCGCGATAATGATCATCCCTATGGACATTCCAGAGCGGAACATATCTCTTCACTTATTGCTTCTTTTATCATGATGGTCATCGGACTAGAAGTATTGGTCGATGCGGGTCAGTCATTATTTATGGACAAATCTGAAGCGCCTAATTTACTGGCTGCTTGGGTAGGTCTTGGAGCGGCTGCTGTTATGGGTGGTGTCTACCGATATAATATTAAGCTTGCTAAAAAACTTGATAGCCAGTCTTTATATGCGGTTGCTAAAGATAATTTGTCTGATGCACTTGTGAGTATAGGGGCTGTTGTGGGAATTTTCGGCTCACAATTCGGCTTGCCCTGGCTGGACGTGGTAGCTGCTTTTGCTGTGGGAATTATTATTTGTAAAACAGCCATCGAGATTTTTAAAGAAGCGGCTCATTCCTTAACGGACGGATTTGATGAAGAAAAGTTAGGGCACTACAAAGAAAGCATCGAGCTTGTAGAAGGTGTAAAAGAAGTAGAAGATGTGAAAGCGCGCAAGCTTGGTAATCAAGTCGTAATTGATGTAACTGTTAAAGTAGATCCCCATTTAAATGTTATCAAAAGCCATGAAATTGCTGATCAAATTGAACATATGATGAACGATGAGCATCAAATTAAAGATACGCTTGTTCATATTGAACCTGATGCATACGAAAAGCAAAAATAAAACCAGCACGTTCTTTCGTTATGAAAGGATGCGCTGGTTTTATTTTGCGGGAATTTGAAATAAATCACAAAAACTTCTTCAAAAATGAAAATGAAAAGCCGTTATTAGTAATATAAAGATTTTTGTAGAAGGGTGAGGGAATGAAGAGGTTAAGTGCAAAGCTCGTAGTATTTTTTAGTATTTTTATAGCTATTTTATTATTAGTTGTTTCAGGGGCTGTTTATCAATTTACCAAAACGCAAATAGAAAAAGATGTAGAAGTTCAGTCTCAAAGTCAAGTGAAAGAGTTAAAAGAAACGATTCATACGTACTTAGACATGTATAGTCGTTCTTTGCTGACGTATAGTGAAAACGATGTAATTGTTAATTTTGTTAAGCAGGAAGGAGGTCAAACAAACCAAGAGAAAAATCCGTATTTTACATGGAACACAGTTCAAAAAGAGTTTACACAGTTTAAAGAAAAGTATCCAAACCTAGCACTTGAATACATAGGCACTAAAAATAAAGGAATGTATTCTGTTCCTCAACAAGAGTTTGGTTCAAACTATGATCCGACTTCAAGGGTGTGGTACAAACAAGCAGTAGAATCACCTAATGAGGTTATTTATACGGATCCATATGAAGATGCAGCAACCAAAAAGACGGTCGTGACAATTGCAAAGGCTATTTTAGATCCAGATACTAAAAATGTGCTGGGCGTTATAGCTACTGATTTAGACTTAGATGCATTAAAAAACATTGTAGGTAAAGCAGAAGTAAATCACGGGGGGTATGCATTTTTATTTGATCAAAATGGCACAGCGCTCGTTCATCCAACAGAAGCTGGGAAAAATTTAATGAATCAGCCATTTATGAAAAAAATGTACGAAGCAGACCGGAATAGAGATTTCATGAAGTATACCTTTCAAGGTGAAGAGAGAGTGATGGCATATGATACTCTCGAAGGGACGAATTGGAAGATAGGAAATGCCTTTATTTATAATGAAATGCTCTCAAGCGCTCATCATTTACTGACTGTTATTGTCTGGATTGCGTTAATTGGCATCTTATTATCAGTGGTGTTAACCATCTTTTTCTCAAGAATTATTACTAATCCGATTCGCCGTTTGAAAAATGAAGTAGCCAAAGTAACAGCTGGCGATTTAACGGTTCAGGTGAAGACGAAGTCAAAAGATGAAATTGGTGAGCTTACTCATTTATTTAATGATATGGTAGCCAAAATGAAAACATTGATTGGCACGGTTCAGACGTCTGTTGAGACAGTAAAAACGTCTGTTGAAGACTTGAGTGCCGTATCCGAAGAAGCAACTGCATCCAGTGAGGAAATCGGCCGGGCTATCCATGAGATTGCCAGCGGTGCCACGCAGCAAGCTTCTGACGCTGACTCTACTAATCATAAAACGATGAGTTTATCTTCGCAAATTGAAGAAGTCATTGAACAAAATGCACAGATTAATAAAATGACGATTGAAGCTGTAAGCATCAATGAAAAAGGTTTAAAACAGATGCAGCTCCTTCGCAACCAAACCACTGAATCGTCTCAAACGATTCACGCTGTTCAAGCTGTAATGGAAGAGTTAACAAATAAGATGAAAAAAATTGAATCTATTATTTTCACGATTAATAGTATTTCAGATCAGACAAATTTACTTGCATTAAATGCTAGTATTGAAGCAGCTCGTGCAGGAGAACATGGCAAAGGATTTGCGGTAGTAGCTGAAGAAGTGCGAAAACTTGCTGAACAGTCCTCTCAGGCCACTGAACAAGTTCGCCATACGATTGCAGCGATTCAAGGTGAAGTCGCTGCTGCGCGTGAAGAATGCAACCGTACAGAAGAGCTTTCAAAGTCTCAAGACTTTGTGGTAGGAGATACAGAACGCGCTTTTCATGAAATTGCAACTACGATTGAACAAGTGGCGGCGGCTGTCGAACATGTGACAAGCAGCATGGACAGTATCGATGAGCATAAGGAAGACGTGGTAGCGGCCATTCAAAGCATAGCGGCTATTGCACAGCAATCAGCAGCGGGAACTGAAGAAATTACCGCTTCTACAGAAGAACAAATTAGAGCTATTTCTACTGTTTCTCAATCAGCTGAACATCTGCAAGAGATTAGTGAAGAATTGGCGAACTTGATTCGTCAGTTTAAAATTCAATAGAAAAAAAGGCTAGGACAAAAGTATTTTAGTTAAAAGAAAATCCGAACGATGAATTGAGATTCTTGATAAAGAATTTAACTCGTTCGGATTTTTTTATTGATATGGTGGACGCAAGTTTCATGTAGGTGGCTGCTTCTAGCTGGTGATGGGAGGGCAAGACGAAGACTCCTGCGGGAAAAGCGGAACAGGTGAGACCCCGCAGGAGCATAAGCGACGAGGAGGCTCACCGGCCGCTCGCGGAAAGCGAAGTCTTGCACGGAAATCAGCAGCGGTGTCTCAAGCGGTTCAGCGTATTTCTTCTATATTGTTTGCCTTTAGCTAGTTGTGTGTTAACCTCTCTTTTATGTTTAATAGGAAAGCAACTTGCTGTAAGGCACAAAGACTTGCTGAGTTGGAGGTGCAACAGCTGACACGCGCTGATGTGTAAACGGATGTATAAAAGAAAGCTTAATGGCATGTAAAGCTTGCTGCTGATCTTTTAATCTCTTTCCTCCATAAAGAGTATCACCAAGTAACGGGTGGCCAATGTGACTCATATGAACACGAATTTGGTGAGTGCGTCCAGTTTCGAGCGAAAGTTCAATAAGCGTTTCGTTTTTTGTCGTATTGCGTTTTAACACCTGATAACGTGTTTTGGCAGCTTGTCCCGTTCTAGATACTCTTCTTCTTGTAGCGTGATGACGATCACGTCCAATGGGTTCATTGATGATTCCGTCCTCTTTTTTTATGATTCCTTGGACGAGCGCAATATAAGTCCGATTAATTTTACGTTCAGCCAGCAGCTGATCAAACACAGAGCTTGCTACAAAATGCTTCGTGAATAAGATAGCACCTGATGTATCGCTGTCCAAACGGTGAACGTGTCTAGGCTTTGTTTTGAGGCCTATTTTTTGAAAATAAGCAGCTACAGCATTTAAAAGAGTTTTTTGGTCTTGCTCTGATGAAGGATGAGTATCTAGATTTATTGGTTTGTTTACGATTAGTACATGCTCATCTTCAAACAAAATCTCTATATCAACATTGTAAGGTGTTATTTCATTAGGCTCTGCTTCAAAAAAAGGGAGTGACATTTTATCATGTTCCTTAAGAGTGTTTCTCCATGGTAAAGGCTCACCGTTTACAAGCACATTTTTATTCATCCGAAACTGATGCAACGTTTTTTTAGGAATACGCCATTTCGTTTTTAAATAATCTTCAATTGTTTGCCCTGCATCATTTTTTGCGATTTTATCTTCTAGCCATTGGCCGTGTATACTCATATTTAATCCCTTCCTTACATACTAGTAAATATCCTTTAATCTTTTAAAAGAACTTGTAAATAATTAGGAGGAAATAACTACCTGAAGTTCTCGTTTTATGTTTATGTTATGCTAAATAGAGAGACATAAGTTAAGAGAAAAAAGGGGGGGTAACCATGAAAATTGCCCAAGCAGCTCCGCCAGAAATGGAGAATTACATAGAAGAGTTGACTGAACAGCTTCGCTATGACTTGTTACCTCGGTATGTATCTGTAGATAAGCTTAATCCTGATGAATTATTAAATCCAGATTATTGTACAGACCATTTATATAATGGCCTACTCGATGAAGCATTGCAAGTCATTAGTAGCCTTCAGACAATAATTGCCGTGATTGAAGCGATTCAACATCGGCCGATTGAAGAAAGCGACTGCGAGCAATTCGAAAAAAATATTGCAATTTTAAAAAAATACGGGTTCTTATTTCCTGTTTCCATTAATTGTTTTGCAAAAGAAAACAATTTGATTACGTATTCGTATGAATCGTTTTATAATTCATACATAAATTGAAAAGAAAAAAGCATGATTATTCCATGCTTTTTTCTTTTTTTAATGAATTTTGGCTTTCAATTGGATAAAAAAAGAACTTGTGATATCGTTAAATTCGTATAAAGTTTTTATAGAAGCATGAAATCAAATACTATTGCTTTTCTTATAACAAATAAATTGAAAAAATACAGATGTATAACGTACTGTAAATTATGTAAATCATACTAAATAATGTTATGATTAGACAGGCCGTATAAAGAAGAGCATTTATCTTTTATAAGATTACAAAACGTTTCAATCTTATTACATATGTTTAAAATTAGCCTAAATGGTTTCTTTTTACGCCTATATCATATACAATGCCCCCTAGATGATTTTTTCGAATAGCTAATAATCGTTTGGGATTATGAAAGGAGATTAATCATGAAAAAACTGATGTATACATTGCTCATTGGGTTAATTGCTGCAGCTTTAACAGCATGCGGTTCAAACGATGATGCAAAGCAATCAAAAAGTGATGATCAGAAAACTGCACAAACTGAGAAGCAAAAAGAGGCTCAGGAAAAGCAGGAAAAGCAAGCAAAAGAAATGCAGAAGAAATTAGATAAACAAAAAGTAGATGAGAAGAAAACCGTAGCGGTTGTAAACGGTAAAAAAGTTTCTGGTGAAGAATATAATGCAGCCTTGGCTACATCACAAAATCAGTACCAACAAATGGGACAAGACCCAACATCTAAAGAAGCAGCTAAACAAGTAAAGCAGCAAACAATTGACAATTTAGTAGGTCAAACACTGCTATTGCAAGAAGCTGAAAACAAAGGCTATAAAGCAACTGATGAAGAAGTAAATAAAAAGTTAAAAGAAACGAAAAAGCAGTTCAAAACAGATAAACAGTTTAAAGCGGCTTTAAAAGATGCAGGACTAACTCAATCACAATTAAAGTCTGAGCTGGCTGACAGCATTAAATATCAGCAGTACGTAGATAAAGACATCCAAACACCAGAAGTAACAGATAAAGAAATTCAAGATTATTACGATCAATTTGCAAAACAAAGCCAAAGTCAAGCAAGCGGCGGTAAAGAACAATCTCAAATGCCAAAGCTTGAAGACGTAAAGCCACAAATTAAGCAGCAGCTTGAACAACAAAAGAAACAAGAAGCATTGGAGAAAAAAGTTGAAGAACTTAAGAAAAATGCAAAAGTTGAAGTGAAGCTTTAAATACAAATGAAACGGCCCTTTAAAGGGCCGTTTTTTTTGTTATGTACATTTATTGCTTCTTGTCAGTAAAAAGGGGTGCGTGAAAGATTTTATTGTATTTTGACTTATAAGGTAAAAAGTGTTCTGATGGTTTGCCTTTCATCCTATACTTTTCTTATATAGATATAAGAGAAATTGGGGGAGTCAATAAATGAAAAAGGTGGCTGTTTTTTTTGTTGGGCTTATTTTTTTACTCGCGGGGATGGGTCTGACAGGCAATGCGTCTGCGGCGTCAAATCAACTTATTATTATTAACAAATCTACTAACACCCTTGCTTTTTATGATGGAGGAAAATTAGTAAGGACGTTCAAAGTTGCGACAGGGAGGCAGATGAGTTATACACCAGAGGGTACCTTCAGCATTGTGAATAAAATTAAAAACCGGCCTTATTATAAAGACAACATTCGGGGAGGAGATCCTAGGAATCCGCTAGGTGATCGCTGGCTAGGATTAAATGCGCGCGGAACATATGGAACGACGTATGCTATTCATGGAAATAATAATCCAAGTTCTATCGGGACTTACGCAAGTTCAGGGTGCATTCGTATGTATGATGAAGAGGTACGCTGGCTGTTTGACCGCGTTCAAACCGGTACAAAAGTAGTTATTGGTCAATTTCATTCTCAAAGTTTTGATTCAATCGCTGTTAAAAACAAATACAAAGTAAGCAGTGCTCCAGTCGCCCAGAATCTTTGTAAAACGAAAAAGCTCTCAAAAGGCCAAATTGGTTTTGTAACGATTCAATCACCGATGGTTTTGTTAAAAGAAGAAAAAGGAAAATGGGTAAAGATTCGTACGTTAAATCGCGGTGAACGCTATAATGTATATAAAATAAATGGCATTAAAGTCTCTTTAGGACCAGGATTTATTGAAAATTATCCTAATAAAAAAACATCCATAAAATTAGATATTTGCAAATAGAAAATGAGGCTGGGACAAAAGTATTTTAGCTAAGTGAAAAACGAGCCATTGATCAACATGTTTGATTGGTGGTTCGTTTTTTTATTATGGTGAACGTAGGTTTAATCTGTTTTGTTTCTTCTAGCAGTTGATGGGAGAGCAAGGCGAAGACTCCCGTGGAAAGCGAAGTTTTGGACGGAAATCAACAGCGTTGTCACAAGCTATTCATACGAGCCAATGCATTCATTTGTTCGTCTTTAGATTGGATTTATTTTGTTATGTTTTAACCTCATTTTTTGAATTTTTAATAATGTTTATTATAATAAAAAACAGGGAAACTAATTGCCTAATGAAGAGAGAGAAAGGGTTGTTTTAGCGTATGTCTACAATAGATTTATCAAAATTCGAGAAAAAAATGATTATTCGTAACATCAAACCGGACGATATAGATGAAATTTTAGCACTTCAAAAGCTATCATTCCCGGGAATGGATCCGTGGAAAAAAGAACAGCTTGAAAGTCACCTGGCCATTTTTCCAGAAGGACAAATATGTGCAGAGTACGACGGGGAAATTATCGGATCTTGTTCAAGCTTGATTGTGAACTTTGATGAGTACGATGATCAGCATACGTGGGACGATATTACAGACGAAGGATACATTACAAATCATAATCCGGAAGGCTACAATCTGTATGGAATTGAAGTAATGGTTCATCCAAAGTATCGCGGCATGAAAATAGGACGCCGCTTGTATGAAGCGCGTAAAGATTTAGCACGTGAATTGAACCTGAAAAGTATCATCATCGGAGGAAGAATTCCTAATTACCATAAGCATTCAGCTGAAATGTCGCCTAGAGAATATGTAGAGCAAGTTATTCATCATAAAATTTATGATCCAGTCCTATCTTTTCAGCTAATGAACGGATTTACGCTTATGCGTATAAACCCTGGTTATCTTCCTGATGATCTAGCTTCTAATAAGTATGCAACGCTGATGGAATGGAACAATGTAGATTACGTTCGCCGTTCAAAACGCCATTTTAAAACGTCATTCCCAGTGCGTATTTGTGTTGTTCAGTATATGATGAAACAGATCAATTCATTTGAAGAGTTTGCAACGCAGGTAGAATATTATACAGATGTTGCTTATGACGCAAAAGCCGACTTCTGCGTATTCCCGGAAATTTTCACAACTCAGCTAATGTCTTTCTTGAATGAAAAGATTCCAAGCAAAGCGGTTCAGCGCGTAGCAGAATATACGGAAGAGTACATTGAACTATTCACTAACTTAGCGGTTAAATATAACGTAAATATTATTGGAGGATCCCACTTCGTCGAAGAAGATAATGGAGATATCTTTAATATTGCGTATTTATTCCGCCGAGATGGAACAATTGAAAAGCAGTATAAAGTGCATATTACACCTAATGAAAGAAAATGGTGGGGAATTAGCCCAGGAGATAAAGTTGAAGTATTTGATACAGATTGCGGTAAAATTGCCATCCAAATTTGCTATGACATCGAATTTCCGGAGCTTGCTCGCATTGCTACCGATAAAGGTGCAAATATTATCTTTACACCATTCTGTACGGAAGACCGTCAAGGCTATCTGCGCGTAAGATACTGTTCTCAGGCGCGCGCGATCGAAAACCAAATTTATACGGTTATCGCAGGTACAGTTGGAAACCTGCCTGAAACAGAAAACATGGATATTCAGTATGCTCAGTCTGCTATTTTTGCACCGTCTGACTTTGAATTTGCACGAGACGGTATTGTAGGAGAATGTAATCCTAATATTGAAATGGTGGTTATTGGAGATGTAGATTTAGAAATTCTTCGCCGCCAGCGTCAATCAGGAACGGTTCGTCAATTAAAAGACCGACGCCATGACGTTTACAATATCAAATATAAAAAATAACTCAGTTTCTAAAACATCATGCAAATGCATGGTGTTTTTTATTTCAACTTTTGCCATAATAAAAACTATTACAATGAATTTTGTGGACTAACCATGGAAAAGAGGGGAAAACATGAGTTTTCATGGACAATCGGTATTACCCGCTGTTCGAGATATGAAGCAATTGGAAAAGTTTTTAGCAAGTAATTATGAGTACGGAGTTCTTTTAGACAATCAAGTGGGCATGCTAAAAGGAATCATGAAAGAAGTCCATAAGCATGAAAAAAAGCTAATCATTCATTTAGACTTAATTCATGGCTTAAAGCACGATGAATATGCGGTTGATTTTTTGTGTCAGGAGTTTAAGCCGGCGGGAATTATTTCGACAAGAACAAACGTTATTTTAAAAGCTAAACAAAGAGGGATTTATGCCATTCAACGGGTCTTTTTATTAGACAGCACGGCTTTGAAGAAAAGCTATGAGTTAATGAAGAAAGTAAAACCGGATTATATTGAGCTTCTTCCTGGAATTGTGCCCACTTTAATCCAAGAAGTTAAAGCTGAAACGGGCATTCCTGTGTTAGCTGGAGGTTTAATACGAACGGCAGAAGAAGTTCATAATGCTTTAGAAGCCGGGGCTTCTGCTGTTACAACATCAAATAGAGAACTGTGGAGTATTTCAACTTAAAAAAACTGTTTGACAACGCTTTCATCATCTAGTAAACTTCTAGATAAGTTAATAGATGTGAGGGAGAATAGGAGATCCACGGTATAGCCTTTTAATGATTTTATTAGGGGGATGTATGGTGGATTTTCTTATTTTCTTGTTATTTTAATCGTTTTCATACAAAGGGGAGGTTATTTATATGCAAGCATTCTTAGGAGAAATAATTGGAACAATGATTTTAATTATCCTTGGCGCTGGTGTATGTGCGGGCGTCAATTTAAAAAAATCGTTTGCTGCTAATTCAGGATGGATCGTTATCACAATGGGATGGGGAATGGCGGTAGCGATGGCAGCATATGCGGTTGGTAATATGAGTGGGGCACACTTAAATCCAGCGTTAACCGTAGCGCTTGCTATTACAGGTGATTTTCCGTGGTCACAAGTACCGATGTACATTTTAGCTCAGTTTATTGGAGCCATTCTTGGTGCAACAGTTGTTTATTTACACTATCTTCCACACTGGAAAGAAACAAAAGATGCTGGTACAAAATTAGGCGTATTCGCAACGGGACCAGCAATTGCTAACCCATTTGCAAACGTTTTAAGTGAGGCAATTGGAACGTTTGTATTAGTTGTAGGAATCTTAGCAATTGGAGCAAATAAATTTACAGATGGATTAAATCCTTTAGTAGTAGGATTTTTAATCGTAAGTATTGGTTTATCATTAGGAGGAACAACAGGCTATGCCATCAACCCTGCTCGTGATTTAGGACCTCGTATTGCTCATGCTATCTTGCCGATACCTGGCAAAGGCAGCTCGAACTGGAAATACGCTTGGGTGCCAGTAGTGGGTCCTTTATTAGGCGGATCAATTGGCGCAGTATTTTATCAAGCGGCATTCTTAAATAAAATGTCTAGCAGCTTATGGATTGTCTTAAGCATTGCGGTGATTGTTTTAGCTGTTATCTACGCTGTTTCTAAACAAAAGGCAGCACAAATTCAATCAGCAGTAGTACCAAAAAAATGAATGCGCTTTACCATCTAACTATGTACAATAAAGAAACGACACTATACAGAGAATAGGGGATATTGATATGGAAAAATTTATTTTATCTTTAGACCAAGGAACAACAAGCTCACGAGCAATGTTATTTAATAAAAAAGGTGAAGTTGTACATGTAGCTCAAAAAGAGTTTACGCAGTACTTCCCAAAACCAGGTTGGGTAGAGCATAATGCTAGTGAAATTTGGGGTTCTATCCTTGCTGTTATTGCATCTTGTCTATCTGAGTCAGGTGTTCATGCTGATCAAATTGAAGGAATTGGAATTACCAATCAGCGTGAAACAGCAGTAGTATGGGAAAAAGCAACAGGAAAGCCAGTATACAATGCAATCGTATGGCAGTCTCGACAAACGTCTGGCATTTGTGAAGAGTTAAAAGCAAAAGGATTAAACGATACGTTCCGCGACAAAACGGGATTATTAATTGATGCATACTTCTCGGGAACAAAAGTAAAGTGGATTTTAGATAACGTAGAAGGTGCACGAGAAAAAGCGGAAAACGGTGAATTGTTATTCGGAACAATCGATACATGGTTAATTTGGAAGTTATCAGGTGGAAAAGCGCATGTAACGGATTACTCAAACGCATCCCGTACGCTTATGTTCAATATCTACGATTTAAAATGGGATGATGAACTGCTAGATATTTTAGGAGTACCGAAATCTATGCTTCCAGAAGTAAAGCCTTCTTCTGAAGTATACGCTCATACAGTAGATTATCACTTCTTCGGTCAGAGTATTCCAATTGCGGGAGCAGCAGGAGATCAGCAGGCCGCTTTATTTGGACAAGCGTGCTATGAAAAAGGAATGGCGAAGAACACGTATGGAACAGGTTGCTTCATGTTAATGAATACGGGTGAAAAAGCAGTTAAGTCCGATCACGGTTTGTTAACTACATTAGCATGGGGGATTAACGGTAAGGTAGAATATGCGCTTGAAGGCAGTATTTTTGTAGCAGGATCTGCTATTCAGTGGCTTCGCGACGGTTTAAGAATGTTTAAAAATGCGGCTGAAACTGAAAACTATGCAACACGAGTAGAGTCTACAGACGGCGTATATATTGTGCCAGCTTTCGTAGGACTTGGAACGCCATATTGGGATAGCGATGTACGTGGAGCGATGTTTGGATTGACTCGCGGTACAAAAAAAGAACACTTCATTCGTGCAACGCTTGAATCACTAGCTTATCAAACAAGAGACGTATTAAGCGCGATGGAAGCGGACTCCGGAATTACATTAAAAACATTGCGTGTAGACGGAGGAGCAGTTAAGAATAATTTCTTAATGCAGTTCCAAAGTGATGTGTTAGACGTTCCGGTTGAGCGTCCTCAAGTGAATGAAACAACGGCTCTTG
This sequence comes from Priestia sp. P5, assembly GCF_029522155.1. Classification (NCBI taxonomy): domain Bacteria; kingdom Bacillati; phylum Bacillota; class Bacilli; order Caryophanales; family Bacillaceae; genus Priestia; species Priestia sp. P5. The sequence goes on along the minus strand of NZ_JAKWFJ010000005.1, from coordinate 77,594 downwards.
GGGCAGCATATTTAGCGGGTCTAGCGGTTGGCTACTGGAAAGATTGCGATGAAATTGCGCAGCAGTGGAATATGGAAAAATCTTTCGAACCAAATATGGAAGAAGAAAAGCGTGAAGAATTATATAGCGGCTGGAAAAAAGCCGTGCATGCAACAATGGCTTTTAAGTAATTATTTGATGAAAATCCTTTAATTAAAAGTGCATGTATGATATAATTTACTCAAGTTAATAAATTGGTTGGAGAATCGGAGAGACCACAGATCCATATGTAGGCATACTATATATGTGATTTGTGGTCTCTCTTTTTGTATATTGGAAAATTTTGATATCTTTGAAAAATGAAAGGGGAATGACGTATGTTTTCAAGTCAAACACGTTCGAATAAATTGGTAGACATGACACAAAATCAATATGATTTACTAGTAATTGGTGGGGGAATTACTGGTTCAGGGATTGCCCTTGACGCAACTCATCGAGGCATGAAAACGGCATTAGTTGAAATGCAGGATTTCGCAGCAGGAACATCTAGTCGTTCAACGAAGCTTGTTCACGGCGGTCTACGCTATTTAAAACAGTTTGAAGTTAAAATGGTAGCCGAAGTTGGTAAAGAACGTGCCATTGTATATGAAAATGGCCCTCATGTAACGACTCCGGAGTGGATGCTGTTACCTTTCCATACGGGTGGAACATTCGGTAAATTCTCAACTTCAATCGGACTGCGCGTATATGATTTCTTAGCTGGTGTAAAACGCTCAGAGCGCCGCAAAATGTTTAGTGCACAAGAAACGCTTAGCCGCGAGCCATTGGTGAAATCTAAAGACTTAAAAGGCGGCGGTTACTACGTTGAATATAAAACAGATGATGCACGTTTAACAATTGAAGTAGCTAAAGAAGCTGCCGCAAAAGGAGCAGATTTAGTCAATTACACAAAAGTGGAAAACTTCATTTATGATAAAGGAAAAGTAGTAGGGGCTGTTGTTCGTGATCAGCTTACGAATAAAGAATATAATATCTATGCGAAAAAAATCGTCAACGCTGCAGGTCCATGGGTGGACACGCTGCGTGAAAAAGATAATTCAAAAAAAGGCAAGCAGCTTCAATTAACAAAAGGAATTCACTTAGTTATTGATCAAGAGCGCTTTCCGTTAAAACAAGCCATTTATTTTGATACACCTGATGGACGTATGGTGTTTGCAATTCCGCGTGATGGAAAAACATATGTGGGCACAACAGACACGGTCTATAAAGAAGACGCTAGACATCCGCGTATGACTGTAAAAGACCGTCAATATGTTATTGATGCGATTAACTATATGTTCCCAACGGTTGATATTACAGTAGACGATGTGGAATCAAGCTGGGCTGGTGTTCGTCCACTTATTCACGAACAAGGAAAAGACCCTTCTGAAATCTCGCGTAAAGATGAAATCTGGACATCGGAATCAGGTTTAATTACGATCGCTGGAGGGAAATTAACTGGGTACCGTAAAATGGCTGAAATTGTCGTAAATCGCGTAGCTGAAGATTTTAAAGCAGAAGGACGCGAATTTGAAAGCTGTCAAACTAAACATTTACCGATTTCTGGAGGTAATGTAGGAGGTTCAGGTGGATTCCCAACGTTTGTAGAGCAAAAAGTCAAAGAAGGCATCAAACTAGGGTTATCACGTGACGCTGCTGAAAAGCTTGTAAAACGCTATGGCTCAAACGTAGATAAAGTATACCGCTACATGATTGAACGTCCGGATCAGCTAAAAAACAGCGACCTTCCAGCTAGTGTATTTCTGCAAATTCAATATGGCATCGAAGAAGAAATGGTTTCAAAACCAGTGGACTTCTTCATTCGACGTACGGGCGCTTTATTCTTTGATATCAACTGGGTAAGAAGCTGGAAAAAACAAGTGATTGCTCATATGGCCGAAGAGTTAAAGTGGACGCCTGAGCAAACAAAAGCTTATACGGATGAATTAGAACAGCACCTTCATGACGCAGTTGTACCAGTAGATGAAAAAGTTAACCGTATGACAGGTATTTCATGATAAAATAAAAAAGTACCTCAAAATTTGTCAATACAGCCATAATATAATAGCAGGAAGTCAAATTTTGACGAAGAAATATAATATGACTGTTAAAAAAAGAGAAAGACGATTACTCGTTTTTCTCTTTTCATACATATTTACATTTATATAAGGGGGCTTTTTTTTATGAGTTGGAAAGAAACGTATACATCTTGGGTTAATCATCCAAATTTAGATCCTGAATTACGTCAAAATTTAGACGCAATCAAAGGTGATGAAAAACAATTAGAAGATAGTTTTTACAAAACATTGGAATTTGGAACAGGCGGAATGCGTGGGGAAATTGGAGCGGGTACAAACCGTATGAATACGTATACAATCCGAAAAGCTTCTGAAGGCTTTGCTGAGTACATTAAACAAGCTGGCGAAGAAGCTATTAACCAAGGAGTAGTCATTGCATATGATTCTCGCCACAAATCCCCTGAATTTGCAATGGAAGCAGCAAAAACATTAGCAAGTCACGGAATTAAAACATATGTATTTGAAGAGCTAAGACCAACACCTGAACTTTCATTTGCAGTGCGTGAGTTAAACGCATTTGGAGGTATTGTTATTACAGCAAGCCACAATCCTCCTGAATATAATGGATACAAAGTATATGGTCCAGACGGTGGTCAGCTGCCGCCAAAAGAAGCTGATGAACTAGTTGGCTTTGTAAATGCTGTGGAAAATGAACTTACATTAGCTGTTCAATCTGAAGCGGAGCTAAAAGAAAAAGGTCTTATTGAAATGATTGGTTCAGCGATTGACGAAGCATACAATGAGAAACTAAAAACGATTTTAATTAATCCAGAGCTAGCTTCTGAAACAGGTAAAGACTTAAAAGTGGTTTTTACACCTCTACATGGTACAGCTAATAAGCCAGTTCGCAACGCGCTTCAATCCATCGGTTACGAAAATGTCACGGTTATTGAAGAACAAGAACTTCCTGATCCAAATTTCTCGACGGTTAAATCTCCGAATCCTGAAGAACCGGCTGCATTTGAATATGCTGTTCGTAAAGGAAAAGAAATTGATGCAGATATCTTAATCGCAACGGATCCAGATGCAGACCGTTTGGGAATTGCTGTCAAAGATCCAAGCGGCGAATATGCGTTATTAACAGGAAACCAAACGGGTGCTTTATTGCTTCACTATTTGCTTTCTCAAAAGAAAGAAAAAGGCGTGCTGCCTGCTAATGGCGTTGTGTTAAAAACGATTGTAACGTCAGAAATCGGCGCACAAATTGCTCGTTCATTTGGACTGCAAGTTGTTGACACTCTAACAGGTTTTAAATTTATCGGTGAAAAAATTAAGCAATATGAGCAAACGGGCGAGTATACATTCCAATTCGGTTATGAAGAAAGCTACGGCTATTTAATTGGTGACTTTGCTCGTGACAAAGATGCTGTACAAGCAGCCATTCTAGCAGTAGAAGCTTGTGCTTATTATAAAAAGCAGGGCATGACGCTATATGAAGCACTTCAGCAAGTGTTCACTAAATATGGTTTCTATCGTGAAGGTCTGAAATCTTTAACGCTTAAAGGAAAAGAAGGATCTGAGCAAATTAAGCATATTTTAGCTACATTTAGAAATGAGCCTCCTACGAATATTGCAGGATTAAATGTTTCGGTTGTAGAGGATTATACATTAAGTGAGCGTCAGCATATTAAAGCAGGAAAAGTAGAAGAAATTACATTACCAAAATCAAATGTATTAAAATATATCTTAGAAGACGGTTCTTGGTTCTGCCTTCGTCCGTCTGGTACAGAGCCAAAGGTGAAGTTCTATTTTGGCGTCGTGTCAGAAGATGAAGCGACGAGCATTGCCCATTTAGAAGCTGTACAAACAGCTGTAATGGGTGAAGTAGAACGTGTATTAGATAAAGTGAAAACGGTATAAAAGTAAAGCCTGCTCAAACTTGAGCAGGCTTCTTTTATGATACTTTATTTGATTGCGTATTTGACAAGTACGAAGAAGATCGTAGGGCTTTATAAATTCTCGGAGCAAGCATAGCCCCAAGAACAGTAAAAATAAGATCCTTTACCGCAAACCATGACATAATCTTCCAAGCGGCTGCATATGTCATTGCAGGAGCTTCAAGCCAGTAATTAACCGCTACATACATATACGTAGTACCAATTAAATAAATAACTGCAATACCAACTAGCGATGAAATTAAAAAGATAGAAAAAGTCGGCTTGCCGCGCATTTCCATAATTTTTCCTGTGATAAATGCAGCGACAATATAAGAAAGCAAAAAGCCGCCGGTGCTTCCAAATAAAATACTAATTCCTGCTTTAAATTGAGCAAATACCGGAGCGCCGGCAATGCCAATTAATACGTATACAATCATTGAAATAGAACCCATTCGACTCCCAAGTAAAAGTCCTGCTAATATAACAAAAAAAGGCTGAAGCGAAAGAGGCACGCCGCCTACTTGTAAAAAAGGTGCCCAAGAAGTAATATTTGCACCAATAGCCATAAGAGCTGCAAACATACCGGCTAATGTTAAATCTAATGTGCGAAACCTTTTAGTACTCATATATGTTCCTCCCAGTATGTACTGAAATATCTTAGCGTATGTACTGAAGATTGTACGTCGAATTCACTTTTATGTCAACGGTAAAAATAAATATGTTTACATATATTATTTGATGCTTTTTGAAATAAAGTATGCATATTTTTAGTGCAACATAAAAAAATAAAGAAGGGAATTCATCCCTTCTTTGTCCAAGTGTGTGTATCAAAAATACTAGTACAATGATTCTTCCAGAAGCTCCGGGTTGTGCTCCGAATATTCCGTTGCATGATCAATGTAGCGTAGTAAAGAATAGAGCTCTTCTTGAATGATGCGGTAGTTTCGTTCAAAATTGTAGGCGTGCAAAAAATGTTCAATCTTTTTTGAAAGAAAATCGTCGTCTGTTCGAACCATTAAAATTAATAAGTTATCCCATTGGGAACGGTGTGTGTAATATAAAGCTCGATCATAATCAATTACATCCATTAATAACGTTCCTCCTTTTGAGGAGTTGAAATTAGTGTATGATATTTGCAGGAATTCTTACGCTGTAAATGTTGGGCAAAAGACCAGTGCATAATTAAAAGAGGTTGTAGTCATTATGCAAGAAGAATAAACGTACAGCACCGGATAAATGATAAGAAGAGCAAAGAATGATGCAGCGTAACAGTTATATTACATCCATTATTTAAGACAACTAAGTAAAAATCCCCTTTTCTTGAAAAAATAAAGCTTCTTTTTGATGAAAACACATGAATTGACATGTTTGTACATAGATTGAAGTAAGGAGTGAAAGGGGGAGCTGTCGTGAAAGAAGCAGATTATAAGCAATTATACCGTGCGATTGATGAAATTACGGAAATAGCTAGCGGTTTCGGCTTAGATTTTTATCCGATGCGCTATGAAATTTGCCCGGCAGATATTATTTATACGTTTGGTGCATATGGGATGCCAACTCGTTTTTCACATTGGAGCTTTGGAAAACAATTTTACAAAATGAAATTACACTACGATCTGGGATTGAGTAAAATTTATGAATTAGTTATCAATTCAGATCCTTGTTATGCATTTTTATTGGATTCCAATGCGCTTATTCAAAATAAATTAATTGTAGCTCACGTGTTAGCCCACTGTGACTTCTTTAAAAATAACAGCCGTTTTGCCAACACTAAACGGGATATGGTAGAAAGTATGGCAGCGACCGCTGATCGAATTAAAGAATACGAAGTAAAGCACGGTAAGCGTGAAGTAGAAAAGTTTTTGGATGCTGTCCTATCGATTCAGGAACATATTGATCCGTCTCTTATGCGTGCCAAGCTTTCTTGGAGCATAGATGATGTAGAATCATCGGAAGAAGAAATCATTTCTCCTTACGATGATTTATGGAATTTGGATTATAAGGAAAAGAAAAAACCAAAACCTCCAAAATCTTTTAAAAAATTTCCGCCTCAGCCTGAAAAAGACATCTTATTATTTATCGAAGAATACAGTCCTTATTTAGAGGACTGGCAGCGGGATATTTTAACGATGATGCGAGAAGAAATGCTTTATTTCTGGCCGCAGCTTGAAACAAAAATTATGAATGAAGGCTGGGCTTCTTTCTGGCATCAGCGCATTATTCGAGAAATGGACTTAACGAGTGATGAAGCGATAGAATTCGCCAAGCTAAATGCAGGGGTTGTGCAGCCGTCTAAGACGGGAATCAATCCATATTATTTAGGATTAAAAATCTTTGAAGACATTGAAGAACGCTACAATAATCCAACAGAAGATATGATTCGCAGGGGCGTCGAGCCCGGATCAGGAAGAGAGAAGATGTTTGAGGTACGTGAAGTTGAATCAGATATTTCCTTTATCCGCAATTACTTAACAAAAGATTTAGTCATGCGGGAGGATATGTACTTATTCCAAAAACAAGGAAAAGACTATAAAATCGTCGACAAAGAGTGGACAGAAGTTAGAGATCAGCTTGTTAATATGCGCGTAAACGGCGGATTTCCTTACATCACAGTAACCAATGGAGACTATTTAAAAAATGGAGAGCTCTATTTAAAACACTGGTATGAAGGAATCGAATTAGATGTCAAATACTTAGAAAAAGTGGTACCGTACGTTCATCAGCTTTGGGGCCGCCCCGTTCATCTAGAAACGGTAATGGAAGGCAAGCCAATCGCCTTTACGTATGATGGAAAAACAGTGCATAGAAAACATTTGTAAAAAAGAAGACCGCTTAAACAGCGGTCTTTTTGTACTTCTGTAACTTGTTATCCGTATAAATTGAAAAAATAAAATGAGTATGCGATAATTAAATGAGAATTATTTTCATTTAGAAAGGAAGATAAGATGTTTGTTGTAAACGCAAGTTTTGAAACAGAAAAGAAATTTGAAGAACAGCTCAAGCAAAAAGCTAAGAAAAACAAAACAGAAATTGAGGCAGCCAAAGGAAATTTATCGTTCGAATGCTGGAAAAAAGATTCCACAGATAAAGTTGAATATGTCTTTGTATCCAAGTGGGAAGATAAGCAGTTCTTTCAAGCGTGGATCTCAAGAGAAGAACATGTGAACGAACATAAAGAAGCGAATAAAAAGAAAACGAAAGCATTTTCTGAAGCTATGGAAATCAAGAAAACGCTGCGTTTTTATGAGGCGGTAGAAGAGGACATTCTTTGCTAAAAAAGCATGCTTGACTTTCATAAATGTTGTAACTATAATGATTACAACAAAATAGGAGTGAGAGCAATGAAAATTAGCAGTCGATTCACCGTGGCCGTTCACATACTATCTTTAATTAAAGTAGATAGCAGTCACCCTAGTACTTCAGAGTGGATTGCTAGTAGTGTAAATACAAATCCTGTTGTTATAAGACGAGTAATTGGGATGTTAAAGAAAGCTGGACTCGTGGGTGTAAAAGCCGGGGCTGGCGGAGCGTATCTATTGAAAGATTTAGAAGAGATAACGTTGTTAGACGTTTATCGAGCGGTGGCGGCAGTGGAAGAAGGAGAATTGTTTCAAATGCATGAAAATCCGAATGTGGAGTGTCCTGTAGGAGCCAATATTCAAAGTGTTCTTGAATTGATTTTAAAACGTTCTCAAGATGCTATGGAACAAGTCTTAGCCGATGTGACGATGAAAGAATTAGTGACAGATTTAATAGTAAAAATAGATGCGTAATAACATGCTTCTGTTCGTAAAAAAACGGAGAAACCTAGGTTTCTCCGTTTTTTTATAGCTTCACAATTGTTCGTCCTCGAGCTTGTCCTTTTAATAAAGTCGGAAGTACCTCAGGGAGCTGTTGTAGTGAAATTTCCTGCTGAATGAAAGGTTCGAAGCTTTCAGGCTTAAAGTCATTAGCGAGTCTATTCCAAATCTCTTTTCGAGTAGGCATTGGACAATAAACAGAATCGATACCTAATAAATTAATCCCTCTTAAAATGAAGGGAAAGACGGTTGTTGGCACTTTGCCTCCAGCTGTTAGCCCGCTGACAGCTACAGAGCCTCCGTACTGAATTTGACTGAGAACAGAAGCTAGAGGCTCTCCGCCCACGGGATCCACCGCAGCGGCCCATTTTTGCTTGCCTAATGCTTTTAATTTGCCGTTATAAACATCTTCACGCGCTACAATAGAGGAAGCGCCAAGCTCTTTCAAATAAGCTGCTTCCGAGCTTTTTCCCGTACTTGCTTCCACTGTGTAGCCTAATTTTGAAAGAATGGCAACCGCAAAGCTTCCTACACCTCCCGTAGCGCCTGTTACAAGCACAGAGCCATTAGATGGACTAGCATGGTTTTCCTCTAAGCGATGCACAGATAAAGCAGCTGTAAAGCCAGCTGTTCCGATAATCATTGCTTCTTTTAACGTTAAATTTTGAGGAAGAGGGACAATCCATTCGCTGCGTATGCGCGCATACTCACTATAGCCTCCAAAGTGTGATACGCCAATGTCATAGCTTGTTGCAATGACACGATCACCTTCTTTAAAATCAGGGCTGTCAGAAGATACAACAACTCCTGCTAGGTCGATTCCTGGGACAAATGGGTAGCTTGTCACAATATTGCCGTTTGCGATGCTGGCTAAGCTATCTTTATAATTCACCCCTGAATAATGAACGCGAATAAGTACATCGCCTTCTGGCAAATCGTTTAGCGTCAGTTCTTGGACGGACGCCTCCACTTGCTCTTCACTTTTTTTATCTACTATTAATGCTGAAAATGATTGCTCCATTTTATTTCTCCTTTCTATACTGAGATGTATATGTCTATACATAGATTACCTTATTTCTATACCCATTATAGAAAATAGTAAAAGAAGTTCATAATACTTTGATTACGAAACGAGTCATTTCATTATAAAATAGCGGTATAGCTATTAGTTAGCAATACATAGAAAAGAGGAGAAGAGAAATGAGTACAAACATATATTTTAACCATGATGCAGGCATTGATGATTTAGTATCGCTTTTTTTACTGCTGCAAATGGATGATGTAAAGGTAACGGGTGTATCTGTTATTCCTGCTGACGGATACCTAGAACCGGGCATCAGCGCAAGCCAAAAAATTATTGATCGTTTTGGAATTTATGATATCGAGGTAGCCAAATCTACTTCACGAGGTATGAACCCATTTCCAAAAGAATGGCGCATGCATACGTTTTATGTGGATGCGCTGCCGATTTTAAATGAAAAAGGGAAAGTGCAAACAAAAATAAGTCAGCTGCCTGCTCACGATCATTTAATTGAAACATTGCAGCACACAGCCGGGAAAACGACTTTATTATTTACAGGACCGTTAACTGATTTAGCAAGAGCACTTGAAAAAGCGCCGGAAATAGAAGAGAAAATTGATAAATTAGTGTGGATGGGCGGTACATTTCAAGAAGTAGGAAATGTGCAGGAACCTGAACATGATGGAACGGCGGAGTGGAATGCTTTTTGGGATCCAGAAGCAGTAGCGAAAGTATGGAAAAGCAAAATTAAAGTTGAGATGGTTGCTTTAGAAAGCACGAATCAAGTTCCCTTAACGCCCGCTATTCGTCAAATGTGGGCTTCACTTCGAAGATATGAAGGAGTAGACTTTGTAGGGCAGTGCTATGCGGCTTGCCCGCCGCTTGTACACGTTGAAACCAATTCAACATATTATTTGTGGGATGTACTCACAACAGCATTTACAGGGAATTCAACACTTGTGAAGGTAAAAACCGTTTCGAGTATTGTGCATACAGAAACACCGAGCCAAGGAAGAACAGAAATTTCCGAAGAGGGACGACCTGTAGATGTCGTATATGACGTCACAGCTGAAGCATTCTTTACGTACATTACAGATTTGATGAAAAAAGCAGTAGCCAAATAAAGAAAAGGTTGCACATGAAAGTGTGCAACCTTTTTAATGAATCATATTCAAGAATTGACGTGTCCGCTCTTGTTGAGGATTTGAAAATATTTGATCCGGTGTCCCTCTTTCCATAATGACACCTTGATCCATAAAAATAACTTCATCCGCTACTTCACGGGCAAAGCGCATTTCGTGAGTTACCACCACCATCGTCATTCCTTCTTTTGCCAAGTCTTTCATGGCTTGAAGAACGTCTCCTACAAGCTCAGGATCAAGAGCTGAAGTAGGCTCATCAAACAGCATAACTTTTGGGTCCATCGCCATTGCTCTGGCGATGCCAACACGCTGTTGTTGTCCGCCAGACAGCTGGAAAGGATAAAAGTCAAGCTTATCTCCTAAGCCAACTCGTGTTAATAATTCTTTCCCTCTTTTTTCTGCTTCTTGAGTAGGAACACCTTTTACAATTACAGGCCCTTCCATAACATTTTCAAGCGCATTTTTATGAGGAAACAAGTTATAGTTTTGAAAGACCATACCTGTTAGACTTCGAAATGAGGTAATGTCTTTTTTGCGAACAGGCTTGGTAAAATTCATGCTTTTTTTATCAAGTTCAATCGTGCCGTCTGTTGGGATTTCTAAAAGATTTAAGCAACGTAAAAAAGTAGTTTTACCCGATCCAGAAGGACCGATTAATACAATTACCTTGCCCTGTTCAACTTCCAAATCAATCCCTTTTAATACTTGCAAATCACCGAATGATTTATGCAAATTTTTGATATTAATCATATGAAAAACTCCTTTAGCTACTCGAAACGGTTATTTAGATACGTAACGATCTAGTCTTATTTCAATGCGTCCTTGGATAATGGATAAGATTGTACACATAATCCAGTACAAGAGCGCTGCTTCACTATAAAGAAGTAAAAATTCATAGTTAGTCGAAGCAATTTCTTGAGCTTTACGGAACATCTCAGAAACAAGAATAAGCGATGCAAGTGACGTATCTTTAATAAGGCTAATAAAAGAGTTAGATAATGGCGGAATCGATACACGTGCTGCTTGCGGTAAAATAATCCGTCTTAACGCTTGGGAATAGGTCATACCAAGTGAGTAGCCAGCTTCCCACTGTCCTTTAGGAATAGATTGAATCGCTGCTCGAATAATTTCAGATGCATACGCACCTACACTTAATGAAAATCCAATAATAGCAGAGATAAATGGGTCAATTGTTATATCTAAATTGGGTAAGCCGTAGAAAATAATAAATAATTGCACAAGCAGCGGTGTACCTCGAATAATCGATACATAGATGCGCGCAATTATATTTAAAACTTTTATAGATGATAAACGAGCCAAGGCTGTTAAGACAGCTAAAATGATACCGAGTACAAACGTGATTAATGTTAGTGGAATAGAATATTGAATAGCTCCCTTTAGCATTGGTAAGAGAGATGATTGAGCGATTGAAATCAATTGATTCAATCGCTCTCCATCAGGAAAAATATTATTTAGGAGAAACATCTTCGCCAAACCATTTCTTAGAAATTTTTGCGTATGTTCCGTCTTTTTTCATATCTTTCAATGCTTTGTTTACTTCATCCACTAACTTACCGCTGTCTTTTCTAAACATAAAGCCGCTTGCAGCACCATCGGATTTTTCATCCGCGATTTTGATAGGTGCGTTAGGGTGCTTTTTCTTATAGTCAAGGAACGATAATTTATCGTTGATTGTAGCATCAACACGGTTTGCGCTCATTAGTTCTACTGCTTGAGCAAAACCTTCAGCACTCGTAATGTTTGCACCATAAGATTGAGCCATGTCTTTATAGTTACTTGTTAATGACTGCGCTGATTTTTTTCCTTTTAAATCTTTAAATGATTTGATATCTTTTTCGTCTTTACGAACAATTAATACAGCGCCTGACTGGATGTATGGATCAGAGAAATCGTATTTCTTTTGACGATCTTCACGAATACCAACTTCATTAGCAATCATGTCAAATCGTTTAGCATCTAATCCAGCAAACATGCCATCCCACTGTGTTTCTTTGAACTCAGCTTTTACGCCAAGACGTTTAGCTACTTCTTGAGCCAATTCTACATCAAACCCAGTTAGCTTTTGTTTGTCATCATGAAAAGTGAACGGAGGGTATGTACCTTCAGTTCCAATTGTTAATACGCCATCTTTTTTCACTTTATTATATAAATCTTCTTGTGAAGATTTATTGTCCCCATTGTTTGCTTCATTTTTTGAGCTAGAACCGCATGCGGCAAGCACAACTGTGAAAGCTAATAGTAGCGACAAAAGTGCAGCAAATTTCTTCATTTTCTAAACCCCCTAGTATTCTGATAGGAAATGATACTCTGTGATACTAAACAAGAACACAGCAAAAGTCAACAAAAAAAACTTATACGATTAATGTGACTTAAAATAAGGGAAATATACCTTCTATACACGGTTTGTCATAAGGATACAGAAAGATTTTAAAATTTGGATTAAGTGGATTTTTAAGGGAGATTCGAGGAGGAAAAAGGAAGTTTCATGCGACGATTTTCTCTTTCATTTTTTCATGACTTTTGGTGCAATAAACATATAGTTAAATGTTAAGGTAGAAATAAATTCCTTATGGTACACTTAAAGAAGAATTTATGAAACGGAGCGATATGATGAAAGCTATAAACTTAATCTCAATTGCTTTTGGTGCTATCGCTGGTACATATGCACGTTATTTGCTGAATCTTTCCTTATTATATACGGGCTATCCAATAGGAACGGTAATCGAAAACCTATTAGGAAGCTTCATACTAGGCCTATTAACAGGATTTTTTGTGTGGAAAAAGCCAAAAGAATGGATAAAGCTTGGGCTAGGAGTTGGCGTGTGCGGCGGTTTTACAACGTATTCAACGTTTGCAGGAGACGTCATTTCCCTCACACAGCACCATTTATTTTGGGGAGCCATTTATGTCATTGTCTCTTTAGTAGGTGGAATCCTTCTTGCCTTAGCAGGCTATCTATGCGGTGAAGAGGCAGGGAAAAATTTAGTGAAAGTACATGAGGTGAAGTAGATGAGCATAGTGAGCTTGGCACTTGGCGGAGCAGCTGGAGGAATATGCCGTTATCTTTTGGGTTTAAAAGTTACAAAAACAGTTTCAAACCCTCCTTTTCCAGTATCAATGCTATTTGTAAACTTGCTCGGTGCGTTTGGCCTTGGTCTTTTTTTCGGTAGTTATTATGGAAAGGTTCCTAGTCATGCTTATGATGATTCAATATTTTTAATGATTGGCATTGGTTTTTTTGGTGCCTTTACCACTTTTTCAACGTTTAGTGTGGAAACCGTACAGTTAATTCGAGAAAAATCTTATCGGAAAATGTTGGCGTACGTGGGGATTTCAGCATTTGGAACAGTTGGTTTATTTACAGTCGGTTTACTGGCAGGAACGTTTTTATTTAAGTAAAGAGAACGTTTCTAGTAGGGAAAAACAAAAAGACGGAGAAGTAGAGAATGGATAGAAAAGCAGAAGTTTGGAAATACATTTTGTTGATTGTAGCTGTTGCAGGTCAGATCATCGGTTTTTTATTTTTATTTATAAATGTTGTGGCGGCATTTATTTTTTACGGTTTTTATATTCTAACTTTTATTATGTTACTCCTGCTGTTTATATGGGATCGGAAAAAGGAAAAAGACAAAGAAGAATTTGACGACTATACCGATTACTAACCATATAAAAAGCAGAATGATGTGGTGCGCTGGGTCTCTTAGTAAAGAAGCTTAAAAGATATATCTATAAAAGGAAGAGAGCCGTAAGAGCATAAAGAGATATTGTATTTACATCTAGTTGTGTTATAATTTTAAGTGCAAAAACAAAATCAATAAATAGCAATCACTAGGGGAGCTTTTTGAAGCTGAGACGAATGTATTTCGGACCCTTTGAACCTGATCTGGTTTGTACCAGCGTAGGGAAGTGGCGATCATGTTTACATAACGATACATGCTAACCACTCTACGTTGTAGAGTGGTTTTTTGTATGTAATAAAGCCCTCTACACAAGATGAAGTGATTGAAATTTCTCTTTATTCTGAACGGAAAGGTTTCGATCATATGGATATTCCTAAATTTCATGTCATTACAACAGATAAGCAGCCAATTGAAGAGGTTCGAGACATTTTAACGGCTATTGAGCCTTTTGCGGGTGCCATTCATATTAGAGAAAAAAAGAAAACGGCAAAGCAGATTCAATGTTTGCTAGAAAGCCTGCCATTTTGTCTCTCTAAAATTATTGTAAATGACCGAGTTGATGTAGCGCATGCTTTAAAAGCAAAAGGCGTACAGCTTGCCTATCATAGTTTAGATGTTTCGTGTGTTAGAGACGCATTTCCTTCTCTTATTGTCGGAAAATCAGTTCACTCTGTGGAAGAAGCTCTAGAAGCTGAAAAAGATGGCGCTCATTATATTCTATACGGACATATTTATTCAACTCATTCAAAAAAAGGATTAAAAAGTCGAGGGATAGCAGCGCTAAAAGAAGTAGTAGACGCTGTGGAGATACCAGTTATTGCGATTGGTGGGATTACACCTGGAAATGCCAAAGAGGTACTGCAAACAGGAGCACACGGTATAGCTGTGATGTCTGGTGCCATGCTTGCGCAAAATCCCCTTGAAGCGATTAAACAATATTCTCATATATGGACATCTGGAGGTGGAGAAAATGAAGCAGCATTATGATGTACTGTTAGTCGGAGGAGGCATAATCAGCTCTTCTATCGCTTATCATTTGTCAAAACAAGGAGCATCAGTGGCCATTCTTGAGCGCAATCAAATTGGTTGTGAAGCTTCAAGTGCAGCCGCTGGTATTTTAGGTGCCCAAGCTGAAATTGATGAAGAAGGTCCTCTTTTAGACCTTGCTATTAAGAGCCGAAGCATGTTTCCTGAGCTGGTGAAGGAACTAAAAGAAAAAACGGCCATCGACGTAGAGCTCATTCAAAAAGGCTTATTAAAAGTCGCTGTAACAGAAGAAGATGCACACGTATTAAAGAAAAAAGCCGCTCAGCACCACCGGTGGGATGAACATGTAAGATGGATCGATGTAAAAGAAGCGCGTTTGTTAGAACCCGGGCTCTCTCCAGACATATACGGAGCCATTACAATACCGGGGGACGGCCAGCTAGCTCCAGCTAAGTTAACGCAAGCTCTTGCTCATGGAGCCTTGTATCACGGAGCAGATGTATTTGAATACTGTGACGTTCATTCTCTTATTATGGAAAATGAAACAGTAAAAGGTATACAGACGTCCAAAGGCTCTTTTTATGGAGAAAAAGTAGTTATTGCAGCAGGCTCATGGGCTAAACGCTTTATTTCTTCTGAACATTTAGGTCAGGTGTTTCCTGTAAAAGGGGAGTGTATTGCTCTGCAAAGTCATAAGCCGCTGCTTTCTAAAACGATTTTTTTAGATGAAGGTTTTTACTTAGTGCCAAAGACTGGTGGAAGAATCGTAATAGGGGCAACTAAGCTAAAGCATGACTTTACCAAGACGGTTTCTGCACAAGGTATTCAATTTTTGCTGAATAAAGCTTCTGCGCTTCTGCCGGCTATTAAAGAAGCCACATTTGAAAAAGCATGGGCAGGTCTTCGTCCACAAACAAATGATGGCTGGCCTTATTTAGGAGAGCATCCTGAAATAGGGAATCTACACATGGCGTTTGGCCACTACCGAAACGGTATTTTATTAAGTGCTGCAACTGGAAAAATTATGGCTGATGCTTTGTTAGGGAAAAAGCCGAATCATTCATTTTTTACATCATTTCAGCTAACTAGAGTAATGGAGGGAGTTCATTGAATCTAATCATTAATGGTAAGACCGTTACTGTTGGAGATGAAATTGAAACGGTTCAGCACTTGTTGCAGGCTCAGAACCTGCACGAACGAGTGGTAATTGTTGAGCTAAACAAGAATATTTTACAAAAAGAAGAACATAGTGATGCAAGTTTAAAAGATGGAGATGCGTTAGAAGTCGTTTCATTTGTAGGAGGAGGATGAAGAGTATGTTAAAAATTGGACAATATACATTTAATTCACGTTTATTATTAGGAACAGGAAAATTTCCGGACTTTACGACTCAGCGTCAAGCGGTAGAAGAGTCGGAAACAGAAATTTTAACATTTGCTGTTAGACGAATGGATATTTTTGATCAAAATCAGCCTAATTTACTAGAAGCGCTTGATGTGAAGCGTTTCACTCTTTTGCCTAACACTGCTGGAGCAAAAAATGCAGAAGAGGCCGTACGTATTGCTAAATTAGCAAAGGCTTCTGGACTTTGTGACATGGTGAAAGTAGAAGTAATTGGATGTGATAAGACGCTTCTTCCTGATCCAGTTGAAACATTAAAAGCTAGTGAAGAACTGTTAAAAGAGGGCTTTACCGTTTTACCTTACACATCAGATGATGTTTTACTTGCGCGTCGTTTAGAGGAGTTAGGCGTACATGCCATTATGCCAGGAGCTTCGCCTATCGGTTCAGGTCAAGGTATTATCAATCCGTTGAACATGCGTTTTATCATTGAACAATCAACTGTTCCAGTAATTGTAGATGCAGGTATTGGAACGGCTTCAGACGCAGCTCAAGCTATGGAGCTAGGAGCAGATGGTGTGTTATTAAATACAGCTGTTTCAGGAGCAAAAGATCCTGTGAAAATGGCTCGTGCTATGAAGCTAGCGATTGAGGCAGGAAGAGCAGCATTTGAAGCAGGACGTATTGAAAAGAAACAATATGCCACGGCAAGCAGTCCAACAGAAGGGATGAGTATCGGTTGATTAATCGTTATTCCCGCCAAGAACTGTTTCAACCTATTGGAAAAGGCGGACAGCAGCTAATTCAAGAAAAGCATGTTCTGATTGTAGGAGCAGGTGCTCTTGGAACAGGGAACGCCGAGGCCCTTGCGCGAGCGGGGGTAAAGAAAATAACGCTCATTGACCGGGACTATGTAGAGTGGAGCAACCTTCAGCGTCAGCAATTATATAGTGAAAAAGATGCTGATAAAAGAATTCCAAAAGCAATTGCTGCTAAAAAAAGGCTTCACGATATTAATCATGATGTAAAAGTAGAAGCGCACGTAGCAGACGGTACCCCTCAAGTTTTAGAACAGCTTGTTGAGGGGGTAGATGTTATGATTGATGCGACCGATAATTTTGACACACGCCTTGTAATGAATGATTTATCACAAAAATATGATATTCCTTGGATTTACGGAGCATGTGTAGGAAGTTATGGAATTAGTTATACTATCATACCAAGTGAAACACCGTGTTTATCCTGTTTGCTTGAGTCTGTACCGCTTGGAGGGTTAACATGTGATACAGTGGGGATTATTAGTCCTGCTGTACAAATGGTAGTCGCTCATCAAGTAACAGAAGTGTTAAAAATATTAGTCGGAGACTGGAATGCGCTCAGAAGGGAACTTGTTTCGTTTGACGTATGGAAAAATGAGTATACGAGCATCAATGTGAACGTGTTTCGCAAATCTGCTTGCCGCTCATGCGGCAGTGAACAAACGTATCCCTTTTTACAATATGAAAATCAAACGAAAACAGCTGTGCTATGCGGAAGAAACACGGTACAAATCCGTCCGGGCAAATCAGCTAAGCAGCCGCTGCAGTCTTTAGGTGAACGATTAAAAGAAAAAGGATATAAAATTGAACAAAATCCGTATCTGCTTTCTTTTTATGTAGATGATTACCGTTTAGTGATGTTTCAAGATGGACGAGTCTTTGTCCATGGAACAAACGATATAGTAGAAGCAAAGTCACTTTATCATCGGTATATTGGGTAAGAAAGAGATGGAGGTTTCAAGCATGACAGTACCAAAAGCATTAACCATTGCTGGATCAGACAGCGGTGGAGGAGCAGGAATTCAAGCAGATTTAAAAACATTTCAAGAGCGTGACGTTTTTGGCATGTCTGTTATTACAGCTGTGACTGCACAAAATACAGTTGGCGTTCAAGGAGTTTATCCTTTAGAAGTAGAAGCAGTTGAAATGCAGTTAGATTCAATTGCCACTGACTTATTTCCCAATGCAGTGAAGACAGGTATGTTGTTCAGTGCTGATATTATTTACGCAGTGGCTCGTAAAATCAAACAGTACGGACTGCAAAATGTTGTAGTTGATCCCGTTATGATTGCAAAAGGTGGTCAATCTCTTCTTCAAAGAGAAGCTGTACAGGCTCTAAAAGAATTGTTGCCTCTTTGTGAAGTCATTACGCCGAACATACCGGAGGCGGAAGTCATCACGGGTAAAGAAATTCACACGATTGAAGACAGAAAAGAAGCGGCAAAACAGATGCATGAGCTGGGTGTAAAGCACGTGGTAATTAAAGGCGGACATGATCAATCTCATCAAGATATGATTGATATAGTGTATGATGGTCATACGTACGTTGAAATCACGCATGAAAAGATGAATACAAAGCATACACACGGAACGGGATGCACGTTTGCTGCTTGCGTCACGGCTGAACTAGCGAAAGGCAAAAGCGTGGTTGAAGCAGTTCAAACCGCCTCGGATTTTGTTCACTATGCGATTAAGCATACGCTTGAAATTGGTTCCGGACACGGTCCTACTAATCACTGGGCGTATAGAAAATACTTTCGTTCAAACATATAAAAAAACGTGCCTACAATCTAGGCACGTTTTTTTATGAAGAAGGAATATGTGTAGGAATCTCTCCGTCGATGCCTAAATAATAATGTCTAATAGGTTTTAAATTATCATCAAGCTCATACACAAGCGGCACGCTTGTCGGAATATTCAAGTTCGCAATGCCATCAGGCGAAATGTTATCCAAATACTGCATCAGAGCTCTAATCGTATTACCGTGAGCGGAAATGATAACCTTTTTGCCAGCTTTAATAGAAGGAGCAATAGTTTCGTTCCAATATTCTAGAACCCGCTTTTCTGTATCAGCTAAGTTTTCCGTTACAGGAAATTGTCCCTTAGCTAATTCTTTATACTTAGGGTTGGAAGCCTCATAGCGAATATCTGTTGTCTTTAAAGCAGGAGGACGTTCGTTCATCGACCTTCTCCACAAATGTACTTGTTCTTCTCCAAATTTTTTTGCGGTTTCTTCTTTGTTCAAACCTTGAAGAGCCCCGTAGTGCCGTTCGTTCAATCTCCAAGATTTGTATACAGGAATCCACATGAAGTCCATTTGATGTAAGACAATCCACAGAGTGCGAATGGATCGTTTTAAAACAGAAGTATAGGCAATATCAAAAGTATATTCGTTTTTCTTTAGCACTTTTCCAGCTTCTCGCGCTTCTTGCAATCCATTTTTAGAAAGATCTACATCCGTCCAGCCTGTAAATTTATTTTCAAGATTCCACACGCTTTGTCCGTGCCGAATCAACACAAGTTTTATCATCGTGTTCTCCTTTCAACAGTGACTAAGGACTCTATTCTTTTTTATTATGAGAAGGAAAGAGTTTTTTATCCTAAAGCCGGGGAAAGGAGTTTTTATCATTTAGAAAAAGTGATGCTGAAAAGTAAAGCTTTAACTTTTTTACGCATATGATAAAAATAAAAAGGGAAGGGAAGATAGTCGATGAGTGACCAAGAACGTCAGATTCAAGCGTTGCACGGCCAGATTGAAGATTTAAAAGAAGAAATGTATCAGATGAAGCTTGATATTAGCGCATTAGAGAAAGAAAAAGGAAAGCCTGTTTTGACACCGGCTCTCGTTGGTCAAATAGGAGGTTTTGTTCTAGGTGGATTAGCTATAATCGGTATTTTCTGGATGTAGAACTTCTCGTTTTGAAAACGAAAAGTTCTTCTGATTTTTCAATAAGCAATTCCAACGCGGCATTTGGAGAATTTTTGAGCCCATATCTCATGGTAGGTAAAGTGAGCGGTATCTCCCGTTGAAATTTTAACCGCATCAGCTGGTAAAATATCTTTTTCCACTCGATAAGTGCCTGTTACTTCACCGTCAGGCAAGTAGGTTGGGCATATAACAGTCCAGTTTAGATCACTTTCCTTCAAGTGTAAGTATCCTTTTAAATGATCTTCTGCTGCTCTGGTCGTTTTACGCTTTGATTCATTGGATTGAAAACGATACTTTTCTGGTTCTGTTCGTGATTGTAAGATGCCCGCAGTTCCAATAGTAAGAATACGATGAACGCCGTAATGCTTCATGCTGTTTATAATAAGCGGCATACTTTTTGAAATTGTTTTTGCACCATCTGTATTTAACGCGCTGACTACGATATCTTGGTGCTTGAGGGCAAAGTTGATATTTTCTTGATGCAGGACATCGCCTTGTAAGATATGTAGGTTTGGATGACTAATCTTTAGCTTATTGCGGTCTCTAACAAGTACAGTAACGTCGTTTTCATCTTTTAGCATCATTTTTAATAAAGACTGTCCAACTCGCCCTGTTGAGCCTAATAGTAAAATTTTCATTGGCTGCACCCCTCTATAAAAGATAGTATCTATTCTTTAGGATATACAATCTGTATACTTATTCATAATAAAAAGCATGCGTAGCATAAAGTAATACAAAGTTGATGAATGAAATATTCAACAACAAAAAAATTTGATATGATAAAAAGACAGAAAAATCAAAAAATAGGAGAGTGAATGTCTTTTGGGAGACTTGCCTCTGAATCAAATGATGATATTAGTCGTTTTGCTTATGTTATCAGCTTTTTTTTCATCTGCTGAGACAGCCTTTTCAAGCGTAAATAAAATTCGTTTAAAACATTACGCTGAGAAAAAATATCGGGGAAGTAAAAAAGCGCTGCATATTGCTGAACACTTTGAGCAGACGCTATCGACAATTTTAGTAGGAAATATTGTCGTAAACATTGCTGCGTCCTCTTTGGCAGCTAAAATTGCCCTCGATATGTTTAAAGGAAACCTAGCACTTGTGATTAGTATCATCGTTATGACCATCATCATTTTGATTTTTGGTGAAGTCTTGCCAAAATCGTTAGCGAAAGAGCATGCCGAATCTTTTGCTCTGGTAATTTCTTCCTTGTTATTTCTTATTATTAAATTGTTAACCCCGATTTCCTTCTTATTTTTACAGGTGAAAAAAGGAACTTCTCACTTGTTAGCGTCTGCTCCTACACCAACGATTACAGAAGATGAAATTAAAGTGATGGTAGATTTAAGCGAAGAAGAAGGAACGATTAATAATATTGAAAAAGAGCTAGTTCATCGTTCACTCAATTTTAATGACATTGTGGTGGGGCAAATTTTAAAACCTAGAATAGATGTCACAGCAGTTGACGTAAATGCCGATATTGATTCGGTTTGTCAAATGTTTCTTGAAGAGAGATATTCAAGAGTCCCTGTATACGAAGATCATATTGATAATATTATTGGCATTTTATCAGAAAGAGAATTTTTAACCTGTTTAGTCCAAAGAAAAGAGATTTCTATTCGTGATTTGTTGAGACAACCTATCTTTGTAGTAGAATCCATGAAAATATCTGTTCTATTGCCAGAGCTTCAAAAAAGTAAGGTTCACATGGCAATTGTAGTTGATGAGTTTGGGGGAACGGCCGGTCTTGTGACCTTAGAGGATATATTAGAAGAAATTGTAGGAGAGATTTGGGATGAACATGATGAAGCTGTTAAGTATGTACACCAGATTGGGGAAAAGGAGTACGAATTTAACGCCGACATCCCTATTGATGAATTTTTAACCTATATAGCGGTTAGTTCTCCTGACAGTACGTGTCATACCTTAGGGGGATGGATATATGAGCAGTTTGATCATATTCCTGCTAAAGGAGACTTTTTTTCATATGAAGAGATATTGTTTACCATTAAGGAAGTAGAAAATCGACGTATTCGCAAAGTTTCCGTAAAATCATTTGCGAATAAGAATGAGGAAGCTGATTAAAAGAAACTAGAAAGCGCTCCAAGAAATCTTGGAGCGCTAAAGCCATAATATGAAATTAGTTAATATTAGTACTTGCCGCCTAGGTTTTGCTCAGCTAATTGTACTAAACGTTTTGTGATTTCGCCACCAACAGATCCGTTCGCACGAGCTGTTGCATCTGGTCCTAAGTTTACACCAAACTCACTAGCGATTTCGAACTTCATTTGATCGATAGCAGCTTGAGCACCAGGCGCTACTAACTTGTTTGATGAATTTCTGTTTGATGCGTTTTGATAATTTGCCATGTGTATTCATCTCCTCGTTAGATAAAATAGATTGTAATGGTTGAGTTAGCTGGAGTTGAACCAGCCGAGCAGATGCATCGATTAGATCTGCTTGCCCACCGCGGCGTAACTCAATGCTTGCGAGCTGTTGTGCTCGGTTGTTACTAGTATTATGGCGAAAGGGAAAAAAACATATACATAGAAATTTGTTGGTAATTTATAGAAATTTTTGTGTGGAGTTTGATAAAGAGTAAGAGAGTTTTATTCCGTGCATATTATAGGTACATATTGATCAGGTAAAGCGAGGTGTGCGGATGTCGATTTGTTCCTTATGTAATGGGTTTAGTGATGTACAAATGACGTGCAAAACATGTGGAGGAGTGCTGGGGGATATGGGGAAAGTCAGCGATTATTTTGATGATTACAGTGCTTACATGGAAATTGATCAGTTAAAAGTAGAAAATGGGTATCCTAGTGATTTAGCAAATCACCAATGTATTCATCTCTTTTACTGCTCTACTTGTCACAGTGAAGAATTGAAGCAAATACAGGAATAAAAAAAGACCCCTAGGGGTCTTTTTTTATTCGTGTTCAGCACGGATGCGCTGTTCAGATTCTGCATCAAAGAAATGCGCTTTGTTCATATCTAATGCTAAGTCCAGAGACTGAAGCGGTTTAATATCTGTTCTTGAATCTACGCGTGCTACAAAATCTTGTCCGCCAAGTTTAGAATAAAGCATGGTTTCAGCTCCCATTAACTCGGATACATCGACTTTGATTGTAACTTTTGTGCCAGGTGAAGATTCAATAAATACAGGCTCATCATGGAAATCTTCAGGACGGATGCCTAAAATAATTTGTTTGTTTAAATATCCTTGCTCGCGAAGTATTTTCATTTTACCTTCCGGAACTGCAAGAAGAGAATCGCCTACTTGAACCTTTCCGTCTTTTAACGTTCCGGTTAAGAAGTTCATAGCAGGAGAACCAATAAACCCGCCTACAAATACATTTTCAGGTTTTTCATATACTTCTTTTGGTGTACCAACCTGCTGGATAATCCCATCTTTCATAACAACTAAACGAGAAGCCATTGTCATTGCTTCGGTTTGGTCATGCGTTACGTAAATTGTCGTTGTACCCAAACGCTGGTGAAGCTTCGCAATTTCAGAGCGCATTTGCACACGTAATTTCGCGTCTAAGTTTGATAAAGGTTCGTCCATTAAGAAGACCTTAGCATCACGAACGATTGCACGACCTAGAGCTACACGCTGACGCTGTCCGCCGGATAATGCTTTTGGCTTGCGCTCTAAGTATTGCTCAAGTCCTAAAATACGAGCGGCATCTTTTACGCGGCGGTCGATTTCATCTTTTGGTAATTTGCGAAGTTTTAAGCCGAAAGCCATGTTGTCATATACGCTCATATGCGGATACAATGCGTAGTTTTGGAATACCATTGCAATGTCGCGATCCTTTGGAGCCACGTCATTTACACGCTTGCTGTCAATATAAAAATCACCTTTAGAAATTTCCTCTAGACCTGCAACCATACGAAGCGTTGTCGATTTCCCGCAGCCTGAAGGCCCAACAAATACAATAAATTCTTTATCTTGAATGTGAAGGTTAAAATCTTTTACCGCCGTCACATCTTTATCATACATTTTATAAATATGTTCTAAACGTAATTCAGCCATTTCCATTTCCCCCTTGTATGTACTCTGTGAAACCGTTTTCTTAACTCTAGTGTAATTTTTTTTAATGAAACGGTAAATGGCAAACATGCACAAAAAAAGAAAGAGTTTTCGTGCACTATTTACGAAAACCCTTTCATTTTATTTTTCATCCTGCGAATTTTTTAAAGCAAGAATAGCTAAGTAAGCAGACACAGCTCCTGTGAAGTGTTTGATATCAAGGTGTGTGCGATCAATAAATTTCTCAATTCTATACTGCAAGCTGTTGCGATGCATGTACAATTTCTTAGCAGCAAGAGATACGTTTAAATTACATTCTAAATAAATTTTAATCGTTTCTAAAAGATCTCCATCATCTTTTACTAAGTCAAGTAAATGTATCATATGATTTTGGATTGCCCCTGAAGACTCTTGCAGAACCAAATGGGGTAAAACGTCGGTAAAATGGATAACATGTTTTTGTTCGACTGTATGCTTAATTTCATAAAACCATTTCTTTTCACGTTCAAAAATTAATTGCGGTGAAGACGGAAAAAAATGAATTTGCCCTTCAAAGAACTGAATCGAAGTTTCAAAATCATGACATAGCACCTCAATAGAGTCTGATAAATTTTCAGTTAAGTCATTAGGATCATCAAAGGTTTCGATAACGATACCTGATTGCTTATCGATCCACAACACAGTAATGGAGGTAGAATACAAGGCGTGGAGCGCATTTTCAAACTCTATTTTTTGTTCAAACAAACGTTTAATTAAAAACTGGGTAAAGCGAAAAGAATGGTGCGTATGATGAGAGTGAATGACTTTTTCAGGTGCTTTAAATAACAGGTTTGACCAATACAATTGTTCTGGCGTCAGGAAAGAAACTTCCTCATCATAAGGCGTTAAAAAAGCAGAAAGTAATGCCTGCTCTTTTTGAGATAAAGCCGTGTGTTCAATTCCAATGAAGCCTTCATCACATGAAAACCATTTGTAACGCTCAAATTGAGAAGGGATTGTAGCCTTAATCATTTTATCCCCAAATAGTGTGTGCAGCTGTTTCATCTGTGCTCGTTCCCTTCGGTGAAAGCTTACTATTCATAAACGTGAAAAAGCATAAGCTCATGAATATAATCAATTAATTGTGTTTCATCTATCTGATTAGAAAGCGCAGTTTTCCATACAATTTGTCCATCTTTTAAATAATCAGCCTCATAATAAACCCGATTCATATAAAACGAGATGTGCCAGCCCGGCATTCGATTATTTTGATACAGTGGTTTAACCTGAAAGTGTGAAACCATAAAGAAAATCTCCTTTCTCAATTAGTTATTATAAGCTTACCATGAGAAAAGGAGATGAAAAATCATTTAATCTAAAAATTTTGTTAATTTGTAAAATATGTTGCATATGTGTTTAGCACCTTGCGTTTGAATATCTGTTTCATCAAAAATCATCGGTTTTGCATTCACTTCAAACAAGTAATACTGTCCTTGAGCTGACTTTGCCATATCAAGAGAAAATTCTTCAACTAGAGGGAAGGACTTTTGAAGGACTTGCCCGCACGTATTTACAAAGGACGAAAGAAAGGAAGTATCTACTTCATCTTCAAGATCTTGAAAAGATGAAATGCTGCCGCCGTTTAACGTATGTGTTGTAATGGATTGATAGGGACTATGTCGAATACCGACGCCGCTAATAACATATCGGCTATCTTTGTGATGGGCTAAAATACGTAAGTCATAGCGCCTGTCTTTGAATGGTTGCGTCTCAATCGCTTCTTGAATGAGATAAGCAGACCTGGGAAGATCAATTGCTTGTAAAGAAGAAAATTCTTCTTTGCGTTTATGATCTTGATAAATAATCGTATGCTTATGGGAAGATAATCGGAAAATTCCAGCACCTTTACTGCTGTTAATAGGCTTAAAGTAAAGGGAAGAGTGTTTTTGCAGAAGCTTAGCAATATCAATTTCTGGTGTTAAACGATAGGTTTTAGGAAGGTGAGAAGATAGCAGTGGATCCTTTGAAAATAATTGATATACTTTCCATTTTGAAAAAAAAGCGGAATTAAAAAGTGGGATGCGCTTGCCTTTAATTTTTTGATGTAAAGATGTCAACTTCTTGGTTTCTGATTTTCTTCCTGGATAACGATTATATATAACGTTTGGCAGCGGCAAGGTTGTTTTGATCCACTGCTTTTTTGCACCGTCAAAGCAATACCCTTCAAAGAAGTGATGAGACATTGTTTCTTCAGTGAATAAAGCAAGAAGCCCTCCTTTTTCTTGCAGGGTATGATGTAAGAGTTCTAATAAAGGACGCTGTTTTACATTCAGTTGTTCTAAAACAGCTTTGTTCGTTAAAACCCCCACAATAGGACCAGCTTTTTCTCCTTTTAAACGAAGAAAAGCTTGAGTAGAAGAAATGTTTTGAGTAAAGGGAAGTTCAATTTCTTGAACTCCCCATGTGTAAGATGCTGAAGGATTGTGATGAAACCACTGCTGCTTTTCTTTGTGATAGTAAATTGTAATCATATGCTGATGCCTTCAGGTGTATTTAGATAGTATCCAGATAAGTAAATCGCGTATTCTAGAGAAAGTTTTCTAGTTTGTTGGTCCGCTTTTCGTAAGGCAGGGTGTGAAAAAATAGAGCGACCGGGCTTAGAATTAGCTTCAAACAGCCATACGTTTCCTTGATAATCCACTCCAAAATCGAATCCAAGCTCTCCAATTAATCCGTTCAACTCCTGTTCAAGCACATGACTAATTGAGATAGCGGCATCTTTTAGCTTATTTTCAATTTCTTTTTTGTAAGAAGGGTTAGTGAATATTTTGGCTGTAGCTTCAATTTCTCCGCCGTAATCAAGATGCGTAGTGATGCTGTTGGGACCGGCCACTTTAGCAGCTAGGGCAGTAAGCACCCATTGGTTATTCCCGTCTTTATTCGTATGCACGCGAAAGTCTACACAGCGCTTTTCTTTTTTGATTAATGAAATACCTTGCTGAGCAATGTAGGAAGGATTAGTAAGTAAATATTCAAATTCTGATAATAGATCCTCTAAGGTTTCTTTTGCTTGAACATGAAGACATTTTTCTCCTTTGTAAGTCAGCGTGTACATGGAATCCTTAAAAGATAGGGTATAGATGCCGCGGCCTAAGCTTCCGTTTTTCGGTTTTAAATAAACGGTTTGATGAAGAAGCAGAAGTTTTTTTATTTGCTTACACGAAGGACTTTCAACCGTGTAAGGTAACAAATAGGCTGTCTGCTCGTTCAGTTTTAAAAGCTCATGAATTTCCCACTTGTTGAAAAAATCAGGATTAAAAAATGGAATGCCGTAATCAGTCATCATCTTTTCTTTAATGAACTTAAAAGGAGCTAATCCCTCTGTTTTTCGATTTGGCAAACGATTATATACAACGTTAGGAAGCGGGATTTCATGCTGTGTCCAGCCGCTTTCTTCATAAAAATAGCCGTTTATGGTCCCGGCCTCCCAGTTGATATGATGAGTTCCAAAAATAAAAGGCAGGCCCCCTGTTATACTTGCAGTAGAAAGAAGTTTAGCTAAGTGAAGGGAACGCTTTCCAATTGGCCGCAGCAGAGAACCAGTAAAACCAGCGGATAACACACCGATTAAAGGTCCTAAGTGAATGGTCTCATTCACAATAATAGGATACATCATATGGGCGAAAGGAATTTGAAGTTTTGTCATTAGCTCAGCTGAAATCTGAATTTCTTCACGTTCTGAAGGTTGTATAAGGCATGGAGCTGTCATTGTTCCAAAAGCTGCTTGTTTCAAGGAGTCTTTGTAAAGAGTTGCAGGAACAGAAAGATCGCAGCCTAGCTGCTCTACTACAACAAGGCGAGTAAGAGTTTTTTTCATAGCATTACTCCTTACGATACGATAGTGTGTTAGCTAAATAGACGCAGTAAGACAGGACATTTTTATACATGACTTCTTTTTGTTCAGGAGCTGTCTCCATTACTATTTTTCTTCCCGGTTTCGAATTTAAATCTAGAATCCAGATGCTGAAGTCTCTCGAGATACATAAATCAATACCTAATTCAAAAAGAGAAGGAAAGTGATTTTCCAGCACGGACGGAATCGTTTTACAAATGGTGTTGATTTCATCCATTACATATTGACGATGAACGCGTGGGATGCGAGGCAGCAAGTTCTCAAAAGGTACAATAGATGCTCCTGAACTTACATTTGTTACGATGGAGTCCCGTTCACCTTGTCTAATTCCTCTTCCAATTTCTTTCCAATTACCATCGATTCCTTTTTGTAATAGCAGTCTTATATCAAAAGGAGTGCGTTCATAAGGGAAAAATGAAATATGGGGCTGAGCAATATACAGTACATCACGGGTCGTTTTCGTAAACCAGTTCTTAAACTCTTGAAAAGAGGAAAATAGAATGGTGTTTACAATGTCATTTTGTTGATAAGAAGCTTCAATTTCACGTCCGCGCTGTCTTAATTTCACAATCCCTTTACCTTGTGAGCCATTGGCAGGTTTAATCATTAGGCTATCGTTTGTTCGAAGCAGCTGAACAAGTTGCTCTACACTTTCGATTGGAGTGGTAGGAGGAATATATGAAGATAAATAGCTATCTTTTTTAATTACTTCATAGACATCTAGTTTATTGGGTAATCCATGGCCTAAAAATGTCACATCTTCCCGCTGTTTAAGCCAGTTTACAATAGGGCGAGCCTTTTTAGACAGAGAGTCTTTTCGATAAAAGCAGCGATCGTAAATAAACGAAGGAAGTAAGAAGGAATCTTCTATCCATTTCTTTTGTTGTAAATCGTAGCGGAAGCCTTCAATATTTTCGGTGTTAGGATGAATGTTAAAAGGAGTAAAACGGTATATTTCAATCGAAAACTCAGAAGCATGTTTAGCAATTTCGGTCACGTACTCCACTTCTTGCTGTGGGTGAATCGTTAAAAAGCCTAATGAAATCATCGTAAATCCTCCTTGGGAAATTGAAAATTCGTTGCATGCAGACAATAATCAAGCAGTGCTTTTGTTGATGGACGGACGGAGAAAGCGCTTGAATCGGATTGTTTGGAAGGTTTGACATTTACTTCAATAATCCAAGGCTTTCCTTCTTGATCAATCGCTAAATCAATACCGAATTCCGCATAAAGTTCAGACGGATGAGAAAGCTGTGTGCAAATTTCAATCGCAATCTCTTTTAGAAGTGAAAGGATATGGCGCGTAGTTTTTGAATCGTAGAGCTGATTTAACACTTGATGAGGAGGATGAATATCTCCTCCACGGGCAAGATTTGAAACGAAATTGCCGGGTTTTGATACACGTGTGACAATGGACGTGATTTTCCACGTCAAGTCGTCTTTTTTATGACAGAGAATGCGGAAATCAAAAGGGCACTGTTTGTATGTCTGCAGGGAAATTCCTTCTTGGATGAGGAATCCTTGCCTTTTTAATTGACTATAAAGCGTTTCAAATAAGTCATAAAGAGATTCATATTCTTTTTCATACGTCTGCGTAAACGTTGTATAGTCTAAAATATACTTCTCTTTTTTTGAAATTTTAAAAATGTTTTTTCCTTGGCTACCATGAACAGGCTTCAAAAAAACATCGTCATGAAGTTCCAAAGCGTCAAGAAGATCTTGCCGTGAACGAAGCTGATACGTTTTCGGCAAATATGGAAGCAAGTGTACGACATCTTTAAGCTGTTGAAAAACCGTCCATTTATTTAAGTAGCGTGCGTTAAAGAAAGGAACGTCATGTTCTTTTAAAAATGTTTTAAAGGTTTGAAAATCAGCGGTTTGCTCCGTTTTCCTGGCATGAATCCGATTGTGTACGATTCCCGGAAAGGGAACGTCTGAATAAACCCATCGATCAGCGCGATAAACATATCCTTTAGGGGATAATAACTTCACGTCGCTTAATTTGCTCACATAGCAAAAACACCCTAACTCCTTGCAAGCTTGAACAAATTCCTTACAAAATACAGAAATGGAGCCAAAGAGTTCTTCATCTTCTCGAACTTCTGTTACGATGCTAATTACGGGTCCCAACCTAAACGAGTTCTCTTCATAAATGCCTCTCAGCTGATGCGTTTCATACGGAAAGCGAAAGTCTGTAAATAGAGCTTCTGACATCATGAAACAGCACTCTCGATGCTGAAACACGGTGGCTTCGACTTCTTTCGTGATGGAACCTACTGTTAACGTAAACTCCTGCTTGCACTTCACACGGGAGAACAGAGCAGAACTAATGTAAATGTCGCTGCTCATATGGTTCTCTAGTGGTTTTAGAGAAATGGTAAAAGTATTCATAAACGAATCCTCTTTTTCTTTCCTTTAGTAGGCGAATGCTGATATATACTATGAGGAATTAGCCCAATCTGTGAAGAGAATTTATCGTTTTCTGAGAAAATAAAGGTCTTAAGCTGAATTTTATATAATAATTTGTTATAGTTAGGGAAGTCAAGAAATTATAGAACTTAATTAGGAGGAACTTAACGTGTCTGTAAACTTACATGATGTAGCAAATGATTTAGAAAAAGCAATTCGTCAAAGCGACGATTACACAAACTTAAAAAACTTATATGCAGCAGTAAACGCTGATCAAGGTTCAAAACAATTATTTGAGCGTTTCCGTACAATGCAAATGGAGCTGCAACAAAAGCAAATGATGGGCCAAGAAATCACTGAAGAAGAAGTTCAGCAAGCTCAACAAACAGTTGCAATCGTTCAACAAGATCAAAATATCGCGAAGCTAATGGAAGCTGAGCAACGTATGAGCATGGTAATTGGTGAATTAAACAAAATTATCATGAAGCCACTTGAAGAACTTTACGGTGCGGCTGAATAAGAAATAGAGGAAAGAGGAAAAGAGAAATCTTTTCCTTTTTTTTTATGCGGAAATTCCTTCTAATTGTGCAGTTCTGCTCATAAGTTTAGTAACAAGGCTACACATGCCGACTATCATGAAAAGGTCATTTATAACCGTATCCTAACGGATTAGACATCTATGAAAGAAGGGGTTCTCATATGGCTTATCGATTGCTAGCGTTGAATATTGATGGAACCATTTTAAATAGCCAAGGGCGCGTTACAAAAGAAACGAAAGACGCAATTCAATTCGTTAAAAATAAAGGGGTTTACGTTACATTAGTAACAAACAGGCATTTTCCGTCTGCTAAAAAAATTGCTCGGTCACTTAAAGTTCATCCAGCAATGCTAATTACTCATAGCGGTGCCTTTATCGGAACATCGATAGACAAACCGATACTAGATAAGAGAATTAGCGAGGAAAAAACATTTAATCTCATTCAGCTTTTTGAAAATTTTAATTGTCATGTCCGCATTTTGCATGAAAGGTTTTCAATTGGAAATCGTGTAAAGCTTCCTAATAATATTGTAGCTAAAAGCGTGTTAAAAACGGGAGAACCGCTCTTTTATCCCGTGCAGTTTGTAGATTCATTAGGAGATACGCTTCGTGATGAACCTGTTTCTACGCCAAAAATAGAAGTGTATTTTGCAGATCGTAGAGAAAAAGAATACGCCGAGCAAACAATTGCTAGTGCAGTTCCGGATATTGAATGGTTTTCGTATCCAAATGAAAATAGATGTTATATTACGCCAAAAGGAGCCACAAAAGCTGCCGGCGTTCGTTATGTAGCAAATCGTCTAGGGATACCAATGGAAGACGTAGTAGCAATTGGAAATTGCTACGATGATTTAGAAACGATTGAACATGCAGGAATGGGTGTGGCCATGGGCAATTCACCAACAGAATTAAAAATGCTTGCGGATTGGGTTACTCGTTCTAATAATGAAAATGGTGTAGCCTATATGGTAAAAGAATTATTTAGAAAGCAGCAGCGCCTTGGTTATCTTCATCAAATTGACAGCTTTCGTTTAAAATAAATAAAGGAAAAAAGAGGCTAGTACAAAAGTAGTTTAGCCGAAGGAAGATCCGAACGATGAATCGAGATTCTTGATAGAGAATCCAATTCGTTCGGATTTTTTTATTGGAAGAGTGAACGTAGGTTTCATATATGTAGGTGCTTCTAGCTGTTGACTGGAGGGCAAGGCGAAGACTTTTGCGCGAAAAGCGCAAGCGACGAGAAGGCTCATCGGCCGCCCGCCGAAAGCAAAGCCTTGCATGGAAATCAACAAAGTGTAACAAGGGGTTCAGCTCATGTATCTCATTTGTTCGTCTTTAGATTGAATGAATGTAGTTATGGCTCAATCTCTTTTTCCGTTTGTTTCCTGTCCGCGCATTCCCTTGAGCTGAGCACCTTGACCGGACATACGTAGGTTTTGTAAACTGATTACTTAGATAGAATTGATTTGAAAGGTGATTATATTGAACATTTATATAAAAGGTATAGAAGATGAGCGTTTTTTACGTCCGCTTCACCGAATTTCAGATTTGTTTTTTGAAGAAAGCAATGTCTCCTTTGAGGATGATAACGAAGCTCAGCTGAAGGTCGAAGTAGAGCTAAAAGTTCATGAAGAAATTTATGCGAAAGCAGTGCTGCATGACGCTGAAACGGACAAGGTGTTTACAGAAGAGCTTTCTAAATCGTTTACGCCGTATGAAACAGAAAAAGAAGAATTTAAGCAAATAAAAAATGTGGTGCTTCGCGTCTACTTATCTGTATTACAGGAGTATACAAGCATTGTTCAAAAATGGGGTATTTTGACCGGTATACGTCCGACGAAGCTGCTTCATATGAAACTGCAGTCAGGCAAAAGTAAAGAACAAGCGCATCGTGAGCTAAAGGAAGAATATTTAATTACCGATGACAAAATTAATTTAATGCAGCATATTGTAGATCGTCAACTAGCAGCTATTCCCGATTTACATGAGTTAAAGAATGAAGTCAGCATTTATATAGGCATTCCGTTTTGTCCGACGAAGTGTGCATACTGTACATTCCCAGCCTATGCGATTAACGGACGTCAAGGATCCGTTACGTCATTTTTAGGCGGCTTGCATTATGAAATGCGTGAAGTAGGAAAATGGCTAAAAGACAATAACGTCAACATTACAACCGTCTATTATGGCGGAGGCACACCAACGAGCATTACCGCTGAAGAAATGGATATGCTGTATGAAGAGATGTATGAATCGTTCCCGGATGTACAAAATATCCGTGAAATTACCGTAGAAGCAGGAAGACCCGATACGATTACGGAAGAAAAGCTAGCTGTTTTGAACAAATGGAATATTGACCGGATTAGTGTAAATCCGCAGTCTTATATTCAAGAAACCTTAAAAGCTATTGGACGTCATCATACGGTTGAAGAAACTATTGATAAATTTCATCTTTCTCGAAAAATGGGGATGAATAACATTAACATGGATTTAATTATTGGTCTTCCAAATGAAGGTGTAGAAGAATTTCAGCATACGCTAGACGAATCTAAAAAATTGCTTCCTGAATCTTTAACTGTTCATACGCTATCGTTTAAACGCGCGTCTGAAATGACTCAAAATAAACGGAAATACAAAGTGGCAGATCGCTATGAAATTGGTAAAATGATGGATTTAGCGACTGAGTGGACTCAAGAACAAGGGTATGAACCTTATTATTTATATCGCCAAAAAAATATTTTAGGTAATTTAGAGAACGTTGGATATTCATTCCCTGGTCAAGAGAGCCTGTACAATATTATGATCATGGAGGAAAAGCAGACGATTATTGGTCTTGGATGCGGGGCATCTAGTAAGTTCGTGCATCCAGAAACAGGCATTATTACAAGGTTTGCGAATCCAAAAGATCCAAAATCGTACAACGATGGATTCGAGCACTACACACAAGAGAAACTCAAGATTTTAGATGAATTATTTATGAAATAAAAAGGTCACTTTTTAGTGATCTTTTTTTATTTTCAGCAGGGAAATGTCGGAATCTGTTGAATATATAAAAAAGTTGTAAGCGTTTTCTTATTATGACGATGCGAGGTGCCGCTTAATGATGAATGTACAGTTAACCGTACCATCTATGATGGAAAGAGCTGAAAAGCTGTTTAGTAAAAAAGAAGTGGTTTCTAAATCTTCAAAAGGAATTCAGCGTTTAACTTATAACCAGTTAATAAAACGGACTCGGCAGCTCTCTAGTACGCTAGAACAAATTGGAGTGAAGCGAGGAGAAAGAGTCGGGACGTTTGCATGGAATCATCATAGACATCTAGAGGCTTATTTCGCCGTGCCCGGAATAGGCGCTGTTCTTCACACCATTAATATCCGGTTAGATCCTGAGCAAATTGTATACATCATTAACCATGCACGCGATAAAGTCATTTTATTTGATGAATGCTTTTTACCTTTATTTGAAAGTATTCATCAAAAGCTTCCACATGTTGAAGCCTATATCATTATGTCAGATGAAGATGAGCTGCCAGAAACAGACTTGCCAGTTTATCATTACGAAAATTGGATTGAGCAAGGGGATGCATCGCATTCTTTTGTTCAAGATTTAAACGAAGAAGAACCAGCAGGTCTTTGTTATACCTCTGCTACTACAGGAGAGCCAAAGGGCGTTGTATATTCTCATCGCGCTATTTATCTGCACTGTATGGCGCTAGGGCTTGCTGATAGTGCTGGATTATCAGAAGCTGATACCGCTATGCCTATCGTTCCAATGTTTCACGTGAACGCATGGGGAATTCCTTTTGCTGCCGTTTGGTTTGGAACAAAGCTCGTGCTGCCGGGTGCTTTTTGTACTTCAGAGACGATCGCTTCTCTGATTGAACAAGAGAAAGTCACTCTTGCTGCAGCTGTGCCTACCGTTTGGTTAAATTTTTTACAAGAGTTAGAAGAAAAACCTTACGCAGTTGATAGTTTGCGAGCTATTTTATGTGGCGGATCAGCGGCTCCAAAAAGCGTCATTCGAGAATTTCAGGAAAAATATCAAATTGAATTTATGCATGCATACGGAATGACGGAAACAAGCCCTGTAGTGACCGTCTCCCGCTTAAAAAGCTATCAGTACAGTGAAGACTTTGAGTATCAGCTCAGCGTAAAAGCAAAGCAAGGTTTCTTAGTTCCTGGGGTTGAAATGAAAGTAATAGGTCAAAATGGAGAAGTTGCTTGGGATGGAGTGGAAATGGGTGAGCTATTACTAAAGGGCCCATGGGTAGCTTCTGAATATTACAAAGATAAAAGAACAGAAGATACGTTTAAAGACGGCTGGCTGTATACCGGAGATATTGTGACGGTTGACGAAGAGGGAACAATCAAAATCGTAGACCGAACAAAAGATTTAATTAAAAGCGGAGGAGAATGGATTTCATCGGTTGATCTAGAAAACGCGCTTATTGCCCATGAAGCTGTTTTTGAAGCCTGTGTTATAGCAGTCCCTCATAAGGTGTGGCAAGAGCGTCCAGTGGCTTGTGTCGTGTTAAAAGATGCATACAAAGGTGTCGTTTCATCAGAAGAGCTGCTCGGATTTTTAGCGCCGCAGTTTGCAAAATGGTGGCTTCCAGATGACATTTTATTTATGAATTTAATTCCAAAGACAACGGTAGGAAAATTTTTAAAACGTACGCTTCGTGAACAAGTCCTCAATCATTATCAGAAAGGGTGAGTAAGATGACCGTCGAATTAAAAGTAGTAGAACTAGTTTTGCAAGAGCGTATCGCCACAATTTCGTTTAACAGGCCGGATGCCTTAAATGCATTAAACGAAGAAGTGCTAGAGCAGTTTATTCAATGTTTAAAAGTTGTCGAAGAAAGCGAAGCGGACTTTTTAGTAGTAAAAGGAAACGGAAAAGTATTTTCAGCAGGCGGAGATATTAATATGATGATGTCACCTTCACAATCAGAACGTTTTGAGCAGGTGATGGATTTGATTAATGAAGCCGTACTGACTTTATACAGCCTTCCTCAAATGACGATAAGTGTACTGCACGGTGCGGCAGCAGGGCTAGGGCTCAGCATTGCGCTTGCTTCTGATTATATTATTGCAGAAAGACACACAAAAATTGCGATGAACTTTATCGGTATTGCTCTAATTCCAGACGGAGGCGGTCACTTTTTACTAGAAAAGCGCATCGGTGCTCATCGTGCAAAACAGCTGATTTGGGAAGGAAAGACATTAAAAGCAGAGGAAGCTCATCAATTTGGCATAATTGATGAAATAAAAGAAGGAGATTTGGCGAAGCATGTAGAAGATTATCTCTCATATTGGCTAAAAAAACCTTCACGTGCTTTGAAGGAAACAAAGCGGATTTATGTGGAGACATCTGTTTCACAATTAAAGCAAGTGCTTGCGCTTGAGAAAAGAAGTCAGTTTGCTATGAGCCAAAGTTCGGATCATAAGGAAGGTGTACGTGCGTTTCTGGAAAAGCGAGCGCCTGTTTTTAATCAAAGTGAAAAAGATATTTCCGAAAATTAAGTGAACTAGTTTAAAAGCCAATATTTTTGTCTATCATATTGATAGAGCATGTTTAAAAGTTGCAAAACAGTGGTAACACAAGATAATGTAGAAACTAATGAGGTGATTGGAAATGAACAAAACAGATTTAGTAAACGCAGTGGCAACAAAATCAGAGTTAACAAAAGCAGATGCATCTAAAGCAGTTGACGCATTACTAGAAACAATTTCATCAACGCTAGGTGAAGGTGAAAAAATTCAGTTAATCGGCTTCGGTACATTTGAAGTACGCGAGCGTGCTGCTCGTACAGGTCGTAACCCTCAAACGGGTGAAGAAATGCAAATTCCAGCATCAAAAGTACCGGCATTTAAAGCTGGTAAAGAACTAAAAGAAGCTGTAAAGTAATATAAAACGCCGGAAAGCTAAATCTTTCCGGCGTTTTGTATTAACGATGAAACAATACAAGTTTTCCGCTGGGGTTAACGCACCGATGCGTTTTTTCTAAATAGGAAAGCTCTTCTAACTTTTTGGTGCCGATAGTCTTTGCTTCTGTATCAGAAGCTGCTTCGAAACTTTCATCTATTAATTTTTCTCCAGTCTTTTCAAAAGCGGTTAATGTGTAAGTACTCATAAAATCTACTCTCCTCTTATAGTATAATTGTAAGCGTATTCAACATATTTCTCGTCCTATTCCCCTAAATCCTGCTAAGGTTTACAGATATCATTTTTTTCCATACAATAAACATAGGTTTATTTACAAAGGAGGAATTAAATGTCTCTTTCTATCCGTGAAGTTTCAAAAAGGTACGGTGAATTTACAGCTGTAAATGAGCTATCCTTGCAAATTCCAAAAGGCGAAGTGTTTGGTTTTTTAG
This sequence comes from Priestia sp. P5, assembly GCF_029522155.1. Lineage (NCBI taxonomy): Bacteria > Bacillati > Bacillota > Bacilli > Caryophanales > Bacillaceae > Priestia > Priestia sp. P5. Next base: position 40,629 of record NZ_JAKWFJ010000005.1, on the reverse strand, counting down.
GTGCAAACGGTGCTGGCAAAACGACGACGTTTCGAATGATTTTAGGGCTCATTGAACCAACCTCAGGTCACATCCAATGGAACGATAAATCTTTAACTTACAGTAGAAGTCATCTAGTTGGCTACCTTCCAGAAGAAAGGGGATTGTATCCGAAATTAAAAGTCAAAGATCAGCTTGTGTACCTTGGACGGCTGCGCGGAATGAAAAAAGCGAACGTGCTGCAAGAAATGGAGCACTGGTTATCTCGGTTTAATATTCCTCAATATGCTTCGAAAAAAGTAGAAGAGCTATCCAAAGGAAATCAGCAAAAAATTCAATTTATTGCCTCCGTTATTCATCGTCCCGAGCTGCTTATTTTAGATGAACCTTTTAGCGGCTTGGATCCTGTAAACGTAGAGGTACTAAAAGAAGCGGTACTTGACTTGAAAAAACGCGGAACGACGATTGTTTTTTCAAGTCATCGAATGGAACATGTGGAAGAACTTTGTGAATATTTATGTATTATGCATCATGGCACGCCTGTTGTGTATGGAAGGCTGCCGGAGATCAAGCGTTCATTTGGCAAGAAAAACGTCATTGTACACGGAAAAGGTCCGTTTGAGAGAATTACAGAGCTTGAAGGCGTTGTAAAGGTGAAAAAAACGGTTGAAGGCATGATTGTTCAAATTCAACATGAATCCGTATCGCAACTCATTTTTCAAGAACTTAAACACTTTTCATTTGTATCTAAATTTGCAGTGGAAGAGCCTTCATTAAATGATATTTTCATTGAAAAGGTAGGTGCTTCCTATGAATAAATTTTGGGTCATTGTCTTTCATACATATCTTAATAAATTAAAAACAAAATCTTTTATTATTACAACGATTATTACTGCTCTTATTCTAGTTGCTCTTACAAATATGGAGAAAATTATCGACGTTTTTAATTCAGACGATAACGGTACAAATGTTGGTGTCATCTATGAAGTGGAAAGCGTATATACGTTGTTCAAACAAAACGTAAATGCCATGGATAAAGACATTCATTTAAAAGAATTTACGTCTGAGTCTAAGGCAAAGCAAGCGGTAAAAAGCGGGGAGCTCGATAGCTATTTACTTTTATCTTTAAACGATAAGCAGCTGCCTCAAGCTGTGTACAAAGCTAACTCTTTGGCCGAATCAAATCTTTCTTCTACCTTAGAACAGGCGGTACAGCAAACAAAAGTGGCTATGGCTACAGTGAAAATCGGGTTAGAAGAAAAGCAAATTGATCAGCTTTACAGCCCTGTTTCATTTAAAAAAGAAGCGTTAGTTGAAAATGCCAAAACAGAACAAGAGCTAAATCAAGCAAGAGGTCTTGTGTATGTGCTGCTGTTTGTTATTTATTTTGCCGTTATCATGTATGGGAGCATGATTGCGATGGAAGTAGCTACTGAAAAATCATCCCGCGTTATGGAGATCCTTGTATCGAGCGTATCACCTATTACACAAATGTTTGCTAAAATCATTGGAATTGCACTGCTCAGCTTAACACAGCTTGCAGTGATACTGAGCGTGGGCTACACATCGTTAAAAGCCAGTGTAGAAACAAATCATAACGGCATCTTTTCTTATCTCGGATTTAATGATGTTCCGCTGACTACATTCGTGTATGCATTTGTCTTTTTCATATTGGGATACTTTCTTTTTGCTACGCTCGCGGCTTTTTTAGGTTCTCTTGTGAGCCGTATTGAAGATGTACAGCAAATGATTACGCCCATGACCCTTGTGATTGTGGCCGCTTTTTTAATTGCTATGTTTGGACTTGGTGATCCTGAAACCACAATCATTACGGTCACATCTTTTATCCCATTTTTTGCTCCGATGATTATGTTTTTACGTGTAGGTATGTTAAATGTTCCTGTGTGGGAAGTGAGTGTATCGATAGGGATTTTAGTTGTGACGATTACTGCTTTAGCTATATTTGGTGCCCGTGTGTATAAAGGAGGAGTCCTTATGTATGGGCAATCTACCTCTTTTAAAGATATTAAAAAGGCGCTGCAGTTAACGAAAAAAGAAACATAAAGAAGCGAGAGGCTGAGACAAAAGTAGTTTAGTCGAAGGAAGGTCCGAACGAACAACCTAGATTCTTGATTGAGAATCCAACTCGTTCGGATTTTTTTATTGCTATGGTAACCATAGTTTTCATATATGTGGCTGCTTCTAGCTGTGTATTGGAGAGCAAGACGAAGACTCCTACGGGAAAAGCGGAATAGGTGAGACCCCCGCAGGAGCGGAAGCGACGAGGCGGCTCAGCGCCCTCCCGTGGAAAGCGAAGTCTTGCACGGAAATTAACAGCGGTATCTCAAGCAGTTCAGCTCCTTTATCCAATTTGTTCATCTTTAGATTGCATTGATTTTGTTATGTTGCAATCTCATCTTGTGTGAAAAAGCGTCTACCCGTGCATTCGGTGCCAAGCGATGGTAAAATGAAATGTAAAGAGCTGTAAATAAGCGGACGAAGCGATAAGAGCTTTGCTATCAAATACATAGAATGAAGTGGTAAGGAGGAAAAGATCATGACAAAAGGAATTGCTCAATACGAAGTAGGAGAGCAAGTTGATCTTTATTTTTTAATTAAATCCTCAACGAGAGGAATTGCAAGCAATGGAAAGCCATTTTTAACGGTAATCCTGCAGGATAAAACAGGTGATATTGAAGCCAAGCTGTGGGATGCTTCCCCAGATGACGAGGAAAATTATGCTGCTCAAAAGATTGTGCGAGCTGCTGGAGAAGTAATGAATTACCGCGGGCGCAACCAGCTGAAAATACGCAACATTCGTCCTGCACAGCCCCAGGACGGAGTGCGCACATCTGACTTTTTAGAAGTGGCACCTTTATCTCAAGAAGAAATGGTCGAACATATTACAAAGAGTATATTCGAAATGAAAAATTCGAATGTCCAGCGCATTACTCGCCATTTGTTTAAAAAATATCAAACGGAATTTCTAGAATATCCGGCAGCAACTAAAAATCACCATGAGTTTGTATCGGGACTTGCCTACCATGTGGTGTCTATGCTGAAGCTGGCTGAGTCATTTTCAACCCTTTATCCAAGCTTAAACCGCGACTTGCTGTACGCTGGAGTTATTCTTCATGACCTTGGCAAAGTATTTGAACTTTCAGGTCCTGTTTCGACGATATACACAGTCGAAGGGAACCTGCTTGGCCATATTTCGATTATGGTGAATGAAATTGGAAAAGCGGCAGAAGAATTAGCGATCGAAGGAGAAGAGGTTATGCTTCTTCAGCACCTTGTATTATCGCATCATGGTAAGGAAGAGTGGGGAAGTCCGAAAAAGCCGTTAATTAAAGAGGCTGAGATGCTTCATTTGATTGACAATGTAGACGCTAAAATGAATATGCTGGACCGAGCATTAACAAAAGTGAAGCCCGGTGAGTTTACAGAGCGTATTTTTGCACTTGATAATCGCTCATTTTATAAACCAACGATTGATTAAAAAAGGTATAAGTCTTTCTTCCTTCGCATATAGTGGTTGTAAATAACTGTGATGGGGGATCAATATATGGTGACACTACCAATTTGGATTTATTTAGTTGTAGCAGGCATTTTCTTTAGTGGATTTATGGCGATTCGTGCTGCACAACATGATAAGCAAGTGGATGATTCGTTTATTGAAAAAGAGGGACAAGTCTTCATCGAAAGAATGCAAGTGGAAAAAGAAAGACGCAACAGCGATTCCATCTGATTATATAAAAGAGCCTGTCACATGAGTGACAGGCTCTTAGCATTACTGCTGAGGAGTTTCTACGCCAGATTGACTATCTGTCGCACCTTCTTCGAAAATTGGTTTTACATTTTTATCTTTGACTTCCACTTTTGCTTTATCAAGCTCTTTTTGAATCTTCTTGTTTGCTTCTGCTTGATCTACTTTTGAACGTTTGATTTGCTGCTCAAGTTCGGGTTTCTTTTTCTCAAACGATTCTACTTTCTTTTTATCGACTAGTTTAATGATATGGTAGCCGTACTCTGTTTTGATTGGTTTACTTACTTCACCTTTTTTCAGCTTGTAAGCCGCTTCTTCAAATTCTTTAACCATTTGGCCTTCACCGAAGTAGCCTAAATCCCCGCCGTTAGCGGCAGACTGCTGATCCGTTGAATATTCTTTTGCCAGACTAGCAAAGTCCTCGCCTTTTTTGATTTTCGCTTCCACTTCGTTTGCTGTTTTCTCGTCTTTTACTAAAATATGACTTGCGCGAATTTGAGGTTTTTGAGCTTTATACTCATCATAAGCTTTTTTCACTTCTTTGTCCGATACTTTAATGCCTGCTGTAGCAGCTTTTTCACGGAGAATATCAACTTTTAGCATATCTTTGACTTCTTTTTCGCCTTTTTGCTTAATAACTGAATCCACCTGATCACCGTATTGTTCTCTTAGAATGTTCAGCTGCTGATCAAGCTCTTTATCCGTTACTTTATATTTTTTACTCAATACTTTTTCTTCGGTAACGCTTCGTACGAGTGTATTAAATTGGTCTTGTCCGATTGTATCTTTCATTTGCTTATACAAATCACCTTGAGTGATATTGCCTGCTTTTGTTTCTACAATTACTTTTGAAGAATCGTTTGCATTTGAAGCATCATTTCCCCCACTGCATGCTGATAAAGCAACGAGGCTGGCTGCCGTTGTTAGTGCAACTAAGCTTTTTTTCATACGTAAACACTCCTACTCATCATTTTTACTTATGTAGCTTGACTCAAGATTTACTATATCACATTTCCTGATGTTAGCAAATGAAGTTAAAACCACGTAAATTTACATTTATTTTCCACTAAGCATGGAGTGATTATACGCTTATGATGGCTTTTTTATAAAGCGTTTTCAAAATGGTGGACAAACTCACAGAGTAATCTCCAAACGAGAAGCAAGAGAAATAAATTATGGAGTTTGGGCTAAAAGCCTAGACGTTTTTTGAGCTGATGCATAAGATGCAGTATTAGTAAACAAAGGGGGTGCTCAAATGAGCGGATGCGGACATGGAGGCGGTTTTGCACTATTAGTTGTACTGTTTATCTTATTAGTCATTGTTGGTTGTGCATGTTACCACTAGGAAACAGATGAATATAAAAGGAAAGGGGCGATAGATATGGGTTCTTACGGATGCGGATACGGCAGTGGATTTGCGCTATTAGTCGTATTATTCATCTTATTAGTTATCATCGGAGCTAGCTGTTTTTGCTAAGCCTATAAAAAAGCGGTGAGACATCTCACCGTTTTTTATGTAAATGATACTTCAATATAAGATGAAACTAATAAAATGGTAATTAATACATTAATCGTACGAAAAACTTTAGGCTGTTTTTCAGCTGGAATTTCTTTTTGAATACACAATGTATTTGTTAGTGCATTGATGTAGAATAAAATGAATAGTGCAAATACAATAAAGAATATGTACATAAAAATCCCCCTAACAAAATCAGTGTGACGAAGACAAAAAGTCTTATAGTCATTTATATAGTACAGCTTTGTATGAATTTACAAATATCTATATTAACATTACCAAAAAAGCGGTAAAATAGATAGTTATATATACAGTTGAGCAAAGAATTTCAAAAGGTATTTACACAGAAATGCGGTTTTTATTTTATAAAGGGTAGTTAAGAAGTTGAGAAATAGGTTTTAAACGAAATAGCAAAGTGAATGGATAAGAATGAGTAACAATTATCCATTGTGCAAAAGGATTGTTAAAAAGGACAGAGGGATTTATATTAATATATGCAGTGAGTACATAATCAGTATATGAAAATCTTTATACGGTGCTACTTAAACAGGAAATGTGAATGACGCAGAAAGAATTATTTGGAAGAACATGAATGAATCATGTACAATATGGAGTAGAGGTATATGAACGTTGAAGGAGTAGGGGAAGCGGATGGAAACTTTAGAATCTCGAGTATCACGTTTAGAATATTACATAAAACTGTTATCTGGGACATCTGAACAAGAAGCTAAACCATTTATTGATTTAGTGGTAAGAAATCAGCTTACAAAGAAGGAAGTAGAGGAAATTTTAATTCTGTGTGAAGATACAAAAAACGAATATATTGAGCAAAAAGCGGAAGGTCTAACAGACTTTGTTCCGCTTCTTACACAATTTGTTGGCATGCTGAATTATAAATTAACTCCCAGAGAGACGGTCGAATCGCTTCGTTATCAACCTTCTTATCAAGATGTGATGAATGAATTTTTTGAAATTATTCAATGGATAAGGGACTAACCATTAAGAGTTTGAAATAGTCTCCTAGTGGTTCTCTTTATCTTTCTTGACAAGCTTGCCATCTTCTTCAGTGAATTCTTCTTCGATATGATGGAAAGATCGCTCGAAGATATCCATAAAATCTTCACCGTAAATTTTGCGGATGACGGTCATTAGTTCCATAAACTCAGGGAATTTGCCGTACAAGTCGCGCAACGGAAGTGCGCCGCTGAACACTGAATTATTAGAAGGTTCGTAATGTTCCATTAAATCTAATAAAATGGCCTCGCCTTTATCTGTCAGCTGAATGTACGTATTTCGCTTGTCGCTTTCTTTTTTAGAAAACTCAAGTAAACCTCGTTCTTCCAGTTTTTTGGAGAAGTTAAATGCAGTAGAAACGTGCATAACTCCAAATTTGGCAATTTCGGAAATGGAAGCCCCGTTTAAATGATATGAAATCCATAAAATATGATGCTCGTTAATATTAAGGTCATAAGGCTTAATCCATTGCTGCCAATCTTTCTCTACGGTTTTCCAAAGGGCTTTACTTAATTGGGCAATGCGTTGGCTAAATAGAAGTGCTTCTTTCAAACTGTAATCTTGATCACTAGTCTTTTTCATCTTCTCCCACCTACTTAGTCTCTTTTTTTATTTATCTTCTATTATGCCAATAAAATAAAAAATTATAAAGATGTAAATTTACAAAATTTTAAAAAATTAAAAAAGAAGGCGTTTTAACCTTCTTTTTTGTCAATTTTTTCATTGGGATTTTTAGTTGTCTGTACATGTTCCTCTAGGTTTGACAAAGAATTTTGGATTTCTTTCAAATGATGCTGAAGGGATTCCTTATGAGGGACAATTTCTTCTTTAAACTGACCAAGGGTAGTGGAAAGGTCACTTGCGATATTTTTCACTATAGTATTTCCTTCTCTGGCGGTCATTTGTACTTGTTGAGAAACAGCTTTTATTTTTGTTGAGAGCTCTTGTTGTGAAGCGTTAACTCGGTCTTTTCGAGAGCTGACACGCTGTTTAAGTTCTCGTCCTGAATATGGGGTAACAAGAAGCGTTGTAATAGCGGCTACGGTGCTTCCGATTACTGCTCCAGCTGCTAGTTTTTTCATTCTACTCATTATTTATTTCCTCCTATGTAGTAAAGTAATTGCTAACACTTCCTTCTGACATAATCATAAAAAAATAGCATAGATTTATACAAAAGAAGGAGGTTATCAACATGGGGTAGCTTTATTCATTCTTTTGGTGATTAGCCTGAGTTTTTTTCTGGCTGCCTTTAAATGGTTTACCCTTACGACTAGAACGGCATCATATCCACCTAAACATGTGCTGAAACAAAAGTCTCTTACATGTGCGACAGTGGCTTTTGCGAGTTTTTTATTGGCGCTTATACTTTATTATGTAACCTAGGATGGAGAACTTAAACCTTTATTACATAGTAAGTCTTCATACCTATTGTATGAGCTGCAAATGAAATTTAAGTGAAAAGCATTCTGTACCATTTCTTTTTTAACAAAAAGTTAAGAGCCGAACCGCAGGCTGTTTCTAAAAGATCAGCAACATACTATAAATGAATCGTTTTATCTAAAGGTCCGCCACGCTTTGGCGGGCCTTAGCTTTTGGTGTAAAAAAAGAGCCTGATTCTTAATTAAATCAGGCTCTTGACGTTACGATAATTTTGCTTTGATACTTGTGCGTTTTAGAACGGATTGAACAATTGGATAAATAACGATCATAACGATTGTATTTACTACTGTTGCAGGTAATACAACCGCAGCAACAAGTGCCATGACGCTATTTCCGCCCGGTAAGCCGACGATTAGCGCGGCAGCTGACAAGAATACGGTTCCTGATACGAGCGTGCCAACAGCTGTTAAAGCAGCAGCAACTGGTGTTTTCATGCCTATTGCTTTTTTCACAAGCATAAATAATGCAAAGAAAACAAATGCTGTAATTGGTTTATCAATCAAGTTTGCAATTTGTCCGCCAGGAAAGCTTGTTGTTAAAGCGGAAATAACCGCTGTGGTTAAGCTAACCAATGCAACATTTTTTACGCTAGGAAACAACAGGATTGCTAAAAACATCATCGTTAACATCATATCTGGTTTCATTCCAAATAAAATAGGAGGTACCACCGTGTGGAGAACCGCTCCAATTCCGACTAATAACGCTAAAGAAACTAAAACCTTTGTATTCATTTCTCATCTCTCCTCTTCTAAGCTAAGCTCGAAATATACCAATAGTGCGTCTATGCCCATTGCATATATTTACATACTGATTATAACATATTTATGTGAAAAAAGGATCAGTTAATTCTGCCAATTATGCGTTTGCCTGTGCAAATTCATCCATAAAGGCGGCAAGAGCTTCACACGCTTCAAGCGGTACAGCATTGTAAATAGAAGCGCGGCATCCGCCGATTGAACGGTGTCCAGCTAATCCTACGAAGCCTTTTTCTTTTGCTTGCTGTAAAAACGCAGCCGTTAACTCATCGGTTGGTAAAGTAAACGTTACGTTCATAATTGATCGGCTTTCCTCTGTAGCGTGAGGGGTATAGAAACCATTTGAACGTTCCATGCTTGTGTAGAGTAACTTAGCTTTTTTATGATTTTGGGCTTCAATTGCTTTAACGCCACCTTGTTCTTTAATCCAATCTAAAACAAGTGAAAGCATGTAAATGCCAAACGTTGGAGGAGTGTTGTAAAGAGAGTTGCTCTTTACGTGTGTCTCATAATTCAGCATTGTTGGTAAACCTTCAGGAATACGTTTAAGTAATTCTTTCTTCAAAATGACAACCGTGACACCAGATGGTCCGAGGTTTTTCTGAGCACCAGCATAAATGAGTGAGAACTTAGATACATCAATTTGACGGCAAAGAATGTCGCTTGACATGTCGGCAATTAAGTCTACTCCTTCGATAGAAGGATAGTCAGCCCATTGTGTACCAAAAATGGTATTGTTGGACGTGATATGCAAGTACCCAATCTCTTCTTTTGGAAGCTTTACATCATCTAAAGCTGGAATAGAGCGGTAGTTCTCTTCTTTAGTAGAAGCAACAACTGCTGTTTTTCCAAGTTTCTTTGCTTCTTTTAATGCTTTTTCCGACCATGATCCCGTTAGTACATATGCACCGACTTGATCGGGAGATAAAAAGTTCATTGGAATCATAGAGAATTGCAGGCTTGCTCCGCCCTGCAGGAATAAAATTTCATGCGTATCTGGAATGTTAAGCAATTCCGTGAGTGTTTCTTTAGCATGTGTTAATACATCTTCAAACTCTTTGCTGCGGTGTGATAATTCCATCACAGACATACCCGTATTTTTAAAATTAACTAGCTCCTCTTGAGCAAGTTGTAAGACAGGTAGGGGAAGCGCAGACGGACCTGCATTAAAATTATAAGCTCTGTTTAACGTAATCACATTAATTCCTCCTCAAATTAGTTCGAACACTCATCATACAAAATGGCTAATGACTGATGTCAGAAAGAATATCATTATACTATCATGAAAACCATTGATTGTGGAGGTAACTTTTCAAAAATTTAAATTAATCTGTAAAGAGAAAATAATAGAAAAAAGATAATTAAAAAGTATACGCAAACATGTTTTGGCAAACATGTAAATGAAATGTTTATATGCTATACTGATGGAAGAAATAATGTGGAGGAACAGAATGAGAGTATTAAAATATGCCATATTAGGGCTCTTAGATCAGAAGGAGCTCAGCGGGTATGACATTACCAGACTTTTTAAAGAAGAGGTCGGTAATTTTTGGAGTGCTAAGCACAGCCAGATTTATCCTGAGTTAAAGCGATTAACAGAAGAGGGATTTATTCGCTATGAAACCGTGATTCAAGGCAAGAAATTAGAAAAAAAGATGTATTCGATAACGGAAGAAGGAAGAGCCGAGTTAAGCAAGTGGCTCACTACGATTGATCCTATTCCTGAAACAACTAAAGATGAATTTATGTTAAAAGCTTATTTTGCTTCATCCATGTCAATAGAAGAGTTAAAGCAACAAATAGATAATCAGCTATCAAGCAGGAAAGTGAAGCTAACTTTTTTAAAGAAACGAATGGATGACCTTTTGGAACAAGTTAATCATCACATTACCGTTTCGTCTCCTCAATTTGGTCATTATTTGGTGCTATCTCGCGCTCAAGACCGGGAGACAAGCTATATCAATTGGCTTGAACGTACGCTGAATTTAATTGAAAAAGAACAATAAGAAAAGGTGAGCGGATCATGACTTGGTGCATAAAATCATTTCAAGAGCTGACAAACGATGAACTTTATGAAATTCTACAAGTTCGCACCGCTATTTTTGTTGTCGAACAGAAGTGTGCTTACTTAGAAGTAGATGGAAAAGACAAACTTGCTTATCACTTGTTCAAAAAAGAGAATGAGAAAATTATCGCATACCTTAGAGTTTTACCAAAAGGAATTAGCTATCGGGAAGCTTCTCTTGGACGCATTATTGTAGAACAAGCACAGCGCGGTACAGGTCTTGGAAGAGAACTAGTAGCAAGAGGAATTGATTTTTTAGAAAATGAGTTGCACGAGAAGACAATTAAAATTCAAGCTCAAAGCAGACTTCAAACATTTTATGAATCGTTTGGTTTTAGACCTATTTCCGATATTTATTCAGATGAAGGGCTTCCCCACCTAGATATGCTAAAGACACCTTAGAAACTTCACCAATTGTGTGAAGTTTTTCTATTTCTGAAACGGGTAAGGTGAAAGAAAGATGTTAGGCTTTAGTACTGCGCAGATAGAATCGATATGACTACTACTAAATTAGTAATTTATGAATAAGATAGATAGTGAATTTGTTTCTTTTTACTTATTCTTTGATTTTAAGTAAGTGATATATTGAAGAAAGTAATAATATTGTATATAATGATTTTTGTAACAAAAATGTAACAATTACGTAATATTCTTAATATTTATTAGGAAAGAAATTTGTTGTACATATTGCTTGGAGGCATTTTTATGAGTGCAAAAGAAAAGAAAAATAGGTATATATATAGTTTGGATGGACTTCGAGCTTTCGCTGTTATGTCTGTCATTGCCTATCACTTAGGATTTGGGTGGGCATCTGGAGGATTTCTAGGAGTTGACGTTTTCTTTGTATTATCAGGGTATTTAATTACCTCGATTTTACTCGTGCAATCTTGGGAAAATCCTTTGGGAAATTTGAAGCATTTTTGGATCAGCCGAACGAGAAGACTTCTTCCAGCTGTGTATGTGATGGTAGTATTAACTGCAGCGTGGGTTATTTTATTTAACCGGCCATTGTTAACAACGCTACGAGGCGATGCATTATCGTCTATTTTTTATATGAGTAACTGGTGGTTTATTTTTCATAAAGTTTCATATTTTGATAGTTTTGGGTCACCGTCACCATTAAAGAACTTATGGTCACTTGCTATCGAAGAGCAGTTTTATATTGTGTGGCCACTTGTTTTATTGTTGGGTTTAAAATTTATCAAAAAGAGAGGAATTCTTTCTCTATTCATTTTAGCTGGAGTAATGGCCTCCGCTATTCTAATGTCTTTTTTATATGAGCCAGGAGGAGATCCTAGCCGCATTTATTATGGAACCGATACTCGGCTGTTTGCCCTTTTAATCGGCTGTTTACTTGCATTTGTCTGGCCGATGTATCGTTTGTCATCAAAAAATCTTCCAGCCGTAGGCAAGCAAGTATTAAACGCTGTAAGTATGGTGAGTTTCTTTGTATTTATTCTCTGCGTATGGAGCGTTGATGAGTATACTCATGCATCTTTCCTTTATCAAGGTGGAATGCTGCTGATTTGTTTAAACGCTGCTGTACTGGTTGCAACGATTAGTCATCCTAGTAGTTTTTTAGGAAAAGCTCTGTCGTTTAAACCGCTTCGCTGGCTTGGTACTAGATCATACGGTATCTATTTGTGGCATTATCCGGTTATTGTTCTTACAACACCTGTATCCGAGATTGGCCGCCCGGTCTATTGGCATGCGCTGTTACAAGTAGGCCTTACATTTATCATTGCTGAACTTTCTTACCGTTACATCGAAGTACCTATCCGCACACGCGGCTTTCGCTATTATTTCCGGCACTACCATCCGAGAGAGCTTTTTAAATGGCGTAATCTCTCTCGTTCGAGACAAGCGGTTTTGGGCAGTCTCATTTTCTTTTTGGCGTTGTTTACAGCGGATATGACAAGCTTTGCTATTAGTACGCAACAAAAGGATGAAACGGCAGCAAAAGAGACAGAGGTTAAAATTCAAACGAATCATAAAGAAAATGCTTCAACTTCTGTCAAAGACAAGAACAAAGCGGATGATAAAAAAGCAGAGAACGCGGAAAAGAGTTCCGGGGAAGAAAAATCTGATGCCAAAGAAAAACAGCAGCCGCATTCTTACAGAGATGTTCTTGCGATTGGAGACTCGGTCATGCTGGATATTGCTCCTAATCTTAAAGAGATGCCGCTTAGCATTACGATTGACGGAAAAGTAGGAAGGCAGCTCAATGAAGCACTGCAGCTAACTCCTAGCTATCAAGCATTTAATAACGCGAACAGCGCAGTGATTATTGAGTTAGGAACAAACGGCTATTTTACAAACGAAGAACTTGAACAACTGGTAAAAGCTTTTTCACACGCAGACGTTTACTTAGTGAATACGCGCGTTCCTCGTTCGTGGGAAAGCACCGTGAACAAGAACTTGAAAGCTGCTTCTGAAAAGTTTGATCACGTCACGCTCGTAGATTGGTACTCAGAGGCTTCTAAGCACCCTGAATACTTTACATCAGATGGTGTCCACTTGGTACCTGAAGGATCAAGAGCATTAACAAAATTGATTGAAGAACGTATGAATTTAGAAGTTAAGGCAGAAAGTCGTTCATAATAAGTGAAAAGCCGCACGATGTTTTATATCATAAACTGATTAAACATGTGTCAAATGAATAGATAAAATAAAAAAAGCTTACATGTGTAAGCTTTTTTTGTTTCAAGAAAGGCGAGAAGAAATATTGCCAGCGATTTCTTGAAGTTTTTCAGGCGTGTATTCGCTTGTATGCTCTTTCCATACAGCACCGAATCCATCGCCTTCCCCATAGCGAGGAATAATGTGCATATGATAATGAAACACGGATTGACCAGCTTTTTCACCATTATTATTTAAGATATTTAAGCCGATTGGGCTGTATGTTTCTTTAATTGCATTTGCGATTTGAGGAACCACTTCAAACAAATTGCGCGCAATTTCCGGCGTTAGTTCGTGAATGTCTTTTTTATGTACTTTTGGAATCACCAGCGTATGACCTTTTGTTACTTGACTAATGTCTAAAAAAGCTAATACATGTTCATTTTCAAATACTTTTGCACCTGGGATTTCACCGCGAATAATTTTGCAAAAAATACAGTTTTCATCATGTGTGCTCATTATGTTCACCTTCCGTTACCAATATAAATGTATGGGTATACATGTACGTTTATTTTACCACAAAGTAGAAATGCAATCAGCAGGCAAGAAATAGCTGCTGGCATTTTATACACAAAAACGGGATGCAAACGATTATGCATCCCGTCATGTGAAGAAGGAAAAAATAGCTTTTAATGCAGCATATGATCTTTAAGGAACACCTCATTTACGTAATTGCATTGCCTAATGAAACAGTAACTTGAAAAAGTATATGCTCTTTAACAAACACCTCATTTAAGCATTGAGCTAAAAAATATACAATGTGAACGAAATCGTTCTTGGTCTTTGACAAACACCTCATTTACACAGTAATAAATGAACATTATTGTCTACCCATTATATATATTCTTACTACGTTCATGATTACCATCCCCTTATGAATCAAACATACATCGATTTACAATAAGGTTTTCTGAAATATGCCTGCTGTAGACACCTCATCCCAAATGTAAGAAGCTTTGTAATGATTAGTTGTAATCAATAACTTGTTTTCCTTCTTCCCTATATAGAATGTCCCGATATTTTGATTATATTCTGGAAAAATTAACCGAAAAAAATTGAAAACGATGTGAGGAAGAAAAAGATTTGGTACAATAGAGCAAATAGCGCTTGCGCTTGGAGACAAAAAAGAACAAATAAAAGGAGATCGTGATGGGTTCTTTATTGCAAATTAATAATATTACAGGGGGATATACAAAAACTCCCGTCTTAAAAGATGTATCGTTTGATGTAAATGCAGGTGAATTAGTTGGGTTAATCGGGTTAAACGGAGCCGGCAAAAGTACAACGATTAAACATATCATTGGATTAATGGAAGCAAAAAAAGGAAGTGTATCCATTAATAATAAAACCTTTCAACAAGACCCAACAGGTTATCGAAGTCAGTTTACGTTTATTCCAGAAACTCCTGTGCTATACGATGAATTAACATTAAAAGAACATTTAGATATGACAGCTATGGCTTATGGACTTGAGCCTCAAACATATGAAGCCCGTCTGCAGCCGCTTTTAAAAGAATTTCGTTTAGACCGGAAGTTAAAATGGTTCCCTGCGCATTTTTCAAAAGGAATGAAGCAGAAGGTTATGATTATGTGCGCTTTTTTGGTTCAGCCGTCTCTTTATATTATTGATGAACCTTTTTTAGGTTTAGACCCGCTTGGTATTCAATCTTTACTTGATTTGATGACGGATATGAAAAAGCAAGGTGCAGGCATTTTAATGTCCACACACATTTTGGCGACCGCGGAACGCTACTGCGATAAATTTGTTATTTTACATAACGGAGAAGTAAGAGCGCAAGGAACGCTTAAAGACCTTCAAGAAGAATTTCAAATGCGCAATGCTACTCTTGATGAAATTTATATTGAATTAACAAAGGAAGAAGGCTATGAGTAAGATTGATGTATTATGGAAGCAACGGTTTCAGCAGTATTTAGTGGATATAAGAAGATATACAAAATATATCTTAAATGACCACATTAAATTAGTGTTAATTTTTGCGATTGGCGGTTTGGCCTACTATTATCAACAGTGGTTGAGTACATTAACACCTGCGTTTCCTTCGGCTGTAGTCATTGCGATACTTATGGGATTGATTTTAACCATGGGTCAAATTCAAACGTTTTTAAAACGACCTGATTTAGTCTTTTTACTTCCTTTGGAGACGAAGCTGCAGCCTTATTTTAAAAAATCTTTTTGGTTTACCTTTACGATTCAGCTTTATATTTTATTATTTGCAACTGGTGCAGCAGCACCTCTTCACGTAAAAGTAATGCATGATTCTTACTCAAACGTTTTTGTGTTTTTTATGCTATTACTCATCTTGAAAGTTGTAAACTTAGGCATGTCTTGGTGGGCCGTATGGTTTGAAGAAAAGTGGGCGAAGTGGACAGATTACATCGTCAGGTTTTTCTTGAACGCAGTTTTTACGTACTTCTTATTTTCCCATGCATACGTATTGTTTACAGGAGTCGTAGCGGTGATTATGATTGCGCTAGCCATTTATTATCGCTCCCTTACAAAAAGAAAGCCGATTAAATGGGAAAATCTAATTGACTTAGAAGAAAAGCGCATGGGCTATTTTTATCGATTAGCTAATTTATTTACGGATGTTCCTCAGGTAAAAGAGCGAATTAAACGCCGTAGATATTTAGATTGGCTAGTAGCACGTATTCCATTTCGTCAAAGTGCCACTTACCATTACTTGTACACCAGAACATTTTTGCGATCAGGAGATTATTTAAGTTTGCTCGTTCGCTTAACTGTCATTGGCGGATTTTTAATTGTAGCTGCGCCGTTTCAATACGGCAATATAGTGGTTGTTTTATTTGTTGTGTACATGACGGGTTTTCAATTACTCCCGCTTTGGAAGCAGCACAAACAGATTTTATGGCTTTCTCTTTATCCAGTTGAAGCCAAAGAACGGAAAAAGGCATTTTTGGACGTATGGAAAAAAGCGCTGTATGTACAAATTCTTGTGCTCGCCATAGCGGTGGCTTTTTCTAATATAGTTGCTGCACTGCTTTCCGTGGCAGCAGGTGCTATATTTATTCACTTATTTGTAAATGCATATGTAAATAAAAAATTAACGTAAAAAAAGCTCCGAATGGAGCTTTTTTTACGTTTTTAGACTACTTTTGTGACGAAGATAATATCCGAAAGCGATAGACGTTCATCGCTACTTTTGTGAGATGATCAAGAAGCTGATAATTAGCATACGCACCTACAACAGCTCCAATTCCCGGCATCAGCTGAAACATTTTCACAACATCAATGTAATCGCGGTATTCTTGTTGAAAAGCTTTCCAATCAAGCTCAAGAAGTTCCTCTTTCTTTTCCTCCCAGTTTTCTACTACTTCGAGCAGCTTCGTTCTATGGTCATCGCTGCAAAAAGCAAGATGAAAAATATACAGCATATAAATGCGTTCTTCTTTTTCTTTTACATCAAAACCATACGTAGCGGCAATGTCAAATAAGCACTTCATTTTTATGGAAAGAAGAAGCGGGAAATCTGCTGCACCTAAAAGGAGACCGCCTGCACCAGTACCAGCTCCCTCTACAGCAGCAGTTTTTTTGTACTTAGGTATGAGCTCCAAAATTTTTTTCTCTTTTTCTTCAAACGAAAGACCGCTGACATCTCTTTTTTTAGTGGTGAAATCGGATCCAACAAGCGTGGTTTCAACCATTTTTTTTATGCTTTCAGTCATAACCTTATGGACTTTAGCAGGTATTTTTTCATTTATTTTAAGCTGTAAAGATTTTGCGGTCCGTTGAAATTTAGAAGGTCGTTTCAATATACTGAATTTCCAGTGTTCAGCTTCTTGTAACATTTTTTCTTCATACGTATTCAAAAAAGTCACCTCATTTCAGTCGATATAAATACTACGTTTTAAGTGAGAAAAAGGTTCCTGAAATAAAACAACAAGCACTCGTCTGCTTATCCGTACGAATGCTTGCTGAATGATTAATTCGCTTTTATTACGTTTTTAGAAGGAGCTTGTTCTCTTAAATACTCAACAGCAGCCGTACCAAGCGTTTTAGCTGCGATAAGCATTGCTTTTTCGTTAAAATCAAATTTAGGATGATGATGAGGATAAGGAGTATCTACACCTTCTGGCTGAGCTCCTGTAAAGAAGAACGTTCCTTTAATATGCTGCAAATAATAAGAGAAGTCTTCCCCAGTCATGTGAGGCTCCGTTTCTTCGACTGTATGAACTTCATCGATTTGAGAAGCAGCAGAAGCAAGAAAGGCCGTTTCTTCCGGGTGGTTTACGACGGAAGGATAGCCGCGCGTATAACTCAGTTCATAAGAAGCATCAGCTGTTAAGCATGTACCTTGGACGATTCGTTCGATTTCTTTTTCGACATCATTTCGTACATCTTCATTAAATGTTCTTACCGTTCCAATTAGTCGAGCAGAATCAGCAATAATATTAAATGCATTTTCCGCTACAAAAGAACCTATGCTCACAACCGCTGAATCAATTGGGTTTACACGTCTGCTTACAATTTGCTGTAAATTAACAACAAGCTGAGAGGCGATGACGATTGAATCTTTTGTTTTGTGGGGCTGTGCACCGTGTCCGCCTGCTCCTTTGATCGTAATTTCAAAGCGATCAGCAGCAGCCATAATAGGGCCCGTTCGATATTGAATCACACCAGTCGGAGTTAATGACCATAAATGTGTTCCGAATATCGCGTCTACACCGTCTAAGCATCCGTCTTCAATCATGGACTTGGCGCCTCCGGGAGCGTACTCTTCGGCGTGTTGATGAATGAAGACGATTTTACCAGGGAGAGAATCTCTTATTTCAAAAAGCGCTTTAGCAAGGACTAAAAGAGTAGCCGTATGACCATCGTGACCACAAGCATGCATCACACCCGGAACAGTTGATTGATATGGTACATCTTTTTCATCTTGAATAGGAAGGGCATCAAAGTCGGCTCTCAAAGCTACAGTAGGACCAGGGTTTCCTCCTTGAATGCTTGCTACAATACCGTTTCCTCCTACATTTGCTCGGTAAGAAATACCGATTTTATCATAAAAAGATCGAATGTAGGCAGCGGTTTGAAATTCTTTAAAAGACGGTTCTGGATACTGATGCAAATATCGGCGGATTTGAACCATTTCATCAAATTTTTCTTCAAGTAAAGTATGTAGCTTGGAATTCACGTGACCATATCCTTTCTGTATAAGTTGAATAAAGTTTTGAATTTTTTGACATTTTAATCATTATATCATTATCTATAAAAAAGAAAAGAATGTAAGCGTTGTTATTGAAAAAAGTAATTGAATCATGAAATATTTTATATACATAATAGATGCATAAGGTGAGGAATAGGGATAAAGAATGAGTTTTTTACCAATTTTCTCATGAAATAATAGGAGGTAACAATATGGTAGATTCACAAACTGTATCCCTGTACAAAAAATTGATGTGGATGTTTGGGGGGGCAGGTCTCGTTTTTTTAGGAGTGTTGTTTGTTGTGTCGACAGATTCTTTTCAAGGAGACCACTGGCTTGTTTCAGCTATAGATGACAGCACTATTCTTCAGTCAGCGTCATCTGTTTTTCATGGCTTGTCTTTTTTAGCTTCAAAAGTGATGATTATGGTTCTTTTAGCTGTACTTCTCGTTTTTTTATTTTTCAAAAAGGACTATATCGGTATGATATCGGCATTTTTACTTATTTTAAGCGGTGATATTATTAATAAAGCAGTTAAAGATGCGGTAGAACGAGGACGTCCTCTTGAAGGCATCGAAGGCTACAGTTTTCCAAGCGGCCATGCGATGATGGGAATTCTTATCTATGGTCTGATTATCTTTTTTCTCACAAAGCATATGAACAGTCAAAAGGTAGCCAAGCGGTATCAGCTTGCAATTACTTTAATCGTTTTATTAATAGGTGTGAGCCGTATTCTATTAAGAGAACATTTTTTAACAGATGTCTTAGCTGGCTACAGCTTAGGGCTTATGTGGCTTATTGTAGGCATTTTCTTCTATACGCTCGTTTATGCGTATGTAAAGCCATCAGCGGAAAAAGAGTTTCCAAAAGGCATGTAAAAATATATACATATGGCCCCCTTCATAAAAAGAAGGGGGCTTTTGTTTAAACTAAGAACATCGCGACAATTGTTGTAACGACTAATCCAATCGCTACAGGTTTTAAATTACGTCTGGCGAGTTCAAACGGACTGACTCCGCAAATCGCAGCAGCTGGAATCAACGCCCATGGAATCAACGTGCCTCCCCCAACCCAAATCGCAGCAATTTGCCCTAAAGCAGTTAGGGTGGCAGCGCCGGATCCTAAAGCAGATGCAAATAAATGAGAGACAGAGCCTACAAGTGAAATGCCTGAAAAGCCTGAACCGTCTAATCCGGTAATAGCTCCTAGAGCAGTTATCGTTACAGTGGCGACCTGTGCGGTTAACGGCACAGTGGAAGCAAGCGCAACGCCTAGGTCATTTACAAGTCCATGTGATCCTTTCGGAAGAAAGTCACCAATGATTGTTGTGAATCCAGCATCTCCTAAATAGAAAAAAGCTGCAATGGGAATAACGGGACCGAATACTTTAAAACCAAACTGCAAGCCTTCAATCAAGTAGGAAGTTGTTTGTTCGAGACCTTTTCCTTTGTGAGCAATAAGTGAAACCACCACTAAAATAAATAGGGCTGTGCCACCAACGAGAGCAGTCGCATCTCCTCCCTGTAAATGAAGGGTGAACATTGCCCATACGTCTATAGCAAAGAAAAGGGGAACTATAATGGCTAAAGCCCGGCGTATTGAAGAAGAAAGAGGTGTGGACTGTACAGAAGAACTGTTTGTTAACATTGTCGGTTGAACGTGAATTCTATTATGCTTCATATCTTGTTTTAAAAAGTAAAAAGCAGAGAGTGTCGTAACAACTCCCATCACAATGACAAGAGGGACACTTGCTTGAACCACCTCGTGAACTGGAAGACCTGCTGCGTCAGCTGTTATCTTAGGAGCAGCTTGAATAACAAAGTCTCCTGAAAGAGCAACGCCGTGGCCGAATAAATTCATCGCTACAGCTACGCCTATAGCTGGAAGCCCTACGCGGATGGCCACTGGTAAAAGCACGGCTCCAAGTAAAGCAACGGCTGGAGAAGGCCAGAAAAAATAGGAGATGGTCATCATAACTAATCCAATAACCCAATAGGCAAGAGCAGGTGTTTTAATGAGGCGAGCAAAAGGTGAAATCATCGATTCATTTATTCCTGTAGCCATTAAGACTTTACTCATAGATACAATAATTGAAATAATTAAAATGGTAGGAAGCAGTTCTGTAATGGCATAAATGAAGCTGGAAAAAACAGCGCTGACGGAGTGGCTTAACGAAGAGGTAGCCGTTAAGGAAAGCAAAAAAATCCCGAGTATACAAAGGATACTCGTATCTCGCCGCATAATCATAAAGCCGATAATGAAGGCGATAAAAAGGACATACATCCAATGAAGAGCTCCAAGCTCTATGCCCATAAAAATTCCTCCCAATAGGTGATGTAGTATACAATATGACGTTTGTGCCTATTGTGATACTCGCCTACTAGGAGGATGTTTACTTATTTAACTACGTGGTATGAGGTCACATAAGAAGGGCGAGAGAAAATCGATGGCTGCTGATCCACGCCTTCTGACGTACCGCGTTTTTTGTGTGCTTCATTATAGGCTTTTGAAGACTGCCAATCGCTAAATGAACTTTCATCTTTCCATCCTGTAAAGATAATGTATGTGTCATTTTGCAGTGGACGAAGCACACGAATAGCTGAAAAGCCTGCTTCATTTTCAATTAAACGAGCGCGTTGGCTAAATCGCTGTTCAAACAAAGGACGCCCTTCATCTGTAACTGAAATATTATTTAATACAGCAAATCCGCTATCTGCAAGATCTCCAGAAGCATCTAATACTTCATAAGCATGTCCTTCTTTAAAAATTGTATCTCCATCTGTTTCGTGGACTAGTGCAAATTGATCGTCATCTTTGTGAAGCAGTAATAAACGTTCACTCGGATGTTCGTCGATCAACTTTTGAAGGTAAGGGCCTGTTCCGTAAGTAATAAAGATCTTCATGGATTATACTTCCTTTCTAATTGGGAATTGCATACAATTTACAATTGTAAATCATACTAAAATTATAAAATTTTACACACAAAAATTCAAAAATTGTGAACTTCTAATGAAGATGGTAAAGTAAAACATTGATGAAGTTGTTTTCCATATTATCAAAAGTTTAGCGGAAGAAAAGGGGTGGCACGATGTACAAAAAAGGCTTATACGCAATTGCTGCCTTAGCTGGAATTTTTCTATTAGGATTGATTGGATATATTATCATCTTGTTTCTTGGAAACTATGTAATTGATGAGAAAAAAATCGTCATGGACTCGGCTACGAGATTAGTGGATGAAAATGGAGACGAATTAACAAAGCTCTATGTGAAAAATCGGGACTTGGTTTCAATTGACAAGATTCCAAAGCATGTGCAACAAGCATTTATTTCAATTGAAGATGTTCGTTTTTATGAACACCACGGAATTGATTTTAAATCTATTGGTCGAGCATTATACCGAGATATATTGGCTGGAGGAAGTGTTGAAGGAGGAAGCACTTTAACACAGCAGCTGGCTAAAAATGTGTTTTTATCGAATGATAAAACGTTGCTTAGAAAAACAAAAGAAGTAGTGGTGGCCATTAACCTGGAGCAGCGTTACAGTAAGCAAAAACTGCTTGAAATGTATTTGAACCAAATATACTTTGGACACGGAGCCTATGGAATCCAAGCTGCATCCAAGCTTTACTTCAATAAAGATGTCTCCGAATTAACGGTAGAAGAAGGTGCACTGCTCGCTGCACTGCCAAAAGCACCGAATTCTTATTCTCCTATTTTACATCCAGAAAAAAGTATAGAACGTAGAAATGTTGTGTTAAATGCCATGCAAAAAGCAGGTTATTTATCAGCTGAAAAAAATGTCCGTTTGCAAGGAAGAACGCTGGGGTTGAACGTAAAGGAACAGGCTAAAAACCCAGCGTATTTAACCTATATCGATATGGTTATTCAAGAAGCAGAGAAGAAATACAGCATTTCGAGCAATGAGCTTCTGCGTGGCGGTTATACGGTCAAAGTACCTATGAGTACAAAAGTACAAGAAGCCGCCTACGAGCTGATGAAAGAAAATCGTTATTTTCCAGGTACAGATAACAGTGCCCAAGGTGCTTTTGTATTAGTGGATAACAAAAGCGGAGGAGTTTTATCTGTTATGGGAGGACGAGATTATGTACAAAAATCGCTCAATCGCGTAAATGTCAAAAGACAGCCAGGTTCTACGATGAAACCTATTGCGGTATATGGCCCTGCATTAGAAGAAGGTCAATTCAAGCCTTATTCCTTGCTGCAAGACAAGCTTAGAAGCTATGGGGGATACACACCTAAAAATGTAGACGGCCAATATGCTAAAAAGGTAACGATGTACGATGCCCTAAAAGATTCTAAAAACGCAGCTGCCGTCTGGACATTGAATCAGCTAGGAGTTGAAACAAGTAAGCAGTATCTCACAAAGCTAGGAATTCCTTTAGAAGATAAAGGGCTTGCGATTGCTCTTGGAGGGTTAAAGGAAGGAATTACACCGCTTCAATTAGCAGGAGCGTACCGGGCATTTGCTGAAAACGGAGAAAACATCCAACCGTACTTTATTCAAGAAATAAAAGATCAAGACGGAAAAGTAATTGCAAAAGCTGTTCCCGACACTCACAAAGCATTTTCAAAACAAACGGCTTGGTATATGACAAAGATGCTTCAAGGAGTTGTTAAAGAAGGAACGGCAAAAAATGGAGAGTTTAAAGGAGAGTTAGCAGGAAAAACAGGGTCTACTTCGTATACGAATGTTAAAGGAGCCACAAGGGATGCTTGGTTCGTTGGATATACGCCAGATGTTGTAGGAAGCGTGTGGATGGGATATGATTCTACAAATGACCAGCATTATTTAACAAAAGGAAGTTCTTATCCGACTCTATTATTTAAAGACATTCTCAAAAGAGCTGGTTACGACGAAGCTGCATTTCAAAAGCCAGCAGGTGTTAAAGATTTGCCAAAACCAATACGCTTAGAGCAAGTTAAAGACTTAAAACAAGAATTAACATTCCACCCATTTGGTTTGCTAACGGTAAATTTATCGTGGACACCTTCACCTGATAAAAGAGCTGTTTATTATGTTTATGAGAAAAAAGGAGATAAAGCCGAAGTAATTGGCAAAGTGAAGGGAAAAGGAGCATTTGAAAAAGAGCGGGTGAATCTGCTCGACAGTCCTACTTATTATGTAGTTCCTTACAATTCCCAAACAAAACAAAAAGGAAAAAAATCTAACGAAGTAACACCTGCTCTTTTTCAATAAAATAAGGAAGAGTAGGGCGAATTTTTGACATTTTTAGCAGGTGGCTATACAAGTCGTAAAGAAATGGGTATAGTGACAAGTAGAGAATATAACGTGAAACTTTAATCAGTAGAGGAACCGGTATGTTCCTTTGCTGATTATTGTCTGTCTAATCGAAGAAAATACGGATGGAAGACAATCGAGAAAGGTGGAAATTATGAGTCAAGGAACGTTTAACGATACTTTTTTAAAAGCCTGTAGAGGGGAAAAGACGGATCATGTTCCGGTTTGGTATATGCGCCAAGCAGGGCGTTCACAGCCGGAATACCGAAAGCTAAAAGAGAAATACTCTTTATTTGAAATCACTCATCAGCCGGAGCTTGGGGCATACGTAACACGCCTGCCCGTTGAACAGTACGGAGTGGATGCAGCTATTCTATATAAAGATATAATGTCACCGCTTCCTTCAATTGGAGTGGATGTTGAGATCAAGTCAGGAATTGGTCCTGTAATCTCTAATCCAATTCAATCTTTAAGCGATGTAGAAAAACTAGGAGAAATTACGCCGGAAGAAGATGTTCCGTATGTATTAGATACAATTAAGCTGTTAACAACAGAACAGTTAAACGTACCTCTAATTGGCTTTGCGGGTGCTCCTTTTACAGTGGCAAGCTATATGATTGAAGGAGGACCTTCAAAAAATTACAATAAAACAAAAGCATTTATGTATACGGAACCTAAAGCATGGTTTGCACTAATGGATAAGTTAGCAGATATGACGATTACATATGTAAAAGCGCAAATTGACGCTGGGGCAAAAGCCATTCAAATCTTTGATTCATGGGTAGGTGCTTTAAATGTAGCGGATTATCGTTACTTTATAAAACCTGTTATGGAGCGAATTTTTACCTCTTTACGTGAAAAAAATGTACCGCTCATTATGTTTGGAGTAGGGGCAAGTCATTTGGCAAAAGAATGGCATGATCTGCCGCTGGATGTAGTGGGATTAGATTGGCGAACGCAGCTGGATGAAGCACGTGCATTAGGCTTAACAAAAACACTGCAAGGAAACTTAGATCCTGCTATTTTGTTAGCTCCATGGGAAGTTATTGAAGAACGTGTAACAGAAATATTAGATAAAGGGATGGCCAGTCCTGGTTACATCTTTAACTTGGGGCACGGCGTTTTTCCACAGGTTCAGCCGGAAACGTTGAAGCGTTTAACAACCTTTATTCATGAATATTCTGCAAATAGACAATGAATTGTCAAATAATTTGGAGCGCTAAACTTTGAATTTTTCTTTTTATTCATGGCAAAATGAAGACAAGTATTGAATCTAACAAAGAGGTGTCGAACACATGAGTAAAAAAGTAATGGGATTACTTGTAATGGCATATGGAACGCCATATAAAGAAGAAGATATTGAACGTTACTATACACATATCCGCCGCGGACGTAAACCTTCACCGGAAGCCTTAGAAGATTTACAAAACCGCTACGAAGCAATCGGGGGCATTTCACCTCTTGCAAAAATTACGCAACAGCAAATGGAAAGTCTGGAAAAGCGCTTGAATGAAGTGCAGGATGAAATTGAATTTAAAGCGTATCTTGGCTTAAAGCATATTGAACCGTTTGTTGAAGATGCAGTAGAAGCCATGCATAAAGACGGAATTAAAGAAGCGGTCAGCATTGTACTTGCACCTCACTTTTCAACGTTTAGCGTAAAATCCTATAATGGACGCGCCAAAGAAACGGCTGAAAAATTAGGAGGACCAATCATTCATTCTGTAGAAAGCTGGTACAGTGAGCCAAAGTTCATTCAGTACTGGGCTACACGTGTTAAACAAACGTTTGATTTAATAGACGAAGAGAAACGCCAAAAAGCCGTGTTGATTGTCTCTGCGCACAGCTTGCCGGAAAAAATTATTGCAGCAGGAGATCCATATCCAAATCAGCTTCAAGAAACAGCGGATTTAATTGCACAAGCCGCTGGTATTGAACATTATGAAATTGGCTGGCAAAGTGCTGGGAATACGCCAGAACCATGGATTGGTCCGGACGTACAAGATTTAACAAGAGAATTGCACGAAGAAAAAGGCTATACATCATTCGTTTATACTCCGGTTGGATTTATCGCAGATCACTTAGAAGTACTTTATGATAACGACTATGAATGCAAAGTTGTGACAGATGAAATTGGGGCTGATTATTACCGCCCTGAAATGCCCAATGCACAGCCTGAATTTATCGATGGGTTAGCTACAGTTGTTTTAAAACAGATTGCCCGTTAAGTCAATATAGATTCTTTGTACGTTGAACAGGGATGAAAAGTAAATTATAATCAATATAGAGAAAAGTAAGAAGCGAGCTATGGATTTCCATAATCGCTTCTCTTTATATTGAATTTTACAGAAAAGGCGATGATAACATGACGGATAGACGCAAAAAGGTTGTCATCATCGGTGGAGGAATAACAGGTCTTTCAGCTGCCTATTATTTGCAAAAAAAAATAAAGGATCATCAGCTGCCAATTGATCTTCAACTAATAGAAGCGACGCATCGGCTTGGTGGAAAAATTCAAACGGTCAAACGAGACGGGTATTTATTTGAAAAAGGTCCGGATTCATTTTTAGCGCGTAAGCTAGCTGCTACAAAACTGGCAAAAGAAGTAGGGCTAGGCAGGGAGCTAGTCGGAAATGAAAAAGGAAAATCCTATATTTTAGTAAAAGATACACCGCATGCGCTGCCTGATGGTGCTGTAATGGGGATACCAACCAAGTTATCTCCTTTTATCACAACAGGGTTATTTTCACCTGTTGGCAAGCTGCGCGCAGCAGCTGATTTTTTTATACCGAAGACAAAAAATCAAGATGACCGTTCGCTAGGCGTATTTTTTAGAAGACGGTTTGGTGATGAAGTTGTTGAAAATTTAATTGAGCCTCTATTATCAGGAATTTACGCAGGAGACGTTGATCGTTTGAGTTTACAATCAACATTTCCACAGTTTTTGCATGCTGAACATAAGTACAGAAGCTTAATTGTTGGAATGAAAAAGCTAAAAGAAATTCACCCACAGCACGGTGATGATTCGGAATTCAAAAAAAATAGCGTTTTTTTAACATTAAAAGAAGGCCTTCAATCGCTAGTAGATGGGGTAGAAAAAGCAATAGATCCTGATATTATTACAAAAGGAATAAAAGTAGAGAAAATTTATAAACAAGATACCGCATATGCATTATCTTTAAATAGCGGGAAAGTCATAAAAGCAGACAGCGTTATTGTAACTTCTCCTCATGCAGCTGCTCAGTCTATGCTTTCGGAATATAAAATATTCGAGCCGTTGAAGCATATGCCTTCCACTTCAGTAGCTACTGTTGTGATAGCCTTTGCACAAGAAGCGCTGCAAGACAATCTAGATGCAATGAACATCGCCGTTTCAAGAAATAGCGATTACACGATTACGGCGTGCACATGGCTGAATAAAAAGTGGCCGCATGCGGTTCCGGAAGGAAAAGTGCTGCTGAGATGTTTAGTTGGACGAACCGGGGATGAAGCTGTGGTGGATCAGCCTGACGATGAAATTTTTAAAATTGTCCTGGAGGATTTGAAGAAGCTCATCACCATTTCTGCTGACCCCGAATTTTACGCGGTAACGAGATGGAAGCAGTCAATGCCTCAGTATACGGTCGGACATCACGATATGCTAGATACGATGAATGAACAGCTTGAAAAAGAGCTTGCCGGTCTTTATGTAGCGGGAAGCTCATATGAAGGTCTGGGTATACCGGAATGTGTAGAGCAAGGAGAAGATGTGGCTAAAAAAGCGGTTAAATATGTGCAGCAACTAGAAGTGGAGCGGTGAATCAATGCTCCGCTTTTTTGTCTACTACCTGTAGAAGAGAAAGGTTATACTAAGAGAAGAGATTGTGGTTGAAAAGCAAAAGAAACTTATGCTATAGTAAAACCGTACTTGTTGACTGAAATATTCATTTGGTCAGAAAGAAGGGGATAACGTGGCGATAGACCGAAAGCAATCAGTTGTGGATGCAGCGTCAAAATCATTTGCGCTGTTTGGATATAAAGCAACGACTATGGAGCAAGTGGCGAAGCTTGCAAATGTCGGAAAAGGAACGATTTATACTTTTTTTAAAAACAAAGAAGAGTTATTCGATGAAATTGTTACACGAATGATTCGAGAAATGACAGATGCAGCTGAAACTGTCATTGATAGCAACCGTCCTTTTTTTGAAAATGCCCAAGCAGCTATTTTTCGAATCTTAGAATTCCGCACCGAGCATCAGCTCATGCTGAAGCTGGTACAGGAACAGCAGTTAGGCACTACAGCAGTGCAAGAAGTGCTGGTGCGAGTAGAAGAAGAGATTTTGACTTATATAAAAAACAAAATCGAAATTGCGATTTCTAAAAAAGAAATCAAACCGTGCAACCCAGAGCTCACAGCTTTTTTATTATTTAAAATGTACATTGCACTCGTCTATGATTGGGAAAAACGGCATGAGCCGCTTTCAGAAGAAAAAATTGCTGAATTAATTGAACTATATTTTTTACGCGGTCTGTCTCAGTGAGATGGGCTTTTTTCATAAAAAAACAAAAAAGGTCTCATGACGAGACCTTTTTTATTGTTCATTATCATCTTTTTTTACGCCGTTTAATTCTGTATTTCCTGTTTTTGCATCTTCTTCTTTTTGCTCTACTTCTTTTTCGCCTTCTTTTTTAAGATCGAAGTAAGCTTTTATTACGTCACCGGTAATAGTTTTACTTAACGTGTTAGATGTACCGGCTACATAAGCAGAAGGAATAACAACCGCTACTGCTACTTCCGGATTATCATAAGGCGCGTATGAAACGAATGTAGAGTTACGAACGCTTACCCCTTTATTAAAGGTTTCTGCGGTACCAGACTTACCAGCAATATTATACTGACGGTATTTTCCTGTGTTAAGTAAACGCCCTGTACCATGGGACCCTGTAACTACTTGGCGAAACCCTTGTTTGACAAGGTTAATTTCTGATTGGCCCATCGTAATACGGTTTAACACTTCTGGTTCAACAGAACTTTGAATACTTCCTTTTAGTTCGCTATCAAGCTCAGGTTCGCGGATTTCTTTTACTAAGTGCGGCTTCATGCGATATCCACCGTTAGCAATCGTTGAGATGTACTGAACAAGCTGAAGCGGTGTGTACGTATCATACTGTCCAATACCAAAATCCAGTGCTTTACCTGGTTCGTTTGTTACGGTATTGCGAATACCCGTTGATTCGTTTTCTAATTCGATGCCCGTTGAAATTCCAAGACCAAACTGGCTATAGTATGAGCGCAGCTTATTAAAGATAGACGGTGGAATGTTCAGTTTACCGCCAGGGCGGTACGTTTCACCAGCCATGCTCATAACCGTACGGTACATGAACACGTTTGACGATTGTTCCAAAGCATTTTGAATCCCAGTTGCTCCAATTTGGTGAGACGACTTTTTAATTGTTCCGCCAGCAAACTTCAGCGGCGCATCGTAAAAAACCGTACCGGGCTGAATAGCGCCTGAATCAAGTCCTGCTAGAACGGTCGCTCCTTTAACTGCGGAACCTACTTCATAAGAAGTGGTCATGTTACCAAGAGCAAAGTCTTGTACTTTACGTGCTCCGGTTTGCTTATCAGTAACAAGCTGTTTTCCGCCCATCGCTAAAATATCTCCCGTGTGAGGGTCCATCATAATAGCAAACGCGCGATCCATTAATCGTGAACCAGCAGCACCGGATGTCACAGCTTTTGTTAAAACATCTTCGACTTGTTTTTGAAGTTCCATATCAATTGTTAAAATTAAGTCACTGCCCCGCTGACCTTCTGTAACGGTCTCTTGACTCACTAAGTTGCCCGAGCGGTCCGTTACGTTTTGCACGCGAGCTTTTTGACCGCGAAGAACGTCTTCGTACTGCTTTTCTAAATAACTTTTTCCAACTCGGTCGTTACGGCTGTAGCCATGTGATAAATAGTACTGCAAGTTTTCGCTTGGCAATCCTTCATCTGCTGATGTGATTTTACCAAGCAGCGTGCTAAGTAAGTCATCGTATGTATACATACGGTCCCAGTAAGTTGTCGTATCGACGCCCGGTAAGTCACCCAGTTGCTCACTAATAACGGCAAGCTCTTTATCGGTTAAGCCGCTTTTAATAATTTGAGCAGTTAACGCGTACCCGCCTTCCATCTTGCTTTTAATGGCAATCACTTCAAGGTCATCTTTCACCGATAAAAGTTCACTTTTTGTGATGCGCTTTAGCTGAAGAGGATATAAATCATCTTCAGAAAGTTGACCTTCTTTTACTTTTTGCTTATCCGCTGCGGTAATTTTCTTCGCTGCTGCTTTTGGATGAGTTGCAATCCAGTAATCTTTTAAGTCGCGTTCTGTTAGCTTAATCGTATTTTTATCTTTCTTTTTATCCGATTTGCCAAACACGTCTGTTGTAACAGGAACATCAATAAGAGTAGCAAGCTTTTTAGCTACTTTTAGCTTGTCTTCTTGAGTGACGCCTTTCAAACGCGTGTACGTGACAGCGTTCAACGGTTTATTATCCACGATAACGCGGTCATAGCGGTCTAGCATCTTTCCGCGAGGAACCGGTGAATCTACCGTTTCATCTTCTGTTTTTTCAACTTCTCGTTTATAGTTCTCTCCGTACACGATCTGTACGAAGCCTAATCGTAAAATGAGTGCAGAAAAAAGCAGGAAAACCACAATAAACAGCCAGTTAATTCGAAATGAGACATGTGTTTTTTTGCGCTTTTTAGTTTTCATGTAAACCCCTTCACTTTGTTTATACAAGTTAAAAAAATTCATAAATTTTCTTATGAATCTATCACTCTACATATTAACATAATTTTGTCTATAAATGTTATTAGGTGGAATAAAACAGACAAAAAATTTATAGAAATTTTTGCGGAAGAAGAGAGACCTGTCGAAGGGTGCTGAAGGGGTTGTTCAATATTTTCCACTCGGTTGTTCAATATTGTTACCTGTTCAAATGTCCTAGAATCGGTAAAATAAAGAGAGATAGATATCAAGGGGGGCAAAACGAATGAAAATGAAAAGGCTTTCAATAATGTCTGGCGTGTTAGCAACATCACTTTTATTTGCGACAGCATGTTCAAACTCAGGTACGGATTCAAAAGCAAGTAAATCAACAGGCTCAGGTGATCAAGTTGTTATTGATATGTTCCAGTTCAAAGTGGAAATTGCAGATCAGCTGAAAGAATTAACGGATGAATATACAAAAGAACATCCAAACGTAAAGTTTAACATCCAAACAGTCGGCGGAGGCGCGGACTATGGTGCGGCATTAAAAGCACAGTTTGCCTCTGGAAATGAACCTGATATCTTTAACAATGGAGGGTTCCAAGAAGCGCAAACGTGGAAGGATAAATTAGAAGATCTATCTGATCAGCCGTGGGTAGATAATCTGTATGATATCGCCAAAGAACCGATGACAATGGACGGGAAAATTTATGGTCAGCCGCTAAACTTAGAAGGTTATGGTTTTATTTATAATAAAGATTTATTTGAAAAAGCAGGGATTAAAGAATTACCTAAAACGCTGTCAGAATTAGAAGCAGCTTCTAAAAAGCTTAAAGCAAAAGGCATTACGCCATTTTCTAATGGATACGGCGAGTGGTGGGTGCTAGGCAACCACTTATTTAATATTCCAATGGCACAGCAAGACGATCCAGATGCGTTTATTAAAGGTCTAAACGAAGGAAAAGCAAAATTTGAAGGCAATGAAACGTTTAAGCAATTTATGAATCTGTTCGATTTAACGTTAAAGTATGGAAATAAAAATCCACTAACGACAGACTACAATACACAAGTTACTCAATTTGCTTCTGGGGAAACAGCAATGATGCAACAAGGTAACTGGACGGTAAATATGATTACGAAAATCAATCCGGACATGAAAATGGGCTTTATTCCAATGCCAATCAGCAACGATGCAAAGAAAAATGATAAACTAGCAATCGGAGTTCCAAATAACTGGGTAGTGAACAAAAATGCGCCAGATGCAGATAAAAAAGCAGCGAAGGAATTCTTAAATTGGATGGTTTCTTCTAAAGAGGGTCAAAAATTCTTAGTTGAAAAGTTCAAGTTCATTCCAGCGTTCAAAAACATCGATGGAAAAGGAATCGATTCTTTATCTGATGATATCTTAAAATACTCCGAAGAAGGTAAAACATTATCTTGGAACTGGTTTAAGTATCCGGAAGGAACGGTTCAAGAAGTCGGCGCAGCAATGCAGTCTTACGCAGGCAAGCAAATGACGGAAGAAGAGTTTATGAAGAAATTAGATACAATTTGGGCAAAAATGAAAAAATAAACAAGAAGTCCGCGTGGAAAACGCGGACTTTTTGGTGTGAAAAAATAGTTGGTTAGATTTATAGCTATGAAAAAATAATAGTCAATTGAAAGCGCTTTTAATGTATAATAATAGTCATAATGTATGACATTAGTCAAAGGAGGTTATTTGTGAAAGGATGGAGCATACGCAAGAAATTAATTTTGTTTTTCTTATTTGCAACGGTTATTCCATTTTTAATTTCGACGATTTTTACGTATCAGTACACAAAAGAAACGGTTAAGAATCGATTTATTTCTACCAACTATCAAGTTATTAAAAATGGAAGCAATGATTTGAGTGATTACTTAAATGAAATTGCTAATATTACAAAAAGGCTGTACGGCTACCACCCATTTATTAAAGTGCTAGATGAAGGTGTATCAAGTGACTTAGGAGCCAATCAGCTGGAAATATCACGAACTCTTCTTTATTTATATAATACTCGTCCAGAGATTGAACAGCTCCATCTTTACATTGAAAACGGGCATGACTCGTATACAGCTTATAATTCGAAAGTGAGCAGCAGAGGGAAGTACGATGATATTTACACTCAGCCTTACTATTCTTATTTAAATAAAAATCATAAATTTCTTGTGATTGAGCCTACCCATGAAATTTATAGCTACAATAATTTATCAACGTTAATTGATTCACTTCCGAATCAAGTTATTAGCTTTCATCAGCGGATTGATGAGATTCCATCAGACAAGTTGTTAGCTTATCTATCTTTAGACATTAATATGACACAAATCCAATCTATATCGCAGCGTCTATATAATGAAGAGTCAGAAGATTTTTATTTAATGAACAATAGAGGGAAGGTTTTGTATTCCTCTGATTCAAAGGTTATTGGAAAAAATGAAAACTACCCGTGGATGAAGGCGCTCACTTCTCAAAAAGACCATAGCATGGAATGGGAGGATAAAAGCTTCTCAGGCGTATTAATGTATGAAAAGCTTAAACAGCCCTTTGAGGACTTGTACATTGTGAAACGAATTCCTTACAGTGTTTTATATGAGGATGCAAGAAAGACAGCACTTATGAATGTATTAATTGGCCTGCCATTTCTGTGTATGCTCGTTATCGCTACGCTTTTTATATCAGTACGTTTTACACAGCCGATTAACGTATTGATTCGCAATATGAAAGAAGTGGAAAAAGGATCATTTGAGGTGCGGTTTAAGTCGCTTGGAAACGATGAATTTGGTGTTTTAGGAAGGCATTTTACCTCTATGGTAGAAACAATTAATGACTTGATTGAACGTAAATTTCGATTGGAATTAGAAAATAAATCAACGCAGCTAAAAGTGCTGCAGTCACAAATTAATCCGCATTTTTTATACAACGCATTTCAATCGATTGGAACTCTTGCTCTTAAGCATAAAGCAGTTGAAGTATATTCTTTATTAACCTCACTTTCGCACATTATGCGTTACAGCATGAATATGAAAGAGGATATCGTTAGCTTAAAGCAAGAAGTCGATCACGTAAAAGCTTTCTTAAGTCTGCAAAAGCAGCGGTTTGGTTCAAAGTTTGAGTATGAGTTAAATATTGAAAAAGAGGCAGAGCTTATGCGAATACCGAAAATGATTTTGCAGCCTCTTGTTGAGAATTCTTTTAAGCATGGATTCGAAACCCGCACAGGAAGCGGAAAGCTGTTGATTTCAGCGGATCTGAACGGCGAAGAACTGATTCTAACTGTTTCTGATAACGGAAAAGGGATAGGAGAGCAAGAGTTGAATCAATTAAAAACGAGACTTCAGCAATCGTATAATCAAACAGATGAGCATATTGGGTTGCAAAACATTTATGAACGACTTCGCATCTACTATGGAGATCATGCTTCAATGCAAATTAGCAGTCGAGAAAATCACGATTTTACCGTTGTCATAAAGCTAACAACAATTGAGGAAAAGAGGGATAGTGATGAAAGTATTAATCGTGGATGATGAAGAGCATGTAAGAGAAGGAATAAAGCTGCTTGGACAGTGGGAAGAGCATGAAATTACAGATGTGATAGAAGCTGATAGCGGTGAGCAAGCGATTGCGCTTATCGAGGATCATGGACCGGAAATCATTTTTACTGATATGAAGATGCCTAATATCGATGGAATTGCTTTGTTGGAGTGGATTAAAGAGAATTCGCCTTCTAGCAAAACGATTGTGGTAACAGGGTATGATGACTACCACTATATGCGTAAAGCTATTCATTTTGGAAGTACGGATTACATTCTAAAGCCAGTGGATCCTTCGATTTTAAACGATACGCTTGTACGAGCTGTAACCCAATGGAAGAAAGAAGAAGAGTCCAGAAAAGTCCATAACAGCAGCTATCGTTTAATCAATGAAATGAAGCCGATTTATCGAGATCGAAAACTGACGCAGTTAATGAACAATTATTTGCTAAATCAATCAATCTATGAAGAGTTTGGTTTCCATCTGACTAGAGAATATGAAGTGGGGATTGTACGTGTAGATGAATCCATTATTCGTTCTTTTGGCGGTGACCGGGATTTAGCCTATTTTTCAATTTTAAATGTAATCAATGAAATGCTGATGGCAGAAGAAAATGGGGTAGCCTTCCGTTATTTATCAAATAAGTGGGAAATTATCATTATATTTTGGAATGACTTTGAACGTATAACCTCTTTACTGACGACTTTACATACAGCAATTCGCCGTACGCTAGACGTGAGCTGTCGGATTGCAAGAGGGTGCAAAGTTTCTTCTATTGATCAGCTAATGAAATCCTATGAACATGCGAAAAACTCGCTTTTATTAAGCAATGTTCTTGATCAAAATAAAGTGAAGGTCTACGGCGAGCAAGACGTTTTAGCAAGTGCTTTATTAATAAATATGATGGACTATAACAGTAAAATTGAAGAAGCGCTGCAAGTCGGGAAGTTTGAAGCCTTTTTGCCGGTATTCAACGAAATTATCACAGCTTTTGAAGCGCAAAATTATCTCTCATTAAAGCAAATTCTGCATTTTGAGCAGGAATATCAGCTGTTAAGTCAGCATTGGTTAAAAAGATATCACATTCCTTATACGATAAATAACGGTCCTGAATATGTCCTTTCTTTTTTCTATAACCAAGATGGGCAGTTTCAGCTAGCAAAGTATGTAGAGAGAAAGAAGCGTGAAGTAAAGCGTTTTTTAAAAGTAGTAAAAAGGTATAGCAAGCAAAACAATCGCGACGTTATTTATGAGATCGAACAATATTTGCAGCAAAATTTTCATCGAGATGTGAAGCTTCAAGAGATATCGGAACGTTTCTATTTAAGCCGTGAATACATTTCGAGGAAATTTAAGCAAGAATTTCAAGAAAACATTTCAGATTATATGGTGAAAGTCAGAATGAATAAAGCCAAATCACTTTTACTAAATGAAGAACTAAAAATCTATGAAATTGCGAATATGATTGGATATCATGATGATAAATACTTTCGAAAAGTGTTTAAAAAAGTAGAAGGCATTACGCCAAACGAGTATCGAAGTTTGACCGTATAAAAAAAAGCTGAAACTGTTTTATAACAGTTTCAGCTTTTTTTATTTCATGATATCTAGACAGTGATCGCATTTATTTCCGTAGCACTCATGCTGTTCCTCGATGTCGTTTCCGCATTCTACGCACTTTTTATTGGGTAATCTTTTGAAAAATTCAGTCATCTTTTCTAACATTTTAAATCCCCTCCGTTGTCTTTTGTTACTAACATTGTATTATAACAGATGATAAAATGTCAATTATGTTTTATAACAATTTAGCCTATTTTGCTATTCTAAGTGGTTATTTGTTATATAACAATGAGTTATTTTGATAAAATGGCCGAAACGAGTGCCTTTCAGTTAGTTTTCAAAAAAAAGTAGGGTATACTGAACGTAATAAAAATAGTACGAAAGGGTGATTAAAATGAAAGTAACTGTTATTGGTTTTTGGGGAGGATATCCAGCTGTTTCAGAGGCTACTTCTAGCTATTTAGTGGAGCACGATGGTTTTAAGCTGCTTGTTGATTGCGGAAGCGGTGCATTGGCTCAGCTGCAAAAATATGCAAAGCCAGAAGAAATAGATGCTATGATTTTATCTCATTATCATCATGATCACGTGGCTGATGTCGGAGTATTTCAATATGCACGCCTCATTCAGACTCATCTAGGTAACGCTGTTAAGGAACTTTCTATTTACGGACATACATATGATCAGGAAAGCTTCAACAAACTTACTCATAAAGGAATTACTAAAGGGGTAGAGTATGATCCGAGTCAAAAACTTGAAGTTGGGCCTTTTACCATCGAATTTATGAAAACGAAACATCCAGTCGTTTGTTATGCCATGAGAGTAAGCGCCGGCAATCAAACTGTCGTGTACACAGCGGACTCTAGCTATTTGGAAGAGTTTGTTTCCTTCTCAGAAGAAGCAGATCTTCTTATTTGTGAATGTAATTTTTATGCTAACCAAGATGGAAGAGGCGCTGGACACATGACAAGTACAGAAGCCGGGACACTTGCTTCAAAAGCAAGTGTCAAACACCTCATGCTTACTCACCTTCCGCACTATGGAGAACATCAACAGCTAGTAGAGGAAGCTGCTGCTCATTATAGAGGTACGCTTACGTTAGCTGAATCAGGATATGTATGGGAATAACAAGGAGGAAAATGAATGTTATTTATTGATAATCAAAAAAACTATGATCCCCGAATTAACTTAGCAATTGAAGAGTATGCGCTCAAGCATCTAGACATTAATGAGACATATCTGCTGTTTTATATTAATGAACCTTCTATTATTATTGGAAAAAACCAGAACACCATTGAGGAGATTAATACAAAATATGTTGAAGATCAGCAAATTCATGTAGTGAGACGTCTATCTGGAGGCGGTGCCGTTTATCATGATAAAGGAAATTTAAACTTCAGCTTTATTACAAAAGACGATGGAAATAGCTTTCATAATTTTAAAAAGTTTACTGAGCCGGTCGTGGAAGCGTTAAAGAAATTAGGAGTTAATGCTGAGCTAAGCGGACGAAATGATTTAATGGCCGAAGGACGGAAAATTTCTGGAAATGCTCAGTTTTCAACGAAAGGGAGAATGTTCAGTCATGGAACTCTTCTTTTTGATTCAGAGATTGAAAACGTCGTATCAGCGTTAAAAGTAAAAAAAGATAAAATTGAATCCAAAGGCATTAAATCTATTCGAAATAGAGTAGCAAATATCAGCGAATTTTTAGAACAGAAAGTAACGGTGGAAGAATTTAGAGAAATGCTGCTTCGGTATATCTTTGACGGAGAAGAAAATATAACAGAATATAAACTAACGGAAAAAGATTGGGAAACGATTCATCAAATTTCTAAAGAGCGCTATCAGTCATGGGATTGGAACTATGGAAAATCACCTAAATTTAACTTACAGCACTCTCACCGCTTTCCTGTGGGACAAATTGACGTTCGTTTAGAAGTGAATAAAGGAAAAATCGATGCTTGCACCATTTACGGAGATTTCTTTGGAGTGGGGGATGTCCAGGAAGTACAGGAAAAATTAACAGGTGTTCGTTATGAAAAAGCTTCTATTGAACAAGCCTTAGAAGACATCGATATTCCACATTATTTTGGTAATATTACAAAAGAAGAGTTTGTTGAATTAATCTATTAAGAAAAAAGTCTGCTACATCAGGCTTTTTTTCTTTTTAAACAGATGAGTCTTGTCAATAGAACAGCAGTAACATTATAATAGAATAGAAGAAGTAAGAATTTTTACATTATTATGACTTAATAATGAATGGTTGTTCATTCATTCGTTATTAAAAGGAGGAAGTTATGAGATGAATTTGTCAGCACAGCTTCATAAAACAGCTGAGCAATTTCCACAAAAATCGGCATATGTTTTTATGGACCAGGAAACATCTTATGCAGATCTTGATGCATCGGTATCTAAGTTTGCTAGTGGTCTGAAGCAGTTAGGTGTAAAAAAAGGAGATCATATCGCTTTGATTGTCGGCAACTCGCCTCATTTTGTGATTGGATTGTACGGTGCTCTTCGAGTAGGAGCTACTGTTATACCGATTAATCCTATTTACACAGCGGATGAAATTAGCTACATGCTTCAGGATGGAGATGTAAAAGCAGTTATTGCGGTTGATTTACTTCTCCCTATTTTAAAGAAAATCATTGGACACGCTCCATTTTTGGAACACGTTATCTTATGTGAAACGACAGATACAGTAGAAAATATACCTTCTTATTTTCACACGTTTTCGCAAGTTGTAAACAGAGGGGAAGCTACATATGATTTTCTGGAGTTAAAAGAAGAAGATGTGGCCCTCATTCTGTATACGTCAGGAACAACTGGAAAACCAAAAGGAGCTATGCTTACACATAAAAATATTTATTCAAATGCTCAAGACGTAGCAGATTATTTAAGTATAAATGGAAATGACCGAGTCGTAGCTGCTTTGCCGATGTTTCACGTATTTTGTTTAACTGTTTCATTGAATGCGCCTTTAATGAATGGAGGGACTATATTAATTGAACCAAAATTCAGTCCATCTTCTATATTTGAATTAATTCAAAATCGACAAGCGACTATTTTTGCGGGCGTTCCCACAATGTATAATTTCTTACTTCAGCACGACAAAGGGAAAAAAGAGCACTTTCACACGGTAAGGCTTTGTATATCAGGCGGGGCATCAATGCCGGTGGCACTTCTAACCAATTTTGAACGTAAGTTTGGGGTAATGGTAGCAGAAGGGTATGGATTATCTGAGGCTTCTCCTGTGACGTGTTTCAATCCGATTGATCGAGAGAGAAAAGCCGGTTCTATAGGCACATCTATTATGAATGTTGAAAATAAAGTGGTAAACGAACTAGGAGAAGAAGTAGAAGTAGGACAAGTCGGCGAACTTATCGTCAAAGGCCCTAACGTG
This sequence comes from Priestia sp. P5, assembly GCF_029522155.1. Taxonomy (NCBI): domain Bacteria; kingdom Bacillati; phylum Bacillota; class Bacilli; order Caryophanales; family Bacillaceae; genus Priestia; species Priestia sp. P5. The sequence continues at coordinate 1,722 of NZ_JAKWFJ010000005.1, read as the reverse complement.
ATGAAAGGGTATTACAAGCTTCCTGAAGATACGGAATATGCTCTCCGAGATGGTTGGCTGTATACAGGTGACTTAGCAAGAATGGATAAGGAAGGTTATTTTTATATCGTTGACCGTAAAAAAGATTTAATTATTGTAGGAGGATATAACGTTTATCCTCGCGAAGTAGAAGAAGTGCTATATGCGCATCGGGATATTGTAGAAGTGGCTGTTATTGGAGTCCCTGATCCTTCCTTAGGTGAATGTGTGAAGTGTTACGTGGTTTGCAATAATCAAGAGATAACGGAAGAGAAGCTTATTGCCTACTGCAAAGAGCACCTTGCTAAATATAAAGTGCCAAGTGAAATTGAATTTTTAAAAGAACTTCCTAAAAATACAACGGGAAAAATTTTACGTCGTGCACTGAAGCAACAAGTATCCCAGGAGCGATAAAATGAAAGCGATTCCAAGTCGGAGGTGGTAAAAGGATGTCATCTATTTCTTATGAAATAAAGGGACACGTAGCCCATGTGATACTGAACCGTCCGGAAGCGATGAATGCTTTTAATTACGATATGCTTAAAGAATTGGAAGAAGTAATTGAAGGAATTCGTATTCAAAAAGATATTCGAGTTGTGACGTTTAAAGGGGCGGGTGAAAAGTCTTTTAGTGTAGGGGCCGATTTAAAAGAACGTAAAACCCTCTCTGATCAAGAGGTAAAGCGCAATATTTACAAAATAGGAGAAGTGTTTTCGAAGATAGAGCAGCTTTCTCAGCCAACGATAGCAATCATCAATGGATATGCATTTGGAGGAGGAATGGAGCTGGCTTTAGCATGTGATTTCCGGATTGCTTCAACCGAAGCGCTTATGGGTTTAACGGAAACAAGCTTAGCGATTATACCAGGCGCAGGAGGAACACAGCGTCTCCCTCGGTTAGTTGGGGAAGCAAAAGCAATGGAACTAATTTTAACAGCTCAGCGTCTCTCAGCATCAGAAGCGAAAGAATGTGGTCTAGTAACGAAGGTGGCTCCCGGATATGAAATAGAAGAAACAATAGATATTTTTATCTCTCTTTTATTGAAAAATGGGCCAATTGCACTTCAGCAAGCAAAATTTGCTATTAAAGAAGGAATGAAGGCTGATTTGCAGACTGGTTTGCAAATTGAACGAAAAGCATATGAGTTAACGATTCCGACAGAAGATCGTCTCGAGGCGCTTCAAGCATTTGCTGAGAAGAGAAGGCCTAGTTTTAAAGGGAAATAAGAAAGGGCTGTCTAATGGACAGCTCTTTTTTAGTTTCTTCTATAGGAATAATAAAAAAAAGAATAATAAAAAAGAATATGTAAAAGCGCAGGAACAAAGAAGGCAAAGTTACAGCTGGCTTTTGCCTATAATATTTACTATAATACGGAATACGGTGCAGTAGTCATTGTTCAAATCTATAAATAATAGTTTTTAATTTTTTTTTTTAAAACCGTTGACTTTAGTTAAAATATATTTTATTATTATAAAGCGTCGTTGAGACATACCGTTAACAACGAAGCTAAAAAAAGATTTTCAAAAAGTTGTTGACATTACGTTAAAAACTTGATAAGATAATAAAGTCGCTTAAGGGCGGCGGTTGAACTTTGAAAACTGAACAAAGCGACAAACGTCAACGTTAAATTTTATTTTTTAATTGAGCAAGTCAAACATTTCTTCGGAGAGTTTGATCCTGGCTCAGGATGAACGCTGGCGGCGT
>NZ_JAKWFJ010000004.1:0-161303 GCF_029522155.1 Priestia sp. P5 | reverse complement strand
TCCGCCGCTAACGTCATAGAAGCAAGCTTCTAATCAGTTCGCTCGACTTGCATGTATTAGGCACGCCGCCAGCGTTCATCCTGAGCCAGGATCAAACTCTCCGAAGAAATGTTTGACTTGCTCAATTAAAAAATAAAATTTAACGTTGACGTTTGTCGCTTTGTTCAGTTTTCAAAGTTCAACCGCCGCTCTTAAGCGACTTTTTAATCTTACCAGTTTACCTCTTTCTTGTCAACAACTTTTTTAAGAAGTTTTTTCAAGTTTTTGATAAATTTAGTATCGCTCATTGGCGACGTATATAAATTTACCACGGATATTTTAAAGCGTCAATAGATTTTTTAAAATAAATCGTGTTTTTTTAGAAAAACCTTTTATCCAGGCTATAAAGTCATATGTCAGGGTATCTATACGTCATAACCGCACCTATCAGATACCCTTTATCTCTCTATCATTTCGCCACATAGTGTCTATGGTACAAACTCTTTCCTTTGGTTTCTACTTTTTTCACCATAACGATATCTTTTTCAATTAAAAACTCAAGAAGTATTCCTAAATCAATAGCATAAGGGCGTATTTCGGGATGATGAACCAGTTCATTAAACGTCCATTCCTGCTTTTCATTTTTCATAATATGAACAAGATGCTTAGCACCCAATTCAGTTTTTTTATTTACTAGAAATTCACTCGCTAAGAAAAGTAGCTCTAAACGCTTGCTAACCTCTTCTTGGCTAATAATTAGTTCTTCGTAAAGACGATGAATTTCAGGTTCTATTTTTTTCACTTGATTCCATACTGTCACTTCTGGATGAAATCCATTTTCTAACACAGACAGTCGGGCTAAATGATGAAGAGCATGAATGACATGATTGAATGCATCTAAATAATGATTAGACGTATAAAAGTCTTTTCCTTCTTTAAATCGGCGAATCAACTTAGCAAACTCCACACCTATTCTCTTTGTTCGATCTTCTCTAGGGAAATCAATTAAGCGGTTCTTTAAGTTTTCCATATATTCATTTCGATCAAATAGCACTTTACCATTTAAGATCCAATCAATGATACGGCGATTCGTCCCATTCATAATCCATTCACTCATTTGCTGTTCAGAAGCCATATAAAGTGCCGCACGCTCATTTTCATATTCGTATTGTTTAATAAAAAGAGAAGTTTCTGTAGTTTTGGTCACAATAAATAAGATAGCATCCAAATTATCTGTCACTGGAGATTCTGATTTCTTTTTTTCAATCAGTAAAATACCTAGTGTATCTTTATTGCTAGCTCTTTCTTGATATATTGGCCGTAAAACATCTTCCATTTTGAGCTCTCCTAACTGTAATAAACAAATATTTTTCAAAATTTTAAAGGCTATGAACTAAGATTTCTTTTTTTATTATATACGATGTATAACGGATATCCCACTCAGAATTATGGAAATCATTCAGAAAGCTCAAAAACCAACGATAATTTTCCGAAGATTCAATTTTTATTATCATTCACTGTCTCACTCTATGATATATTGGTAACAGGGGGGATACTGATGGGGATAAAGTATTCAAATAAAATTAACAAGATTCGCACGTTTGCACTCAGCCTGATCTTTGTTGGTTTCATTGTTATGTATGGGGGAATTTTCTTTCGGTCTTCAGTCTGGCTAATGACTATTTTTATGCTTCTGGGGTTGCTGTGCATCGTAGCCAGTACGGGCGTTTATTTCTGGATTGGCATGCTTTCTACAAAAGCGGTTCAAGTAACCTGCCCTACATGTCAAAAGCAGACAAAAATGCTAGGGCGTGTAGATATGTGCATGTATTGCAACGAGCCGCTTACGCTTGACCGGTCTCTTGAAGGAAAACAATTCGATGAAAAGTATAATAGGAAAAAACAAAAAGAAAGCTGATAGTATCACTACTATCAGCTTATTAATGCGCTTTTTTAGCCGTACAATCAGGACACGTTCCGTAAATTTCCATTCGGTGGTGACTAATATCAAAGTCAGTAATATGAGCAGCCAGCTTTTCTACTTCGTCTAAACCAGGATAATGAAAATCCACAATTTTTCCGCAGCTTTCGCAAATCACATGATAATGCTCTGTTGTAACATAATCAAACCGGCTTGATGCATCACCATACGTTAGTTCCTTTACAATACCTACTTCGCGAAATACTCTTAAATTATTGTAAACGGTTGCTACACTCATATTTGGAAACTTACCTTCCAGCGCTTTATAAATATCATCTGCTGTTGGATGTGTCATTGAATTGATTAAATACTCTAAAATAGCATGACGTTGTGGTGTAATACGAACGCCAGTACCTTTTAACGTTTCAAGGGCTTCTTGTAAATGATTTGACACGTCATGCACCCCTCTTCTGTAAGTATTATTACTTTATAATTCTTATAATTAGTCTACATGTTTTACCCACGTTTTGTCAACTTGATGCCTATTCCTATTTTATGTAATAAGTAGAAATTATTCATATATTTTATGCAAAAAAAGAAGTGTGGAAATCAATCCACACTTTTAAATATATTAACATCTGAGGAGGTATGCCCTACACTGATATTGTATGTTTAAAGACTAAAACTGCTCTAGTTATCTGCCTGTTTTTATGCCATTTTTTCTTTAATAAACGATAATGCTTCTTCCACATGCCCTTTTACCCGTACCTTGCGATACTCTTTTACGAGCATTCCTTCTTTATTAATGATAAAAGTGGAGCGTTCAATGCCCATATATTCTTTTCCAAAGTTTTTTTTCAGTGTCCATACTCCATACTCTTCAGCTACGCTGTGATCTTCATCAGCTAAAAGTAAGAATGGAAGGCCGTGCTTATCAATAAACTTATGGTGTTTGTCGATTGGATCCGGGCTCACTCCTAGAATCACCGCATCTAGCTCTTCAAAATTTTCATGCTGATCTCTGAAATCACAGGCTTCTGTTGTACAGCCTGGCGTCATATCTTTGGGATAAAAATACAGCACAACGTTTTTTCCTTTCATCGACGCTAGTGATACTTGCTCTCCATTTGTAGACATCAATACAAAATCGGGTGCTTTTTCTCCAACTACAGCTGTCATATTTATCTTCTCCTTTACGCTTTTCATTTTCTTTGAATAGCGTACCCAATATTAGATAAGATGACAAGTTTAAGTGCGGGTAACAGTTCGCATCACAAAGATTGCAGGCATAATATAGCCGATAAACGCTTCAAAAGTTGCAAATAATTTCCCAATTCCAACTGGATACATATCTCCGTATCCTACTGAAAATAAAGTTGCTGCGCTGAAATACATGCTGTTAAACAGCGTATAAAAATAATGACCTTCATGTTCAAACCCTCCGCTTAACACTGGAATACTCCCCATCTCACACACTGTATAAATAAGGCTAAATCCCAATAAAACTGTAATATATGAATAAAACAAGACAAAGAAATGGCCGATTGAGAAAAAATGAAATTCTCCAAGTTCTTTTTCAAAGAGAAACTTCATACTACCGATTACAAAAACAATGATAACGAGGATTAGAAAAATAACCATCATTCTACTCCTTTAATTTATACTCTATTACCACTATACGCGCGTTCTTGTCCATTCATTACTACTCCGAAGCCACGAAAAAGAGCAGGCATTTAATTGCCTGCTCCTCTGTATTTTTTGACACCTGTATTCCATAAGAAGATAGAGATTGTAAAAAAAATGATTCCCATTACTGGGGTTAAAAATGCATATCCGTACCATTCTGACCTTCCTAAAAAATAAGCAGCTGGATATACGCCTACAAATGCAAAAGGAAGAATCCACGTTAAAACATAGCGGATGACATTATTGTAAATATCTACGGGATACCTTCCGTAGTTTCCAATATTATAAATAGTAGGCATAATGGAGGTTCTGGCATCCGACCAAAAACCTATACTTGCTAAGGCGATGAAAATTCCTGCGTATACAAGCGCTCCTCCTAAAATAAATAATAGAAAAATAAAAACATCATACCACTGGAAATGAAGATGTAAAGAAGACGCAGCGTAAGCCATTACGGCAATCCCTGTGATACCACCAAACAATGATTCTAGTTCCATCCGCTCTAAAATAACTTGAAACAAACTGTGAATCGGCCGCGTTAAAATTCGGTCCATTTCTCCTTTAACAATGTAGCGCTCGTTGAAATCCCAAATGTTAAAGAAAGACGAAAAAATAGCAAAAGGAACTAAAAAGAAACCATAAATAAAGATAATTTCCTCTCGTGACCATCCGTGCAGCGACTGAGTATGACCAAATACAACTAAAATAAAAATTAAGTTAACCGCTTGAAACAATAAGTCCGATATGATTTCAACTACCATGTCGGTACGATACTGAAGCCTTGTTTTCATATATTGACCAATGTACTGAAAGAAAATCGAAAAATAAAACATTTTCATAGACTACCCTCCTTGAATAACCATTTTTTTCTTCGCTATGTTCCACAAGCATGCAATAGGAATAAACAAAAGTCCTGACCAAACTGCTTGTGTGATAAGAGCATTTATTACTTCCTGCCCCTTAAATCCATTTGTGAAAATCATGCTCGGAATATAACTAATGGCTTGAAAAGGGAAATAGCTCATAACATGTTGCGCCCAGAAAGGGTAGAAACTGATGGGCAGAAGAAGTCCTGAAAACAAATCAATAACAACGCGCTTCGCTCGAATGAGTCCATCATTGTTAAAAAGAAAGAAAGTCGTAATACCCGTTAATAAATTAATTTGTGTATTGATAATGAAACTAAAAATTAAAGACAGTCCAAAATAAAGCCATGTTGCTGCATTTGCTGAAAATTGTACTGGAAATAAAAACGCGACAATAATCATGCCGGGCACTGAGAAAAACAGCAGTCGAAAAATCCCTTCTCCCAGTCCTTGCATCGTTTTCATACCAAGGTAGCTGTATGGTTTAATTAACTCTACAGCCACTTTGCCATCTTTAATTTCCGTTGCCATTTCACGGTCAATGTTATTAAAGTAAAAGGCTCTTGCCATCCATGAAACGGCTACATACGTTGTCATTTGAGTAATGGATAAACCTTGAATATTCTCTTTTCCTCCATAAATAGCGGACCATAAAAAATAGTAAGCACCAATATTAATTGCATAAATCAATATTCCGCTGTAATAATTCGTCCGATACGCTAGCATCATTAAAAAACGAATGCGTATCATCTCTATATATTTATCCATTCACAACACCTTCTTCATAAATGTTGCGGATGATTTCTTCCGTCGAAATTTCTTCAATGTTAATATCGCTGATTTCATGCTTTGCCACCACTTTAGCAATCAGCTGCGACATTAAGTCTCCTTTATTTTGAAGCTGCGCTGTCCACAAATATTTTTGATCACCTTCAATCCAGTTAACAGGCATTCCTTGCGTCAATAGCTTCAACTGCTCTTTATTTGGCGCAGCTCCGAATTCAAACGTAATCTGCTTAAGGTCGCCCCAGTTCGAACGCAGCTTTTGCAGCGATCCATCATAAATAATACTGCCTTCATCCAGCATTACAACGCGTTCACATAAAGCTTCAATATCTGCTAAATCATGTGTTGTAAGCAAAATCGTCGTGTTGTATTTTTCATTAATTTCTTTTAAAAATTGGCGGATTTTTAATTTAACTAGTACATCTAAACCGATCGTCGGTTCATCTAAAAATAGAAGCGGCGGATTATGAATAAGAGCAGCAGCCAGCTCACAGCGCATTCTTTGACCTAAAGAAAGCTTTCGCACCGGCTTATCTAGCAGCGGCCCGATATCTAACGTTTGAATAACGTGCTCCATGTGAGCGTTATAATCTTCATCTGACACTTTGTATACTTTTTTTAACAGGCGAAAAGATTCTTGTACGGCGATATCCCACCACAGCTGAGAGCGTTGACCAAAAACTACCCCAATCGTTTGGGCAAACTTTTCTCTTTCTTTATGAGGGTTCATTCCATTTACGGTAATGTCGCCTGCAGTTGGAGTTAAGATCCCTGTTAGCATTTTGATTGTGGTTGATTTCCCCGCTCCGTTTTCTCCTATATACCCTACCATTTCCCCTTGTTTTACGGTAAACGAAATATCGTTCACAGCTTTCATGACTCTATAATTACGGGTAAATAAATCCCGGAATGCCCCTTTAAGGCCAGAGCGGCTAGAATAGGCTTTAAATTCTTTCCGAAGTTGATTCACCTCAATAGCATTTTTCATTGTATTCCCTCCGTTACGTCGACGTATTAGTGGTTTCTTTTATTGTTTCCGGCGCCCTTGCTAGCAACTCCTCCAAGAGACGAGGAACTATTTTCTAGCAGTTAGCTCACAAATTTCTATCATACACGTTCTCGAATGTTTTTCAAGAAACAAATAAGTTTGATAGAATAAAGAAGTTGAACTTTTCATTAGGAGGCATAACATGCAATTTACAAAATCAGAACAATTACACGCTGAAGCGCTCGAACATATTGTAGGCGGCGTTAACAGCCCTTCACGTTCATATAAAGCCGTAGGAGGCGGAGCGCCTATTGCAATGGAGAAGGCAAGCGGAGCTTATTTCTGGGACGTTGATGGAAATAAATATATTGACTATTTAGCAGCTTATGGTCCTATTATTACGGGACACGCTCATCCTCATATCACGAAAGCTATTACAAAAGCAGCTGAAACGGGTGTTCTTTACGGTACGCCAACTGCTCATGAAGTCACATTTGCTAAAATGCTCAAAGAAGCGATGCCCGCATTAGATAAAGTGCGCTTCGTCAACTCTGGAACAGAAGCCGTTATGACAACGATCCGTGTAGCACGCGCTTATACTGGACGTGATAAAATTATTAAATTTGCAGGTTGCTACCACGGCCATTCTGACCTTGTATTGGTGGCAGCTGGATCTGGTCCTTCTACACTCGGCACTCCTGACTCTGCTGGTGTACCAAAAAGTATCGCTAACGAAGTCATCACAGTTCCTTTTAACGACATCGAGCCTTACAAGGAAGCATTAGAAAAATGGGGCGATCAGATTGCAGCTGTTTTAGTAGAACCAATCGTTGGAAACTTCGGAATTGTTGAGCCAGAACCAGGCTTTTTAGAACAAGTTAATGAATTAACTCACGAAGCTGGAGCACTTGTTATTTACGACGAAGTTATTACAGCGTTTCGCTTTATGTACGGTGGAGCTCAAGATTTACTTGGTGTAAAACCTGATCTCACTGCCTTTGGAAAAATCATCGGCGGCGGCCTTCCAATCGGAGCTTACGGCGGTAAAAAAGAAATCATGGAAAAAGTGGCGCCGCTTGGACCAGCTTATCAAGCAGGTACAATGGCAGGAAACCCAGCTTCTATTCTTTCTGGGATCGCTTGCCTAGAAGTACTAAAGCAAGAAGGTGTTTATGAACAATTGGATAAGCTAGGGGCGATGCTCGAAGAAGGTATTTTAAAACATGCTCGTACATATAACATGCCTATTACCATCAATCGATTAAAAGGCGCTCTTACTGTCTACTTTACAACAGAAACGGTCAAAAACTATGAACAAGCAGAAAATACAGACGGCGAATTATTTGCACGCTTCTTTAAACTAATGCTCCACCAAGGTGTCAACTTAGCACCTTCGAAGTATGAAGCATGGTTCCTTACTACAGCTCATACAGAACAAGATATTACCGACACATTAGAAGCAGTAGAAAAAGCATTTAAACAATTAAGTGAAGAACGCTAATTCTTATTCTAAAGAGGCTGAGATAAAAGGATTTTAGACGAAGTAAAAAACGAACCATTGATCAAGATGTTTGATTAGCGGTTCGTTTTTTTTGTTAGGGTAAACGTAGGTTTCATGTATGCAGGTCTTTCTAGCAGCTGATTGGAGGGCAAGTCGAAGACTCCTGCGGAAATCAGCTGCTGTGTCACGAGCGATTCAGCTCATGTATCCCCTTTATTCGTCTTTAGATTGGATTTATTTCGTTATGTCTCAACCTCTTTTTCGTCTTACCTTTGGGTTTCCTTATAGAACTTTCCCACCTTTCATAACCATTTCTTACGCGTCATCTCCTTTTTGTCAGCCTGTCGAAAAATCCCGAGAAATACCCTTATTTTTCTGCTTGTTTTCTCTTGATATCCATTCTTAAACCTTGTATAGTATGTTATTGTTTATATTATTTCCAACAGGTTATGTAATAAAGAAGGATTGATTTTTGCAATTTATTATTTGTTTTGGGGAACATTCTTCATAACGAAAAAACTTTTTTACAGAAAGGAACTACGAACGCACATGAAACTTGGTGCCCGCATCTTAAAAACGGGAATTGCCATTACACTTTCATTGTTATTAGGTGAATTTCTAAGTTTACCATCTCCAATATTTGCGGCAATTGCGGCAGTTTTTGCAATTCAACCGTCTATTTACAGATCTTATTTAACAATATTGGAGCAAATACAGGCGAATGTGATTGGAGCTGCTTCTGCAGTTTGTTTTGGACTTATTTTTGGTACCCATCCCATCATTATTGGTTTTACCGCTGTTGTTGTCATCGCAGTCAACTTAAAATTACGTATTAATAATACAATTGGGCTTGCGCTTGTGACAGTAATTGCAATCATGGAAAATCCAGGAGATAATTTCGTTGAATATGCACTTATACGCTTTGGTACAGTGTTACTTGGGGTATTCTCAGCATTTATTGTCAATCTTATTTTTATTCCGCCAAAGTATGAAACAAGATTGTATTATAAAATTGTAAGCACAACGGAAGAAATTATTAAATGGATTCGCATGAATCTTTATCACGCATCTGAGCACACATTGTTAAAAGAAGACATTGAAAAAATGAAAGACAATGTGGCTAAAATGAATCAAATCTTTGATTTTTACAAAGAAGAACGCACTTATTCAACCAAAAAACGTTTTGTTAAGTCACGCAAGCTCGTTTTATTTCGTCAAATGATTACCGTAACAACACAAGCTCTTACAACCTTGAAACTACTTCACCGAGTAGAAAATGATCTTCAAGTCATGCCGCAGCAATTTCAAGATTTAATCAAATCTGAAGTTGAGTGCCTGTTAATGTATCATGAGCAAGTATTATTAAAATTCATTGGGAAATTACGCGTACAGCCAACCACTACTGTACCAAACGAAGCCTGCGTTGGAAAACGAGCTTTAATCGATAAATTTATGCAGTACAAAATATACGATAATGATGAAGAGAATAAGGTTATTTATCATATCTTCCCTTTAATTTCCGTCATCATTGAGTATAGTGAAGAGTTAGAGCATCTTGATAAGCTGATTGATACGTTTCAAAACTATCACAAAGATGATAACTCATTTGATATTAATCATCAGCGACAAGAAGATTAAAAACACCACCTATTGTTAGACAATAGGTGGTGTTTTTAAATTGTATCAAGCTGCTGAACGTTAAAGAGCTGATAGTAATGACCTTTTTTCTTAATTAACTCCTCATGAGAACCTCGTTCGACTACTCTTCCATTTTCTAAAAGTACAATTTCATCAACATGAGTAATTGTAGATAAACGATGGGCTACAATGAAGGTGGTACGGTCTTTTGCTAGTTCAGCTAATGCTTCTTGAATATAGTGCTCACTTTCCAAATCTAGAGCTGAAGTGGCTTCATCAAAAATAAGAATAGCTGGATTTTTTAAAAATACGCGCGAAATGGAAATACGCTGCTTCTGTCCCCCTGATAGCTTCATTCCCCGCTCTCCCACTTTTGTATCATATCCTTCGGGCAAATTCATAATAAAATCGTGGGCATTTACGGCTTTTGCCGCAGCAATTACTTCTTCATCTGTCGCTCCTGGCTTTCCAAGCAGTATATTGTTTTTAACCGTGTCGCTAAACAACACCGTATCCTGCAGGACGATTCCAATCTTATCTCGCAGGCTGCGTACTTTATAGGTTTTGATATCAATGTCATCAATGAGAATTTTTCCCTCTGTCACATCGTAAAAGCGCGGAATTAAGCTGATAAGCGTGGATTTCCCTCCTCCGCTCATTCCAACAAACGCAACAGATTTTCCTTTTTCTACATCTAAATTAATATCATGAATCACGGGTTTTTCTTCTTCTTCATAAGCAAATGAAACGTGCTCAAACTGAACCTTTCCATGAAGCTCAGTGCATTCTTTTGCATCTTTCTTGTCTGTAATATCGTATTCTTCATCAATGAACTCAAACACCCGGTCCATAGATGCAACAGACTGCGTGAGCGTAGTCGATGAATTGACCAAGCGGCGAAGCGGATTATATAAGCGGTCAATGTAGGCAACAAATGCTACCATCGTTCCTACGCTAAGACTTTCTGTGATGACTTGATATCCAGCAAATGTAATCACGATTAAAGGCGCCAAATCGGTAATGGTATTTACTACTGCAAATGTTTTTGCATTCCAATTCGTATGATTGATTGCTTTTTGTAGAAAATTTGAATTTTGCTTATCAAATTGCTTCTGCTCATGAGGCTCAATAGCAAAGCTGCGAATAACAGAGATCCCTTGAACCCTTTCATGTAAGTGCCCCTGCACTTCCGCTAAAGCCTGCGAACGGACTCTTGTTAAATGGCGAAGACGACTGTAAAAATATTTTACAGAGAACGCATAAACCGGCAGCAAAATAATCGATACCAGTGTTAAAGGTACATTCATCGTAAACATAATCACAATGGCTATTACAATCGTCATCATATCAAGCCATACGTTCATTAAGCCTGTGATAACAAAGTTTTTTGTTTGCTCTACATCGTTAATGACTCGTGAAATTACTTCACCTGCTCGCGTATTTGCATAATAACGTAAGCTAAGCTTTTGAATATGGCTAAATAGCTGATCACGTATATCATATAGTACTTTGCTCGATACCCATTGAGCATAATACTGCCTGTAATATTCAATGGGAGGTCTTAACACTAAAAATACAACAAACGAAATCCCCATAATCGTCACCATTTTATGAACTTTTTCAGAGGAAGACATGCCATGTCCATTTACGATATCGTCCAACACATATTTCAAAAGCAGCGGAATTAATAAAGGAATAGCAAATTTAATAATACCAATTAAGACAGTGCCGACAATTTGCCATTTGTATGGCTGTACAAACTTCATGTAGCGTCTTATACTTCCCATAAAATCTCCCCTTTCTATCTATGAGGGCAAGCTTTCTTAGTATATGTACACACGTCGATTTTTTAGTGCTTTTATCTCTTCTAAAAGATGGTGAGCATAACGCCAAAAAGAACATTATATCAAACAGTCAGCTTTAGACGGCCTAACATAATGTTCTCTAGATCATTCATCAAGAATGCCGATATGTTAAAAAACGCTCATACCAAATGTCAATGAAATCTGGAGCAAACGGGCCTTTTCGCTGTCGAATCCAACCTTTTAACTCCTCGACGTGATTATGTAAAATACGGTCAATCACTTCTGGATAATTCATTTCTTTTCGATGCTTCTCATATTCATCTTCATCAAGAAGGGTATATGTCATATCTGGATAGACTTTGATATCTAAATCATAATCAATATATTTGAGCGCTTCATTGTCATCATAAATGAACGGCGAACTGATATTGCAGTAATAATAAATTCCATCTTCACGGATCATCCCAATGACGTTAAACCAATGCTGAGCATGAAAATAACAAATTGCAGGCTCTCTTGTGACCCATGTTCGTCCATCTGATTCTGTAACGACCGTACGATCATTTCCTCCAATCACTAAGTTATTGGTTGCTTTTAATACGGTTGTCCGATCCCACACGCGATGAATATGTCCATTATGCTTGTAGCTGTGTATTTGAATTGTTTCTCCTTCCACCGGAATTCCCATCTCCAATACCTACTTTCATTTTAGCACTTAAAAAAATTCATATAACGTCTCCATTTGTCTTATGTTTATTATAACGGTTTCTCTCTCATTTTAACACAAATGTGCTAACCTTCTTGAGTTCAAAAAAGTCACTCCCCCTACTTTTCCTTTGCTTGGCAGCCTTAAAAAAGAGAGGAAGTGACACATCAATGTTCATTAAGCAAGTGTAGAGCAAGCCCCTTCACTTTTATATGTACGAATAATGTCTTCGGTTTGTGCTTCAAACGTCAATTGAATCTCTTTTAATTTTAGTTTCATTTCACTAATTTCATCTTGCACAGAATGAAGTTTTGCTTCTTCATGAAGTTTTACTAGTTCACCTTCGATTTCCTGACAGCGCTCAATCTCAGACTGCAAAAACAGAAGTTGATCCATGGTCTCCAATTGTTGAGTCACTAGCTGATCAAATTTTTTCATACGATAGCTCCTCCCTATTTGCTTTAACCATACACGCGGCACTTCTGTTAACATTCTGTTTAGGTGAGACAGATTCCTTTGACGAGTTGTGTAAAGTTTCAAGAAGTTTTGTCATACTTTGTTGCTTTTTATATAAGAAAAAGCGAACTTAACATCGCCGTATGAAAGACGTTAAGTTCGCTTTTGGTATTAACCTTGGTATTTACTAGAGTTTTGGTTTTTCTTCGCTTCAGCTTGTGCGTTTTGTTGTCTCACTTCTTGAGCACTCGTTTCGCTAGCAAATTCAGTACCGAAGTTGTTTTTAGATGCTTGAGCATTTTGGCTTTTGTTTGCCGCTGCTTGAGCATTTTGTTGTTTCACTTCTTGTACATTTGTTTCGCTACCAAATTCAGTGCCGAAGTTGTTTTTAGAAGCTTGAGCATTTTGTTGTTTCACGTGTTGTGTGCTTGTACCAGATGCTGTTTTGTTTGTTTGTTTTGCCATTGTAATCACCTCCACGAAAATTAATATGCCCGGGAGGTAAATAGGGTATGCAAACTTTTTTCAGTATTTTAAGGCGCAAGCAAAAAACACATTTACCTTACATTAAAAGTGAACGCCCTCCGTCAATAATAAGCGTTTGACCGCAAATCATATTTGCTTGATCGGACACTAAGAACATAACTGCATCTACCATGTCTTTTGGCTCCACCATACGACCAGCTGGAGTATGCTTGCGTGCATCATCTAGAAGCTCATCGCGATTTGGGAAATGTTTTAGTGCCTCTGTATCCACAGCCCCTCCAGATACAGCATTTACCACAATATTCTTTGGAGCCAGCTCCACTGCTAAATAGCGGGTCAACGCTTCTACAGCAGCTTTTGACACGCCTACTGTTGTATAATTTTCTAAGTAGCGAATAGACCCAAGCGAACTGATGGTAACAATCTTTCCTCCGCCTACTTTTTCCATACGTTTAGCCGCTTCTTGTGCACAGAATAAATATCCTTTGCTGTTAATATCCATTGTCCAGTTCCAGTGAGTTTCTTCCAATTCCATAATAGGACGTAAAACTCCTGACGCTGCATTACTTACAAATACGTCTAAGCGACCGAATACTTCATCAATTTGCTCAAACATTTCTTTAATTTTTTCTACTTTTCCTACGTTTGCTTTAACAACTAATGCTTCTCTGCCTAGTGCTTTGATTTCTTCTGCTACTTCCTGCGCTGCACTTTTGCTTCGTGCATAGTTTAATACAATATCGTATCCTTCTTTAGCCAGACGTAAGGCAATTTCTTTACCAATACCTCTGCTGCTTCCCGTAACTAGTGCTACCTTTTGTGACATGATGTCATCTCCCTTATGTATCGTATTATCTTTACATTGTACTGATTTTATCGCATAAGAAACAAGTAATATAGAGAAAATAGATAAAACTTGATGAAATGAACGAGGTGAATAGAATGTATGTAGGTAGAGACATGACGGCTCTTTCAATGATTTCTAAAAGCGAGTGGAAAGACAGTGAGCTTGCGTTTTTCCATCACTCTTTACAGCAAATGACGCCGTATTTAAATGCTGAAGGACAAAGTATTCATCAGCAAATTATTAAAGAAATTGAAGCACGGGGCGGGTTACAGCGCCACGAAGCAGATTACACACACGGCACGCATGTATCATATGATTAAATAAAAAGAAGCGTGGAGTTTATCCACGCTTCTTTTATTTAACAAGTACATATTCTTTTAAGATTTTTTGATGGGAAACAGGAAATGCATATTGTTCTAAATCTTTTTCAGAAACCACTTTCAAATTTTTTAATGCACTGATATCACTTACAAGCTCTGCTTCATATACTGTGATGTTCCAGACGATATGAGAAAACACGTGCTGAATTGTGGTAAACGGCGCATGAATTTTAATATCGGCTCCGTACTCATTTTGAATAAATGCCTGAAGCTGCTGATGATCTGGGGCTATACTAAGGTCTACTTCTATATTTGGAAATTCCCATAGGTTAGCTAAAAGTCCTTTGCTTGGACGTTTATGAATCAGATAATTTCCTTCCTCGTCTCTAATCACCGCTGCAGCAAGCTGAAGAGCACGCGGCGCTTTTTTCTTTGATTTGACAGGAAGCTCATTCTGCACTCCTTCTTCAAACGCGCGGCAGTGTTCGCGAACTGGACATAACAAACAGGAAGGAGAAGTTGGTGTACAGACAATGGCACCAAGTTCCATCATGCCCTGATTGAAATAAGAAGGGTTATCTTTTGAAATAATTTCATGCACGATATCTTCAAACAGCTTTCTTGTTTTCGGTTTTGCAATATCATCCCAGACGGATAAAATGCGCGATAGCACACGCATGACATTTCCATCTACAGCAGGCTGCGGCACTCCGTATGCAATACTTAAAATGGCTCCTGTTGTATAAGGGCCTACTCCTTTTAGTTTAGATATTTCTGCTGGCGTATTTGGAACTTCTCCCCCGTATTGTTCGTGAACTTCTCGAACGGCGGTTTGCAAATTACGGGCACGGGAATAATAACCTAACCCTTCCCACGCTTTTAACACATCATCTTCATTTGCATAAGCTAAGTCTTTGATAGTGGGAAATTTGCTAATAAAATTATTAAAATAAGGAATGACCGTATCTACTCTCGTTTGTTGAAGCATAATTTCAGATACCCACACCTTATAAGGGTCCTGATCTTGACGCCAAGGTAAAATGCGCTGTTCCTGCTCAAACCAAGAGATTAAGTCATTTTGAAATGCTCGAATATCAAAATTTTGTACAATATCTTTACTTTGTTTCACGTCATAGCCTCCGAGGTATTAACTATACATATACAATGTGTTGCTTTTTGAATCTTAGTAACTTTATGATAACCTTATAACAACTACAAATATGAATAGTAAAATGAATTGTTCAAATAATGAATAAAAACAGCTAATTTGCTGCGTTAGTAATAAAGCGAGATTTTTTATCAAGCTTTCATGCTTAATTAGACTAATTTAAGCTTGTCATCTTACAAAGGAGGAGTTCGCTCTGGATACTGGTACACACATTGCAATGGGAATCGCTTTAGGCGGCCTTGCAACATTAGACCCCACTGTATCTGCGAATACAGCCACAATGGATGCTGTAATGATTGGCGTAATGGCCGGGTCATTAGCACCTGATTTAGACACTGTTTTAAAGTTGCGAAACAATGCACAGTATATCCGCAATCACCGTGGAATTACACATTCTATCCCGGCTGTTATTTTATGGCCTTTGCTTATCGTGCTCATTCTTTCGCTTCTGCTGCCAGGAGCTAACTTGCTGCATCTCTGGATGTGGACCTTTGCAGGCGTCATTATTCACGTTTTTGTTGATATCTTTAACGCTTATGGCACGCAAGCTTTACGGCCTTTCACAAATAAATGGATTGCGCTTGGCGTAATCAACACGTTTGATTACGTGATTTTCTCAGCTCACGTACTTGCGATTTTAATCTGGTTTATCGGCGCAGAGCCAGGACCAACATTTATTACGCTGTATGTGTTATTGGCGTTTTACTATGGATTGCGCTTTTATATGCGCCACCAAATTGCCAAGAAGCTTCGAAAACAGTTTCCCGATGTTATCAAGCTCAATATCTCTCCTACAATGCGTTTCACTCACTGGCACTTAGCTGTGACGACCGAAAAGTATTTTCATGTAGGAAGAGCAATCGGAGAAGAAATTTTTATTTATGATACGTTTGATAAAGTTCCAATACCCGAATCAGCCGTAATTGAAGTAGCGAAAAAAGATGAAAATTTATCTGCTTTTCTTTCATTTTCACCTATTTATAGATGGGAACTGGATGAATATAACGACCACATTGAAGTGCGCTTTATCGATTTGCGCTACCGCAGCAAGGACTACTATCCATTTGTAGCCGTAGTCCAGCTTGATTACGATTTAAATATCATTTGTTCGTACACAGGTTGGATTTTCAGTGAGAAAAAATTGCGTAAAAAGCTTGATTATCTCCCGCACTAATCATAACAAGAACAAATATGAAACCCAAAAACGAACCGTCTGCTCAAGACGGTTCGTTTTTATTTAATGTTTTAAATAGTCATCGTTATTTAATAAATGCTGATATTTAGGGTTTTTAACCGCGATTTCATGAAGCTTATCACCGTAGCTGTTAATATACATCGTAACAACCTTTTCCGTTGCTTCTTTCCCTTTATAATCATATCCGGCTTTTGCGTAAGATGACTCAAAATCTTCCCAGAAAAGCTCGACCCACGTACGTGCTTGAGCATATGAAAGCGAACTATTTTTATTTAAGAGCTGATTCGTTAATCTTTCAAATATATCGTTCATAAGAACACCTCGATTACCAAAATTCTTTATGAGTATGTTTGCACTTTTAACTTACACTATAAATGCGGAGTTATTCACTCCCTCATGTACTATATCATAACCGCAACGCTTTCTGTTGTAAAAGGAGAGGTATCGATGCGCAATAAAGCAAAAGATTTTACAAACCAACATCATACTAAGCTTGAAGGCGAACCTCGAGCAAAAGCTGAGTACGCTTCAAAACGTGCAAATGGAACGATCAATACGCATCCTCAAGAACGTATGCATGCTTCTAATGAGCGCGAAGAATAACCCCTTGCTTTACGTTTAAAAATAGAGTGAATATAGAAATCAAACAAGCAGCACACTTCGTGCTGCTTGTTCATCCCTTTATTTTTTCAACATGGAAATAGGAAGTGCCTCTTCGTTTTGCGGTGAGCCAAGCCTAAATCCCCACGCAAAAACTCCGTTCATATAATCAATTTTAAAATATGAACCCGGATCTCCTTGAATTTCATATACTTCCCCTGCTTTAAACGTTTCGGGATCCAATAAATATGACCTAGCCATCGTTACTTTTCTTTCTAATACTGCATACTCATTGACCATGCCAAGCTGTTCAGCTTTTCGTGCTTTTTCTTGAAGAGACCCAATTTCTTGTTGAAGTTCATACGTCGTCATATCGCTGTAACGTTTTTCAGACATGCTGTTTTCCCCCTTGTTTGCTTTCATTTTATTATAACAAAAGGTATAACTAAAGGGAGACTATGAAAAGGGAGTTTTGGGAATGAAAACAGTGCTAATCACAGGCGGTGCGACGGGTCTTGGAAAAGAACTCGCAAAACTTTACGCAAAAGACTACAACGTCATTCTAGCTGGACGCAATCACCATAAATTAAATGAGGCGCAGCATGAGCTAGGAGACAACGTATCTACGATGTCTGTAGATATTACACAGTATGAAGAAGTAGGAAAATCTGTAGAAAAACTGCTGATGCAGCATTCAGTAGATATCCTTATCAATAATGCAGGCATTGGACATTTTGGTCCTTTGACGGATTATACAAAACAAGCAATCGATGAAGTCATCGATACAAATGTAAAAGGAACTATTTTTTTAACGCAAGCGCTTATGCCTCATCTCTTGACGAGAACTGAACCTAAAGTTATGAATATCATTTCAACTGCAGGACTTCGCGGGAAAGCCAATGAAAGCGTCTATGTGGCAAGTAAATTTGGCGTAAGGGGATTTACAGAAAGTTTAAAAGTGGAGTACCAAGATACCAACCTTCATGTGATTGCAGCTTATATGGGAGGCATGAATACTCCTTTCTGGGATCACAACAACCATATTAAAGATAAAAGCCGCTTGCGCTCAGCTTCAGAAATCGCTGAGATTATTTATAAACAGCAGAATGACTCAGAAGATATTTTGTTTTAAAAAGATTGAAACATAACTACATCCATCTAAAGATAAACAAATTGTATAGATGATCTTATAAGAATCTCTTGTTACACGGCGGTTGATTTCCGTGCAAGACTTCGCTTTCCGCGGGCGGCCGGTGAGCCTCCTCGTTGCTTACGCTCCTGCGGGGTCTCACCTGTTCCGCTTTTCCCGCAGGAGTCTCTGTCTTGCCCTCCAATCAACCGCTAGTAGCAACTAAATACTTGAAGCTTATGTTAAGCATCACAATAAAAAAATCCGAACGAGTTGGATTCTCCATCAAGAATCTCGATTCATCGTTCGGATCTTCCTTCAACTAACATACTTTTTCCCCGCTCTATTCCTCTTCAATAGAATCTAGAAATGATTGAATTTGTTCAATGGAAAATCCTTTTCTATAAAGAGCCTGCTTCATTTTTTGCTGATATTCCCAGCCTTCATACTTTGAAAAACGACGATGAGCTTTCATTCCTTGATATTGCAGAGCTTCCCAAACCTCATCACTTTCTTTTTCTGTATCCGTTCGCTGAAATGCTTCTTGAATAACAGAAAACGAATAGCCCTTCACTGCCAATGCTTGTTCCATTTTTTGTTTCATCATCACTTGAGATAATTTCTTGTATTTCCCTTTTAACTTTTCAATTAATTTTACAGCAGTTTGAATTTGCTGTTCTTCAGGGTATTCACATAAACTAAGGGTAATAATGGAATCAGAAATCCCCTTTTCTTTTAATTCTCTTTGAATCACATTTGGTCCTTTTGATGTCGTGTTCATCTGAGTTAACACAAATGCTTTTGCAAACTCTTCATCATTTAAATAACGGTGGCTGACTAGTTTCTGAATAACTTGTTGAATAATAGTAGAGTTAATTTCTTTTTTCTTTAAATAATCATGTACCTCTTTTTCAGAGCGCATTCGATAAGATAAGTAAGTGATCGCTAAATTATAAGCTTTTTTCTCATCATCTGCGTACTGAATTTCCGTTAATTCAAATTCATCAAGCTCACGACCTTTTTTTAAGTCATATTTGATGAGGACATTTTCGTCAACACCAAAGCCAAACTCTTCACCTTTACCGTAATCTAAATACACATTATAACGTTCACCGCTATTCTTTTGCGTTGTGATCTTTGTGACAACAGGCATTAACCTTCACCTCATATTTCTTATTAAATTGATGGCTGAAGAACCGCCAAACGTATCATACACATTTTTATTTATCTCAATAAAGGAGGAAGTTCGTATGAAAATTGTTATTGCTGGAGGAACTGGATTCGTAGGGAAAGCTTTAACAAAACATTTTTTAACACAAAAACATTATGTATATATTTTAACACGCAATGCAGATAAAGCTGCAAGAGATCCGAAACTTAAATATGTAGAGTGGATGCAAGAAAACAGCCAACCTGAAGAGCATGTAGAAGGAGCAGACGTTTTTATCAATTTAGCTGGCGTTTCACTTAACAGCGGCCGCTGGACGGACGAGCGCAAAAAAGCCATTGTGGAAAGTCGCCTTTCTTCTACTCAAGAAATCCTTCGTATTATGGCTGCCTTGCCCGAAAAACCGTCACTTTACGTAAATGCAAGCGCCGTTGGTTATTACGGGACATCAACCAAAGAAACGTTCACAGAAGCTTCTCCATCCATCGGCACAGACTTTTTAGCTGAAACGGTAAAAAAGTGGGAAAACGAGGCCCTAAAAGCGATGGAACTCAATATTCGTACTGTCTTAACAAGATTCGGCGTTATATTAGGGAAAGATGGCGGAGCACTTCCTTCTACGGCCCTTCCTTATAAATTATTTGCAGGAGGAACAGTCGGTTCCGGAGAACAGTGGATGTCTTGGGTACATCTTCAAGACGTCGTGAAGATCATTGATTATTGTATCCATACCAAACAAATAGAGGGACCTGTTAATGTAACTGCCCCGAATCCCGTTCAAATGAAAGAGTTTGGAAAGACGATTGGCAAAGTCTTAAATCGCCCTCACTGGATGCCCGTACCTAGCTTTGGCCTTCAACTGCTGATGGGAGAAATGAGTATGATTATTTTGAAAGGACAGCGTGTTTTACCTGAAAAATTGATTCAACAGAATTACATTTTTACATATACTGTATTAGAAGATGCATTGCGAGATTTACTCTAGTTATTTTCTGATATTTACCTAAAACAGGTGACTAAGCTGCCGATAGATAGGAGCATCCTTTATGAAAACCATTCTCTTGAGAAATGCAACGCTCTATCCCATTACGTCAAAACCTATTTATAATAATGATGTGCTCATTCAAGATGGAAAAATTGTTTTAATTGGGCCAAACTTGCAGCCTCCTCTTCAAGTAGAAGTTATTGACTGCAAACAGCGCTATTTATTCCCTGGATTTATTGATGTTCATACACATCTAGGACTATATGATGAAGGAACCGGCTGGGCCGGAAATGATGCTAACGAAACAATCGAGCCTATGACTCCCCATATCCGAGCTTTTGACAGCGTACATCCTTTAGATCCTGGGTTTAAAGATGCCATTGAAGCGGGTATTACGTCTGTACACATTATGCCTGGAAGTGCAAATGTGATCGGAGGTACAACGTCTGTTATTAAAACAGCCGGAACAAGTATTTCTCAAATGTTGATTCAAGAGACAGCTGGACTTAAGATTGCGCTAGGAGAAAATCCAAAACGAATCCACAGCCATGGCAATAAAGAATCCATTACACGAATGGGTATTATGGGGATGCTGAGAGAAGCCTTTTATCATGCAAAAAGCAGTGACAATAAAGATGATTTGCGAATTAAACCACTCATTCAAGCGCTGAATAGAGAGATTCCCGTTCGAATTCATGCTCACCGAGCCGATGATATTCTATCAGCTCTGCGCTTAGCAGATGAATTTCATTTAGACGTTCGTATTGAACACTGTACAGAAGGTCACTTAATTGCTAAAGAGCTAGGTGGAAGAAATTTAAAAGTAAGCGTGGGACCAACTTTAACACGCCGCTCAAAGATTGAATTGAAAAATAAAACATGGAAAACCTATCAAGCTCTCTGCAATGAAGGAGTAGAAGTTTCCATTACAACAGACCACCCTTATACGCCCATTCAGTACCTAAATATTTGTGCATCCATTGCCGTACGTGAAGGACTTGAAGAACAAAAAGCATTAGAAGGCATCACGATTGCTGCTGCTCGAAATCTCCGTATTGATCAGCGAATCGGCAGTATCGAAGCAGGAAAAGACGCTGATTTAGTACTATGGAGCCATCATCCCTTTCACTACTTAGCAAAGCCTATTTTTACCATGATAAATGGTAAAATATTATTTAAAAAAAATTAACATTTTACCTATTTTCTTTTTTAATTTTTTTTAGTATGATACGTTTAGAAGCATGTGAATTTCACAAAAGCATAAACATCACACGTTGACTTTTTATGTTTGTTGACTTGTAATGGGAAGGCAAATGGTGCGCCACCAGGTAACTGGTTCTAGTGGGTTCGATTCCCACCCCGAAATTTTTTTAATTATTAAAAAATTTCGAGGGTGGGGACTTGATTGGAGTCTGTATATACCCTCGATCAGGAGGGAAAAGTTATGTTAAAAAAACGTGACCTAAATGACTGTCAATCTCTATACGAACTCATGGTACATCCTGATGTCTTCCCTTTTGTTCGTCATAAAGCCCATTCCTATGAAGAATTTTTATTTGTGACTAAACAAACGATGGAAGCAGAAGATCATGGAGAAATTATTTCTCGCACGATTTTAGACGAATGGGGTAACCCTATCGGCACCATTAATTTATTTGATGTACAGGACCAAGCTGGTTTTTTAGGCACTTGGCTTGGCAAACCGTTTCATGGAAAAGGATATAATCAAATTGCAAAAGAAGCGTTCTTTAATGAACTGTTCTTTGAGTTAAATATAGAGCGAATTTTTATGCGAATTCGTAAAATTAATATTAGGTCTATTAAGGCTGCAGAAAAACTGCCTTATGCAGTACTTGCGAATGAAACACACAAAGCTTTATACGATGAAATTAATCAACATGAAGACGTATACGATTTATACGAAATTCCAAAAGACTTGTATACATTATACTACTTGCGTCACGAACAAGACGTTCAAGAAGATCACCAGCTTAAAGAAGCGTAAGAGTCTCTCCGTGTAACGGAGAGCTTTTTTTTATGATTAAAAACGAGAGATTCTGGAAAAAATAAGTAACATGATCGAAAAACGTTAATTGGAGGTTTTTTTATGTCTGAAAAAAAACGAAAAGAAAACGCAAAAAATACGTTAAGTAGCGCTCAAGAAATCTATTACGGCCGCGAGTTTAAAAAAGCAGACCGTGCAGGCGGCTACACGAAAAAATAAGTGAGGCAAAACATCTCTATCCAACGCTTGATCATCCCAACGTCCTTTCTGTACACTGTGTATCGGAAGGACGTTTTATATTATGTAAAAATAATAACACGAAGATTTCAAGCGTATGATTTACGTTTTTTTAATACTCTATTATATCCACAAAGTTTACCCACAATTATGTGGATAATGTGCATAACTTTATTGGATATTCATATTACCGCTTTCATAACTTGAAATGACAGTGGGTAATTTTTATGTAAATTTTCTGAAAAAATGTGAATAATGTGGATAAAGTTGTGAATATCCTATACAATTCAGCAGTTAACTTCTTGTTAACCTGTGGATATCTTCTTTAGTACTTTCATTGATTTTAGTACCATCAAGGCTTTCGATATATTATAAGTATAATAATAAAAAGTAGGGGAAACTTCCCCTACTTTTTTATTATTGGAAACAATATATCCACACTTGTTCCTTTATCTAACTGACTAGAAAACGTCATCTGCGCGTGGTGAGCTTTAATAATCCGATAGCTGACCATCAGCCCTAAACCTGTACCTTTTTCTTTTGTACTATAAAAAGGCTCACCTATCTTCGCTAACCGTTCAGGAGGAATACCCTGTCCTTCATCAGCAATCTGCAGCCAAAGGTGGTTTTCTTTTGCTTTGATAGTAATATGAATACTCCCTCCTTCAGGCATTGCTTCGATAGAGTTTTTAATAATATTAATAAATACTTGTTTTAACTGATTTTTATCTCCATACACCTTTGGTAACTGGTCGTCCCTTTCAAATATGAAAGCTACTTCCTTTTCTACTGCTTCAGGTTCAAGAAGTGAGCACACTTCTTGAACAAGCGCTTGCATATTCAAAGATTCAACCTTCATTACCTGAGGTTTTCCTAACATCAAAAATTCTTCTACGATTCCATTCATTCGTTCTAATTCAGTTTCCATGATATCTATATACAAAGCATCTTTAGGATGTTGTTCTTTTAATAAGTGAACAAAACCTTTTAAAGAAGTTAAAGGATTTTTGATTTCATGAGCCACTCCAGCTGCAAGTTCTCCTACAACGGCCAGCTTCTCAGAAGTTCTAAGCTTCTCTTCTGCTTTTTTACGCTCCGTAATATCTGTCGATACGCACAGCATTTGAATCACTTCCTGTTTTTCATTCATAATAGGAAGTTTTGCTGTTTCGACCCAGCGCCTGTTTCCTTTCGAATCTTTAAACTGTTCTTCTAATACCATCCCTTTTTGCGTACAGTTTGAAAACGCCCCTTTATATAAAAGATCTGATTGAATGTTGAACTGATATTTATCAATTGATTGTCCAATCAAGTCATCAGATTTTTCACCTAAGAGCATCGCAAAAGACTCATTAACAAGAATGAACTCTCTTTTTTGATTAATCGCATAAATATAGCTTGGATTAATATCAATGACTTGTCTTAAAAATGTTTTTTGTTCCTGCAGCTGATTTTCTTTTTGCTGTAAATTTGCTTTAGAATGGCGTATATAGCTAATCATTTCATTAAACTGTTTAGATAAAATACCGATTTCGCCCCGCTCAATTTCTCGTTCCGGAATTTTTTGATTAAAATTCCCGCGTGCTACTTGTCCCGCCAATTCATATAGTTTATGAATTGGATTCACAATTTGCCTTGCATATAACGCAGTAAAAAAAGAAAGCAGTAAAATCGTAACACCTGAAACGATCCAAAGCGTTTTTTCAAACATTTCATAAGGCTTGTAAATTTCTTCAACGGGTAACTGAGCAACTATCCCCCAATTAAGAACAGGAA
Source organism: Priestia sp. P5 (assembly GCF_029522155.1). Taxonomy (NCBI): domain Bacteria; kingdom Bacillati; phylum Bacillota; class Bacilli; order Caryophanales; family Bacillaceae; genus Priestia; species Priestia sp. P5. Next base: position 137,055 of record NZ_JAKWFJ010000004.1, on the reverse strand, counting down.
TATATTCAAATGATGCAAAGAAATAGTTTCCTTCGGTGTTCACAACGCGCTGATATCCTGATTTATGATTCATCGTTTCTCGGACGATTTCATTTTTACTAGCACTTTCACCAATTCGCTGTTTTTTTGGGTGAGAAATGATTCTACCATTTCGGTCTACAATAAATGTATAGCCGTTCTCTCCTATATCGAACGTTTGAAAGATGGATTGAAAACTTTCATTTTCTTCAATTCGCAGCGCTAGATTTACGACCTTTTTTACATTTTGCTGCCCATCCAAAATAGGAATAGCCATCACCACAATGTAGTGCTTTGTATCTGCTGAAACGACATCGCTTAAATATATTTTTTTGGTTCGCAGAGCTTCTTGAAAATATTTTCTTTTACTTAAGTTCACATGTTGCATATTCTTTAAATCATTCGGGTAATAATGCTCAACATACCCTTTTACATTAAAAATGGTTCCGCTATCGATATACGGTGAAATATTAACTATTTTCTGCAATTCTTTGTCTATTTCTTGTTCATCATCCGATAAAAAAATAGGATCTTGCTGTACCTCGTCGCCCAGGTTCCAAATATCTTTAATGACGACGTTAATTTGCTCTTTCATTCTCTTGACGGTTTTATCAGTTACCTGTCGATATTGATCTTGAGAAATATTAGGCAGCATCACTCTTGAAACAATAAACATTAGCGTTAATACGGTACAAATAAGAAGCACATTAATCGTGAAGATTTTCCAAAACGTATGAGATTTAAACCATTTCATGTTTGTTCACCTTAATCTAATGAAGTCTACCTTCATTGTACTCCAAAATGAAGACTTTTCCATGTAAATGATAGAATTCCATCTTTAGACATAGAAGAAAATCATTTGGTTCTACATTACTATCAGAAAACTATGAGCTTTTTCACTGTATTTTCTGTTAAAACATTTTTTTAGGGTTCTTATATAAACTTTGCTTCCTGCATTTTCTTCATGCAGTAGAAATCAATTATTTATCCTCTAATAAAAAGACCCCATCACGAAATGATGAGGTCACCAATTTACTATTTCTTTTTCCTTCTAGCCCCGTAAAAACCAAATAAGAGAATAAACCAAACGGGTGTCAACAATAAGGCTGGGCGCGTCGCATCAGAAAACAGCATAATAATAAGAATCACAGCAAACAACGCTAGCACAACATAGTTTATAAATGGTGTTAACGGTGCTTTGAATGTTGATACTGCATGCAGCTGCGGACGCGTTTTTTTATATCTTAGATGGCAAATAAGAATGATACTCCACACCCAAATAAAACAAATAGCGCTAATGGTCGTTACGATGCCAAAAGCTTGGTCTGGTATCAGTTTGCTTAACAAAGCTCCCGCTGAGATAACCAGCGTAGATACAAACAATCCGTTGCTTGGTACGTGGTTTTTGTTCAGTTTTGCAAACGTAGATGGCCCTTGGTCATTTTTACTTAAATTATATAAGATACGGCTTGTTGAAAACATTCCGCTATTACAAGCAGAAGCGGCTGAAGTTAATACAACAAAATTAATAATTCCAGCAGCAAGCGGAATTCCGACTAAACTAAAGGTTTTAACAAATGGACTTTCTGCTGCATTTAATTCCATCCACGGGTTAATAAATAAAAGGACGATAAGCGCTCCAACATAGAAAAATAAGATTCGCAGCGGAATTTTATTAATGGCCGATGGGATATTTTTTTGGGGATTTGATGTTTCCGCTGCCGATACCCCTACCAATTCAACCCCCACGTATGCAAAAATAACCATTTGGAATGAAAGTAAGAAACCTGAAACCCCGTTTGGAAAGAGTCCTCCATGATTCCAAAGGTTTTGAACCGTAACCGATCCTGCATCCGTTTTAAATCCGATTACCAATAAAATAACGCCAATAACAATTAACGCAAGAATCGTAATAACCTTTATTAAAGCAAACCAAAACTCTAATTCTCCAAATAATTTTACGGTTAATAAGTTAAGCCCTAATAAAATAATCACACAAATAAGTGCAGGAACCCACTGAGGGATATCGAACCAATATTTCACATATACGCCAACGGCAATCACGTCAGCCATAGCTGTCATGATCCAGCAAAACCAGTACGTCCATCCCGTTACGAATGAAGCCCACGGTCCAAGATATTCCTCAGCAATATCCGTTAACGATTGATAACCTGCTTTAGACAGCAGTAGTTCTCCTAGCGCTCTCATCACAAAGAAAAGCGCAATACCAACAATTAAATAAGCAAAGATGATAGAGGGACCTGCAAGCTGTATTGCTTTACCAGAACCTAAAAATAATCCCGTCCCAATGGTTCCTCCAATCGCGATTAGCTGAACATGACGATTGGATAAATCCCTCTTTAATTCTCGTTGTTCCAACTCTAACTCCTCCTAACAATAAAACCTTTGATACAATCGTGCGGACTACAAAATAAAGTCCAATAAAAAAAGAGATTGGATGCGCTCCAATCTCATGGTCATAAGAATAACAAATATTATGGTACATGCCACCAATTAGTAACATGCCAAATAAATATCCGGTACTCTTCTGTCCTTTTGCCTGAGATTGTGAACCCTTCGGCGTCGCGAAACTATCGCGATCTCTCCAGAAGCTGCTCCTGCTATAGTGTGATCCATAGCAATCATAGCTTTCTACGTATTAAATTTTTCAATCAATAGAATGACTGTCGAATAGTTGTTTATTCTAATACCAGTTGGATGCTTTGTCAATAGGAAAAATTAGTTTCATTTATTTTCCTTATTTGAAATATGATACTACATAAAAACCTTGTTCCTTTACTTGTGATAAAGACCTCCTTATTACAAAATTACAAACAAAAAAGAGCAGAAGCCGATCTGCCCTTTACTCTTTTTCTATTCATTTCTTTAACGTCAAGCTCACCACATTCTCTACATGCGCCGTATGAGGGAACATATCCACAGGCTGAATGTAATCCACATGATAAGCCTTCGACAGCTGCTGCACATCTTTCGCTAATGTGGATGGATTACAAGATACGTAAACCATTTTCTTTGGCTTTACTTGTAAAATTGTTTTTAGAAGCTTGTCATCACAGCCTGTTCGCGGCGGGTCAACAACGATAACGTCTGGCTTCCAGCCTTCTTTCACCCACTGCGGCATCCATTTCTCAGCCGGACCCGCTACGTACGTAGCATGCTCAAACCCATGATCTTGGGCATTTTTTCTTGCGTCTACAATCGATTCTTCAATCGTATCCATTCCGCGAATTTCTTTGGCATCTTTAGCAAGCCATAAGCCAATTGTCCCTACTCCGCAGTAAGCATCTACAATTTTTTCACTGCCCGTTAGTGCAGCTGCTTTTTTTACTTCGTCATATAGCTTCACCGTTTGGAGAGGATTCAGCTGGAAAAATGCACGCGCTGAAAGTTCGAATGAGATATCACCTAACGTTTCTTGAATCACCGATTTTCCAGCGAGCGTAAACGTTTCGTCTCCAAAAATAAGCGATGTTTTTTGGCCGTTTACGTTTTGTACGAGCGATTTCACTTCCGGTAGGCGGCGCTGAATTTCTTTAATCAGCAGCTCTTTTTTCGGAATTTCTTTTTTAGCCGTGATCAAGACAATTTGCACTTCACCCGTTTCAAATCCTACTCGAGATACGATGGTACGTACAATACCACGGCGTTTGCGTTCATTGTAGATAGGAATTTGAAGATTTTGTAAAATTCGTTTTATTTCTTTTGTCACGTGATTCGTAGCTTTATGCTGAATGGGACAGTTTTCAATATCAATCAAGCGGTGAGAATTCAGTCCGTACAAACCAGCGATGACTTTTTGTTTATCTACGCCGACTTGAAACTGAGATTTATTACGATAACGCCAAGGATCTTCCATACCAATCGTTTGGCGAGTTTTTTCTTCTACTTTTTTTAATGAACTGTGACGTTCGAACGCTTGCAGAACAATATCGCGCTTAGATTCTAGCTGCCCTTCATAAGATAAGTGCTGAAGCTGGCAGCCTCCGCACTGGTCGTAAATCGGACAAGGTGCTTCTACGCGCTGAGGGGATTTTTTGCGAATTCGCTTAATTTTCCCTTCGGCAAACTTATGCTGAACATTTGTTGCTTCTACAACCACTTCTTCATTCGGCAATGCTCCCGGTACGAAGACGACTTGGCGCTTAAAATATCCTACGCCTTCTCCATTAATACCGAGTCTTTTTATCGTCAACGGAAACGTTTGTCCTTTTTGAACTTTCATTTCAGTTTTTGGTTTATTCATGAGACCAACTCCGATTAGTTTAAATTCTTTATATAGTTATTAACGGTCTCTAGCTGCTTAAAACCTATTAGACCGTATCGCTTTAAAAAAGACATCAACGCATATTATAACACTTCAACAGCAAAAAACCGACAGAAGAAATATTCCCGTCGGTTTTTATCTTTATTTCGTTTTAGAAGGACTTTTCTTCATTTGTTTGCGTTCGTTCATTAAATTATCAATGCTTTTAAACGTATAGCCCTGCTTTTTTAAATCCACAATCGCTTGATCTAACGCATCTGCGTTATCCTTTGAAACGGTATGCAAAAGCATGATCGCACCCGGATGTATTTGAGCCATCATATTGTCGTATGAGTAGCGCCAGCCTTTTTGTTCATTCACTTTCCAGTCAACAAATGCAAGTGACCAAAATACATTCGTATAGCCTTCTTGCTTTGAAAGAGCTAGCGTTCGCTCGCTAAATACACCTCTAGGTGAGCGAAGATACTTCATTTCATCACGACCCGTAATATTCTTGTATTCATCTTTTACTTTTTGCAGTTCCTCTTTAAAACGCGCATCATCCACTTGAGTTAAGTCAGGGTGATGCCATGAATGATTGCCGACAATATGCCCTTCTTTTACCATTCGTTTAATTAGCTTAGGCTCTTCTTTTAAATAGTGTCCTGTTACAAAGAACGTGGCAGGAACCTTTCTTTTTTTGAGCACGTCTAATACCTGGGGTGTATAACCATTTTCATAACCGTTATCAAATGTTAAATAAATATTTTTTTTATTTGTATCTCCGAGGTAAAACGCATCATACTTAGCAAGAATTTGTTCATAAGCTGTACCTGCAGATGCGGGCTTGTGATTTTTACTTTTTTGAAATCCCCAGCTGATCGGAGTGTTTGGATACATTTGTGCTTCAACACATGCTATGCCTGTTGACATCACGAATAAAAAAACGAGAAAAAAGGTGAACCGGCGCATAAGAAGCTCCTTTCGGAAGTCATTTTACGCTTAGTATCCACTCAATTTTCTCGTTCATGAACGTTACTTTTTACCATACGCTCCGGACGTATGCTTATTTAAATACAGGTTCTTTAAATTGCTCAAGCTTTTCAAATGAAGACTTGTCGACATCTGCATGCAAGCTGTTTCCGTGTGAATCCATCGTCACTACAGCTGTAAAGCCTTCTACTTTTAAATGCCACATTGCTTCAGGAATACCGAACTGCATCAAATCAACGCCTTCTACGCTCTTGATGCAGTCAGCATAGTACTGTGCAGCTCCGCCGATCGCATTTAAGTATACGCCGCCGTGCTCTTGAAGAGCAGCAAGCGTTTTAGGACCCATACCGCCTTTACCGATAACCGCGCGGATACCAAATTTCTTCATAATATCTCCTTGGTAAGGTTCTTCACGGATACTTGTTGTTGGTCCTGCAGCGGTTACGTGCCATTTTTCATCTTCATCTTTTAACATAACCGGACCACAGTGATAAATGATTTGTCCATTTAAATCAATTGGCGCATCGTGATCTGTTAAATGTTTGTGAATGGCATCGCGCCCTGTGTACATCATACCGTTGATGCGCACCACGTCGCCAACTTTTAATTCACGAATTTGCTCTTCTGTAATAGGTGCTTGTAATATAACTTCTTTTGTTTCATCCGCATTTTGCTTCTCTTCTGCACCTGCATTGTTATTAAAATCTACTTCTTCGCCTTCTTGATACAGCCACTCTTGAACGCTTCCTGTATCAGCATTGATTTTAATACCTAAGCGACGGTAAGCCCAGCAGTTATACGCAACTGACACATAGAAGCTAGCAGGAATACGATTGATTACGCCGACTTTACAGCCAAGTAATGTCGTTTCTCCGCCAAAGCCCATTGTACCGATTCCTAACTTATTGGCATTTTCCATTACATACTCTTCTAATTCTTTAAGCTGAGCGTTTGGATTTTCGTCATCTAAGTTTCGGAACAGCTGCTCTTTTGCTAATTCATAGCCTGTTGTACGGTCGCCACCGATTCCAACACCAATGACGCCAGCGCTACAGCCTTGGCCTTGCGCTTGGTATACTGAGTGCATCACACATTTACGAATGCCGTCTAAATCACGGCCAGCTCGACCTAATCCTTCTACTTCACAAGGCAGGCTATACTGAATGTTTTTGTTTTCACAGCCGCCGCCTTTTAAAATGAGACGCGCATCAATATAGTCATTTTCCCACTGTTCAAACTTAATAACCGGCGTGCCTCCGCCTAAATTATTACCGCTGTTTTCTCCCGTTAACGAATCTACAGAGTTAGGGCGAAGCTTTCCGTGCTTTGTTGCTTCTTCAATTGCCCAATAAATCGCTTCTTTAATTTGAAGCTGATTCACTCCTACAGGGGTTTTAATTTTAAATGTTGGCATACCTGTATCTTGACAAATTGGCGATAAATTATCATCCGCCATTTTAATATTATTGGTAATGGTCGCTAAAGACATTGCTGCACGCGTTCCTGCATTTTCACGCGCTTTTGCCTTTGCGATAGCACGTCGAACGTCTTTTGGCAATTTTGTAGATGTTTCAACAATTAAATCGTACATGCTTTGTTTTAAAGCTTCAATCATCACTTAATTCCTCCCATATCCCGCTAATGTATGTATTTATCTATCTGTCGTACAACTTTCAAAATTTATTATACTCCTTCAAAAATTGTTTCGAAAGACCTTTATAGGAGGATTTCCACTTCAAGCAAAAAAGCGCTAGTTTTTCTAGCGCTTTTTCCTTTGTTCATTCTTTATCTTTTTTAAACTGCTCACATTTTGCTTCGAGGTCATCAATCATTGTAATCAAACGGTCAATGTCTTCTAGGTCTGTGTTTTCAGGCTCCATGGAGTCTAATACGTGTACAAACATATTTAAACGATCTTTTAAATAACGTACTTGTGAATCTTTATCTCGAACGGCGTTTCCCATTTTAAACCCTCCTGATATAGCTTTTCATTCGTATTTCTTTATATCCTAACGAATACTTTCATATTTGACAACTAAAAGCAATAAAATCCATAATAGTCACTGGTGTCCGTTTTGAATGAGACGTATAATTTAGTCTAGCAGGACGGACCGTGAGATGTTTTCATAATCATTTCACTTTACGGAAAAATAAAAGGAGTTTTTTTATGGCCACTTTACAACGAATTACCCCGGAGTTCGATCCGTGGGAAGCGTATTTAGATATGAAACAATACGGCAAACCGACGCTCACAAACGTTGAATTTACAACAACGACGCTTTGTAATATGCGATGTGAGCACTGCGCAGTTGGATATACGCTGCAGCCAAAAGACCCAAACGCACTGCCGCTTGATTTAATTTTAAAACGTCTCGATGAAATTCCAACTCTTCGAGCGTTAAGCATTACGGGTGGAGAGCCGATGATGTCTCTATCTTCTGTGAAAAATTATGTGGTGCCTTTATTAAAGTATGCACATGAACGAGGTGTCCGTACACAGATTAATTCAAATTTAACATTAGATCTTGCTCGTTACGAACAAATCATTCCTTATTTAGATGTTTTACATATTTCTCACAACTGGGGAACGGTGGACGACTTTGTGGAAGCTGGCTTTGCAATGATGGAGCGAAAGCCTACTTATGAGCAGCGCGCCAAATATTTCGACCGTATGATTGAAAACAGCCGCGCGCTTGTAAAAGCAGGTGTAACCGTATCAGCTGAAACGATGTTAAATAAACGTACGCTTCCTCATATGGAAAAGATTCATCGTCAAATTGTTGATGAAATGCTTTGTCAGCGTCACGAAGTACACCCTATGTATCCAAGTGACTTTGCCAGCACTCTAGAAACATTATCTCTTCCTGAAATGCGTCAAGCTATTCATCACCTTCTTGATATCCGAGATGAAAATGTGTGGATGCTATTCGGCACGCTGCCGTTTTATGCATGCAGCAATAATGAGGAAGACTTAACCCTTTTACAGCGCTTATATAGCAGTAAAAATGTAACCGTTCGAAACGATCCAGACGGGCGCTCTCGCCTAAATGTCAATATTTTTGACGGAGATATTATCGTAACTGATTTTGGTGATACGCCTCCTCTTGGGAACATTCAAGATACAAAGCTTACAGACGCTTTTAATACGTGGCAGCAAAGCACAATTTCTAAAGAACTTAGCTGTCATTGTTCAGCAGTGTCTTGTTTAGGACCTAATATTTTGGTGAAAAACAGCTATTATCAAGATACCGATTTTAGCAAACTCCAAGCGAGCATTACAAAATAACAAAAAGAGATTCCACCACTGGAATCTCTTTTTTGTTATCTCGGCTGATCGTAAGCCCCAAAGCTTAAGGAAACATAATCTTGTACTGGAATCCATGCTCCAATTCCTTGAGACGTTACATTTCTCACCACAATTGAACGCTTGCTTCCTTTTACCGTTACATACACTTCTCCATATGTTACTTTTCCTTTTTCACTTACAGCAGGCGTATACGCATACAGATAACCTACTTTTTTAGGAGCTACGTTATAGACCTGGTCTTTTTTCGTTCCGGCACCTACAAACGTTTGAAATGATAAAGTGAGCTTTGTTTTTTTAGCTGCTTCAATTAGCATCATTTGTTTAACATGATCAGGCTGAGGCACTTTTGCTGTTAATCCGCCTTTTACATGGCTTTGATTTTCCTGGCTGTACATCATTTTGTACTGAGTTTTTCCTGCTCTGTTATCATAATGATTTGTATTGATTCGCTGGTGCTGCCAGTTAACGTTTGTTTCTGTTGATTCGTAATTTAACGGCCACTGTCCTAAAAAGATGGTTGCTCTGAATCCAATTGCCCATGGAGTTTTAGAAATGTTTGATTCATTTAATATACGAATTAAATCAGGGTTGTCAATTTTTACATTTGATGTTTCAATGAGCTCTTTTGTAAACTCACTCGGCTGCAAATATGGCGTGTCTTGACTAGCATTTGGATACGTATTTTCTTTTGAAATATTTAAAGCTGAAGAAGGCACGTTGATGGTAGGCTGAGCTGTTTTCGCAATGGCGATCTTCGTTGAACATGAAAATGAAATAATGATGGTAAACACAAATAAAAGCAATTTACGTAACATCTAGAAACTCCTTTCAACATCGTTAATGAATGCAACCATAGTTTTTTCAAACATCCCCTGTTTTATCCTGAATACCAAAAGGGAAATTCTTCTATTCACTCACAAAAAAGAAACGTCCACATAAAGTGAACGTTTCTTTTTTAAATAAGATAAAAACCAATTCCCATAATAATATAAGCACCTAAAAGAGTTGCGCCTTCAAACCAGTTTGTATCTCCGTCATTAGAAATCGCAATCGTTAAAAATACAGCTGTTACCATCGCAATCAACTCAGGCCAAGTAAAAACAAGAGACATTTGGCTTTCGAACATTAGCGAAACAAGTACTAATATCGGTGCTACAAACATCGCTACTTGTAAAGTTGATCCAACAGCAATTTCAACCGCTACACCCATGCGGTTTTTAACGGCCATAATAATAGCCGAAGCGTGTTCTGCTGCGTTTCCAACAATCGCTACAATGATGACCCCGATGAACAGCTCACTCCAGCCAAAGCTTTCCGATACAATTTCGATTGTGCTAACCAAGCTTTCGGATACGTAAGCTACAGCTAACGTAGACAAAAAGAGAACCGCAATCGCTTTCCACATTGACCATTCTGGCTCCTCATGTTCTTCCACTTCTTCACTTTTATGCTGATACACGCCTCGGTGCGTTACCAGCTTAAAAAATAACGCCGCTAAGTACAAGATGATGAGAATAATGGATATTCCGACACTCAGGGACATGGTCTTCGCTTCGTCCATTTCGCTAGCAAAAACTTCAGGAATAACAAACGCAACGATAACAGCAAAAATTAACAATCCAGAATTATGTCTTGCATCATAGACATTAAATTCTTGGCGCTTAAATTTTAATCCCCCGATGAAGAATGAAAGACCGCCTACAAGAAGGAGATTTCCTAATACAGAACCGGTTAACGATGCAAGCACCACAGCTGTAAGGCCTTCTTTTAGAGCAAAAATAGAAATAATTAATTCTACAGCGTTACCAAACGTAGCATTTAATAGACCGCCTATTCGAGGACCAGCTACAACAGCTAAGCTCTCTGTTGCTCTTCCCATAAAAGCTGCGAGGGCAATGATTGTTAAACAGTAAATAATAAACATAAGAACATCTGACCAGTGCATCATGTGCCCAATAACAGATAGCGGCACCCCAAGAATAACCGCTATAAGAAAAATCCGATTGATCATCGATATGTACACCTACCTTATTCATTTTTTGACAACAAAATCAATCATATCAAATTAATGGAATTTGTATAGACTCACCGTCAATGTTAGTATTTTTAACCTATTTTTATAAAAGATAAACCCTTAATTGATTTTTGATTAAGATAGTTAAAAATCAGCCAAACTACCAAGGGTAAAAAGATATAATAAGGAGTGAAAAAATGAGCAATAATGATGTGAAAAATCAAATTTTATCCGTACTGGATGACTATACAATTGGAACGTTAGCTACAATTCAAGATGGAAAACCTTATTCACGCTTTATGATGTTTTTTCATGAAGACCTTGTGCTCTACACCGCCACCAATAAAGATACCCATAAAGTCGAAGAACTAGAAAAAAACCCTTACGTTCATATTTTGTTAGGCTATGATGGGCAAGGTTGGAGTGATCCGTATGTAGAGGTAGAAGCCAAAGTAAATGTAGAAACAAACGAAGAGTTAAAAAAGAAATTTTGGAATGAAAAGTTAAAAGAGTGGATTAAAAGTCCAGACGACCCAAATTATTTGCTTCTTCAGCTGACCCCTGAACGCATGCGCTATTTTGATAAAGCCGGAAGCAAACCAAAAGAAATATAAAAGTGGACATTGTCCACTTTTATTTTATTTCGAAGGTTTCTGTCACTTCTATACTGTCAATAACCGACTGTAGCATTGAGCAATTTTTTCGGGCTAGCTCAATCGATTTTTCAATTTTGTCTAATGGCAGGTCTTCTCCTGTGATGATATAGTGCAAATGAATTTTTTCGATTCGCCCCGCTTTTTCATCATTTCGCGTCACATCAGCTTGGATGCGTAAATCGGAAAAAGCAATTCTTTTTTTCTCTAGAATCTTTCTCAACACGCCTCCGCTGCAAACAGCAATGGACGATACCATTAGCTGATAGGGACGAAAGCCATACTCTTCATCTCCGGCGATATGTAGCTCTCCATAAGGAAGATTTGTTGTAAACCCCGCCTCTTTTTTCATGTTAAATTCCATTTTCTTCACTCCTTTACTTCATTATAAACCGCTTTTTATATAACCAACTACTCTTAATATGGATACTTGTTACACCGTCACCATAAAAAAATCCGAACGAATTTGATTCTCCATCAAGAATCTCGATTCATCGTTCGGATCTTCCTTCAACTAAACTACTTTTGTCTCAGCCTTTTTTATGACTCTATGTTAAATTAATTTTCCGGCGCGAATATCATTTGTCATTCCTTCGTAAGGCGCTTGAGCGATAACTTCCTCATTGTTCACTCCAACATTTTTGATAAATGTAATGTCAGCAAATTCCGGAACCACGTATTTTGGATATGTTTCATATTTCTCACGAGACTCATGCATTAAATCAAGATGATCATTTTGATAGCACACGGTAATTTCAGGATGTTCATGTACCCATTTTGGGAAGAAAATAATGCCGTGCATCCGTTTTTCATCAGGCATAAAGTTCAAAGATACATCTGTTCCAGTCGGCTCAGTCCACGATACTTTATATACACCTTCTGTTAATTTCACAATATCTACTTTTTGGTCGCGAACCCATCGTCCTGCCACCATTCCGCTATGAATACGATAATCGATTGTATTTTCGTTTTTGATATAAATTTCATATTCCCATCCGTTTTCGTATGTGTAAATCATATGATTTCCAATAAATTTTTCCATGTCTATACCTCTCCTTTGGTTTATAAAACTTCGTATATATCTAGCACAACGCTGTCTGGATTTCTCACAGCAGCGCCTATAAAAAGGCTGTTCTGTAACCACTTATACTTTGCACTTCCTGTTTCAAAGACAGGAATTGTGCGGAAATATACATGCTCTGGAGATATAATTTTACCTTCAGCAGCTTGTTCTCTAAATTCTTCGCTAACCTGACGGATTCCGTTGTTTTCAATGTAAATAAGCTCATCATCTTCTGTTTGAATTACATATCGTGCAGATAAATCCACGCGTCCATCCCAACGAATAATTTGAGAATCCGCTCCGCTTGGAAGAATGGAACCTTTTATCTCTCCATCTGCAGTACCTGATTTAATGGGAATAAACTGTTTTTTTCCCAATCCTGTATGACCAATGACAATTGGTGTGCCGACATTAATTATGAATGTCGCTATTTTCTTAAGTACTGGTTCTATCATAGCGATCACCTCTTTATTGTAAATAAAAACATGTAACTATTTACATGTTTTATTCTACTTTCCTTATAAAAAGATGTCAAATTAACAGCACAGCACGTCTACATCCTTGTCAATAAAGCGTTTTCCTTGTACGATTAAACAGTTGGATTGACAAAATATAGATAAAAAGAGGTTGAATGCTATGAGTGCTACTCATAAACAACGTTTCTGGATTTTGGTTAGTCTTGTCGCCATTTCTGGATTCAGCCAAGGCATGCTGCTGCCTTTAATTGCTATTATTTTTGAGAAAGACGGCCTTTCCTCTACTATAAACGGATTAAACGCAACTGGATTGTACCTAGGCATCTTGTTTATTTCCCCGTTCATGGAAGCGCCGCTTCGTAAATACGGATATAAACCAATTATTGCAGCAGGAGGACTTTTAGTTATTGTATCTTTAGCTTTGTTTCCTTTGTGGAAATCTGTTGTTTTTTGGTTTGTGCTCCGTTTATTTATTGGAATAGGAGATCACGCGCTGCACTTTGGTACTCAAACCTGGATTATATCATCTTCTCCTGCTGATAAACGAGGTCGAAATATTTCATTATACGGGCTTTTTTTCGGTATTGGTTTTGCTGTTGGACCTTTAATGACGCCGTTAATTGAAATTAATCAAGCGCTGCCTTTTATGATTTCATCCGCTCTATGTCTTCTAACGTGGGTCTTTTTATTTTTGATAAAAAATGAGTTTCCCCTACAGGAAGTGGAGGTTAATTCATTAAAAGAAACGGCTAAGCGATTTTCTAAGGCGGCTAAGTATGCTTGGATTGCTTTTTTGCCGCCTTTTGGATACGGATTTTTAGAATCATCACTGAACGGAAGCTTTCCTGTATATGGCTTACGAATCGGGTTGCAAGTAGAGTTTATTTCACTCCTCTTGACTTCCTTTGCAGTTGGAGCTATTGTATTTCAGCTTCCTCTTGGCATACTGAGCGATAAATTGGGACGAAAGCCGGTATTAGGATGGATTTTATCACTTGGAGCCGTGACGTTTTTTACAGCAAGTCTATTGGAAGACACCGCTATTCCATTAATAGCGTGTTTATTTATAGCGGGCATGGTTGTAGGCTCTACGTTTAGTTTAGGAATCAGCTATATGACGGATTTGATTCCTGCTCGTCTACTGCCTACAGGTAATTTACTATGCGGCATTGCTTTTAGTATCGGAAGCCTTGCCGGCCCTTACATAGGGGGCACGTTTATTCAGTTCTTTCACCATATCAGCTTTTTTAATATTATTAGCGGGATGCTTGGCTTTATTTTTATTATTCTTTTTGTATTCGGACAAAAAATGCCTATGCAACAAAAAACAAGCGAGAACCTATAGGTTCTCGCTTGTTTTTTAAACTTTTAGGGTTCGATGCTGAAGAGCTGATTTTTCAATTTGAATCGTCGCATGCTCAATGCCGCAGTGATCATGTACTAAATCGATGGCTTTTTGCAAAATTTGCTGACAATCTTTTTCATCTTCTACGCGCATATGACAGCTCAATGAGTCCAGTCCTGAAGTAATCGTCCAAATGTGTAAATCATGCACATCTTTGACTCCTTCAATGTTTTCAAGAAGGTTTTTTATTTCACTGTGATCTACTCCTTCAGGAGAGCCTTCCATCAAAATATGAACACTATGAGCAAGCACGCCCCATGCGCTTTTTAAAATTAATACAGACACAACTACAGAAATAATAGGGTCAGCAACATACCATCCAAAGAGCATCATAAGAAGCCCCGCTACAATAGCTCCAATAGACCCTAAAGCATCTCCCAATACGTGTAAGTAAGCGCTGCGTAAATTTACGTTTCCTTTTACATCCCCTTGTCTCATAAGTGACCAGGCGCTGATTAAATTAGCAATTAAACCAACAGTAGCAATCAGCATCATGCTGCCGCTTGCTACAGACTGCGGCTCTAATACGCGCTGATAGGCTTCATAGATGATAAATCCTGCTATTACAAACAGTGCCACTCCGTTAAAAAGAGCCGCTAATATTTCAAACCGATAATAACCGTACGTTTTTTTAGCCGATGCGGCTCGGTTAGCAAACCATATCGCTACAAGGCTAAGAGCAAGTGAGCTTGTATCAGACAGCATGTGTCCACTATCGGATAACAACGCTAGACTATTTGTAAAAAGCCCTCCAACAAACTCAAGAACCATAATACCCGCTGTGATAATTAGTGCAATTAACAGACCTTTTTTGTTGCCTTCACGCTGTGTATCAAAATGGTGATGGTGACCATGATGATGGTGGTGATGATCATGACTCATGCAAAGCCCCTCCTTTTATTCGTTATGTGCGCATTCTACGTGCTGAATTACTTGATGAAGTATCCCAACCACGTGTTCATCATCATACGTATAGAAATACGTATTCCCTTCACGGCGATATTTTACTAAACGTAAATGACGCAAGTGAGTTAACTGATGTGAAATAGCTGATTGTGAAACACCAAGCACTTCAACCATATGACCGACTGAACACTCTTCTTGAAATAGCAAATAAAGAATTTTCATTCTCGTAGGATCTGAAATAGCTTTTAGTATTCTTGATGCTTCTTCTACTGTTTGAGGTGATAAAAACGAATGTTCATCTTTTTTCATAACATCTCTCCGTTCATTATATGCAAGTATATGAGCATATGTTCATATATAAATTATAAAACACATTTTTCTATATAGTCAATTATTTACGTCTTTCAAAATTTTTTTGCCTATTTTTAAAAAAAATCCACACAAAATACTTTTTCTGTTATATAATACAATTAAATATAATAAACTGTATTAAAACAGACGGAGAGGAGAATAATAAATGAGCAGACAAGAACGCAAAAACATGATTACATTTATTGAAACAATGAAGGGGATTGACCGTGAAACCTTAATGTACATGACGGATGCTGATATCGAGCACATTTACACTTCCGCTTATAAATATTATGAAGAACATTTAGATATGTAGTACGTTTTTTACAGAATGCAGACGTCCAGCTGCATTCTGTTTTTATTTTTTAAGCGTTAGCTGTTACCTCCTTGCTTGTTCCGTGCTATACTATACTAAATATCCCAATTTAAAAGAGAAGAACTGAAAAAATGTGCTGCTATCGCTGAGATGGCAGCTTTCGTGTTTTTTTAGGGGTAATGATTGTGATTATTCTTCTCAATTATCGTTCAAGGAGGATTTGTATGGAAAATGCGTTACCTAAAAAACAAGAACAAACGCCTCAAACGTCTTCTGCTGTCAACGTATTAAAAACACATGGTGAACTCATTGCTGCACTGTTAAGCGGCGTGCTGATTTTAGCCGGCTGGCTGCTGTCAAAACAGCAGGATACTGCTGTATCTATTACGCTCTTTGTATTAGCTTACGTGATAGGCGGATTTGCTAAAGCAAAAGAAGGCATTGAAGAAACGATTGAAAATAAAGAATTGAATGTCGAAATGTTAATGATTATTGCAGCCATTGGAGCGGCTGTAATTGGCTACTGGACAGAAGGTGCTATGCTTATTTTCATTTTTGCATTAAGCGGTGCATTAGAAACGTACACCATGAATAAAAGCAACCGAGAAATTAGTGCCTTGATGAATTTACAGCCGCAAGAAGCAACGCGTCTGATTGGAGATCAAGAAGAAATTGTATCGATTTCGGATTTACAAATCGGTGACTTGCTGCTAGTTAAGCCGGGTGAACGAGTGCCATCCGATGGTATTGTTGTCTCAGGTCAAACAACGATTGATCAGGCTGCTATTACAGGGGAATCTGTTCCTGTACTAAAACAGCTCGATGATGAAGTATTCGCGGGCACGGTGAATGTGAAGGGCGCCATTACCATTAAAATGACAAAGCCAAGCGCTGAGACGCTGTTTCAAAAGATCATTCAACTTGTTCAAACGGCTCAAAGTGAAAAGTCGCCTTCTCAATTGTTTATTGAACGATTTGAAGGCACATACGTAAAAATTGTTCTATCGGTTGTAGCAGTTATGCTATTTCTCCCACACTATGTGCTTGGATGGAGCTGGACCGAGACATTTTACCGTGCAATGATTCTCTTAGTTGTAGCGTCTCCTTGCGCCTTGGTTGCATCTATCACTCCTGCTTCTCTGTCTGCTATTTCAAACGGAGCAAAAAAAGGAATTTTGTTTAAAGGGGGCGTGCATTTGGAAAGGTTAAGCCATTTAAGCGCAATCGCTTTTGACAAAACAGGAACGTTAACAAAAGGAAAGCCAGAAGTAACAAATGTTATTGTCCGTTCTGATATGAACGAACGGGAATTTCTTGTTAAAATCGCATCAATTGAACGTCAGTCCAATCATCCGCTTGCTCAATCCATTGTTGACTTTGTGAAAAATAAGCAGGAATTGACGCTCGTTCAGCCAGATTCGCTTGAAGACGTTCCCGGATATGGTGTCATTGGGTCTCTTCAAGGAGATACGTGGAAGATAGGAAAAGCAGATTTTGTAGGTAAAAAAGATGCAGCTGAATTTGAAAATGGGATTTCATCTACGCTTGCCAGTGAAGGAAAAACGATTGTGTACGCAAAAGACCAGCATGGTATCGTAGGATTGCTTGCGCTAAAAGACGTTGTACGAACAGAAGCTGTAGACGCTGTTAAATCTCTTAAAGAACAGGGTATTCATACCGTCATGATTACAGGAGACAGCGAAAAAACAGCCGAAGCCATTTCAAAAGAATGTGCAGTCGATGAATACATTGCAGAATGTTTGCCTGAAGCGAAAGTAGATAAAATTAAAGCGTTAAAAGAAAAATTCCCTACCGTTTCAATGGTGGGAGATGGCATTAACGATGCACCTGCTCTGGCTACTGCTAACGTGGGAGTAGCCATGGGAGAAGGAACGGATGTGGCACTTGAAACAGCCGATATCGTTTTAATGAAAAATGATTTATCAAAAATTTCGGATGCAGTAGCTCTTTCCAGACGAATGAACTCAATTGTGAAGCAAAACGTTATTTTTTCTATTGCCGTCATCTTTTTATTAATTTGTTCGAATTTTTTCCAAGTGCTTGATATGCCATTTGGTGTTATAGGTCACGAAGGCAGCACCATTTTAGTTATATTAAACGGCCTTCGCTTGCTAAAATCTTAACGCAAAAAAGCCTAACGTATTTGTTAGGCTTTTTATTATGGTAATCAATGCCTTAATGGTAACCGTTTTGTCCGTTTTGGCTGTTGCTTGTTTTATGCTTTGGCTGGCTCTTTTTATTTTGCTTTGTATTGCTTCCGTCTTTTTTTGTATGCTTTGTCATGATGTAAAACCTCCCTTTCACTTTGTTAGTATGCTCATATCTTGCGAATGATTTCATCCCAATTTGTGACTATGAAGATTTAACTCGACGGTCGTAGAAAATAGCGTTAATTTCTCCTCCAATAACGATAATCATCCCCGATAGGTACAGCCAAATAAGCAAGATAATAATTCCGCCCAAGCTTCCATATGTAGCTGTATAGTTATTGAAATGATTTACGTAATACGCAAACAGCATCGATACCACTGTCCATCCGACCGTAGCAAAAGCCGCTCCTTTTACCACATTTCGAATCAGCAGCTTTTTATTAGGAGCAAAGTAATATAACCCCGTAAAAACAGTAAACAAAATGAGACCGCTGATAATCCAGCGGGAAGCAGACCATAAAGCGAGAAAAGTTTCTGAAAACCCAAACGTAGACGATAAATAAAGACCAATCATATGACCGAAAACCGGAAGTAAAAGCGCTACAATAATAACAAATATCATCGCAAAAGTAAGGAGAACTGCCATACCTCTCGCCACTAAAAAAGGCCGATTTTCTTGTACGTGATACGCTCGGTTAAATGCTCTTACAATCGCATTAATTCCATTTGAAGCAGACCACATCGTCGCAATGATACCAAAGGACAATAGCTTTTCATTATGAGAACCAATGATATGGGAAACGTTGCTTTCAATCATGTGCAGCGTTTGCTGTGGCGCTACATTTTCGACCAAGTCAAGCAGGTCTGTTGATTCCAATGGCAAAAATCCAATCAGCGTAATTAAGAAAATTAAAAAAGGAAATAGCGAGAGCAGCAGATAATAAGCCAATTCAGCTGATAAACTGGGGAGCTCATCTCGATGAATGCGGCCCATCAGTTCTTTGCCAAACCTTACGATGTTATTCATGTACATTCCAGCCATATGTGCCTCCTTATTTATTTTTGTTCATCACCATACTTCTCCACAAATGCTTCTTTTGTATCGTTTACAATTTCCATCACCTGAGGCGTTGTTTCTTTTAACTTTTCTACTTTTCCTGCTACAAATGATACATCTTCAGAAACTTGCTCGATGGTCGTACGGATGGTTTCATATTTCTCTTTGACAGTATCCGTTACAAGTTCAGGGTGCTGAATAAGATTTGTTGTTTTGTCTTTCAGTTTTTTACTTCCTTGAATGACGGAGCTTCTTGTTTCTTTATCAAATAAAGAAACAGCTCCTCCTATAATTGCTCCAATGACAATACCTTCTACTAGCTTATTTCGTTTACCCATTTGTCGTTTCTCCTCCGTTTTTTATTTTTTAAGTATCGCTTATTCCGAGAAATGCTTCTCTATAATTTCGTCTAAAAGAGCCTTGCATCCTTCTTGAACTAAGTCATATACTTCGTCAAAATTTCCCGTGAAATAAGGATCAGGCACATCTTCAATATGTAAATCGGGCACAAAATCCAAAAGCCTTGCAATATAACCTGTTTTAGTATGTCCAGCCATCCTTCTCAGATTTCCTACATTTTCGACATCCATTCCAATAATATAATGGAATTTAGCTACATCCTCTTGAATCACTTGTCTTGCTGTTTGCCCTTTAAAATCAATGTTGTTTTTCGTTAAAATAGATTGCGTCCCTTCATGAGGAGGATTACCTTTGTGCCAGCCTCCTGTGCCTGCAGAATCTACGTGAATTTGTCCTTCTAGCCCTTTTTTCTTCACCATATCTTTAAATACCGCTTCTGCCATGGGTGAACGACAAATATTTCCCAAACAAACGAATAATACGTTAATCATAGTCTCGACTCCTTTCCCTTATTACAAACATTATATACAATCATTTTTAAACTAAAAAATAGTTTTCTTTTATTTATATCGTTTCCACTCTTCTGTGGATAAGAACCTGACATAAAAGTGTTCACACGATAAAAACATGTTACAATAAAAAAAACGCAACTGGAAGGATGAACAAAGTGGATTTATCAGTAAAATCTCCAGAGAATATTAAACATATGGTCGATAGCATTAGTGAAAAACTGCGCATGCTAAATATCGGAGCAATTAAAGCTGAAGCTTTTGACGAAGAAATGTATGAAGACTTAAAGTACTTATACGATATGGTAATGAGAAAAGATTCTTTTAGCCCAAGTGAAATGCAAGCGATCGCGGAAGAATTAGGTACACTGCGTAAACAAGCTTAATGACAACTCCGTCAATGACTAATAGCCATTGACGGTTTTTTCTACATTTTTTTCTATACATGAATGCTGCACCTTTTAGCGAGCAAATAAGAGTTAAATCGTTTACATACACATAGATGAAATATTCCCAAAAATCTTTCTTTTTTATTAGGAATTGACGTTTTTATTATTTGTCTATAGAATGTATCGAAATACCTAAAGCTCGTATAGTCTTGGAAATAGGGTCCAAGAGTTTCTACCGAACTACCGTAAATAGTTGGACTACGAGGGTTGAACATCATTCATACTGCATTTTTATTCTTCTTTATGTTCTCCCTTACATAGTCCTTCATTGTTATTCAGTTATACAATGAGAGGAGTCACATTCATGTCAAATACAAAAACAACCTTAAAAAAACAGCTTGCTGTTGCCAATAAAAAAACACTTGCAGATCTTGTAGTGAAAAACGGAAAAATTATCGATGTCTTTACGCTTTCCATCATTGAAGCCGATATTGCGATTGCTGATGGAGTGATTGTTGGAATAGGTCAATACGATGGGAATAACGTCGTGGATGCAAAAGGAAAATACATTTCGCCTACGTTCATTGATGGACACGTTCACATTGAATCATCAATGGTTACACCTAAAGAGTTCTCAAAACTTCTTGTACCTAGAGGCGTAACAACTGTCGTAACGGATCCTCATGAAATTGCGAATGTTTCAGGGAAATCTGGTATTGAGTTTATGCTTCAAAACTCGGATTCCATTCCTTTAGACGTATTTGTGAACTTACCTTCAAGCGTTCCAGCAACTCCTTTTGAAAGCTCTGGAGCCGTCTTAAAAGCAGCTGACTTAGCGCCATTTTTCTCTCACTCTCGCGTGCTTGGATTAGCAGAAGTGATGGATTTCCCTGCTGTGCGAGATGGAGATGACGATATGCTTGATAAATTACAAGCAGCTAACGATGCAAACGGCGTAATTGATGGACACGGCTCAGGGTTAGATGCCACGGGCGTTAACATTTATCGTACCGTTAATATTTCAACAGATCATGAATGCGTAACAGCAGAAGAAGCAATTGAACGTATTCAGCGCGGGATGTATGTTCTAATCCGCCAAGGTTCTGTTGCTAAAGATTTGAAACAATTATTACCTGCTGTAAATGAACGCAACGCGCGCAGATTTTTATTCTGTACCGATGACAAACATCTAGATGATTTATTAACGGAAGGCTCTATTGATTATAATGTTCGTTTTGCTATTGAACTCGGGCTGGATCCGTTAATTGCGATTCAAATGGCTTCATTAAATGCCGCTGAATGCTACGGGTTAAAAGATAGAGGTGCGGTTGCTCCTGGTTACAAAGCTGATTTTATTCTGTTGGACGACTTAACCGATATATCTGCAGCACATGTTTATCAAAACGGAGAGCTCATTGCTGAAAATGGAGAGATGCTGTCTGTTCAAGAAGAACAACTTGATCTTCCAACAGAACTAATGAATTCTGTTCATTTGAAAGAGTTTTCTATTAACAAACTTACGATACCACTTCAGCACAATCGGGCTAATATTATTGAAATTAATCCAAACAGCCTGCTTACAAATCATATTGTAGAAGAAGTTCAAGTAAAGCAAAACGAATTTCAGCCTTCTGTAGAAAACGATCAGCTGAAAATGGCTGTTGTTGAGCGCCATCATCTAACAGGAAATATTGGTCTTGGGATCGTAAAAGGCTTTCAGTTAAAAGACGGAGCGATCGCTACTACGATTGCTCACGATTCACATAATATCGTAGCCGTAGGAACAAATGATAAGGATTTAGCAAAAGCAATTGCGGCAATTGAAGAAATCGGCGGAGGTATTGTTATTGTAAAAGATAATGAAGTGATTGGTTCCCTCCCTCTTTCCATCGGAGGGTTAATGTCACCTCACCCTTACAATGAAGTAAATAGCTTACTTAAGCAGCTTCACGGGGCTCTTCATGAGCTTGATATTTCACAGAAATTCAACCCGTTGCTGACGTTATCTTTCTTAAGCTTGCCTGTTATCCCATGTCTAAAATTAACCGACAAAGGATTATTTAACGTAAAAGAATTCAAGCATATCCCCGTTCAAGCATAAAACAAAAAGGACTCTTTTGAGTCCTTTTTATTTATACCCTTTAGACGGCGTAGTTCGAGTTTTACGATTTTTATAATGACGATATCCTTCTTTTAAAAGGATGGGAAAAACAGCGACTAGAATTTTTTTTAATATACGTCCCAATGTAAGGCACTCCTTTACGTGTTCTTACTTTACTATACCCAAATTGGACAGCTAAAAACGCAAAAAAGAGCAGGTATATCCTGCTCTTTTTGTATTACTTACCGATAAATTGTTGAGTCCAGTACGTAGTATCACCTTTTACGTATCCAACACCAATTTCAGTGAAATCAGGGTTTAGAATGTTTTTGCGGTGACCGTCACTATTCATCCAAGCATTCATTACATCTTCAGGAGATTGCTGACCTTTTGCAATGTTTTCACCTGCAGTTGTATATTCAATGCCGAATTGTTTCATCATATCAAAGGGTGAACCATATGTTGGTGAATTGTGGTCAAAGTACCCTTTGTCCATCATATCTTTTGATTTAGTGCGTGCAACGTCACTTAATTTTTTGTTAAGTGTTAAAGGCTTTAAACCTTGTTTTTGACGTTCTTGGTTTACTAAATCTACTACTTTTTGTTCAAATTGACTAGCATCTTTTGTTTGTTCTGCTTTATCAGTATTTTCTGATTGTTGAGCTTTTGTGTTTTGCTGTGTTTGCTCCGGAGCTTTTGCTTCTTCACTTTGCTCTGGTGCTTGTGCTTGTTCCTGTGGAGCTGCTTCAGCTTGATCTGGTGCTTGTGTTTCTTGCTGTGGAGCTGCTGCTTGAGCAGATTGTCCTTGAGCGTTAAATTTCTTTAATAGCTCGTCTACATTTATATTTTGTGCTGCTTGAGCATCTTTAATAGTAATTTGTTTTGGAGTGTTGCAATCAGGAGCTGCTGCATTTGCTTGTCCTGCTGTTAGTAATCCTAATGATACGGCACCTGCGACAGTGGCAATACGAAACCTTTTCTTCATGTTTGAAATCCTCCTATGTGATAATAAAGTTTTTTTGTAAAACCGCAACGCATCTAAGCTTGTAGCAAGCCAATCTCGTGATGCACCCTCATTGTTGCATGAAAACTATGAAACTCGCAACGTCTTTTAAGCTACCAAAATTATACTTTCATTTATGTAAAAAATATTTCGATTTTGTTACGTGGCTTCTATCTATTGATAGTAAAAGGTTTTCATATTCTTTTAGAAACCGCTTGATCCAATGCAGTAATATAACTGTAAATTCCTCGTCAAAATCGTTACATATAAAAAAGGCGACAGCAGAGTGGTAAACCACCCTGTTATCGCCTTTTACAGAAAGTTTTACTAATATTATTTACTTATTTTAAGACATTTACTGATTCACGTACGAATGCTTCCATATCGTCTGGTGTACGGCTTGTAACTAGTTGATTACCGCATACCACCACTTCTTTGTCATGGAAGTTTGCACCTGCATTTTTCAAATCAATAGCAATTGATTTGAAACCAGTTACGTCACGTCCTTTTAATGTTTCAGCATTGATTAGCAGCTGTGGTCCGTGACAAATAGCCATAACCGGTTTGCCTTCATCCATAAATGATTTTGTGAAAGCTACGACTTGATCGTCCGCACGCAAGATATCTGGTGAGAAACCTCCCGGTAAAAACAATGCGTCAAAATCTTCTGGTTTTACATCCGCAATTGCTTTATCAATTGTTAATGTTGCTTCGCCTTGTTTACCTGTTACTTCACCTGTTTTAACGTCGATTTTTGTTAGCGTATGGCCTGCTTCTTCAAAGGCTTTGGCTGGATCTGTATATTCCACATCTTCAAATAAATCTGTTACTAATACTGCAATTTTCTTACTCATTCTAAGCAACTCCTTAATTGATTTGTGTACTAATGTTCTATAAATAAAATACCCGTACACTATTCTTTTAAACATAGTTTATGAGTAAAAAGCTTTTCTACAATAACCAAAAAACCACATTGAAGATTTTTATAAAGCAGAAATTCAAAACAAATTAAATGTCTGAAACGTAGTCTCTTCTGGAACTGGGTACACATCTCTTCCTGCAATCACGTTCAGAATACGCTGATTGCGCTGAACGGATAAACCAAGATTTGTTGCGCCAGATCCATGTGAATGTTCGATATTGGTTAACGTAAAGAAGTGGTGGCT
This sequence comes from Priestia sp. P5, assembly GCF_029522155.1. Classification (NCBI taxonomy): domain Bacteria; kingdom Bacillati; phylum Bacillota; class Bacilli; order Caryophanales; family Bacillaceae; genus Priestia; species Priestia sp. P5. The sequence continues at coordinate 112,533 of NZ_JAKWFJ010000004.1, read as the reverse complement.
ACGGGGTTGTTTAAAGACAAGCCGGTAATCTTTTGTGACTTTGAAACGCTTGTCATCTTCCCATTCGATATCTTCTTTTATTCGTTCGATGAACGGTGAAATCTTCGGCTTATAGCCCGTGGACAATATTAAACGATCCGCTTCGTATTGAAAAGAGCGTTCAGCCTTTAATTGTTTGCACTCGAGCTCATATCCATTTCCTTTTTTATGAATATCACTTACTTCAGTCGAAGATTGAATCGTAACGGGTACTTTTCCTTTAAGTGAACGATGATAAAGTAAATCATAGATTTTCGTTAAGGTAGAAGATTCAATTCCGTGACGTAAAGGATTTAAATCTTCTACCGTACTTGTACGTTCCTCAAAAGGCAGCGAATGAAAGTAATCTACATAGTCTGGCGAAAATAACTCTTGAGCAAGCTTGGATTGATCAAGCTGAAAAAAATTAGAGGATCTTGTAAACCATGTAAGGTGGTAATGATGTTCAGTCTGTTCTTCTAGTAAATCCAGAAAAATCTCGGCAGCACTTTGCCCTGAACCAACTATCGTTACATGTTTTCCTTTTTGAACCTCTTCTTTTTTATGTAAATAGCCGCTGCTGTGTAAAATATGCTCATTCAGCTTTTCTTCAAAAGCCGGAGGCACAAGTGGAATGCTTCCTGTTCCCATTACAACGTGTTTAGCATTTACCGTTTGAATTCCCTCAGGTGTTTCTACCTTTACTTCATAATACTCTTCTTCATTTTTCGGTATCACGTCCACAACTTTTGAAGAAAAGTGGCAGGAAGATAGCTGCTCCGCTACCCATTTTGCGTACTCGTTGTATTCTTGACGCGGAATATCAAAACGATTAAAGAAAAAGAACGGATACAAGCGTTTTTGCTTGTGAATATAATTTAGAAAAGAATAGGGGCTTGTTGGATCCGCAAATGTAACTAAGTCTGCCAGAAACGGAATCTGCAAGTCCGTGCCGTCAATTAACATGCCCGGATGCCATTCAAATTTCTCTTCTTTATCAAAGAAGACGGCATCAATTTCATCAAGAGGCTCAGCAAGGGCCGCTAAGCCTAAATTAAAAGGTCCTATTCCTATTCCCACCATGTCATACTGCTTATTTGTCATCTTTAAACTCCCTTTCATAAAAAAAGCTAACAGTATTGTCTACTGTTAGCTTTTTACCCTTTTTCCATACATTTATGCGGAAGGAGTCATACTCATTTTCGGGCCAAACGATTCATACATGATATTTTCTTGGGAAATACCCATTTCAGCTAGGCCTTCTAACACCATTTGCGTAAATGAAGAAGATCCACAAACATAATAATATGCATGTTTATCGCCGGCATATTTAGCTAGCTCTTTTTTAGTTAAGCGACCATATGTTATATGTTCATCATGCTGAGCTGTTTGCGCTTGACTATAGAAAACGTGTTGTTCAAACGTATATTTCTCTGACAACGATTGAAGCTCTTGTTTCATTGCATGAAACTGCTCATTTTTAGCACTGTGAATAAATGTTACTTCTTGATTGTTTTCCAGTGCTTGATGAAGCATTGACATCATTGGAGTAATTCCTACACCTCCGCTGATAAATACTGATTTACTATTTTCTTTTAAGACAAAATCTCCTGCTGGAACGCTGACTTCAAGCAAATCTCCTTCTTTCAATTGGTCATGTAAATAAGTTGACACGACCCCGTCTTCCATTTGCTTTTCTTTTTTCACCGTAATTTTATAGTATGGTTGGTTTGGATATCCAGATAAGCTGTACTGACGAATGGATAAATACTCTTGACCAGGAATTCGTACACTCACATACTGACCTGGCAGAAAAGCAGGCAATACTTTTTGATCAGGTGATACTAAATAAAACGAGTACACGTCTTCTGCTTCCTTTACTTTTTTATGAACCATTAGTTTTTTATAATCTTTCCATCCTTTTTCTTCGGCTTCTTCATATAACTCTTGCTCCACACTTATGAATACGTCCGCAATGGCACCGTATGCTTCTTTCCAAGCTTCCATAATCTCATCGGTCGCAGCTTCTTTTAAAACATCCTTAATTGCTTTTAATAAGAACTCTCCGACAATTGGATAGTGCTCTGCTTTTACGCCGATACTGCGGTGTTTATGAGCGATTTGCTTTACAACTGGAAGCAGCGTTTCAAGCCGATCGATGTACTGCGCAGCGGCATAAACTGTATTAGCTAACGCCATTTGCTGACGGCCTGTTTTTTGATTTGTTTGGTTGAATACATTTTTTAAAGAAGGATACTGTTCAAAAAGCATCTCATAAAAACGAGTTGTAATTGCTTGACCATGCTGTTCTAAAACCGGAACTGTACTTTTTACAATAGAAATAGTTGTTTGTTTCATAACTTTCGCCTCCGAAAGATTCATTTTTAAAAGATATATTTTTAATACATCTTTATAATACTCATATCCTACTTAAAAAGATATATTTTATATACATATTTAAAGAAATGTTCACAAATTCACCTCGTCAAAAATGTGAGCATTCTTTCTGTATTTCTTAGATATAGACATGCTATTATAGATATATCAGCTGCTGATAAGAGAAGAGGTAAAAAGATGAGGCTCACACAATATACAGATTACTCACTGCGAGTTTTATTATATTTAGGCGTTCGCGATAATAATAAACTAAGCAATATAAAAGAAATTGCTGAAGCGTATAATATTTCAAAAAACCATCTTATGAAAATCATTCACGAACTTGGAAAACTTGGCTTAATTGAAACGATCCGAGGACGAAACGGCGGTATTCGTTTAGCTCAGCTTCCAAAAGACATTAATATTGGAAAAGTGGTACGTCAAACAGAAGAAGATTTTCATATCGTTGAATGTTTTGATCGTGAAGGAAACTTCTGCATTATTAGCCCCGTCTGTAAGTTAAAAAGTGTTTTACATGAAGCCATGCAAGCCTTCATTAAGGTGTTAGATCAATATACGCTAGAAGATCTAATTCAAAATAAAGATGAATTAAACCTCCTCCTTCTATCTCAAAAAACGAGGAATGAGTAAACTAGAATTCACTTGAAATCATTCTCGTTTTTTTAACCTTTTTCCCTTTCATCATAAAATAAAAGATGTTACAATGAGGCACGTATTGGAAAGACAAGATGTCTCCATTCGAGCAGACAATGAACCTCATTCTGTTCATCCTAAAAAAATGACGAAAGGGTGTTTGAGTATGCACGTAGGAAGCAAAGGTTGGTATGTTGAGGAACTTAAAAAACGAGGAGTTCGCAACCACGAAGGCCGCAAAGTAGAAAAGTACAAAACATATGTACTTGCTAACTTGCTTGATAAACACAAAAATTAATTAACGTGTAATAAGAGAGTACACATGTGTACTCTCTTTTTTGTTCATTTAATAAGCAGCGTCTTGATAAAAATAATTTGGTGATAATACTTTATTTTTATAAGGCTTATGAAAAATATGCGTGGTAGCTGGCGAAACCGGTGGAATTAACCACGTCCAGTTCCCAGTCACTTCGCGGCCATTTTTTTGCTCTCTTTCTTCAAACAAGTGAAATTGCTGAGCAGCAGTGTGATGGTCTACAATGCTAACGCCTTCTCGTTTAAAAGAAGAAAGCACTGCAACGTTTAATTCAACAAGAGCTTTGTCCTTCCAAAGCGTCGCGTTGTAATCCATGTTCAATCCCATCATAGAGGCTATTTTTGGAAGTTGATTATAGCGATACGTATCCGCTAAATTTCGCGCCCCAATCTCAGTCCCCATGTACCATCCATTAAACGGTGCCGCGACGTAATCAATCCCTCCAATTTCTAGCTTCATATCTGAAATCATCGGGACAGCGTACCATTTTAACTGTAAGTCTTCAAATTCAGGAAGTTCTGGATGGGTAATAGCTACTTCTTTCACTAAATGTTTTGGAATCTCAAAATATCGAGGCGACTCTTCATTCACTTGCAGTACCAAAGGAAGGATATCAAAATGCGTTTTCTCACCTTCCCACCCCAAATTTCGGCAAACCTCCGTGAACGCAACAGAATCAGGATCTCCTACCGTACCGTATTCCGTCTCATACCCAGCATAGCGGATTAGCTGATGATTCCATATTCTAACCGGCTCTTTTGCTTTCATTTTCGGTTTAAACACCGTAATAGTAGGGCGGATTTTCCCGTCATTTGTTGCATATTCAATATGGTGAAAAAGGGCGTCTCTTACCTCTTCAACTGTGTTCGCATCTCGCTTATCAAATACATTGAGCGATTGCCAAAATAGTCGTCCGATACATTTATTGCTGTTTCTCCAAGCCATACGAGCTCCGTGCTCTAACTCTTCAAATGTATGATCATAATGTCCGAGTGACATAATTTGTTGATGGATTTCTTTTAACCGCTTGTTTTTATCCGCTTCGCTTTTTTCAAGTTCAGCGTAACACGTCTCTATAAATACACGTGCTTGTTCAAATAATTCTTCTTGCTTCAACGTTTGTTCCCCCCTAGAAGAACAGATTTCATTCTTTTCGTTCAAGAAAAGCAAGTTTCAGTATACCATTCTCGTAGCGGAAACGCGCATCATAATGCTTTAATAGCCTCTTTCAATATTAACCAAGTTAGAAGGCAATTGGCCTTGCTCAACTTTTTGCAGCGTTTCAACAAAGCACTCGACGGCTTCTTCAGGCGTAGTCACCGCTGAAATATGAGGTGTTATGATGATGTTTGAATGATCCCACCAAGAAGATTCTTGCTTTAACGGCTCATGCTCAAACACGTCTATGTATGCTTTTCGAATACGTTTTTGCTCAATAGCCTCTACTAACGCATTTTCATCTACAGTTGCTCCTCGTCCAACATTTATAAAGTATGCATCTTCAACTACATTCATCCATTTTGGATCAAAGTAGCTTTTTGTTTCATGTGTTAGCGGCATTGTACTAATAATCCAATCGGCTTCTTTTAGCAATTCTTTTTCCTTCGAAATCGAGACCGCTTGATCAAATGACGGCTTTTCATTTCCACTTTTAGATACACCTATTACTCGTACACCAAAAGATTTTAAAACGGCTGCAAGACGCCCGCCGATTTCACCTGTTCCGTAAATTATGACCGTTTGAGTAGAAAGCTGCTTAGGCTCTACCACTTTCCACTGCCTTTGTTTTTGCTGATGCTGAAACTGTCCGTGGTGCTGAAGTTCAGCTAGCATATAGCTAAGACAATATTCACTGATTCGCTGACCGAATGAACAAACCGTACGCGTTAACATCACATTCTTTTTCCAATTCCCACTTTCCAAGAACCGATCGACTCCTGCGCCGAGAGAATGAATCCATTTAAAGCTATGATCTTCAAAGCAATTCGTTGGACCGAAGGATAAAAGCGCGTCAGCCCAGTTTAAATCTTCAACTGTAACGTCTTGCTCTTCCATAAATCGAAACGTCTGAGACAGCTGCTTTTGTTTGATTATCTCCTCCAGCTCTTTATGCATTCTTCCTGCCACTAGTATCGTATAAATGTTCATTTCTTTTCCCCCTGCCTTTTTATTCTTTTATATACTCTATTTGAATGATTCGACATAACCGTCCCTTCGTCATGAAGGATTTTCTACATTGATATATATAGTATGAATGAAGTGAAAGGAAGACGCGAGTGAATTTTATATGACTTTCAAGGCTGGAAAACTCATATGGATTTATGTATATAAGTTCGCTATAATCGTTATGAATCAATTTGTTTATAACGAAACGTACGATAGATATTTTAAAAGAAAAGGTGTGTCAGCATGAGTGTATTAAACGTAAAAAATCTAAGCCATGGTTTTGGTGACCGTGCGATTTTTAACGATGTATCATTTCGATTGTTAAAAGGTGAACACGTCGGCTTAATTGGAGCAAACGGCGAAGGTAAATCAACATTTATGAACATCATTACAGGCAAGCTAGAACCGGATGCTGGAAAAGTAGAATGGTCTAAAAAAGTGCGCGTTGGCTATTTAGATCAGCACACAGTATTAGAGCGCGGCCTTTCTATTCGTGATGTACTAAAAAGTGCTTTTCAATATCTATTTGATTTAGAAGCTCAAATGAATGGCCTCTATGAGAAAATGGCAGATGTATCACCAGAAGAACTAGAAAAACTATTAGAAGAAGTCGGGACGCTTCAAGACCTCTTAACAAACAATGACTTTTACGTTATCGATGCAAAAGTCGAAGAAATTGCACGCGGATTAGGGTTAGAAGATATCGGCTTAGATCGCGATGTACAGGATTTAAGCGGCGGACAGCGTACGAAAGTATTATTAGCCAAACTGCTGCTTGAAAAACCAGAAATTCTTTTACTTGATGAGCCTACAAACTATTTGGATGAACAGCATATTGAGTGGCTGCGACGCTATTTGCAAGAATATGAAAATGCCTTTATTTTAATTTCTCACGATCTTCCATTTTTAAATAGCGTGATCAATTTAATTTATCATATGGAAAACCAAGAGTTAAATCGCTATGTAGGAGACTACGACGATTTTATGAAAGTATATGAGATGAAAAAACAGCAGCTTGAAGCAGCTTATAAAAAACAACAGCAAGAAATGGCAGATTTAAAAGATTTCGTAGCGAGAAACAAAGCCCGTGTGTCGACACGAAATATGGCCATGTCCCGTCAAAAAAAGCTCGATAAAATGGAAGTAATTGAACTAGCTCAGGAGCGTCCAAAACCAGAGTTTAACTTTAAGGGTGCTCGTACTTCAAGCAAATTAATTTTTAAAACATCTGATTTAGTCATTGGATACGAAGAGCCGCTTTCTAAGCCACTGAATTTAAAAATGGAGCGAGGTCAAAAGATTGCCCTTGTAGGAGCAAATGGAATCGGGAAAACAACTCTTTTAAAAAGTATTTTAGGAGAAATTAAACCGATTTCAGGCTCTGTAGAAAAAGGAGATTACCAGCATATTGGCTATTTTGAACAAGAAATCAAAACGGCTAATTACAATACGTGTATTGAAGAAGTATGGAATGAGTTTCCTCACTTTACCCAATACGAGATTCGTGCAGCTCTAGCTAAATGCGGCTTAACAACAAAACATATTGAAAGTAAAGTAGAAGTTCTAAGCGGTGGAGAAAAAGCAAAAGTTCGTCTATGTAAGCTGATTAACAACGAAACCAACATTCTTGTACTGGATGAGCCTACAAATCACTTAGATGTAGATGCAAAAGATGAATTAAAACGAGCCTTAAAAGAATACAAAGGAAGTATCTTAATTATTTGCCACGAACCTGAATTTTATCAAGATGTTGTCACAGACGTGTGGAACTGCGAATCTTGGACGACTAAATTATTTTAAAAAAACGGGTTAAAAGAGGCATATCTTTTAGAAAAAGTGGGAATGATAAGATTAAGTTCCCCCCCTTTGTGTGAGTAGCCATTTTTTAAATGGTTACTTTTTTTATGTATAGTCCTTTAATAAAATGGCTATATTGTATCTATACTCCCTAAACCCAAAAAGGCCGCTGCAGCGCAGCGATGCAGCGGCCTTTTCATTGTCATGGCTTCATCTGTAGCCAGCTATCAAAATGATGAACAGCTATACTGCTTGGAGGATTTTCAGCTTGACACTCCGTAAGCAACATACCCAGCTCTTGCATCATCTTTTCTTCTCCTTTAGCAGAAAAAGAAATGTATTCTCCTTCATCTGAAGCCATCGTTTCTACCCCTATTTCAATCGGAGTGGATAGTACACGTCCCCACTTGCGTTCATTTTCTGTTATTTCAGCAATACCGTTTTCTTTATCTGCGTGGTTTCGGTACGCCATAATTGTAACTTTATCAGCGTACTGAATAACCCACTGCCCCAGTGAACCGGAACCGTTGCTATTTTTGAATGGAACTTCGTCAAACCAAAACGGTATATCTACAGCAAGAGGCAAGTGTAACTCATGAGACTGTACAGCGGCTTGAGAAATAACATATTGATACTGCAGAATACTTTTGGCTCGATTATCTTCCCAACTTTTATACAAATAAGGCTCTACATCCAAATGAATCCCTGAAAATTGCTGTTGCTCGTCTGCTTCTGCTTGGTAAGCTGTTATCCAATTAAAAAATGCTTCCTGCTCTTCTATACCAGAAGGCCCTATCCAATAAGGAGCGCCGTCAAGTGCGTAAACACTTATGCCCTTGGCTTGTGCTTGTTGGATAAAATGCCTATATACGGAAGGTGAAAGGTGAGTATCAATTTGTAAATAAACGTTTGTCACCTTTTTTTCTTGAAGCTTTTCGAGGATAGCTTCTTGGTTCAGCATCCATTTCTTTGTATCCCACACCCACGTTGACAGCGATATATTCATCTCTGCATTCACCTTTGATCCACATCCTATTCCTTTCCCTATATTAAACAGCCATACAACCACCAGAAAAATAAGAACGCACTTGCTTTTCACACTCTTTTTCCTCCTTTATACGAGCCAGAACTCATATAAAGAGAGTCTGACAGCTTGGCACAACTTTATGGGGAATTTTCCCCTTAAATCTGTAGCTTTTAGCAAACTCCTCCTTATCAATTTTTTGCAGTTTAATCTCTATATGTTCTATCGGTTGCTTGATTTATTTCTCTATATCTTTCTTATTAAATAAATATGCCTGTTTTGGATGGTTTGGCTGATTTGGATATTTCAATTGTAATTGTCCTTTTCGTAATAGCTTTGTTAAATAATTATTACGTACTCCATCCGGCGTTCTTTCTAGTAAATAAGCAAACTCTTTAAGCATGAGCGGTTTTTCTTTACATAACTCAAGAATAATATGTTCCATCTGATTCGGCGAAAGCCGTTTTTTTTCACGAGCCAGCGCTGCAATATCCCATAGCTTCGCATCAATATTCTCTACATTTACCAAATTAGAAGAATCCTCTTCTTGCTCATTATTATAGGAGTTATGATTATTATTATAGGAGTCAACACCGTTATTATATAAGTTTTTCTCACTATTATAGTAGTTATCATCCCTATTGAAGGAGTTAAAACCGTTATTGTATGACTTCAACTCCTCTATTAATTCTTTATTATAGGAGTGTTTATTTTTATTATAGGAGTCGATTTCGACATTGTTTTCAGGTGTATTTTGATATTTTTCGACACCTTTAAAATTATTTCCCAAATCGGCTATAGAAGTGTTATAAGTGTCTTTTTCAGAAGAACTTACCTGTCTTTCTTGAGTGGACAGAGATAACGTGACCACTGTGCGATGCATAGAAACATCTTGATCAATAACTGGCGTTTTATAATGATGCAGGCTCCAATTTTGCTTTACTTTTTTCAAACCAGAGCCCGAACGTTCACATAGCCCTAGTAAACTGAATAGCTTAACGATATTTGGATTTCGAAGCTGACTAACGGTATTGCTAAAAACTGAATCTGTAGGTACTAACAAAAGACCTGGATTAGAAAAAACGTAATGAGAAGGTTGCTTTTCTAAAATAACGCCGCCCTCGCCATTATAATCTGCATGAATAAGCATATTAATCAAAACTTCTGTTAAAGAGGAAGCGATTGACGGCTGAGGTTCGCTATTACGAACAATTTCATGAATATGAAAATAAAAATCAAAAATATTTCCTGACCACGTCCCGTCTTGAGAGGTAAAGCGCTCTGTCCATTCTTCGTTTCCTTTATTTTCCCGGTATTCTAAAAAGTATTGTGGTAAAACTTCTGTGATAATCCGTTCTTCACTGAATAAAAGCAGGCCTGCGAGTGTGACTCCTTCTTTATGGGTATCTCTAACCTTTCCCCAAGCTCCTACTTTGTATAAAAACTCTTTTGTTTCAAGCGCATTCCAAGGATGAGCTGGTTTTACTTCAGCAAACCGATCCCGGTAGCTTTTGATCGTATCAAAATTTAATTCGTTTAATCCATAGTGCTCTAGGATGAGATTATCTTGTAACATATTCAACTCTCCTATTATCTTTGTATATTTATTTAACAGCGTGAATATGCTGTTTCTTACCTCTTGTTACTGCGTATTAACTTTATTTATCTAGATGCCATCAGCACACCAAAGTCCAATCCGTCGATTGTACTTCTGTTGTGCAATTTCTTCTAAATCGATATATACATCCTATCTATTCTATCATTTTTTCTTTATTCTCTCCTTCATTTTTCAATCTTCAAAACAGTCGAGTTTATTGTGTAAAAGCTGTGGATATTTATCTTTATCCACAGCTTTTACACAGACTACAAACCCTTTTCTAGCTGTTTCAATATAAATTTGTTATAATACCCTTCATAACAACGGATTAAGTGAGGGATTACGTATGGAAAAAGCTACATTTGCAGGTGGATGTTTCTGGTGTATGGTTACACCATTTGAAGAGCTAGAAGGTATTCACGGCATTGTATCAGGATATATGGGGGGAACTGTGGATAACCCTACCTATGAGCAAGTAAAATCTGGCACAAGCGGTTATTACGAAGTGGTTCAAATCACATTTGACCCTGAAGTGTTTCCGTATAAACGTTTGTTAGATCTTTATTGGCCGCAAATTGATCCAACAGATGATGGAGGTCAATTCCAAGATCGCGGCTCGCAGTATCGAACAGCAATTTTTTACCATAACGACAGCCAAAAACAAGCAGCTGAAGAGACGAAGCTAGAGGTCGCAGAAAGCGGACGTTTTAAAAAACCAATCGTAACAAGCATTCTTCCTGCCTCTACGTTTTATGAAGCCGAAGAGTATCACCAAGATTTCCATAAGAAAAATCCAAAGCATTATAAAGAAGACCGCGCTAAGTCCGGTCGAGATGAATTTATTCAAGCGAACTGGAAATAATTCTTGTGTTCCAAACAAAGCCGCATAGCAAGTGCTATGCGGCTTTGTTTTACCAATTATCTGTATAAGTCGTTGTTGTTGACGGCACGCTCCAATATTGCTGCGAAGGCTGCCATGCTTTTAACGATCCATCAGCTCTCTTCACAATTGCTTTAAATTGAACATTTTGACTGGCAGGAAAATAGACGGTGCCTCTCCAATCAGCTGTCGATGAATTGTATGTTAATTTAATTGGATAAATGGACGTATCCCACTGACCTAGCTCAGCTCTGTCTCCAACAATATAAACCGTTTCTCCTAATGCAGTTGGCGCATTTTTTACTACAACCGTTTGCGCAAGTGGTGTAACGCCCAACGTATTTTTAAATTGCCCCAGCAGCGTATCATTGTTAATAACATCGTAGAAACGAATCAAAGTAAATCCTGCAAAATTATAGTTAAAGGCCATTTCGGCTGCTTTCTTATATTGATCTTCACTGCCTATAGTTAAAGCATTTTCTCCGTTTAAAACAACTCCTTTTGCATTCGCAATACCTGCTACTTGGCGTACAAGCGTCTTTGGCATAGAATATTCCGGATAATTCCCGCTGTCCGTCATTTCTAAGCATGTAAAGGTGATATCTAATTTAGCTGTTTTAAACGCGTCCAAAAGCCCGTTATAATCATTGTATCCAGCTGGTTTTTCTGCAGCATGAGGGATCGTCGGATTATTGTACTGCCAATGGATTCCTGCCACTTTTGCACCGATTGGTACGTTAAAGGTGGAATCAAAAGCCTGATGAGCTAACTGTCCAATACGTTTTGTGTGATCTTCCAAAGCTCCTTGATACCATTAAAGGAAATCTTTTCCATAAGCTGTTGAATAACCATCTTTTAAGAACTGATAGCCATCTGATGGCGGTAAAATTTGCGATGCAGACGTTAAATTGGTTCCCCACGCTTGATTAACGCCGGTGAGTGAACCGTATTTAGTCAAAGCATATGATTGAAACTTGCTTTTGGCAAAGTTCGTATACACTTGAAATTTCCCTCTAGACGGATAGCCGGTTCCGTCTGCTGCTGTATAGGACGGATAACGAATTTCACCTGCAGGGCCTCCTGATAAATAGATTTTAGCAATCACGTCTTTATAAGGTGCTAACGCTTGCGCAAATGCCATGTAGAGCTCCCCATATTGCTTAGAAATAACGTCTGTTGCAAGAGGGCTTAGCGTTTCTTTATTTATCGTTCCCGTTTCAGATTTAAAGTAAAGGCTATCATCACTTTTTAAGTTCCATACCCAAGATGGGAGCGGCACGTTACAATCATCTCCTACATTGCCTCCGCACTGATGAGTAGAAATAATGGGAACGATCTTTATACCTGCATTACGAGCAGCTTGAGCAAAGCGCTGCGCATAGGAAAAATCGAACTGCTGATCGCCGTTTTTCTCCATATCTCCCCACCAGAAGTCTACTGTCACTGCATAAAATCCATTTTGTTTCGCTTTGCGTAAATCGTTCTCAAACGCTTCCCATGTTGTATAGTCTGTTACCTTTTTTAAAGGCGCCATTAAATAGGTTTTGTAACCTGGATTCATTGATTTTCCATCTACGGCAGCCGCTCCGTTAAGTGGATTCAAAATGAAAGCGTTAACAAAAATAAGTACTAAAATAAAAGCCAATCCTTTTTTACATAGCTGTTTCATAGCTTCCCTCCATTTTTTCAAAATCACCTATAGGTATTCGGCGGATTTTAGTTTTTTCCTTTTTCTTTTATAAAAAAAGACGCCCTGTCAGGACGCCTCCTTCATTAGTTCCAAATCTCATTCACCCATTCAGGATGGTCAATAAACGGGTTGCGATTATGCTGATAGTCTGAATAAATAATGTCATTTCTACGTCGTTCTCGATCATCTACTGGATCTTGGGCGTTCCATTGAAGAAGCACAGATAATTTCCCGTGATAAGGAGCAGTGCCATTATTTACTGTGTTATTAAGTTCTAAGTCAGGTTCATCACTTACATCGCCTTCATAGCGCACGGCCATATAAAACAACATACGAGCCACGTCGCCTTTTACTTCATCTCGAGGTTCCCAAGAATCACTGTCAAAATAATTTCCGAGTGCTTCGCTATGTTCCGTCCCTCCGTTATCAAAATCTAAGTTTCCTCTCGTACTGTTTACAGACACATCGGTTGGACGTAAGTGATGAAGATCTGTTCCAGGCCCCATAGCTGTTCCAAAATCCCCGTGAGACTTTGCCCAGACGTGCTCACGATTCCAATCGTCCACTCCGCCTCCATTTGTACTCTTAGCCTGTGAACGCCCCGTATAGAGCAAAATAACGTTATTTGCGTTAGCTGGATCTTCATCCGTCTTCTTTAAAGCTTCCCATACGGCTGAATACGACAGTTCTGTGTGATGATCAATAATGTTATGAAGCTCTGTCTTCAAGGTATTTCCTGTTTTTCCAGCTGCGGTACGATAATAGTCTTCTACTGGAACGGTTGGCTCTGTGGGATCTGGAGTCGGATCAGTTCCTCCTGTTTCTGTACTGATAGAAGTAACTGATTTTATTCCTGGGTGTGAAAAATAAGGAGTGAGTGTGCCCTTAACAGTAAGACTTTTCCCTTTTAACTCCGAGTGACTTTGAAGTCCAAATGTACTTCGCAAATTTGAAGGAATTTGAACGTACACCATCTTGTCTGTATTGGTTTCATTTGCACTGTCAGCAAGAGCAAGTGCATAATCGTTTGGGTAATTGCTCGTAATAACTGTAGATGTGGCTATAGGTTGACCTACTACATATCCTTTAACCGTTTGTACAGTGTTGTTTTGATTCTCAAGAGCTTGTGCAACAGATAAAAATTCGGCTGCTTGACTAACAGGAGTTAAGCTTACTAAAAGAGCAAAAATAAGCAGGGACATTGCCCATGTTTTTTTACACAGAGCGTATAATTTCACTTTTTTATTCCTCCTTATGATAGGTTTGAAAACTAGTTTTCTTCCACCTCTTTATATTATTTTTTCACTGTGAATTCCCTGCCTATTTTTTGTTAAGTTTTATAGTGAAAAAGATGTATTCTTCTTTACAGTGACAGCCACTTTATGCAAAGGGTTATATTTTCAAAAGTCCACATTGGAAAAAGCATTATGTGTCTTTCTTTATATATGGTATAATCAACCGAATCGTAAAAGAGCTTATACCATTTCAGAAAATGAAATGATTTAAATAGAAATGAGGATTGTCTATGCTTAGTTTTGACGAAAAATTAGCTATTATTTCATCGTTTCCAGAGCTGCATCGAAAAAATGTATCTTTAGGACGCGTGAATTTTCATTATGAAGAAAGCGTGTACGATAAAACGGTTGTTGTGCATCATCTGCACCCTAACGGAAATGGATTTGTATATGCAGGGTTTTTAAAAGGATATGAAACAAATGACAAAGGTCTTGTAAATATCCGTGATTATACAGAAGAAGAGCTTCGCTCAATTATTGAAGCTTCTATTGAATCTTTGTCTACCCTTCCTGATACAGCTAGAGAAGAAGCTATTGTAGGGAATGGAAATGAACAGCGCTGGAACGGCCCAGACAATGCAACGCTTTTACTTGTTCATGAAGATGACCTGTGGAATGTTTATTCTGGCTTGAATTTAGAGGCAGCATTTCTATCTTACGAAGAAGCAGAAGATTATTTGTTTGAAGAAGGCTTCCGCCGCCTATAAGCTTGCGTCTATACGAAAAAACCTCGCTGTTGATTAACAGCGAGGTTTTTTCATTTTTTTACAGAAGGCTGAGGACTAATGCGCGGTATTAAAACCGCAAATAATACAACAACCCCCACACCAATCAATAGTAAATAAAACCATTGTAGGTCTGATGACTTTTCAGAAGCAATTTGTTCTGTTCGATCTTTCTTGTAGGAAGTGTTTTTAGAAGAAAACAAGTTATATTCTTTTGCTTTCGCAGAAATCGTATTATCTTCAGCTGATGCGTTCGCAAAAAGACTTTCTTTTAAGCTCTCTTTCTCTGCATCTTCCTCTTTTTCAAATGTAAGATCCTTTATTTCCTCCGGAATATTTCCTACTTCTTTTTTATTTTCCAGCAAAGATTCGGGGTCCAAGTTAATCGGATCATCTTTATATACATTTGGTTTAATCTCTTCAACGTTTCCGTCATCAGCTTCAGCCGCTGCTGCTATAGGGAAACAAAGGAGTGAAAAAATAAGAACAATACTTCCAATCTTCTTATTAAGCACTATAGGTTTCATCATTTTCAACCTCTTTAGTCGTCTTTAAAGCACGAATAATAGATGGCAGAACACTTAAAACGGCAGTCATCCCCAGTAATACAATAAGCGCCTGTCCAAACAGAGACTGCGTATCATATTGAATTGACATATATACTTTAGATACTGGATCTTCGTAATTAAAGTTTGGCATAGATAAGTTAAGAAGTGGGGTAATATAAAATAAAATCAACCCTACTGTCGTCACCCATCCAGCGAAGCTTCCTAATAAGAAAGCAATACGTACGAGTGTAGATGAGGCAAGCAATAAGACGATCGTAAAGATTGACCATTCCATTGCCCGGTCTCCCGATAACGAATAAATATTAAGGCTAAAGATACTTACCATTAACCCTACAATCAAATTTAATAACCCAAACAGCGTACCTTTTACAAGCATAGGTGCATGTCGGTAGTATTGACTGAAATAGCCAATTAGTAAGCTGCTGATTAAGATAATAACCAAAATGACAACCGGTGGAACCTCTTTTACTTTTTCAGCCGGCACTTCACCGCTTACTTGAAGAGGATTCGCTAAATAATGATAAACGTAATCATTATTCTGTCCATCTACTAATGTATTATTTAATAAACGGTATACCTGGCCGCGAACCAACTTCGTTGAATCCACATTTTGGGCCCACTTGCTATTAAGCGTGTCAGCTTTATCCTGGACTTCATTTACACGCTTCTGCAATTCATCTGTGTATGTGACAACATTAGCTTGTCTTTCACCTAAAGATGAAATGAGTTGGTTCATTCCTTTCAACTCTTGACCCATGCTTTGCTGCAGCGTCATTAAGCCCGTTACGTCTGGAGCTTCTTTCTTTTCTAATGCTTGATCTTCACCTGCGCTAGATTGAAGCTCTTGATTCATTGCATTTGCTTTTTCTTGAATAGCTGATAGCTCTTCCATAATAGATGCTTGTTCAGCATCAACTGTTTGTCCATATTGGTCAGCAAAATCTTGCACTGAACTTTGGAACTGTGCTAACTCTTCTTTTGTTAGAGACAGATTTTGTTGGATTTGCTTACGTGCATCTTGAGAAGAGACGGTGCCAGCTAACGCCTGCTGCAAACTTCCTTTAATAGAGTCGTTGTTAAGGACGCTGTTCTGTACGTCTGTATTTCCTACTTGAGCTAAAATCAAATCATACTGCGATAAATCACCGTAGTACTTTAGCATATCTTCTGCACTGCTGCTTTGAATCTTACCTGAGAATGTATTGCTCAGCTTTTCCTTGCGAGAAGCTGAAAGGTTTGGAGAAGATAAGATTTTATCTTCTTTGTTTTTAATCATCGTAATGAGATTGTCTACATCCATACTACCTTTAGAAGGCTTTTTGCCGTCTTCTTTCAACTTTTCATTCTCTTTTTTTAATCGTTCATTTTCTTCTTGAAGCTTAGCAATTTGACTGCTCGACGACTTGGTTGCTTCTTCTAAGTCTTTTTCTGCTTTGTTTTTCTGTGCTGTCAAAGACGTAACGTCTGCCTCCAAGCTTGCAATTTTCTGCTTCAGCGCATCCGTATTTTCTCCTGAAGTTTCAGGCTGAACAGTTACATTTTGCAGCTCATCTTTGACTGCTTGTACCTGTGTTTTCAGATTAGCCACTTTTTCAAGCGCACTTTTCACAGCATTGGATGTACCTGATGTGTCCGGTGTGTCCGGTGTTTCAGGCGTTTCAGGCGTTTCCGTTCCCTCAGATGTCTTAGGTGCTTCAGTCGCTTCAGGTGTTTCGTTCACCATTCCTTGGAGCTGCTGTTCTAAGTCTTCAAGCCCTTTTGATATATCATCAAGCTTTGCTGTTTGCTGAGATAAATCCACTTTAATTGGTTCTGAAGTTCCTTCGCCTTGACCGGCATCTGGCTGAGTTCCATCTTCTTCTCCAGGATCCGTTGGCGTCTCTCCTCCTTGATTAGGATCTGGCTGAGTTCCGTCACCTTCCCCAGGGTCCGTTGGCGTTTCTCCTCCTTGATTAGGGTCTGGCTGAGTTCCATCACTTTCCCCTGGATCCGTTGAGCCTCCACCACTATCATTTGATGAAGCTGTCTCTAGCTGCGCACGAAGCGGCTTTAGCTTACTTTCAATTTGATTTAGAGTTGTTTGCTCAGACTGCTGTTTATATGAACTGACTATTTGGCCGTTCAAATCTTGCAGAGCTTTTTCTTGTTCACTGACGTTATCCGCTTGTTGGTCTCCAAGTTCTCCAACGGCTTTTTGATTTTGATCCAGCTGCTGTTGAATCGAAGATAAGCCACTAAACACTTGATTGGCCTGCTCATTAAAATTTTGCTTAGAGCTTGGCTGATTAGATTCAAGGGAAGACAACCCTTCTTGAATTGCAGCAACGCTTTGAGCCTGCGTTTTTTCAAGCATTTGTTTCTGTGTTTCTTGATATGTTTGATATTGATTTACATATTCAATGAAGCTGTTTAAATTCTTTTCAACCTGTTCTACGTCGCCTTGTCTGTCGCTCGAACCTTTTTCTGCTTTATTTACATTATCTTGGATTTGCTGAAGAATTTTCTTTTGATCATTTAATTCACCTGCTAAATCTTTTGAATTCGGTTTATAAAAAGCGACCATTGTTTTTTGAAAGGCGATTTCTTTATTTAGAATTTTATCGAACTGTCCGCGTACTTTGTCCACTTCCTGTGATACATAACTCCAGTACAAAGAGGACATTTCATTATTAACCTTTGTAGTAGCATCTTCTAATTCCCCTACTACTTTTTCCTTATTAACTGCGTTAAGCTGACTTTGAACTTTGTATTCCAAAGTAGCTTTTTCTGGCTTTTTTTCCTGATACGATAAAATATTTTGTGAGAAAGTCGAGGGAATATAGATAACCGCGTCATATTTCCCATTCTGTAAACCGCTTGTAGCTGCGCTTCGTCCAAGCACGGTCCATTGATAATCCGACCCCTCCTGTAAAAGAGGAGTCACTTTTTCACCAAATTCTATCGCTTTTTCACTATTTTCTTTTACTCCATTATCTTCGTTAACAACCGCAATCGTTCTTGTTGAGTTTTCTGTGACTTGCAGCGGGTTGTCTCCAATATACTGAAAAAAGAAAGAAGGAAGAGCCAAGATTAAAACAACAGCTAATATGACTTTAAGTGTATACTTACGCTGTTCGGTCATGTTAAGATCTTCCTTTCACTTACACATAGCGGGATTTGAATTCTCGTTTCTTTTCCACTTTTAATATAATAACCGAAGCCAGGGTTAACGTCTGCTTCTTTTCGGTCATAAGAAAGTGTAAATAAGCTTTGCTCCGTTTTCTTCATGAGCAACACGGCTTGGCTAATTTGCTTCACTTCTGTTGTTAACGCGTCAAATCCTTTTGAAAACTCATTGTTGTTCCCTGCAACAATCAAGTTAAAGCCCAGGTGACTATAATTTTTCATCAATTTTGTAATACGATCCTGCAGGACGCTGTCTAAGTTTTGCTGGAATCGTACAAATCCATCTACTACAAGCATGATCGGGACAAATGAAAGACTGTGTACCGTTCCTTCCTGCACTGCTTCCAAATACTTATTTTCACGTCGCTGCAACCGTTCTTCAGTTAAATCAAGCCAGTCGATAATCTGTTCTTTTGTTTCCATGTAAACAACTTCATCTTCAGCTGCATAGCTTGATAAACCGCGGTCAACCGAATCAAATAATCCGATTTGCTTCACGCCTTGTTCAAGCGCTGTTTGCAGTATGACCTTCACTACATTTGTCTTTCCTTTTTGCGTCTGCCCCATGACGATGCAATGCTTATTTTTCGTAAAGTTCATATACACCGGTCGAACAAACTCTTCATCTAAACCAAGAGGAATGACTCCTTTTTCCCGAATAACCCTTCTGTCCATCATAAACTCGGCAAGCACCAGCTTCGGTGACAGCATTGGTACAGGCTCCGGAACAGTAGCATCAGCGTATTGATTCTTTAATCGTTGAATGTGCAGCTTAACTGCATCAAAGATTTCAAAATCATCTTTTCCTTCCGCAGGTAAAAACAGCTGCGCAAAATAAGGCTGATCCGTTTTGATAATAGCCCGGCCTGGAATAGACTCTAGCGCATACGGCGTACGTCCTAAAATAGAATACGCTTCTGAATGATCCATTAAATAATGAACAACTTTCGTTTTCAAGTTATTCATAAGTGACTGACGAATAGAATTCACACGCGTCGCGGTAAAGATCATATAAACTCCTAAAGACTGGCCATCACGCACGAGCTGTGTGAACTGCATTTCTAGATCTTGCATTTCTTCTTTGACAAGATCAAAATTATCAATCGTGATAAAAATTAGAGGCAGCTCTTCTGAACTTAGAGCATTATACATTTTGATATTGCTAACTTCCTGCTGTTGAAATAACTGCTTTCGCCTTGCGATTTCTTGTTTGATAATCGTCATAAATTTTTCAATTTTACGCATTTGATCCATTAAAAAATAATCCGCCGTATGAGGCAGCTGACGAAGCGGCAGCAGCGTGCCGTTTCCAAAGTCAAAAATGTAATAATGAAGCTGCTCCGGGCTTTGTCTTTCAGCTAGACTAAGAAGCAACATCATGACTGTAAACGATTTACCGTATCCTGACGAACCAAATATACCAATGTTTCCATCATCCATCAGCTGGTAGTTATATACCGTTTGACTTTGCTTTTCCGGTTCATCAATCAAGCCAATTGGGAATACACCGTCTCGCTTCTCTGTGTACTCACTGCGAAGCAATCTCTCTTTAAGAGGCGGCAGCCATGGACTATTTAATTTTTTGATAGCTAGTTCCTGCTGCGTTTTTTCAATTTTTTGCACCACAACATCAATTTCTGCTTCCGCTTGTTTAGATGACGTCTGCTGAGTAGATACATCAGATAAAGGAATCAACCCGAGATCTGTAACAATGGCGACTTCATCTTCAGCCCCATACGTATCTTCCATGTACGGCGCGCCGCTCCAAGCTGACTGAAACAGTTCATACACTTCATTATTTCCAACCTGCAGATAGCCTCGCCCCGTCACCGTAATAGAAGCAGCGTCCGCATTTTTTAAGATTTCTTTACTGTCAGCGGCATCTTGGACTTTTAAAGCTACTTTAAAGCGCGCATTACTCCAAATTTGATCGTCAATAACACCGCCTGGCTTTTGCGTGGCTAAAATTAAATGAACGCCCAGACTACGTCCAATGCGCGCCGCGCTGACTAATTCGCGAATGAACTCTGGTTCTTCACTTTTTAACTCAGCAAATTCATCCGAGATTAAGAATAAATGAGGAAGGGGTTCTTCTGCCATACCTTGCTTATATAAATCTGTGTAATCATTAATGTGATTGACTTCATATCTATCAAACAAGCGTTGGCGTCGCTTTAATTCACTTTTAATAGAAGCTAAGGCTCTTGTACTAAAATTCTTACTTCCTTCAATATTTGTAATGGTTCCAAGCAGATGAGGCATGTTTTTAAACGGCTGAGCCATTCCTCCGCCCTTATAGTCAATTAATAAAAACGCGACTTCATGGGGGTGGAAATTCACCGCTAACGAAAGAATGTACGTTTGTAGGAATTCACTTTTCCCTGACCCCGTCGTACCTGCAAGTAATCCATGAGGGCCGTGAGCCTTTTCATGAAGATTTAGTTCAACAATATCTTCTTTTCCTTTTAACCCAATAGGAACTGCTAGTGACTTAGCTGATTCATTGCTCTGCCACCTTTGCACGATATCCAACTCACCAATTTCTCTTGCTTTAAATAATTCTAAGAATGAAACGCTATTTGGAATTGAGTTGGTCATGCCAACTTGGTGATCCAATGTCCGCAGCATCCTTGCAAATCTTTCATTATAATCAAGCGTGTGTTTATCAAGCTGAAATGGAATATTCACAGCTTTTTGCTTTTGAATTAATATATCCCCCTCGGATTCGTTAATATAACGAACGAGTGTGTGAACGTGCTCCGTTAAGCTTTCCTTTGTCTCTGCCGCAAATATCGCAGAGAACCCAAGGTGAGGGTGATATCCTTCTAAATACTCTAAGATAACGTGATCTGCAATTAACTGCTGATTCGTAATAATAAAAACAAAGTGAGGCAGGAAAACCCCTTCTCCTTTTGCTTCATCTAAATCGCGTTCTCTCAGCATTTCATAAATAGAAGATAAAAGCTGATCTCTCGTTTGTTCATTATAGATGAAACCTTTCGCAAAAGAATGCGGAAGCTGAAAATGAGGAAGCCATTTCATCCATTCCCACTCTTTATATTCTTCTTCATCAAAAATGAATACGAATCTTACGTCATGATAACTGTGGGAAAATGCCAGCTGTCCTACAAGCTGATGCAGTTCATTCTTCACCGTTTTCATCTTTCCTACCAGACCGATAGAGCCTAAACCTAAATGAGCGGTAACAGGGGCATTTTTGACTTCTCGATAGACCTTTTCCATGTGCTGAGACTGCTCAAGCAAATCATCAATTTCTCGATTAGCCATATCCCCGCTATTTAAAGAAATTTGGTAGCTTCCAGGAACTGTTCCTGTTCCAAGACGCACCTGTAAAAAATCACTGCTTTCTACAGTTCGTTCCCAAATTCGATCAGAAATCTGTTCTGTTAAATATTTCATTCGTTCAAACGTCGGAAAATGATAAGATAATACATCTCGTTGAACTGATACTAGTTCTTGTAATTCCTCACGCTTGTTTTCTAGATACTTTGTATAGATTCGACGACGACGCTCCTGCCGCTTCTTGCGCTGTTTTTTATCTTTGAAGTATTGAACGGTAGATACAATCAGCGTGGTCGTAAACATCATGACAGATATAATAATAAAAATTCCCCTAGGCTGAATAATCGAGACCGTACCCATGACTAAAAGCATGACTAATGGCGGTAAAATAGTAAGCCATAAGCTTCGGTTATTTTCGTCATTGTCTTGAGACGGAAAGGATAAGCTCACCTTATCATTAGGCAAATCATATATCATGCGCGGTGTTCGTCTATAAACCGGGTACTTCTTTTTCATTTCAGAAATAGGCTGTGCCGTAGCTGGAAGCTTAGATGCATAATTATAGTAGCTTTGAATCTTCAGCAAATCTTTTTCGATCAATTGAATGGTCATAGAAGACCATAAAATAAGATCACCGGGCTGAAGGTTCGTATTCTCTTCTAGTCGGTGTCCGTTAAGATAAAGCGGTTCTTGGTTATAAAAGACCTTCCACTTCCCGTTTATCTTTGATAAGTAAAATCCTTCTTTTGGCTCTGCTATACACTTTTCTTTTTGCTGATACACATCAGCTGCTTCATCACTTGTGGAAAACGAAACTTCTGATCCATAATCAATATAATAGACAGCTTCTTTAACAGCCGTCTCTGTAAGAACAAAGGTTAAAGCATGTCCTTGTTCTCGCCATACAAACGACTCAGAAACAGATAGCTCTGCTATCCTTTCTTCTCCGTAGGAAATCAAGAGCCGGCCGTTCTTTTCAGATGACAGCGTCATTTGCCCCTTCTCAAAGGGATAGGAAAACGTAAAAGTTTGATGCTGAGTGTTTCCTACCGTTGCTTGGCGAAAAGTTTTAAAATCTACAGGCAGCTGCTGATACGTTTGCCCACTAACTACCCAAAGCATATTCATACAACTACCTCCCTACTTCGATTGATCTTCCTGCTGTTTTTTCTGCTCTTCTTGTTTCTTTTTCTCGGCTTCTGCAGCTTTCTGTTCTTCTTCCTGCTGCTTGGCCGCCTGTGCCTCCTCAGCTTGTTTCTCTTCTTGCTGCTTGGCTGCTTCCGCTTCTTGTTGATCATTTTCTTTCTTAAATTCTTCAAGTTCGTTTGCTACTTTATCAAGCTCTTCTTGCTTTTTATCAGCCGCTAAATCGTTGTCTGTCTTTAGCTGACCTTCGTATTTCATTAGTGCATAGATAATTAATGAACGTTCTTCTAACAACCTGCTGACTTCTAGCGCTTTTTTGTTGTCTCCTCGGCCAATGTAAAACCAATAGGCAAAGTACTGAGGATCTGACTGAAGCGTAATAGTCTTTAAAGCATTTGCTTTTTGCTCCTCCCCTAACTTTTCATTAACAAGATAGGAAGTTGCTATTTCGTATTGCACAATTTTAGGCATGCTTTCAATGTCATAATCTTCAAGTTTGTCGACTACTTTGCTGTAGTTTTTTTCAAGAAAGTATTCGTTGCTTTCTACAAATGCTTCTTGTTTCGGCTGAGCAAAAAAGTAAGAGTAAAAAGTATAAATAAGAGCTGGAATTAATAAGACAAGTATACCCACAGATGAAAACTTAAAAATGGTCCAGCGTTTTTGAGGAAGTTGAACGAGTGTCTTTTGATGTTTTTCAATTTGGGTTAACTTATGCTGAACAAATTGACTCAACTCTTCCTCATTGCTGATATGCATTATTTTTTTAGCGTCTTCTTTTAATTGCAAGGTCTCATATAACTTAAAATACTGTTCAAATGTATGCGATGAGTCAACGGCCGCTGCTATTGTAGCTTTTAGCTCTTGAAAGCTTTGTTCCTCGTTAGACTCATAAGGAGGTAAACTTTCTTTCACTCCATAATGTAAAAAAGCCGGACTTAAACTTTTATCAAAAATGATATTTTCTGGACAAATCAACAAATGCAGCCTTGAAAAAGAATGCTGCTTTACCTTTTTGATAAGCTGATCTGCAAATAGCCACTTTTGCTGTTCTTCTTTTCCCCTTAATGCTGTAAAAGGTTGAAATTCAGAGGTAGGCTTAATTGTTATTTTAAGTTCATCATCGCTCATCATGATTTCTTTTTGAAAAGCCGTGTTTACATCCTTTAACATTTCAATCTCAACAGAACGATTAAGTCGAATTTTTTCTTTTTGAAAAATAAATGTATATTCATTATTATGACGCGTCATTACAGCTTCGAGCTGTTCTTCTAAGTAAGTCGGTTTCTTCTCTGACATTCTAATAGACTCCTTTAGAGAATTTCGATACAATCACCTGTGGTAATTCCGCAGTTAATCATCGTCTCATTTCCCGAGAAAATAAGATTTTTATTTGAAACACGTATCCACGCACCGTCCTTTGGTGATTGAGTAATCTTTTTAGCTTGCCAAACGATCTCGACTACTTTTTTGAGTGAATGATAGTTTGATAGTCGCAAATCGAACCGATCACCTGTATAGTGCTTTAAGTCTACTGTTACTTCTATATACATAGGGTTTCATCACCTCAAAACATAGAAAAAGCGCCTTCATCTTTTGAGAATAGGGCGCTCCTTTTATTACTTCACTTAGATTATTAGATGAAGTTAACCGCGGATTTGGCTAGCGATTTGGTTATCTGTATCTTCAAGAACATTTGCAGAGTCGTCTAATTGCTTAGCAATCTTTGTAAGTAGATTAGACATTTCAACGAAAGAAGGCTTTAGTTCTTCGTATTGAGCAGCAAACGCTTCGCTTGAAGCACCTTCCCACATGTCTTGAAGTTGATTTTTCATTGTATCAAGACGGCTTACTAATTCTTGAACTTGACCGCTTTCGTTAGTATATCGACCTGCCATGTCGCGAAGCTCTGCTGGTGTTACGCGAATAATTCCTGACATACATATCTCTCCTTCGGTTTATATATTTACTATTATTGTAAGAAACTCTAGTGATAAGGTCAAAGGTTACTTGTAAAAGCCTCCAAAAATGAGAATATGTATCTACAAATACCCCTAAAAATGCAAATAAAACCTGAACAACCAAGATTTTGTTCTCATTTAAACCTTTTCCATCTGATCTATAGGTACCTATTTAAAGGAAAATAAAAACTATAAGACTATTAAATTACATTTTTGTTCATTATCTATAGAACTATTTACTAGTAATAAAAAAGCAGAAACCTATTTAAGGCCCTGCCTCTTTATACATATCTTCTATTTATTTAAGATTCAGACATGCTTGGACAAAGCACATGCGCTTGTTATCGCTTTGGCTACTGCTTAAAATAATTTTGATCTTCTTTTAACATCCTTATTTCTTCGGGGATGAATAATTTTGAGAGAGGCGTGTCAGGATTAAGTAATATCGCTATTTCTTCATTTAATACAGGCAGCATATCCTTAAATGATACGCATACGGTCTTTTCATCTTTCAGCATCTGTTCAATCGGATATTTTGACGAAAAAACAGGTAGATATCGGTACGCTGCGCTTTTCATCGTCTGAACGTAGTGCTCTCCAATTAATATATCTGATGCTCCATGCTCTGAACTAACAACTAGCCATAAATTGCTATTCATTAAAGTTTTATAAAATTGAGCAATTTTCTTATTGTCTTTCATTGCTTCAATTAACGATTTTTCTAATAAGTTAAATGTATATTTCATTGCCGAGACAACCCTGTAAGGAACTGTACTATTTCACTTCCAGCGCCATCATATACTTCATTCATTCTCTCTTCACTTCCTCTATGCTGTCACTAAACATAATGTTTGAAGGATTCATTTCCTGACTTAAAATGCCCAACCCCATTTGAATAACGCCATAAGTAAAAAATTCCGTTCGACTGCATGTAGAACCATTCACTACTTTTTCTTCCCAAGACATAGAAAGCGAATTCCACATAACATTAAGAGTACCTAGAGGCTTTTCAATCGTTCTGTGCATATTGTCATACGTATTCCATCCTTTTAAATTCTTTATGTCATTCCATGTATCTTGTGAATGGGTGCTCCCATCGCTCCATACGCTCGACCAAAACTCCGTCCAGCCTGAAGAGCCTTCTAGCTCTCCATCTGCTTTTCTCATTTGTTCTGCAGTGTCTTTTACTAATAAATGTGCGTTTTCCGTTAGCGAATCAAGTTTGCGAATCATATGCTGTAACTCTTCCTGCAAGTCCAGCACTTTATCAATATCTGCAACAGACAAGAAATGTAGATTTGTAGCTTCCCAGCTTAGTTTTTGAAGTGCATCAGCCGTTTGTGAATGAGACTGCTGAATTCGCTCTGCAAATGTCTGCAGCACCTCTGGATTTACCTTTATCTCCATGTATGTCCGTCCCCCTATCTCTTGTAAGCCTTCAGTCATCCAAACATTTTTTAAGCCTATACGGAAAGACTCACTTTCTAAAGGAGTGAGTCGATAATGTTATTTATTACGCCGATGCTAACTCTCTTAATCGTGAAATTTCTAAGCGTAAAGTTTGAAACAATTCATCCCTTACGTCGTACAGATGAAAAGTAGATTGCGTAATATCATTATAAATATCCTCATATGAGCTCTTAGAACGCCCTGACCAATCTGACGCATATTGTTGGTGCGAATTTTGAAACAGATAGATACCTTCTTCAAGAAATTCCATAATACGTTGAACTTCATGTAAATATGATTCTAATTGATCTGCATCTCGACTATATTCTTTGCTTTTTCTTCTTCGCTCTATGTCGTCAAAGAGATCATCAATTGCATCCATAAAATGTCCCCACGTCCTTCTTCCTCTTTTATTAGAAGTCTCTTAAAGTAATGTTAAAATAAGGTTACAAAAAACAAAATCCATCATTCAAACTATTTTCATACCTAGGAAAAAATATCTACATTTCTCTTTTTTTACTTATTTATACAGGAAAAATAGAGAAAATAAACAACGCCAAGCTGCTGTAATAAAGCAGTAGACGTTGCTTTTTAGGTTGTGACACTGCTGTTGTAAAAAGGCAGAATACCTAGTTTACATTCGACCTTTTTGTTTCTTTTTCTTGTTAAATGGCTTTTTCGAAGGTTTTTTAGCTGTACGAGACTGCTCTTTTGTTCCTTCATCAACGATTTCGCCCATATAAAGCTCTTTTTTCGCTAATGAAAGTTGAAGTTCACGTGCGATTTGTTTTAAATTTCGTTCTTCTCGTTCAGTCACAAGAGAAATAACTGTACCTTCTGCTCCCGATCTGCCTGTTCTACCTGAGCGATGCACGTATTGATCCGCATCTTGAGGAACATCGATGTGAATCACATGCGTCAGTCCCTTGATGTCTAATCCTCTAGCTGCGACATCCGTTGCTAATAAGATAGGGAAATCTCCTTTTCGAAACCCTTTAATCGTCGTAGCACGATCTTCTTTTTTCGTTTCACTGTGTAAAGAGCCGGCTTCTACATGCTTAAATGTTAATTTTTCTTCAAACTCGATAAGAGTATCAATGCCTTTAAAAAAGGCTAAAGCTTTCATTTGTTCTTGGCGAACTAGTTTTCTAAGTACGTCCACTTTATCTCTGGCTTCACTTTTAATGTATACATGCTCTACCTTAGAAGCTGGAAGTTCATCTCTTCCTACCTCTATTTCAAGGGGATGGTTCATCATGTCTTTTGCTAACGATTTGGTACGTTCTGATACGGTAGCTGAGAAGACTAGAATTTGACGATCACTTAACGCCATTTTCACAATCTGTTGAACCGTTTGAACATGTTCAGGCACAAATAATTGATCCGCTTCATCAATCACAATTGTTTTGACTTCGTGCATTTTTAATTTCTTCATTTTAATTAATTCGTTCAAGCGTCCTGGAGTACCAACAATGATATTAGGACGTTTTTTTAGTTTTTCCAATTGACGTTTCATATTCGCTCCGCCGATAAACGCTGCGCTTGAAATGCCGCTTCCCTGTGACCAAGTTTGAATTTCACCATGAATTTGCATAACCAATTCATGGGAAGATGCTAAAATAACCGCTTGAATATGAGAGGGGCCCGGCTGAATGCGATGTAAGACAGGCAACAAATATGCCAGCGTCTTCCCTGTTCCCGTTGGAGATTCTCCTATTACATCTTTATTAGCTAAAATTTCTGAAATAGCTTTTGTTTGAATGGCAGTAGGCTCATTGAACCCTGCTTTTTTCCAAGCCTCTTGTAAAAAAGGCTGTAAAGTCTCTATAACCTGACTCATATCTATCTCCTTTTCCATGCTTTTCTCGATATTATAAACGTTTTTTCATTTCAATTAAACGAATGTATCAGTGGGCATGTGCGTTAAATCTATACTGACCTTAATTTCTATTTATAAATAAGCCTTTCTTATCCCAAAGGACCCTGTCAATCCGTCAGTAGAAAAATCGGTTCTTGCCTTAACTTTTCTACATCAATATACATAGCTTCAACTATGATACACTATTGCTTCTATAGAAAACAATATGATCCTCTTTATTATGGACGAAAACTTGTATAAGAAGGAGGTTTTATGTCCTATATGGATCCCCACGTAAAGGGCTCAACCGCTTACTTTCTCTTTTTCAAGAAAACAGCCGCTCTCTGAACTACGAGAGGCGGCTGTTTCGTTCTATAATCGGCATATCAATAGTAACCGTTGTTCCTTTTCCTTTACCGCTTTTAAAATGCATGGTACCTTGATGACGCTCCATGATTTTGTAACATACGGCCAGTCCTAAGCCAGTGCCAGCTTCTTTCGTAGAATAAAACGGCGTCCCTACTTGTTCAACCCTCTCTTGACTCATTCCGACTCCATTGTCTTCAAAGTGGATTAATGCTCGTGTATCTTTTTCTTCAACTGTTATTGTAATATGACCTTTCTCAATAATAGCTTCTACACCGTTTTTAATCACATTGATGAACACTTGTTTCAACTGATTTGCATCAGCCGAAACATAAATAGGCCTTTTTGTTGTTTCCTTCAACAAAATAGAAACATTATTTAAATTGGCCTGCGCTTCCATTAGTGTAATAACTTGTTTTAAAATCTCGCATAAATTGGTCTTTTCAAAAGATACATGCTGCTTTTTTCCAAGAATAAGCATTTCACTGGAGATTAAGTTGATGCGGTCGATTTCAGACATCATAATGTCTAAATAAGTGTCATTTGTTTCCTTAGAGGCTTGCATAACTTGTACAAAGCCTTTTAAAGAAGTGAGCGGGTTCCTAATTTCATGTGCTACGGCACCTGCCATTTGTCCAATAACCGACATTTTTTCCGAGGTTATCATAAGCTCTTCATCTTGGCGGTATGTAGTGATATCACGTGCAATCATAAATACGCCTACCACCTGCTTATGAACGACGATGGGAAGCAAAGAACACCTAAGCAACCGTCTTTCTTGTTTTTTATTGATAACATTCATTTCGAACTTAGCACCTTTTCCATTCAGTACTTCTTTAAAATACTCTTTACACATATCAAATTCTTCAGCTGCAATAAGTGCTGAAGGTTTCATCTTTTGCAATTCTTCACTGGAGTATCCAACGATTGCTTCACCTTCTGGGTTAGCAAGAAGAACTTCCCCTGTTTTGCTTATTTCAAAAACGCCATCGGGGTTATGTTTGAATAAAGACTGATAGTGCTGATTGCTCGTTTGAAGTTCGTGTTCTTTCGCTATGAGCTCTTGCTGGGACTTCACTAGTTTATAAGCTCTCCTATATACCAGACCATATAAAATAATCCCCGTAGCTAAAATAAAAAACCAACCTTTGTACTGTTGAAAAAAAATATATACTTCAAAACGACCTTGCGCTAATGTTCTAGATATATTGTCAGATATCAAGATCCATACAGCGCCAATAATGATATATACAATCGAAATTCTTAAAGCTACTTTACGCGCGTGTTTCACCAAATTTTAATCACCTGTTTATCCGTATTGATTCCCTGTCTTATTGCCGTTATATGAATTGTTGACTTTTCGTAGCCATTTCATGCCGTTGTAAAAAATTGATGAATGGCCTGACCTAAGTTACTAATAGATTTTACATTTGCTTGAAAATGATACTGGTGAAGCCATTGGCTATGATCGGGTGTCACACCTGTTAGATAAATCTGTACGCCCATTAGCTGAAATTCCCATATTAAATGTTCTAGCGCGGCAACACCTCGTTCATCAATTTGACCGATTCCATTAAAGTCAATAATAACTCGATCAACGGTTTCTTCATCTATCTGTTTGAGCAGCCGATGTTCATTTTTCATGATGACTTCTTCAAATAAATCTCCAAACAGAGGGATAAGTACCATGTTATTTGATAAATGAATAAATGGTCCTGAAAGTTCTATAACTCGGTTCATGGCCTTTTCCAATCGTTCTTTTTGCAGCAGGAGTTCTAAGTCCGTTTCAGATAAACGCGCTGTGTGTTGTTCGATTTTTTCTGAAAGAATTCTAATTTGAGAATCTTCCTCTACACATATTACATGCGCCTTATCTTGCTCCCATTTGCAATTCACGGTATAAAGAGACATCTTAGCTTTGCGCGAATGCATGACTAATTCTGTTTTTATTTTTTTCTTCTGTCCTAATCGTTTTCTAGCTTTGTTCTGACTATCTTCGTCAACAATTTCTAAAAAATGTTGAACCTCTCCGAATAAAGCGGCTGCTTCATCAGATTGCGCTAGAATATTCATTTCCTCATCCATAATAAAAACAGGAAGCGGAGCATATTTAATAGTCGACAACCTTAATCCCCCTAATTGATTGATAATGAAAAAACTCTTTCAACTCCTCTAACTGTGCAATAAATCGAACTTGATTTGTTTGAACAAGAGGAAACTTATAGTTTGAAACTACTCGGCCTCCAACTAAAATAAGCGGCTGATGTTTTGTCTTTTGTAATCCTTCTATATATTCGCTTGCTTTTTCTATATGATGAGTTAAACTGAACGAGATTCCTACTAAATCAGGTTTCCATTGTTCAACAGCGTGCGTTGCATGTAAAAGCGGAGAATCTGCTCCTAAAAGTTTCGTCTGCCATCCGTGCTCTTCAAAGAGAATGGAAATCATTTTTAAACCTAAAAAATGCTGTTCATTTTCTATACACAAAAACAGACCTTTTTTTTCATTTTTAATAACTTCTTGTCTTATACACAATTGATAGCGTGACAAAACATAGTCACAGGTAGTAGTAGCTAAATGTTCATCAGCCACTGAAATTTCATCTTCTTCCCACATCATACCGATTTGAGCCATTGACACTGAAATGAATTGCTGAAAAATATAAAATGTATCGAAACCCTGCTGTCTTTTTTTCCACACAATATTCCAAGCTTCATCTTGATTCCCTGATAACAGTAATTCAGTCAAGCTTTCTATGCTTTCAATCAAGAAACCACCTCTTTTTCAGTCAAACGACTTGTTTTTTTCCTTTGTTATTATCAACCATACCACTTAACTCACCCGCACTCTACAGTAAAATATTCTCACACTGACAAAATAGCAACGGACGTCTCTGACAGGTCAATCTCTTTATTTTTCAAAGTCAACGAGGTAGTGATGCAGCAAGTGACGGTTTTGTTCATTGTATAAGTACGCATACACAGGACGTCCTATTGTGCCGTAAGTCATTCTTTCTCCAAGAAGACCTATATCTGTTAGAAATTTTAAATATTTCCGAATAGACACTCTTGAAATTCCCGTTTTTTCAGCTACATCATCGGTCGAAAAAGGGTCATCTTTAAGATGCTCAATGGCTTCTACGATAACTTCTAATGTTCCAGTCGTTAAACCCTTAGGCAACGGCTCTACCGGAACCTCTTTTATTTTTTTATTAGACAACAGCCCGTCCAATTCCTGTTGATTAAGCTGAGGTTGCTGTTTTAACGTACGAAATGTTTGTTTGTAAGCCGAAAGTGCTTGATAAAAGCGTTCAAATGTAAAAGGCTTAATCAAATAATCAATCGCTCCGTAGCGTAAAGCTTGCTGAATCGTTTGGGCATCCGAAGCAGCGGTTATAAAAATGACATCTATTTCCTCTTGTTTTGTTCGAATCTCTTGTAAAACTTTCAAACCATTTTGCCCAGGCATAAAGATATCAAGCAGCACTAAATCCACTTGATATTCATTTACCTTCACCAAGGCTTCATGACCCGAATGAGCAACAGCGACCACTGTAAACCCCTCTATCTCTTCAATGTACTTTTGATTAAACTGAGCAACCATTGGGTCATCTTCAACAATTAATACTTTAATCAACTTGATCTCTCCTTGTTTCGTACGGAATATCAATATAGAATGTGGTACCGCTATTTATAAATGAGTCAATAACGATTTGGCCACCTAGTTCATCAATCGTTTGCTTCACTAAATGCAACCCAAACCCTCTGCTCGTTCCTTTTGTAGAAAAGCCTTTCTTGAAAATCTGATTCATTGTATCGGAAGGAATGCCGCAGCCTGTATCCGTGACTTGAATCGTAAGTTTATTGTTTTTATACACAAGCATAACGGACACTTTTTTAGAGGCTTGATGACAAACTGAATCAATTGCATTATCAATTAAATTTCCAATAATGGTAATGAGATGATGAGTAACGTGTGGATCTGAAGGTTCTGGAATAACTTCATCAGCGGAAAACGTCAGTTCTACGCTTTCCTCTCTAGCATAACTCATTTTGCCCATGAGGAACCCTGCCAACGCATGATCTTTAATAGATTTAGTCACTGAACTAGATTCATCGACACGGTGATTAACAAGCTGATGAATATACGTTTTTAGCTCATCATAATAATTCATCTGCACCATTCCTAAAATCACATGAAGTTTATTCATAAATTCATGCGATTGTGCTCGAAGCGCTTCCACATACATTTTAACACCTGTTAGCTGTTCTGCTAAGATATTAACTTCTGTTTTATCCCGAAACGTAGAAAGTGCCCCTACAATCTCTTCGTTTACTACTAGCGGAACCCTATTAACCACAATGGCTACTCCATTTATGACTTGCTCTTCATCATAATGAGATTCCCCCGTAGACAAAACGTCGTCCAACCTGGAGGTGGGCATATATTCTCGAATAGACAAACCGATTGGCTCTGCTGCTAACCCTGCTTTGACAAATAAGCGGCGTGCAGAACGATTAGCAAGTGTAATATTACCTTCTTTATCAACAGCTATCACTCCTTCACGAACCGACTGCAGCATGGTGCTTCTCTCTTCTAGAATTTTAGCAATTTCAGAAGGTTCCAAGCCAAATAAAATTTTCTTTATGTAATTCGCTAATAAAATAGCACCAAGAACGCCTACAAGTAAACCAATTAATGAACCTAAAACAATTCGACGATGCCCATCTCTAATTGCTTCATTTACATTATTCAAAGAAATCCCCACAGCTACTGCGCCAATTTGCTGATTTTTTTCATTATAAATAGGTGCAAAAGCGCGCAGAGATTTATCAAGCGTTCCTTTTGATACAGATACATAAGATTTCCCGTGCAATGATTTTTGCTCATCGCCTCCGGCAAATCTCTTTCCTATCTTTTTAGGATCTGGGTGAGATTGGCGAATTCCATTCATATCCATAACAACGATAAACAAGACGCTTGATTTTTCACGAATTCGTTTAGTAAATTCTTGAATTGACTGAGGGGTTTTTGTCTCTAGTCCTTCTTTCACGTTCGTTGATTCTGAAATAATCGTAGCAATAGTCCGCGCTTTTTCAGCCTGTTGATCCCGAATATTTTTTCCAATTGAACTGCTAACTAATAAATCCGTTAACAATAGCGATAGAATCACCACCATGCATACAAGCAGCACCGTGATGCTTCGCAGCCCCATTCTTCCGTGTTTCACATTCTTCCCTCGCTTCCCTGCTTTTCTTGTTTATAGCACAAGAAAAAGATCTTATCTAGAGTCAGATAAGATCTTCGCTTATTTAATTTCATTTTTACTGAGTTGATTAACATTTATACAGGAAGGTTAACAATCTACTTTATAGTTTAGGTCCTTTTCGATATTTGAACCATCCCATTTTATAAAAGGCAAAGACCATTACGCCTACAAGCCCAATCATAATGCCCAGTACAATAAAATAATTATATTTCCCTGTCAGTTCCGGCATATATGAAAAGTTCATGCCATAGAGGCCAGCAATAAACGTCAACGGTAAGAAAATAGCTGACATAAGCGTGAGCGTAAACATGATTGAATTCATACGATCCGAGTTAATGGACATAAAACTTTCTCGAATATCATTTGACAAATCCCTGCTTGCTTGCATAATTTCAATCATATTTAATAAGTGATCATAAATATCATTAAAATAGCGAACCTGCTCTTTTGCTTTTAACGCATTAGTTGACATAATACGATACATTAAATCTCTCATGGGGTTTAAAATGCGGCGCATTCGTGACAAATCACTTCGGATGTCATAAAGCTGCCTCATTAATTCATCCATAGGTTCGTCTTTTGCATTGTCTTCAATGTCGTCAATATGATCTTCAAATTTATAAAGCACAGGGAAGTATTCATCAACGGTATGATCTAAGAGTTCATACATGATATCCCATGTTCCATCTTCGGTAGCCTCAGGGTCTTTTTTGATAAGCTCCCACACCCTAGCCACGCTCGTTAGCTTATCCATATGGTAAGTGACTAAAAAGTTATCTCCTACAAACGCAGATACTTCTAAGTGCTCAAGCTCTTCTTTATGAAGGGCATAATAGACTAAAAAATAATGCTCATCATACAACTCAAATTTAGCCCGCTGACCTTGATTTAAACAGTCCTCAACTGCTAAAGGATGAAAATTAAATTGTTCAAGCTGCTTTTTTTCTTCCTCGGTGGGATTGTAAAAATCAACCCAATACCATTGAAAGTCATGGCTTGAACGAATCTCATTCATTTCTATTTCTTTAATAGCTCCTTCTTTGGTTTTAGCTACAATTTTAATCATAAGATAACCTCTGTCTTTTTTGATACTATTCTCTGCACATACCCTTTTTACCATTTTGTTAAACTTTTTTCTTTTAATGTACGTCTTTTCTTGTCTATACATACGATGATGTTGACGACAAGAGAACAAAACGGTGAGGAGGTATATCCATATGTATGAATTTTACTCCCGGCATGAAGAATATTGGGAAGATGATACAAGACTAGATGAACAGCTTCTAAGAGATATAAACAAAGCTGTAAACGATGAGTTTTCCGCTATTCACTACTATACACGCTTAGCGGAGCTGGCTCCTAATAATCAATTTCAACAAGCTATACTAGGTATTCGGCAGGATGAAATTAAACACTTTGACTGGTTTTCTAAAGCCTATTATGATTTATCAGGCAGCTACCCGCAGATTTCATTAAACATAAAACTGCCAAATACTTTTCAAGAAGGGGTCTCTGAATCCATTAAAGATGAAGTAGAAACCGTTCCATTTTATCAATCAATCGCTAGAAGAATCACAAATGCTCGAATTCAAAGCCGCATTGTTCGAGCTGCGAGCGATGAACAGCGCCACGGTCAAATTTTCCGAACCATTCAGTCCCACTTCTCATACTAAATAATACGCTTGCAGTCGCAAGCGTATTATTTAGTATGGTTTTATCATTATCTCTTACTTTGTAGCATTAAATTCTTCTTTGATTTTTTGGAGCAGCGCTTGATTTGTTAATACGTTATACCCTGTTAATGCCATTGTTTGTGCCCCCAGTATCATTGCTTCTCTTCCTTGCTCACTTAAAGCTGCTTCTCTAAATTCGTGCGTATGACAAACAAAATAATCATCACAAATTTGAATATACGGATGAATAGCCGGAACAACCTGACTTACATTCCCCATATCTAAAGATCCATGATCGCCTTGGTCTTCTGTAATGCTTTGTTCGCTCACGCCTAATGAGATGAGATTACTTGTATAGACATCGGATAATGTTTGATTCGTTTGCATATCATCATAAGAAAACTCATAGTTTGAGATTTTTAATTTTGTGCCCGTGGCTAAAGCTGCACCGTTGGCACATGCCTTCACCTTATCTGTTACTTCATCTACATATGCACGAGTTGAAGCGCGGACATAAAATTGTGCTACTGCATAATCCGGTACAACGTTGGCGGCCTTGCCACCCTCTGTAATGACTCCATGGATACGTACATCCGGCTTCACATGCTGGCGAAGCGCATTAATGCTGTTGAACGTTTGTAATACGCCGTCTAACGCGTTGATTCCTTCATGGGGAGCAGCAGCTGCGTGCGCGGATTTTCCGAAGAACTCAAACTGAATGGCATCCATCGCAAGAGAACGTCCGCTTTTTTGGTGGCAGTAATAAGGATGCACCATCATAGCTACGTCTAAATGATTAAAAATGCCTTGCTCAGCCATCGTTACTTTGCCGCCTCGTGTTTCCTCTGCAGGCGTGCCGTATACATATACTTTACCGCCTGTTTCTGCAACTGCTTTACTAAGACCAATACCAGCGGCAATGGACATGGTTCCAATTAAGTTATGTCCGCATGCATGTCCGAGATCCGGCAAAGCATCGTACTCAGCCATAAATCCAATCGATGGACCTGGCTTTTGACTGTCATAAACAGCAGTAAAAGCCGTTGGTAAGTCACATGTACCAATTTCAACTGTGAACCCTTGTTCTTTTAAAACATCGGTTAATGCTTTGCACGCTTTGAATTCTTCGTGACCAAGCTCAGGGTTTTGCCCAATATATTTGCTTACGTCATAAAATGTATCCTGTAATTTATTAATTGTTTCATTTATTAATTGTTTCATTAGTCCTACTCCTCTTTTAAATATTTAAACAAATTATAGTATATTTATTCGTTTTTTAAAAGCTAGTTTTTAAGACAGGTTTTCCTATCACCTTAATATGCCTTATAATTAAATTACTAACTGTTTTAAAGAAGGTATGCATAATGATTAACATAAAAAAATTCAATTTTTTAGGCGGTCGTATTATTAAAACAGGCATTGCCGTTTTTTTAACTGCGCTCATTTGTCAGTCCATTGGCTGGCCGTATATGCTCGCTGTTATTACAGCTATTGTTACGATTGAACCAACCGCTGCCGATTCTATTAAAAAAGCGTTTATACGCTTTCCTGCTTCAGCAATCGGAGCTGCTTTTGCCATGCTTTACACATTTCTATTAGGAGTTACGCCGCTTACCTATATGCTTGTTGCTGTTGCTACTATTATATCCTGTTCTAAATTGCGTTTGCATGCAGGAACACTCGTTGCCACGCTAACAGGAGTGGCCATGCTGACGATTGTGCACGATCATTATTTCATCTCGTTTTTAATTCGCTTAGCGACCACCAGTATTGGGCTGCTTACTTCTTCACTTGTGAATATCATCGTTCTTCCTCCTAATTATACACCGATTATTACGAGGAAAATTCAAAATCTCTCAAAACAAATGAGCAGCGTTTTACAGCAAAGAGGAAGCGAACTTTCCCAAGTACATGCTTGTCATAAACAAACAAGGCTTCAATTTCAGCAGCTTTCCGCTGAAATTGAAAAAATTGAGACGCTTTGTGAGTATCAGCGAAAAGAATGGAAGTTTCATCATTTCACTCGTACAGCTATGAGAAAGTTCCACTATGAATATAAGAAACTTTCCCTTATGAGGCAGCTTGTCTACCATATTGGTAATTTAATTTATTTGCCTGCTCATCAGCTGCAAAGTGCAAGACATCAAGTAATATGGGATACTTTCACTTCCTTTCATAACGTCTTACAAAATGAACAATATAAAAGC
Source organism: Priestia sp. P5 (assembly GCF_029522155.1). Taxonomy (NCBI): domain Bacteria; kingdom Bacillati; phylum Bacillota; class Bacilli; order Caryophanales; family Bacillaceae; genus Priestia; species Priestia sp. P5. The sequence continues at coordinate 75,028 of NZ_JAKWFJ010000004.1, read as the reverse complement.
TCTTTGCACCATCAAACGCTTGTTTTGACTTTAAAACAAAGGTTTTGGGCACATAAGCAGGAAGAAAACAGAAGGGATCACCCTTTTTCAACAGAAACAACAATGCTGTACGAACTGCTTGCAATTCATCAGCTGCTTGAAGAACTACACCGTATTCATTGTTTGAAGGATCGATATAACTTAAATAACTCATCTGTCTCACTTTCTTCATAAAAAAATCCTCACATATGTGAGGATTTTCTTGTTTACGAAACTTGTGACTCATCTTTCTTATATTCTTTCTCCCAGTAGTCTGCATTTTTAATTCCCAGCTTAACAGGATCAAACACAGGGTCTACCCCTTGTTTTTTCTGAGCTTCATAGTCTTTTAATGCAACTAACGCAGGCTTAGCTAAAATTAAGATAGCAATTAAATTTAGCCATACCATGATACCAAGCCCGACATCTCCTAACGCCCAAGCTAGTGATGCTTGTTTAACTGAGCCGTAGAACGTAGCTCCTAGAAGGACAAGCTTTAATGCAAACATAGCCCACTTTCCGTTCTTTCCGCGAGTTAGGTAAGCAATATTTGTTTCAGCAATGTAATAATAAGCCATGATCGTTGTAAACGCGAAAAAGAATAGGGCAACTGCCACAAAGCCAGCTCCGAACCCCGGCAACACTGTTTCAATAGCAGCTTGTGTAAATCCAGGTCCTGCTTCTACACCAGGTAAATTTGAAATAATAAATGAACCGCCTGGTCCTTCCGTATTGTACATGCCTGTGAATAAAATCATAAACGCTGTTGCTGAACAAACGAATAGTGTATCAATATAAACCGAAAAAGCTTGTACAAGACCTTGTTTCGCTGGGTGTGAAACTTCTGCTGCAGCTGCTGCGTGTGCACCTGTTCCTTGCCCTGCTTCGTTTGAATAAATACCGCGCTTAACTCCCCAAGAAACAGCTAAACCAACAATTCCTCCAAAAGCAGAATCTAATGCAAAAGCACTTTTAAAAATAAGAGCAATAACTCCCGGCAACTCTGAAATATTCATGGCAATAATGATAAGAGCTAAAATAATATACCCAAGTGCCATAAAAGGGACAACGAATTGGGCCACTCCTGCAATACGCTTAACGCCTCCAAAGATAATAAAAGCAAGAATAATAACTAATCCCACTGCTGTAACCGTTGGACTAACACCAAATGCATTGTCGATGCCAAGCGCGATGGAGTTAGATTGAACACCGGGCATTAAGATACTCATCGCAACAAGTGCTGCAATAGCAAATAAAATGCCATACCATTTCATCCCTGTTCCTTTTTCAATGTAGTACGCTGGACCACCTCGATATTGGCCATCTTGCTTAACTTTATAAATTTGAGCAAGTGTTGATTCGATGAATGCACTAGAAGCACCAATAAAAGCAACTGCCCACATCCAAAATACAGCTCCTGGACCTCCAAAAGCGATGGCTGTTGCAACTCCAGCAATGTTTCCTGTTCCAACTCGTCCCGATAGTGCTAAAGACAATGCTTGGAAGGAAGAAACTCCTGCTTCTGAGCTTTTACCTTGAAACATCAGCATGACCATGTCTTTTAAGTGTCTGACCTGCAAAAACCTCGTTAAAATTGAGAAAAACAGGCCAATCGCAAGACACCCATAAATAACAGGTGTGCTCCATAGCACATTATTCAAACTCGTTACAAATTGCTCCAAACGATAACCCCCTTATTTTTTTCATTCAGACTATTTTAAATTATAAGTTAAATTATAAATTTTAACAATAAAACCATAAATTAAAAATAATTTTTAGTTAAAATACACAAAAAAATTATAAAATCCTCAAAAACATCCAATGATAAAACGTTTACATTTCGTGATTATCGCTTTCAAAAGAGAGATATCTGCACCTTTCTTCTCAAGAGAACATAGGCTATAGGAGTTATTTTCTATTAGAAGGTGTGAAAAACAATGATGAGAATAGAGCCTTTATTTGATCGTCCTTTAGCTCTAGACCTTCTTTATGCGTGCGTCTTAGCTTATAAGCAATACGCACAGGGAGGCACATTTGATGTACCTGAAGGCTACCGGCTTATTAAATCGTTTAAAGCTTCTGCCGTAGGGGTGCAAGAATGGTTTGGTTTTATTTTAGAATCTGATGAAGCCATTGTGATTGCCTTTCGAGGAACTCAATCTGAGGCAGACTGGATTGCTGATGCTCGCATTAAGCAGCGCCCTTATCCATACAATCAACAAGCGGGTCTTGTCCACGAAGGTTTTTTAGCCGTTTACGAATCATGCCGTGATGAAATTTTTGAAACGTATCAATCCCTCACCCCCAAGCCACTTTATATAACGGGGCATAGCCTAGGTGGTGCACTCGCTGCTCTTCATGCCTTAGATGTTGCCACAAACGCATCTTTTCCGGAAGTTACAATGTACAACTACGGAGCTCCTCGAGTAGGTGATCCTCAATTCGTTCAAACATACACAAATCTTGTTTCAAATAGCCGCTGTTTTGTTAACACGACGGATACGGTTCCTAAAATCCCTCCGAAGCGCCTTTATTCCCCTTCCACCAAGCAAATGATTTATTACGATCAAGACCCTCTGCAACTCTCGTTTACGATTCAAACAGGTTCTACCGTGGGGAACCATAATCCCCAAACGTACAGTGTTGGTATTTGGATGATGTCGGACTATCCTATTTTGGTCCAAAAATAAAAAAACAGGCGGACTGCCTGTTTTTTTATGCACCAATTGCCGTTTTGATTTCTTCTATTTGTTCTTGATGACGCTTTTCGTGATAGCCAATAAAGTCAATCCATTGCTTTAAATCCATTAAACCAAATACAGGGTGTGGAAACGATTTTTGCTTTAGATTGTCTTCACTAGCTGTTTCTTCTAACTCTATTAAAGCCGCTCTTGATTCTGCCAGCTTACTTTTCATTTCTTCTAATGTCTGCTTTTCATTAGAAGGCGTAACTTGAGCCGGTGCATCTACTTTTCTCGAACGGTCTACCGCTAAATGAAACGGCTTATCTTCAGTCGGCTGATCTACACCGTTTTCTAAGTGATCTTTCACACGTGAAACAATCATGCGCTCCATTAAATATAAATGTTCTAATACTTGCATAATGCTCCATGTATTAGACGCTGGCTGCTGATTTAATTGTTCATATGTTAATGCTTCTACACTGCTCAATACGTCATGTCGAAACTGTTCATTTTTGTTCATCTTTAATCCTCCTCTAGGATTCCTCTAGCTTATCGTATCAAAAAACTCTTCCATATCAAAAAGATATCCCTTTACTTAACCATGTTTTCACTGAAATTGTTTCACGTGAAAACATTAATTTTCTATTTGACATAGATCAACTGAGGTGTTATATTTAGATTTCCGGCTTTTCTTTAAGAGCTGGACATAGTGAAAGTAACTTGAAAGGATGTATCGTACAATGCAAGGTAAAAATACTGGCATTCGACACATGTCTTTGAACAAAACTTATTCACACTGGATCGGCTTCGGAGCCGTAAGGATGCAAGAGAGGTAGGGCTTGCGTCGTTTAGGTTAATCGATCATGTGGAAAAACAAACCGCGGCAATGGATGAAATCCATGCAAGCACAATCAATGCTAATTGTGCCCTAACAACAACGAAACATACAAAAACCGTAATCATGGATTTTATAAAGAAAGTAATCATTTTGTTTTTACACTTGCAAAAGCAAGTTACTGATAAGAAACACGAACAAAAGCGAGCAGATGCATCTGCTCGCTTTTTTAATGATGGTTTTTTATTTACTTTATCATTTCTTTTTTAGCGGATCTGACAAAAAAGCCGAAACCACACTGGTTTCGGCTTTTTCTTATTGCTCTGCTAGTACATCAGCAAATGCTTTTGCATAAGGAGGAAGGTCTGGCGGACGGCGGCTTGAAATGATGTGGCCGTCGATTACGACTGCTTCATCATGCCAAATAGCTCCCGCATTTTCCATATCATCTTTGATTCCTGGCGTACTTGTTACGTTTCGGCCATCTAAGATTTTTGCAGAGATTAATACCCATCCTGCATGGCAGATTTGGCCGATTGGCTTTTGCTGTTCATCCATATGACGAACCATTTCAATTACTTCAGGGTAGCGGCGCAGTTTATCCGGCGCCCAGCCCCCAGGTACTAGAATAGCGTCATATTCAGCTGGATCAACATCTTTAAACGCGTAGTCCGATACGGCTGGAACACCGTATTTCCCCATGTACGTTTCGTTTGCTTTTTCTCCAACTAAATGTACTTCTGCTCCTTCTTCTCGAAGACGCATCACTGGATACCATAGTTCTAGATCTTCAAAGTCTGCACTAACAAGCGCAATAATCCTTTTATTTTCTAAACGCATCGTAACACCTCCGCCATCAGTATAGCATGTTGGAGAATAAGATTGAAAATAAGGGACTAAATTGCACATAATTAAAGGATTTTTCAAGTGTCCTTCAGAAAATTTTGGTATGCCAAATGGTCTAATTTTATATTTTTACTTGACTGGGGACAAACATCACACTACAATGTGTAGTGTGATGTTCATAATGTTGTAAAATTATCCAAATAAGAAAGACTTTCTGATTTAATTACTACATTTCTTTTTTTCGGGCTTTCACACTACATAATGTAGTGTTTTTCAAATACACTTAAAGGAGGAAGTAAAGTGAATAAAAACGTCGAAATTGGTTCACTTATTATTCGTTTAGTATTAGGTTTTACATTTTTAGTGCACGGCTTTCAAAAATGGCAAGGCGGGATTGAAAATACAGTAGGGTTCTTCGATAGCTTAGGAATCCCTGGTTTCATGGCATATATTGTTGCAACCATTGAACTTGTAGGTGGGGTTCTTATTATCCTTGGCCTAGCAACAAGAGTCGTAGCTGCTTTATTTGTGGCAGTTATGCTTGGCGCTATTTTTACAGCCAAGCTTAAAAGCGGATTTGTTGGCGGGTTTGAGTTTGATATCGCCTTAATTGCCATGTCTGCTCACTTATTTCTTGCAGGAAGCCAGTTTCTTGCTCTGGATGGAGTGGTGTTCAAAAAGAAAGAAACTGCCTTTTCTCTTCAAGAAGAAAGCAGTAAATAAAAAAGAAAGCTTATACTCTCCTAATATAAGCTTTCAGATTAGTCCCCGCCGTTTGAGGCGGGCTTTTTTTATATTTGCAGCAGCAAATTCGCAAATAAAGAAGAGCGCTCGGACAACGTATCAATTTGAATATGTTCATATTCCGCATGTATTCCTTTTCCGCATGCTCCTAATCCATCCAACGTGGGAACGCCAATGGCCGCTGTAAAATTGCCATCACTTCCGCCTCCAACAGCTGCTTCTTCTAATTTCATACCCAGTTTGGCCGCGATTGACTGAGCGCATTCAAATAACTCTTCCGTTTGTTTAGACTTGACCATCGGAGGACGATTCATGCCTCCCGTTACTTCGAGCTTAATTCCTTTTAAAATGGGTGTTAAATTCAAAATAATATCCGTCATGCGTTTTGCTTCTTCTTCTGTAGAAACACGTAAATCCACGTGCGCTTCTGCATATTCCGGCACCACATTTGTACCGCTGCCTCCCGTAAATGTCCCAACGTTCACCGTTGTACCTTTTTCATAATCTGTTAAGCCCTGCAAGAAAATCACTTGACGCGCCAGCTCTTCAATCGCATTGATTCCTTCTTTGTGGTGATTACCCGCATGTGCTGCTCGTCCCCATACTTTTACGGTGAAGATCCCCGCTCCTTTGCGGGACGTTTTTAACGCACCTGAACCCGCCACCGCCGGTTCCGCTACTAGCACTGCTTCACTTCTTTGTGCTTCTTCTTCAATGTATTTTTTAGAAGAAATTGACCCAATCTCTTCATCAGAATTGCAAAAAAACACAATTTTTTTATCCAGCGATAAGCCAAGCTCTTGAATCGCTTTAATCGCCCATATAGATTGTATAATGCCGCCTTTCATGTCTAAAATTCCCGGACCGTACAGCTTGTTTCCCTCTGTTCTTAGACTCAGCCTTCCCTTTTCCCATACCGTGTCAAAATGACCGATAATTAAAAGCTGCTTTTCTCCTTCTCCAATCGTAAATTTCAAGTGGTTTCCTACTTCTTTTTCTTCTATGATTTCGTACCCTACCCCTAACCGCTTTTGAAACAGCTGCGTTAAATACATTCCACACTGATCTACTAACTCTTTACTGTAGGACGGTGATTCTTTTTTCACAAATCCAACTAAATCTTCAAGCATATCTCGTTCGTGTTCTTTTAAATAACTAAACACGCTTTGTTCTACCATTACCTGACTCAAATCAATTCCTCCTCCAAACAACCCCTGCTGCTTGCATTAAATGCTTTCATTTATCGTACGTATAACTATGTTCTACGTTTCACATAACGACCTTAAATTATCCTTAATTATAATGGTTTTCAGACAATTTTCCATCCTTTAAATACAGATAATACTTTAACTTATTCATAACCGACCGAAAATAGCCATAAACTTCAACAAATTCATACAAAAAAGCTTCAATCTTCAACAGATTAAAGCTTTCGTTTGACTAATTGACATTTATTTTAATATTTTTCCCTTTTGACTTCACACTCACAAAAACAAACATAGACACTAAAAAAATAAACAGAATAACGCCAACCATTTCAAAGTTTACTTCGGCCCATGGGTTAAAGAAAGTGAATGCTAAATAGAACGACACACCATACGCGAGGACAACAATAACCCAGCCCATCAAGCGGGAAGCAGATTGTCCAAATTTGCTCGATTCATTCACCATTTTATGTACAATCATCGAATCGATTGTATCTGTGAGCATCATACCAAACATAAATACTAGTCCCAACAAAAGCGGCGTATACTTGCCTGCGTTCCCTACGGCTAGAGACCACACCGCCGTTTGACTGACCGTTTCGGCTGCTAAAGCGAACAATGCCCCTACAAGAATAATTAAAAAAGGATTCGTTGTTCCTTTTGCGATTTTCGGAATAAACTTCCCTTTTAATCCGCTCAGCTGAAAATCTTCTTCTTTATTTTTAGTTCGAAGCAAATGATATGTGTTTAATGTCCCAATCAGAAATAGAGAGATAATGGATACCCAAGATGCAAAATGATCGAAATATGATGGAAACGTAAAATTTTTCATCACCACGCCCAGCACTCCGGCCGTGACGGCCACCATTCCTCCGTGACCTAGTGAAAACAGCGTTCCGACCCAAGGGGCAAAACGGCTGCCCATTCGCCAATTATATCGAGTCTGGCCGTCAATAAAAGCTAAGTGATCTGCATCCAATCCGTGCCTGATTCCTAATAAAAAGACAAGTAAAAAAACTGATAAACCTTCCATTTCCTACACTCCTTTTTTTAAAATAAAACGTAAAAAAGCCTCAATTCTATAGAAATTGAGGATGTGTCGGCATATGAAAATAAACAGCAATTGCTCACTGCGTACCTTGATACACCGCCTCTTTCCTAGAAGAGTCAAGTGTACAGAATAGGTAGGTCTCCTGGCTTGAGATCATCATTTTCTACCGCCTTCCCCGTTTTGAGTGACGATAAGATAGAAAACTCCCTGCTTACAGTGGCTGGACCGCTCGAGATTTGCACTCGATTCCCTGTTACCTCTTACGCTATGTAAGAGCACCTAAACTGTGCGAATGATTCATTTTCTTCCTCATTATACTAGTACTTCTTACAAATGAATAGAGAAAATTCAAATAAAAAAGCCCTGCTAAGCTTTACATGCTTAGCAGGGCTTTTTAAAGCAATTAAACTACTTCTACCGTTACGTCTACGTTGCCGCTGATTGCTTTTGAATACGGGCAGTATGAATGGGCTAGGTCTACATATTTTTTAGCTGTTTCTAAATCTAAGCCTTCGATATGAGCTTCAAGCGCTACTCCAATTTTCACTCCTTGATCAGCTTTATCAGGAAGCAGCTGAACAGTAGCTTTTACTTCACTGCTTTTGATTTCTACGTTATGTTTTTTCAACATAAATTCTAACGCGCTGTTGAAACAAGCACTGTATCCAGCTGCAAATAGCTGCTCTGGGTTTGTTGCTGTTGTTGCTTCTCCACCAAGCGCTGGAGGTGTTGCAACGTCTAAGTTAAAGATGTTATCTAAAGAGTGAACTTCTCCTGTTCTTCCACCTGTGTTAACGACTGTTGTTTCATATAAAGCTTTCATGTATAAACCTCTCCTCTTTTTCATTAACTTTATTAAAAATTTTTATTTATCGTTTCTGTAATTTAATTGTACACAATTTAATTTTAAAAAACAAGTATTGAATACATTAAAAATTTCCCAATAAAAAAAGCCGCGTATTTGCGACTTTTTCTTAATAATATTGAGACTGTTCGTCATAAGCTGATTTTCGAAAAATAGACAAGTTGGTAATAGCCCTCATCAGTTTCGTATTAAAAATAACATAATGAATAAACAGCGCCAGCACGCAGCCTAAAACGGCTCCTGTTAACACATCAAATGGATAATGAACGCCAACCCATACGCGTGAAAAGGCAATGAGTACGCCCATGACAACCCACATGCGCCCTGAACGTTTGAAATGCAGCCAAATGGTAAAAGTGATAACTAATGCAGATGTAGCATGATCGCTTGGAAATGAAGAATTTGCGGCGTGATCAATAAGCTGATTCACGTGGTGAGAGATAAACGGACGATCTCGATAAGCAAATAAACTAATCACTTTATTGATAATGACTCCTGTGGCACAAGCACATAAAGCTTGAAATGCTACAACACGGCTGCCGTTTTTATTAATAAGTAAAAACAAGCCGAGTAAAACAATAAGTACATACTGGGCATAATCTGCAAAGAATACCATCAGCGAATCTACAAACTTCACATGCGAGGCGTACTGATTCACCGCATGGAAAATGGTATAGTCTACTGAATTAATAGCTGATAACATAATCGAAATCCTTTCTTATTTTTAAATGTCATTAGCTATCTTATCAGTTTCTTGGGAAAATGAACATGTTTTTGTCAGAAGCTTCCTAACTGGTATTTATAGATAATGTAGTCAGGCTGAGTAGTAAATCAACAGACTGTCGCTCATTAACTCACCTGTGAGTGATCCACAATATTTTTTTGCAAAAAGATTTCTTCTAAAGAAGGTTCTTCGACGTGAACTTGATAAATGTCGATGCCGCATTGAATCAATTCACGAATAATAAGAGGAATATTTCTTTCTTTTTGAAGCATCACTTTTGTGTACATGTGATGGTATTCAACTTCGGGACTCAACGTACGGAAAAACTGTTGAATGTATTCTTTGCGACTGTTTGGATAAGGATCATGTTTGATCATCACCGTTTTTTTCGCTTGATATTGAAAGCGCAGCTCTTCCATTGTACCTTCTGTTAAAATGACCCCATTTTTCATAATCGCTACACGTGTACAAATCTTCTCAACTTCATTTAAATTATGAGACGTCATAAAAATTGTCTTGCCTTGATTTTGGAGTTCTCTTATTAGTTCATGAATGTGGAGAGCAGATTCAATATCTACTCCAGAAGTTGGTTCATCTAAAAAGATAAGATCTGGGTCTGTCACAATTGCTTGAGCAATTCCTAACTTCTTTTTCATTCCAAATGAAAACTTTCCAACTTTCTGATGCTCATGTCCTTCTAATCCTACTTTCTTCAGTACATTACTACAGTGTTCTTTCGAAAAACGATGGCCGTTTATCTTTAAAAAATAGCGCAAATGATTGAGCGCTGTCATCTCATCATAAAAGTTAGCATAGTCAGGAAGAACGCCTATTTTCTGCTGAAGCTCTAAATCAATATCACTCTGTCCCAGCAGCGTAAATTCTCCTGCTGAAGGAAATGAAACGCCGGTAAGCATATTAATAAAGGTAGACTCCCCTGCTCCGTTTCTTCCTAAAAACCCGTAAATTTCTCCTTGTGGTACCTGTAAATTAATACCGTTAACAACTGTTTTAGATCCATATTTTTTAGTTAATTTACTTGTTTCAATGGCATACATATTATACTTCTCTCCTTTTAAAACTCCAAAGTGCCGTGCATAAACAAAGTGCTGCAAAAACAAGAAGAACTGTTAGATACCCTTTCTCCAGCTTTAAATAGTAGTAAGGTGTCACATACTTAAACCATGCAATGTACGCTTTTGATGAAAATATGCTCCACACGCTCAGTACCGGTAGAACAAGCGATAACATAATTGATAAAAACATAGTATGAGTTGGGCTTGGCATTAAAGCTGAAAGCATTAAAACAAATGAAATGATACAAACGGTGAATAGCAGGCACTCTAAAAATATATAAAAAGAAAAATGATGCGAAATAAACGCAATCAGTAGAAATGAAATAGAGATACAAACAAGCCAGAAACAGCAAACACCTAAGAATTTTCCTAGTACAATGCGCTCTCTTGATGTTTTGGTAACTAAAAACCTTGCTGTTCTTGTTTTAATTTCTTGATTAATAACATTATGAGAAAGACTTGAAATAAATAAAGGTCCAAACCCGAGAAGCATCACCAAAATTCCCCCGTTGGCTCCATCTTGAATCTGTGCACTCGTCAGTTGACCTCCAAGTTGACTAACTATATGGGCTATTCCATAGGAAGCACCGCATACGATTAAAATAACGATAATTGATTTAATACTTTTAAATAAGCTTTGAAACTCTTTTACACTAATAGCCCACATTTCCAAAATCTCCTTTTAAATAAGTTTGACTGCTATCATCCAACAAAAGGATGATTTACTTCCGCCGGTAAAGCTTTTTTTTCTTTGGGCTTTCCACTCCAAGAAAAATTTGTCCATATACGCAGTAGCTTTTCCACCGGTCCAGTTTGAAATTTTTGCACGTACATATAGCTGCCGATAAGCTGAATTCCGTAAATACCTATGCAGACAAAAATCCCTGCAATCATGCCGAGCTTTTCGAAATAACCTAATCCATAACCGTAAAAAATCGTCGTGCATATGACCGTTTGCATTAAATAATTACTAAGCGATATCCTGCCTACACTTTCAAAAGCCTTTATCAAAAATGACTTCTCGTATTTCGCATATAGCCAAGCAAAGCCTGCAATATAACCAAGAGATAGAAGACTCCCACCTAACATATGTGTAGAACCAGCCCAATTAGCATCCGGCCACAGGTACATAGTTCCTTTTAACAGCAAGCCAAGCGGAATCAGCGCAGCCGCCCAACGGCCATACTGTTTTTGATTAGCTGAAACGTCGTAAAACCACTTTTTCTTTCCTGCATACATACCAAATAAAAACAAAGCGCCCATTATAAATGGTGTAAACAAGAAGACAAAAGCAAATTTATATCCTGCCATATTCATCGGATCAACATTGTTACGGTGGTCTTTAATTTGTTCATAAGTTCCGCTTCCGTACACATGAATCGTATCTTTTACATATGTCGTAAGCGTTTGTTTATCGCTAAGAAGGTACATATTATCGTTTAATGAACCGTATCCAGCTGCTCCTGTAAGGACCAGCAAAATCGATGCCCACACCAATAGCGTTTTGGCTTTACGGTTTAAAAAGAAAAGTAGTAAAAATACTCCCATCATTCCGTAAAACGTAAGAATATCTCCTTCCCATAAAAACACTCCATGCAGTAAGCCAAACCCTAGAAGTAGAAGAAAACGGCGAAAGAAATGCCTTTTTACGCCTAGCTTCCTTTTTTCTAAGCTTTCTTTCATCTTCACCATTGAATAGCCGAATAAAAAGGTGAAAATCGGCATAAAACTTTCCTCTACCGCGACTTTTAAAAAGACATAGGCTGCTGAATCACTTGGTGATAGCGAGAAGAGATGAATCATATCCTTTCCGTAAATGCCATATTGAAAAATCAGCATATTCGCTAGTAAAATACCAAACAAGCTGAATCCTCTCATACTATCAATTACTTTAACCCGCCTAAAATCATTACTCATCCTTTTAACTCCTTTACTATGTGTCTGTGCATTTAGTATATGAAATGAAGTTTTCAAGAAAATAACCAGGAGATTATCTTTTCCTTAACATTTTCCATTTTTGTTAATCTTTTCGTAATGTTCTTATGCTAAAATCGAATACGTATGAAATGAAACAGAGGTGATTTACGTTGGAAGATGCGTCTATATTGCTAGTTGATGATGAAATTGCCATCGTCAAAATGCTGGAGACAGTATTAAAAAAAGAAGGATTCAACCAAATTTATAAAGCTCACACCGCTCAAGAAGCGCTGGATGTTTTACATAATCAAACAATTGATATTATTTTGTTGGACGTAATGCTTCCGGATCAAAGCGGATTTGATATCTGTCCTAAAATTCGTGAGCTCTCAAACGCGTATATTTTATTCATAACAGCCAAAGTATCCGATCTGGACGTACTAACGGGTTTCGCCATGGGAGGAGACGACTACGTAACTAAGCCGTTTAATCCTTTAGAAATTGCGGCACGAATTAAAGCACGACTGCGCAGAAAGCAAGCGCTGACTGAAGGAACTTCTATAAGAACAGAACCACAATCGTCAAATCGCTATGAGTTTGATCGTTTTACTATAGATGAATCGGCAGGAGAACTCATTGTGGACGGTCAAACGGTTTCTTGCCCCGCACAAGTGTTTTTATTGCTTCTTCACTTTTGTAAAAATATGAATATTGTTCTTTCTAAATCACAGCTTCTTGAAGCCGTCTGGGGATATAATCAGTTTGTAGACGATAATACAGTAACCGTGCATATTCGAAGAATTAGAGAACGAATTGAAGATAATCCTAGCAACCCAAAACATTTAGTTACGGTACGAGGGCTTGGGTATAAATTAGTGAACGGAAAAGCGCTATGAAATCAATTAAAAGAAGGTTGACCTTTCATTTTTCATTTCAGTTTATTACAGTTATTGCATGTGTTTGCTGCATTCTTTTTTGCGCTTTAATATTTCTAGGCTATTACCTTACAAAACAAGATATCAAAAGAGACTTGCCCTCTGGGTCACTTAGCGTATTAACTACGGACACAACGGTTAAAAACGGGAAAGCGAACGTTTCAGAAGATTTAGCGAAACAGCTTAAACAAGAAGGACTATGGTATCAAGTGCTGAACAAACAAGGAAAAGTAATTGGAGAAATTAACTCACCAAAAGACTTGCCCCACCAATACGGTCTTTCCGAATTATTAGAAATGGATAAAACCAAGAAATTTAGAGGCTATAGTGTAGTAACAGAACTTGATACCTTTTTGACTACACCTACTTATTATATTTTGGGCTATAAAAGTGATTTAAAAAACCAGCTATATGCTATGTATGCTAACTATAATAAAGAAGGCGTGCCTCCAAAAAGTGATATACCTCTTATCAAAAAAGCGTTAAAAGAAAAAAATGCTTCGCTTCAAATTTTAAATGATAAAGGTGATATCTTAGCTTCCATTAGAATGCCTAAAGAAAAAAAACGCTACGATCCTTTAGAAATTATTTCCCGAAAAATTGAACAAGATAAATATGATTCAACAGCTACTGTATTTCATGACTCGAAGAAGAAAATTTCATGGATTTTTTACACTCCCAATAATTACCACAGTATAACCGATGAATCTATTATTCGAACAGCTTGGATGATCTCCATTATCGTAGCTGTTTCTGTTCTTATAGCCACTATCACTTTCTCCATCTGGAACGCTTTTCGCTACGGTGGCCCCTTACTTCTCTTCACCAGCTGGCTCGGGCGCATGGGAAGCGGAAACTATTCAGAAGTGCTAACAGAAAAAGAGCGGAAGCGCGTCTTTCGAAAGAATGGAAAGGTACGCTTACAATATCGTTTGTATTCAGAAGTAATCACAGCTTTTTATGAGATGGCGGAGCAGCTTAGCTTAGCTGAAAAAGAAAGAAAGCATTTAGAAACTACTCGCGAAGAATGGATGACGGGAATATCACATGATTTGCGGACACCTCTTTCAACAATTCAAGGATATGGCCATATGCTTGAAAGCGGCCATTACAATTGGAACGAAGAAGAGTTAAAAGAAATTGGCCAAACGCTGCGTGATAAAAGTGAATACATGGTGGAGCTTGTAGAGGATTTTTCATTGGCCTTTAAGCTTAAAAATAACGTAGTTGTTTTAGAAACAAAAAAAGTGGATATTCATCAATTACTTCAGCATATTGTTTTAAAATTCGTTAACGATAGAACCATTAAAAATGTTCACTTCTCTTATGTGCCAGCTCACCTTCAACCTTTTACTCAAGCTGATCCGCGCTGGTTTGAACGAATGCTTGATAATTTAATTTTTAATGCTATTAAACATAACCCTAAGAACACTACCATTACGATTTCGACCGCAATAAAAAGTGATCACGTCTTGATTACGATTCAAGATGATGGAATTGGAATGGATGAAGAAACGCAGAAAAATTTATTTGACCGCTATTACCGCGGCACAAATACAACCGAAAAAACAGAAGGCGCTGGACTTGGTATGAGCATCGCAAAAGCTATTTGTGAACTTCATAAAGGCCATATCGAGGTAAGATCTACTCTTCACGAAGGCACTGCCATTATCTTGCACCTCCCTCTTTCAGCAAATCAACAGCCGGACTAACCTCCTCCGGCTGTTTTTATACACCTACAATCTCTCCGTGCTATAATGTACGCAACTATACATAGACACAAGGGGGAATTTTTGTTGAGTAAAGGCAGAATTTTAATAGTAGAAGATGAGCGCAAAATTGCTCGTTTAATTCAGCTCGAGCTTGAACATGAAGGGTACGAAACGGGCATGGCTTACACGGGAACAGAAGGATTGGCAGAGTTTCAAGAACACGATTGGGATTTGCTGCTTTTAGATGTGATGCTTCCTGAACTGAGCGGACTCGAAGTACTTCGTCGCATTCGAGCAAATGATGACCAAACGCCCGTTATCTTATTAACAGCTCGAGACGCCCTTCCTGATAAGGTAAGCGGACTAGATTTAGGAGCGAACGACTACATTACAAAGCCTTTTCAAATTGAAGAGCTTTTTGCACGCATTCGCGTATGGCTTCGCCATCCTGCATCAACATCGTCTGCTGAACAAGAAACGGCCACTCTTCAACTAGGCAATTTAGTCGTTAACGAAAAAACGCGAGAAGTTACACGTGAAAATGAAGCTATTGAGCTGACTCCTAAAGAATATGATTTGCTTGTCTATATGCTTCAAAACAAAAATCAAGTGCTGAGCTTTGAACAGCTTCTTACAAACGTTTGGGGATTTGATTATTACGGAGACACAAATATTGTATACGTATACATTCGTTATTTACGTAAAAAGATTGATGCTTCATTTTCAACTCCTTACATTCAAACAGTGCGCGGCGTTGGCTACATGCTGAAGGAGTAGCTTATGAAACTGCAAACAAAGATTATTCTTACATCAACTGCACTGCTTTTTATTTTACTAGTAATTGCAAACAGTTCGATTTACTTCATTTTCAAGAAGACCATGGAAGACAACGCAATTGAACGTTTGCAAGCAGAAACAAGCAATGTAACAAATGGGCTAAAGCAAACGAGTGCGACGGTTAAACAAGCCAATTTGCTTCGTGCCTAT
Source organism: Priestia sp. P5 (assembly GCF_029522155.1). NCBI lineage: Bacteria > Bacillati > Bacillota > Bacilli > Caryophanales > Bacillaceae > Priestia > Priestia sp. P5. The sequence goes on along the minus strand of NZ_JAKWFJ010000004.1, from coordinate 59,429 downwards.
TTGCCTCCTAACGGAATGATTCGTATTTTACCTAAATCCGGCAGTCCTTTAGTTGTATCCGTTACGGATCAAACGAAAGAGCTTCAGGACTTACCTTATTCCTATTATTCAAATGAACAATCAAGCATCAAAGAAGATGACGGCCATCTATACGCGATTTCACACACCCCTGTCATTTGGACGAACGGTGAAGTTGTTTCTTTGGAAGTCACAGAACAGCTGGCAGATGTGGAACAATCTCTGCAGACATTAAAATTTATCTTGCTCATTGCCTCTCTCGTTATATTAATTCCAACTATATTTGCTGGACGGCTTTTAAGTAAAATTATTTTGCGGCCTATCAAATCTCTTATTCATACTATGGAAGAAATTCAAGTGTCTCGCACATTCAAAAAAATTGACCTCTCTTCTCCTTCTAAAGATGAGTTAGATCAAATGGCCAACACCTTCAATAATATGATGGATTTATTAGAGGAAAACTATAAAAAACAAGAGCAGTTCGTATCCGATGCTTCTCATGAATTAAAAACACCCCTGACCGTTGTAGAAAGCTATGCCAATATGCTAAAACGATGGGGAATGAAGCGTCCAGATATTTTAGAAGAAGCCATTGAAGCCATTCACTCTGAGTCTTTACGCATGAAACAGCTTACGTCTCAAATGCTGGTGCTTGCGAAAGATGAGTCGCAGTGGAAGCTTCACATGGAACACGTAGATGCAGCGGCCGTCTGCAGACAAACAATCAAACATCTAGAACAAGCCTTTGAACGAACCATTTATTTAAACGTAAAAACCGATCAGCCCGTCGTAACAGCCGATGAAAAACGCTTAAAGCAGCTGCTGTACATCCTCTTAGATAATGCCATTAAATATAGTGAAAAAGCAGTGGAAGTAACTATAACAAGAAGCGAAAGCTTTATGATTACGGTCACGGATCAAGGAATTGGTATCCCAAAAGAAGACTTATCAAACGTGTATGAACGCTTTTTTCGCGTAGATAAAGCAAGAAATCGAGAAACCGGTGGTTCTGGACTTGGATTATCCATTGCTCGAAAGATTGTAGAAGCTCATAGCGGGCGTATTGAGATTAGCAGCCAAGAAGGAAAAGGGACATCCGTGACGGTTTGCTTTCCTCTTTGATTTCTCGCCTTTTCTTAGAGATTTTTAAGAATTGCCTGCTATACTACTTTTTAAGATACTGGAGGTGAATGTATGAAGAAAACGGTGCTTTTTATACTTATTTTTCTTGCCGTTGGTTCAGCTTGCTTTTACGGAATAGCAAAAGCAGTGAATCGGCCTGATACACTTTTATCCGAATCGGACGTCAGCAGTATCATCCAGCAAAAATATGGCGGCACTATTGAAAATGCAAGCTTTTCTCAAAAAGATGATGAACCGATTTATCAAATAACTTTGCTTAAAGATGATATGCCATACCACATCACAGTAAATGGAAAAAATGGAGAAGTCCAGTCATTAATCAAACAAAAAGTAGAGAAACAAACGTCTACTCAAACTAAAAATGATACAGAAGAAGAACAAAAAAAGAGCGAGCAGCCACCAGTTTCTCCTACATCCGACGAGCCTCTCATTTCAATGGAACAAGCAAGAGATATTGCTTTACAAAAAGTAAAAGGAACGTTTTCTTCAGTTGAAATAGAAGAGGAAGAAGGCCAAACCTTCTACGAAGTCGAAATTGATCAGTCTAAAACAAGAGAAGCTAAAGTAATGATAAATGCTTACTCTGGACATGTAGATTCCATCACCTATGAAAATGATGATGATTAAAAGGTACAGCAGAAAGCTGTGCTTTTTCTTATCCATTTTTATTTATTTCTAAGAAAATTTTAAACTTCTTCTTCTTTTCCTTTAAAGTTCATTGGCTAAGATAGTCTTAACAACAAATCAAGGAGGCCGTAACATATGAAAGTTATTACAACCGTTTTAGCCAGTGCAGTATTAGTCGGTGGATTAGGTGCAAGTGCATATGCCATGACAGATCAGTCCAAAAGCAATGCCAAGAAGCAAACCACAACGATTGAAGAAGCAAAGGCAAAAGACATTGCTCTTCAAAAAACAGACGGCGGTGACATTACAAATATCCAATTAGCCGTAGATGACGGCGTTAAACAATATGAAGTAGACATCACAAAAGGTAATAAAGAATACGATGTAGATATTGACAGCAGCAGCGGTAAAATCATTGAATTTGATGAAGACCCAAAAGATGATGATGAGAAAGAAGAGAATCTCCAAAACGCTTCCCCTGCCATTTCATTAGATCAAGCGATAAAAACAGCTTTAAAAAGTGCTAAAGGAACCGTTAACGAAACGGATTTAGACCAAGAAAACAACCGTTTAGTATATGAAATTGAAATTGACACTGCTGATCAACGTGAAGCAACTGTTTCAGTAGATGCGAAAAACGGTGACGTAATCAGTGTAGAAATAGATGATTAATAGAAAAAGCACGCTCCAAAAGGAGCGTGCTTCTTTTTTATACCGCTAATTTAATAACCGTTAATACAATACCAATCAAGAATCCACATAGAGCGCCGTTCACTCGAATCCACTGCAAATCTTTTCCGACATTGTTTTCCATCATATCCACAAGTGTTTCATCATCTAATTTATCTAAGTTTTCTTGAACAAGCTGTCCAATTTTCGAATGATTCTCGTCTACAAAGCTCATGATTTGCTTTTGAATAGCCGTATCAATTGCTTCTTGACGCTCTGCATCCGCTTCAAGAGCATTCAGCCAGCTCTCTACGTAAGGAACGGCGTAACTTTTCATAAATTCAGGGCTTTCAATGAATGCTGTCACTTTCACTTTCATTTTATCAACGATTTCTGTTAATTTATTCGTTACATTTAATTCATTAATCGTTTTTTGTTTCCATGCTTCTAATTTTCCAAGAAGGTCTTCATTCTGCTCCAAGCCCTGCAGCTCTTTTCTAATTCCATTTACCAAAACAAGGCGGTATTCATCATCTTCGTTACGAAGACGCCCTGTAATAGAAAGCAATAAATTTTGCAAAATAGATCCTAGCTTCTCTTCATTAATCATGCTTTGAAATGATTTGAGAGCGAATTGTAAAATACCATCAAGCTCAATATTATCAAGCGCATTTTTAGCAATACTTCCGAGCTGATACTGCGTTTCTTCTTTTTTAATCCAGCTCTCTCCTTTATTTAAAAGAACATCAAGCGCTTTTTCATCATACTGATTTTTTACCACTTCTCCAACAATCGAATGCACAATAGGCTTTAACTCTATTGCTAAAAGCGATGATTTGAGCTCTTTTTCAATAATAGGAACGACTTTATCTGTATCCACACGATTAATCGCATCAACAAGCAGTGCTGTTCCTTTTTGTTGAATCGTTTCCGAATGAACACCTTTTCGAACAATCGGAAGCAAACGCTGTGTAAACGCAATTCTTTTTACTTTTTCTTGAATACTTTCTTTTGACAACCAGTCGTTTTCAAGGGTTGAGACTAGCCCTCTTGTAATACGCTGTCTGTTTTTAGGAAGCAGCGCAGTGTGGGGAATAGGAATGCCTAAAGGGTGACGAAAAAGAGCCGTAACAGCAAACCAATCCGCTAATCCGCCGACTAACCCAGCTTCGAACCCACCTTGAAGCAACCGACCCCAAATTGAATGACCAAAAGGCATTGTCGCAACGAAGCCCACTCCCATAATCGCCAAAGAAATCACGGCTAAGTGCTTTGATTTCTTCTTTGGGTTTGTTGTAAATACATTATTTGATTCCATTATAGTCCTCATCCTTTATTTATTTAACTAAACATTTCATCTAGAAATATGTAACGCGATACAGAAATTTCCGCAAAAAAAAAGAAAGACAAGCTTTTACCCTCGTCTTTCTAGTATATTGCCTTTTTGCTATACTTCAAACTTTTTTTCTTTTCGACTTTTATTAATAAATGAAAAAATAAGGAGTACGACCAGGATAACCGCACATACGCTGGATCCAATCACATTGTTTTTATTAAACATAAATGATACAAAAATAACAAGCAGTGCTGCTGTTGCAAAAAGCGTTGTATAAGGAAACCACTTTAATGCGAAAAACGGCTTTTCTTTATATCCTTTACGCAGCTTTAATTGAGCTAAACAAATACTCACCCAAATAAGAATAATCGTGAAACCAGGAATGGTCATTAAATAACTAATTACATTATCCGGCGTTTTATAGGCTAAAAACACACCTATTAAAATACAAGCAGCCGTAATCATCAAACCGTTAATCGGAATACCGTTTTTTGAAACTTTCAAGAAGCGCTTGGATGCTTCTCCGCTTTGAGCCATAGCATAAAGCGTACGCGACGTTGCATACATCCCTGAATTGGCTGCTGATAAAACGGCCGTCAATAAAACAAAGTTCATAATATGAGCCGCTCCCGGAAGTCCAGTGATACTAAACACTTGCACAAACGGACTCTCTTGCCCTGATACAGAATTCCAAGGCATAAGGCCGCAAATAATTAAAATAGGCAAAATATAAAATCCAATCACTCGCCATACTGTGCCTTTGATCACTTTCGGTAAGACGTTTTTCACATCTTTTGTTTCCGTTACGGCCACACCAATTAATTCAGCTCCACCGTAAGAGAACATCACAATTAAAAAGGCACTAAGCACACCGCTCATGCCGTGAGGGAAAAAGCCTCCATGAGCCGTATAATTTGCCCAAGGGTTTTGCACATCACTTGGAATCACACCGAATAAAATGAAAGCTCCCAAAATGATAAAAGCAGTAAGAGCAATTACTTTAATACCGGCAAACCAAAACTCAATTTCTCCGTAATACTTCACTTGAAATAAATTCATCCCTACAATCAGCACTGCACAGAGAAAGCTTAGGAGCCAAAGAGGTACAGAAGGGAACCAAAACTTCAAAAAGCTTCCTCCCGCAAGCAGTTCAACAACTGTCACGACAATCCAGTTCACCCAGTACAGCCACCCTACAATAAAAGAGGTTTGCGTACCGAATGCCTTATGCACTAAATTTTGTACGTTCATATTCGGATAGACAATTGCCATCTCCGCCAATGCTGTCATTACAATAAATAAGATAAGACCGCCAAATAAATACGCCAGTACAACACTTGGTCCTGCAATACCTAGCGTATCAGCACTGCCTTTAAAAATGCCTGTCCCAATCATACCGGCAAGCGCAATGAGCTGCACATGGCGAGGTAACAGACCTTTTTTTAAATTTTGATCTTGTTTTTCCATGATGCCCGTCCCTTCTGTTCATTTTACGTGTTAGTTTAACCAAATCACTTCTTGCGCAAAAACCCCTACCGGATATTCAGTAGGGGGTGAACCAACACTGTTTTTCTTCTCTATGATGAATGAAAATGATCTGATTTTACCACTGTTACTTTAGTCATTTTATGCGTTGAATCAATACATTGTCAATGTTATTTATTTTCCAAAAATAAAGTCAAAAGAGTATCTACACCCTTTTGACTTCTAGTTTTCGTGCAATGATGGATAAAGCATAGTTTACAATAAAATACATCATCGCGATGATTAGAAACATCGGCACCACGTAACTTTGTTTCTGGCCGTAAATGATTTGAGCGTTATGCAGCAAATCAGGAAGTGCGATTACTACTGCAAGCGACGTATCTTTTAATAAGGAAATAAATTGACTAACTAAAGGAGGTACCATTCTCCGCAAAGCTTGGGGCAGCACAACGAAACGAAGCGTTTGATAATAGTTTAAACCTGATGATCGTGCCGCTTCGATTTGTCCTTTTTCAATTGATTTTAATCCGCTTCGGATAATTTCTGAAATCATAGCAGATTCAAATACAGTGAGGGCCACAATCGCTGCTGACGTAATTTCCATATCAATTCCGATTTCAGGTAAAGCAAAGTATGTAAAAAAGATGATTAAAAGCAGCGGCAAATTCCGGATAATTTCTACGATAAAAGCAAGTACATGAGACAGAACTGGAATACGAGCATACCTTAAAATACCTACTATACTTCCAATAAGAAAACTTAACACAATCGAAATGAATGCTACTTTTAAAGTGACCCAAAATCCTTCCATTAAGAAGGAAAGGTGATCAGGAGAATAAGCACCCATAAAATCCATCACTTTCACTCCTTTCAGCTTGTTTTACCAAAACGTTTCTCAAGATAACCAACTCCTAAGCTTAACGGAATGGTTAGAACTAAATAGAACAGAGCCACAAAAATATATACATCAAACACTACGTAAGTTTGAGAGGAAACAAGATCCGCCTGATACATTAAATCAAAACCAGCAACAATCCCTAACACGGATGAGTTTTTGACTAAATTAATGAATTGATTCCCAAGAGGAGGAATGACGATTTTAATGGCTTGAGGCAATACAATGAACCGCATCGCCTGACCGTACGTGAGGCCAGATGAACGTGCCGCTTCAAGCTGCCCTTTTGGAACTGCCATAATTCCCGCTCGTATAGCTTCGGCTATAAAAGCTGCCGTATAAATAGTTAGTCCCAGCACTCCGGCTGCTGTACCGCTGATTCCCGCCACAATAAAAATAAAAAAGACGATAACCACAAGGGGAATATTCCGAATGAACTCTACATAGACCGTACCAATTACATTTACTATTTTGAGAGGGGCTATTCGCATTACCGCAATGATCGTACCAAGTACAAAACTGGCCACTAAAGCGATCAGACTGGCGATAATGGTGTACTTAAAACCTTCTAAATAAAGATCCATATTGTTCGTCAGAATTGAAAAATCCAACAATTTTCTTCCTCCTTTCAACTAAACAAGCAGGATGAGCATAATGCTGCTCATCCTGAGAAAAGAAAACTGTACGCTTATTGTTTGATCCACTTGTCGTGAATTTCATCATATTTTCCAGAGTCTTTTATCTTTTTAAGCGCATCGTTTAATGCATCTACAAGCTCTTTGTTTCCTTTTTTCACAGCAATGCCATAAGGCTCTTCTGTGAACGGCTTTCCTACTAATTCATAAGAAGGATCTTCATCAGCCATTCCATAAAGAATAGCATCGTCAGTTGTTAAAGCATCTCCTTGCTTAGATTTTAAAGCTGTAAATGCTTCTGCATAGTTTTCAAATTCTAATACCGTTGTCTCTGGTGCTTTTTCGCGAATATTAATAGCTGAAGTTGATCCTTTAACAGCCAACACCTTAGTACCTTTCTTCAAATCATCGATGCTTTTAATTTTACTGCCTTTTTTCACAAGCAGAGACTGTCCGGCTTGGAAATATACATCCGTAAAATCTACTTCTTTTTTACGTTCGTCTGTAATAGTCATTGTCGCAACAACAGCGTCAATATCTCCTTTTTGAAGAAGAGGAACCCTTGTTTTAGACGTAACTTCTTTAAATTCTACCTTGTTTTCATCCCCTAAAATTTCTTTAGCCAGCTGCTTAGAAATATCAACATCAAAACCTTCCACTTCACCTGTCTTCGGATTTTTTAATCCGAACAAACGCGTATCATTTTTAACTCCAATAACAATTTTCCCTCGGTCTTTGATTTCAGTGAGCGCATCTTTTTTAGCTGATGATCCACTCGTTTCTTCACTTTTCCCTCCACAAGCCGCTAACATCATAGCCGCTGCTAATGAAAGCACAGCTGCCTTTAAAAACGTTTTTGATTTTTTCATATTACTCCCCCTATTAAACAATTAATGATTTAAAATACGGCTAAGAAATAAACGTGCCCTTTCTTCTTGCGGGTTTTCATAGAACTCAGCCGGAGTTGCCTCTTCTAAGATTTTTCCTTGATCCATAAATACAATGCGGTCCGCTACTTCTTTTGCAAACCCCATTTCATGAGTTACAACTACCATGGTCATTCCTTCTTTAGCCAATGTTTTCATGACATCCAGCACTTCTCCAATCATTTCTGGATCAAGAGCAGAGGTAGGCTCATCAAAAAGCATAATTTCTGGCTTCATCGCGAGTCCCCTCGCAATAGCTACCCGCTGCTGCTGCCCGCCTGAAAGCTGGGACGGGTAGGCGTTAGCTTTTTCACCGATTCCGACTTTATCTAAATAGTATAGAGCTGTTTTCTTAGCTTCTTCTGACGACTGTCCCAATACTTTCATAGGTGCTAACGTGATATTTTCTAAAACCGTTTTGTGCGGATATAAATAAAAATGCTGAAACACCATACCTATATTGCGGCGTAGTTTGTTAATATTTGTTTTTTTATCCGCGACCAATATATTATTTACCGTTAACTGTCCGTTAGATATTGTTTCTAAATAATTTATGCATCGCAGCATCGTGCTTTTACCCGAACCCGACGGTCCAATTACGACGACAACTTCCCCTTTTTTAATCGTTAAATTGATATCTTTTAATACGTGAAAGTCACCGTAATATTTATTCACTCCCTCAAAAACAATCATTTTCCCCCTCCTAATCTGCGAACAACAATAAATATTTAAATTTTTAAAATTTTTAAAATATATTAAAAATTATATTCTTACCCTCAAAACAAAGTCAACAGTTGACAAATTATCTCTTTTTTGTAATCAAAATGAACTATCTTCAAATAAAATATGCTAGAAAAATAAAAGGTTTTGTCGGCATCCGCCGATATGTAAGCATACGTTCGCTAGGCTGAAGGTACTTGTATAAGCTTAATCAATAGATTATATTAGTTAACGCATATCTTTATACAAATTGTCTTTCATTTTTATAGGGCATTTTTCTCTAATCACTTTTCTTTCTACTCATCCGTTTGTGTTTTTATTATATTAATATATATAATTCTCTTGTCAAAAAATTAACAAAAAAGAAAGTACAAGATTTCAGTCGCGTTAGAGGTTCTGACATAAATATAATGAAATTATGTTGTTCCTTTAAAAAAACACACGCTTTATTAGCGTGTGTCGTCTGTTATATTTTCCGGACTTATTTGAAAATGCGGATAATCTTTAAACCCTTTCCAATCTCCTCCCCATTCGAATCCTAATTTTTTTGCTATAGCTACAACTTCCATCCAATCAGATTTATTGTTGTTATTACCGTCATATTCCATATCCCAAATAACTCGTCCATCTTTTGACTGAATAGCAAAATCAATAGCTAGTCCATAGTTGTGGTAGGACTGGCCGCCCTTTGAATAGGTCACAATGTTGCCTTCTTCCGTCCTGCCTTTTGCATAAAGCTTATCTTGTTCTTCTTTTGAACGGAAACCTTCCGTGATGACAATCGAGATTCCTTGGTCACTTGCTTGTTGAACAAGTTTATTTTTCTTTTCTTCTACGACAGGATGTAACTCAGTTGCTCCTGAAAAATCTTCTAGCGTTGGACCTGGCTTTAACTCATCGCGAAACAAAAATACCAGGCTTACCGCTATCACAACTATCAAAGCTATTGCCAATTTTTTAAGAACATTCATCTATATAAAGTCTCCATTCTTTTTTACTGTTGTTTAGATAAAATCATATCGGATTTCATTTTGTTATCCAATAAAAGAGCTGTATAGTTCAACAAACGTCTATATTTTTTCGTTTTTTATCTATTTTCACCATTTTTTCACTATTGGTGGTTACATTAACAACTGTGGACAGCTCTGTACCACCCCCCTATAACTTTTAAGGAGTGACAACAGCATGAAAAAGAAACTATTCGGTTATATCATGGCAAGCGGTTTAACACTAGGAGTTATGGCCGCTGCAAATTCCACGGCATTTGCAGCAAGCAAAGATGAAACAAGCTCTTCAACAGTTGTAGAGCGAACAAATGGCAGTACAACAAATACGGATGATACAACACAACAAAAAGTTGATGATATTATGAAAAAAGCACAGGAAAAATTACAGAAGCTCGGCGTAAGCTTGCCTCAGCACAAAGACGGCCCCTTCAGCAATCTAGATGCAGCTACTAAAGAAAAAGCCAAAGCTATCATGAATCAGCTGCGCGACGGCACCCTGACTAAGGAACAAGCTGAAGCCAAATTAAAAGAACTGGGCGTGAATTTTCCTGAACATAAAGGCGGTCCTTTTAACAATTTAGATGCGGCTACGAAGAAAAAAGCTGAAGCTATCATGGATCAGCTGCGCGATGGCACCCTGACTAAGGAACAAGCTGAAGCCAAATTAAAAAAACTGGGCGTGAATTTTCCTGCTAAAAAGAAAGAGTTTCTAAGCGGGGTAGATGCTGAAACAAAAGCGAAAGCTGAAACCATTTTGGAAGATGCAAAAAAAGAAATTCAAAAGCTTGGCGTTACAATGCCGTTTGAAAATCACGAGCACAAAGCTCAATAACTAAAAAAGCTACTTGGCTGCTGAGAGCCAAGTAGCTTTTTTATGATGCAGTTTTCCTTCTCACTAACGTCATGTACACACCTAATGCTAATAAATCACAGACCATAATCACAATGCCCATCGGCAGAGCATTTTGCCCTCCTCCAAGACCAACAAGAGGAGCTACGGCTGCTCCGAGCAAGAACGGAAGCAACCCTAGAAGCGCTGAAGCACTTCCCGCGTTCGAAGCTTGATTTTGCATAGCGAGTGAAAAAACGGTTGTGTTTACAATTCCTACGCTCGATACTACAAAGAAAAGAGAGATGCAGACCAAAATAACGGACATGTGAGTAGCAATCACAGCCACTAAAAGCACGCTTCCAACGGCTGCTTGAAGCAATCCATACATAAGAAGAGTAGCTTCTTTTATTTTACCCGCTAAACGTCCTGTCACTTGAGTAGCTATAATGAGTCCAAAACCGTTAATCGCAAAAACAAAGCTGAACATCTGCGGAGACAGGCCATAAATGTCTTGAAGGACAAATGTAGAACCTGAAATATAAGCAAACATGGCACTCATAATAAAACCTTGCGCCAGCGCATATCCCACAAAGACACCATCTTTTAGCAATACGCCAAACGTACGCAGTACTTCTGTTAATCCACCTTCTTTACGGCGTTCGAGCGGAAGCGTTTCTTTTAAACCAAATAAAACGGCAAAAAACATTAGTGCACCAATCACTGCTAGCACACCAAATACTCCTCGCCACGACATAATCGTCAGCAGCTGTCCGCCAGCAACCGGAGCTAAAATGGGAGCTAAACCATTTACAAGCATAAGCATGGAGAAAAACTTTGTTAAATCCGAACCTGAAAACAAGTCTCGTACGCTCGCTCTTGAAATAACCATTCCTGCTGCTCCTGCCATTCCTTGAATAAATCGCAAAACGATAAAAATCCAAATAGAAGGCGCAAACACGCATAAAATAGAAGCGATCGCATAGGTGATTAATGCTGCTACAAGCGGCTTTTTCCTTCCGCGAATATCACTGAATGGCCCCATGACCACTTGCCCAAATGCTAAGCCCAATAAGCAAGCTGTCAGACTGACCTGCGCTAAAGAAGCTGAAGTATGCAGTTCTTTCGCAAGCGTCGGCAGCGCTGGCAAATACATATCGATTGATAACGGTCCAAATGCGCTTAGTGAACCCAAAATTAAAATAAATAAAATGCGATTTCCTCGGCTTAAAGACATTCCTTGGGAAATACTTTGCTGATTCATCTATTGTTGTCTCTCCCTTCAGCAGTTCTACAATAGGCTCATCTTAAACCCTCCAGCTACTGGATAGTCAAGCCGTAATTCGAATTTGAATTTCAGTCAGCCGCTCTTCTTCATGATGTGAAATAAATGAATCTACAATCCTCCGAATTAAGAAAGGACCTTCTGCTTTGTACCCTTCCGCTTTAATAAAGTTCAGCAGCGCATCGTAATAGACTCCTGTGGTATCTCTCTTTTCTCTCATATAAATAGATGCGTAATCACCTTCAGGTATTAACGTAACGAGTTCATGCTTAAAAGAAACATCGCTTTCGACCAATAAAAAAATGCCATCGTAATCTGTAAATTGTTGTTTCTTCGTATTTTCTACCGATAGCATAAACCCTACTTTCCCAATCATAATCGGGGTAATATGACTAATTTTCTTTTTTAAATCACGCAGAACACTTTCAGTCCCATCTAACGTACCTACCTCTGCTTTTACTTGCACAACTTCCCGAGAAGGAAGGTGTTTGATGAACGGGGCTCCTATTTGGTTAATATGTCTCGTCTGTTCTAATTCCTTCATTCGAGTTGTTAACTGCGTATTCACTCTTTGAAGGTGACGAATTTTTTCTTTTGTTACCTGCTGATATTCAGCTAAAGTTTCAATAAATTCATCCAAGCTGCTGTGCTCCATCTTTCTTTTAATTTCTTTTAACGGAACTCCCATCAGCTTTAAATAGACAATGATATCTAATTTTTTAAATTGTTCTAACGTATAATATCGATAACCGGTTTGTGGATCAACTTCGTAAGGCTCGAACAGGCCAATTTCATCATAATAGCGAAGTGTTTTAACCGGAATATCATGCAGTCTGGCCATTTGCCCAATCGTAAATTTATTTTGCATATGAGTTCACCTTCTTTATGTAAAGCTGCTTGCACTTAAAGCAAGCAACACCGTAATTCTCATCATTCATTTAGTTCTTGTACAAGCTCTTCCACAATAAGATGTGCATGCAGCTCTTTTGCCAGCGTAAATCCAGTTCCTGCCCACAAAGAAGTGTACTCTGGATTATTCATTTTTGTAGCTTTTGCTCGAATAGGCTTTGTCATATAATGAATATGAGGGTAAGCAGATGGTGCCGATTTATCATAGAAAGTAAAAAAAGAATTCACAAATCCTCTAGCACGTTTTCCTGTAAAAGCTCGTGTGACACCTGTTTCATTAAAACGCTTTTGAAGAATGCTTTCTTTATGAAGAGCACTCGCTCCGCTTTCTGGACAACAAATAAAAGCTGTACCTAACTGTGCAGCAGAAGCTCCTTCTTGTAACACGCGTTTAATGTCAGACCCCCTCATCAACCCTCCTGCAGCAATCAATGGCTTTTTAGTGATTAGACGGACTTCTTTTAGCAAATTCATGAGCTGATAGTCCACTGAACTCTCTAAAAAAGTAGACCGATGGCCGCCGGCTTCAATTCCTTGCAAACATAGCGCATCCGCTCCTGCTCTCAAAGCTACTTCGGCTTCTTGAGGTGTTGTAATCGTAACGAAAACACGGCTTCCAATTCCTTTTAAACTTGCTACAATCTCTCGATCCGGGCACCCAAACGTAAAGCTCACAGCAGGTACTCGATGTTTTTGAATGATGTCGAGCTTGGCACTCCATTCATCATCATCATTCTTTGGTATACCAACTTCACACTCCAAATATTCAGCTGCTTTTGACAGTTCCTTTTGATAACAATCAAGTGCATCAACTGCTACTTTTTCATTTGTCGGAACAAACAGATTCACTCCAAAAGGTTTTTTCGTAAGTGAGTGCATCTCTATAATTTCCTGCTCCAATTCACGCGCGCTTTTATATCCCGCGGCTAAAAACCCTAGCCCTCCGCTATTAGATACTGCTGCAGCTAGTTTAGGCGTCGAAACTCCTCCTGCCATGGGAGCTTGCACAATTGGATATTTACAAATATCTTCCACACTTCTCACCTCAGCCTTTCATGCGTTCTCTCTTCATTCTACTATAACCCCAGAAAAAAAAAGAGATTGAGAAATAACAAAATAAATTCAATTTAAAGACGAACAAATGGGATAAATGAATTAGTATGGATCACTTTTAACACCGCTCTTGATTTCCGTGCAAGACTTCGCTTTCCGCGGGCGGCCGTTGAGCCTCCTCGTTGCTTACGCTCCTGCGGGGTCTCACCTGTTCCGCTTTTCCCGCAGGAGTCTTCGTCTTGCCCTCCAATCAACCGCTAGAAGCTACTATATACATGAAACCTACGTTTACTATGCCAATGAAAAAATCCGAACGATGAATTGAGATTCTCCATAAAGAATCTCAATTCATCGTTCGGACCTTCCTTCCACTAAACTACTTTTGTCTGATCTTTTTTCCATATATAGATTATGCACTTTTCAAAAATCACGATCATAAATCGTACTAAGGAACGCGCACTACCTGATTATTCCCTCAAAGGTTCACCTATGCGGATGGCACTAACCCCGCAAGGGGAGTGACAGCCGCTTAGGTTTGAAAGCAAGACCTGACTGTTCTTTGATCAGGTCTTGCTTTTTACATCGATTACTTATAGTGGAGGAACTTTACGCACACAGCTTCTGGAACCGTAACATTAGATTGAAGAAGCGTTAGCTTTCCACTTTCTTGGTCTCTTTCAAACAGTACCAAGTTTCCTGTTTCTTGATTAGACGCTACAATAAATTGTTCCGTTGGATCCAAAACAAAATCGCGCGGCCAGTCGCCTTCAGTGCCTGTCCATTCTACGAATGTTAACTGTCCAGAATCCTGATCTACTTTGAATGTTGCAATCGAGTTATGTCCGCGGTTTCCTGCATAGACAAAGCGGCCATCTGAAGAAATGTGGATCGCACTCCCTTGATTATTTTCTGTAAAATCAGCCGGGATCGCTAAAGTAGCTTGTTGTTGAGTAAAGCTTCCTTTGCCTTCGTCATAAGTTAAAAATAAAACTTCAGAGCTGAATTCTGTCATTGCATAGGCATAGCGGCCATTTGGATGGAACGTTAAATGTCTAGGACCCGAACCAACAGATGTAGAAAGACTGTTGACTTCCTTCAATTTATTCTCTTCCACTTCATATGTCACGATTTCATCAATACCTAAGTCCACAACGGCCACGTGCTTTTCTCCAGGAGTAAAATCGGCATAGTGTACGTGTGGTTTTCCTTTTTGTCCTTTTTTGAGGTCTGAATGAGGGTGTTCCACTACGGATGCTACATATTCAATTTCCCCTGTTTCTTCATTAACAGAATACGTCTCAACGCTCCCTTTATGAAAGTTAGCAGATAAAACAAGCGTATTGTCTTCATTCACCGAAACATAGCAAGGAGGCGCACCGTCTAGCAGCTGTTTGTTTACAAACTTTAGTTGCCCCGTGTTTGGATCAATCTTAAAAGCAGCTACTCCGCCTTTTTCTCCTTCTTTAATAACTGTATAAAGATGTTCGTTGTCTTTACTTGCATTTAAGTATGTAGGATTTTCAATTTTAGCCACGGCTTTTACTTCTACAATCTTTTTAGCCTTTGTATCTAACGTAAATGTATAGACACCTTCACTACCTGCTTTTGTGTATGTACCTGCAAATCCAATAAATTTTCCATGTTCACTCATTTTCCTATACCCCTCCTAAAGAATTGTTTTGTTTCATTTATTTTACTATATCATACCGCATTTGTTGTAGAGAATGCTTTCATTAAACGTTCATTTATCAGTTTTCCCTACATGCCTATCGTCAAACCCTTCCTTTTTAAGCCTGCATCTTGCATTTTCCTACCATTGGGCGTTATGATTAAGGATGATTTTATATCGCCCCATAGCAGACGGCTTCTGTATTTCTTGGATTTTTAAATAAAGAAAAATGAACTGATGAATAGTCGACTTTCATCGCTATAACCGCTGCTCAACTTTTTTCGTAAAGTTACATCCAAAAAGGAGTGAACAACAATGATCACATTAAAAAGTGAACGCGAAATTAATTTAATGCACGAAGCAGGTAAATTATTAGCTTCTTGTCATAAAGAAATCGCTAAAATGATCAAACCAGGCATAACAACAATGCAAATTGATAAATTTGTTGAAGAGTACTTAGCAAAGCACGGAGCAACGCCGGAACAAAAGGGATACAAAGGATATCAATATGCAACGTGCGCTTCTTTAAATGATGAAATTTGCCACGGTTTTCCAACAACTAAACCGTTAAAAGACGGTGATATCGTAACCATTGATATGGTTGTAAATTTAAACGGAGGCTTAGCAGATTCCGCATGGACTCATACCGTTGGAGAAATTTCAGCCGAAACACAGCGTCTAGTAGATGTTACATACGAAGCGCTTTTAAAAGGAATCGAGCAAGCACAGCCAGGAAATCGCACAGGTGACATCGGCCATGCTATTCAAAGCTATGTAGAAGGCGAAAAATTCTCTGTGGTACGCGACTTCACAGGACACGGAATTGGAAATACCATGCACGAAGCACCTACCATTCTTCACTACGGAAAAGCTGGCAAAGGTACACGTTTAAAAGAAGGTATGGTTATTACAATTGAGCCAATGGTAAACGCTGGTACATGGCATTCTAAAATGGATAAAAACGGTTGGACGGCTCGTACAACAGACGGTAAATTATCCGCTCAATTTGAACATACACTTGCGATTACGAAAAACGGTCCTCTTATTTTAACAGCACATTAAAAAACAGCCCTTTTGAGGCTGTTTTCTTAATGTAGAGGAAATTTAATAACAAAAACTGTGCCGCTGGAAGAAGTAGATAATAATTTAATCTGTCCTCCGTGGCTTTCTAGAATACGCTGAGCAATGGGCAGACCAAGACCTGTGCCGCTATCCTTTGAAGTGGAAAACGGCTGGTACAGAGACTGCTGCATATGCAAAGGAATTCCTTTTCCAGTATCTTCAATGTATAGACAGTAGCTATCTTCATGAACCTGCGAGTAGATTGTAATGACTCCTTCTCCATCCATGGCTTCCATACTGTTTCGAATTAAATTATGAAGAACTTGTTTGATTTGCTTTTCATCTACCTTTAATATATACGGCTGCAGTTTCACATCGAAGATAAGCTTATCTTTTTCTGTGAATTTGCTTGAGTGAGTAATCAAAGGCAATAGCTCATTAATAATCTCCTGCATGCTGACTTTTTTCATCACCGGAGTCCCTGGTTTTGATAACAACAGCATTTCTTCAATGATGTAGTTAATCCTCTCTAGCTCTTTCATAAGCAAAGGCAAGTAAAAACGCTTTTTCTCCTCATCAGAAAGAGACTGATTCATAAGAGATATAAATCCATGAATCACGGCAAGAGGATTACGAATCTCATGAGCAGCTCCGGCTGCCACTTCTCCAACTAGAGCGAGTTTCTCAGACTGATGCATTCGCTTTTCTAATTCTTCGGTATCCGATATATCAATGAAATAAAAAATTCTTCCGATGCTTTCGTTCTGCTCGTTAAACAGCTGCGTTTGAGAGGCTAAAAAGCAATAGCACGTCTCTTTCGTTCCAAATAATACTTTTTTATTTTCGTGAATTTCTCCCGAATTCAACATGCTCCAAAATTCAGTATTATATTCAGGACATTCTTCCATATACCCGCAAATATCCTTTTCGTCGAGATCTAAAAACTGCTTTGCTGAGGTATTGGCAAATATACTATTTGTCTCATCTTCCATTGTAATAATTCCAACAGGCAGTGAATTTAAGATCTGCTGGCGATACGCTTTATCTTTAATGATTTTCCAAAATGAATCTTCTAAACTAACCGACATTTGATTGATAGAAGCCGAAAGCTGCTTCAACTCAATTTGCTTTGTGTCTTGAAGAACAAGACCGTATTCTCCGTCTGCGATGTCATTCACTTTTTCAATCATTTGTTCAATTGGTTTCGTAAGGCTCGCACTCATGCGATAAGAAGCATAAAGAGAAGCCACAATAGCACTTACTGTTAAAATCAATAGTAAAATTAATGAATCTTTAATAATGGCAGACAGTGTATCTGATAGTGTATCAAGTGAATCAACCGTCTCTTCTTTTGAACTATTAATATCTTTTTTTATCTGATGCAGATCCGGCAAATAATTTTCCTTAAGATACTCTTTTGCTCCCTCTATATCTCCGTACTTCAGCAGTCCCTGCACGTTATTAGAAATCTTAAAATCCAGCAGCTCTATTTTTTCCTTCAGCGGAATCAACGATTTTGGCACAGGCTGCTTATACTTTTCATTGTCTTCAATAACTCGTGTATCATATGATTGATATTCTTCTATCAAAGAGACAGTGGGGTTCTTTAGATTATTTTTCACAATGTATTCTTTTATGTTCAGCTGCTCTTCCCAATAAGAAAGCCACACCATTTGAGGAACATCTTCATCTTTAATTTCGTTGCTTACATGATTCATTTTATCAATGGCATGCACTAAAACTAAAGAGAACCCGCTTAACATGAATGTAATCAAAAGAAGAATCGTTAATATTTGGCTACGGAATGACATGTTGCGAAATAATTGATTCATAATCATCTCTTTCTTTTTCATAGTTACTTTGGCTGTGTAGACATTCTAACTTTCGAATATAAAATTTGTTTTTCCCGCTTACTGTACATCGGTCCAAAAGGCGCTAGTTTATAAACACCGTCCCTGGCGTCAAGTTTGACTTCTCCAGATGGAAGACCTTTTTTACTAAAATAGTCTTTCATAATCACGTTGTAAGCTTGAGGAACATCATTTATCACACTTGTTAAAATAACAGACCTACCCATGTACGCCTGATCATCTAAATATCCTATTACGTACATTCCTTGTGTTTTCGCTTCTTGAATAACTTCTTGATTATACGAATTTCCTTTAGCATAAACGATATCGACACCTTGAGCTTTTAACTCGCGGAGCAGCTTTACTGCTTTTGCTCCATCGTCTCGGCTGTTTACAACTCGATAATAAAAAGCAATCGATGAATCATACGCTTTGATTCCTTGTTCGAATCCTGGATTTTTTTCTTTTGCAAATGTATCGAGTAATCCAATTTTTTTCGTTTTTGTCTTCATGGCAGCTGCCGTACCTGCCAGATGCTCTATTTTTGTTTGATCAAATGTATATACAGTTTGGTTTTTATACATTGAAGTACCGTGAATGGTGACGAAATGAACATGAGGATACTTAGGAGCTAGTTCTGTAAAAACGGTAGAAAATTCTCTTCCATGTCCAATTACGACTTTTGTTCCATTTTGAATAACTTTTTCAGCAGCTTCCTTCATTTTTTTGTTCGTATTTACTTCGCTAATAACTTGAGCCGAAACAGGGTACTGCTGCTCAATGTTGATTTTTCCTTTATAAGCTAGACTGCCCCAGCTTTGATCCGTCAGTACATCAGAGGTGAGAATTGCAACGCTTGTGTTTTCTACTTTTTTTGTCGTTTGCTGACTTATAATCCCATGTGTTTTCGAAATAATAATAATTAAAAACGAAGCGACAACAATCAGGGCAAGCAATAAGATCAGCCTTAACTGTCTTGATCGTTGCATAGACCTTCTCCTTTTTGTTTAGCATACTTTCATTATATAAAAAAAGCATCTAAAAAGACTACATCTTTAACGAAATTCCAACTTTTTTCGACATTTCTTTCATATCTTACCTTTTTTAACACTTTCACACCAAAAAAAAGCAGAAAACATCTGTTTTCTGCTTCTGCCTTCAATCTTCATCTTTTACGTCCATATCTTCAGGGATTGGCTCATTTAGGTATTCTTCAATTTGTTTTTTGTACTTTTCCATTTGCTCTAAATGGGTGTTAAACTGCTCTTTATTTAATAAGTAGTTTTCACCATCAAATATAGCCCGTACTTTTCCTTCTTGAATCAATTTCTGTACATATTCTTCAGGAAAAGATAGATACTCTGCTGCTTCTTTTATCGTTAAATACATCCTGCTCCACCTTTTATACGTTATATTGTACTTCTTCTGTAGCTTTAACCATTAACTCATACTGACGCAAGCGAAGCTGGAATAATGTTAACGGATCATAGTAAGCTTCAGGATTGGCTTTCATATGACTTAACACGTCTTGATTTTCATTAATATGCGCCTGTGTTTCTTCAATCGTTTCTTTTAAAACCTCTTTTGGCTTTTCAAAGAATAGTTCAATATCAACTTCTAAATTTTTCTCAAATAAATTAAATTGCATAAAAAACTTTGCCAGCATAGATTCTGTGATATCTTGATAGTCTTGACTTTCAATGTACTTTTTATATTGATTATAAAGCAGCGTTTGATTTTGAAGAATGGAAGAAAACAGCTTTCCTGCTCCTTTTAACAAGAGCTGCGTTGGATTAACGCGAAGTAAAATATTTTCTTCATCCAGCTGAACCCGATTAGCCATACGATTAACGTCGCGGCGCCAGTCGTCCAGCACTTTAAAATCGCAGGCTAACGTTAATTTTTGCTCATTGTACATCTTATTTAATGACTCTGCTACTTCTTCAATATCTACTTGACTCGCAATCAGCTCTTCATTTGATGTAGCAATCCAGTCCTTTAAAGAAATGCGGAACTTAGGTAGGACATCTTGCTGCAAGTGCTCTTCCACACGCATATTCATTTGTTTATTCAGCTCAATATGAACCGTACTAAAATCACTGTCTTCCTTCACTAATTCTGAAGACTTTTTGAGTAAACGAGGAATTTTATTTTTTAGCTTTTTGCTAATATCCTCTTTGATGCCGTGATAAGCCGAAACAATACTACTTGCTTTTTCTTGTTCTAAGTCATCCACTCGATGCAAGAAGCCATTTAATCGCACAAGCATATCTTCGTTCCATTTAATGCTTTCAATCAAATGATTTTCTGTTTGATTTCTCTTCTCCACTAAGCTCTTTAGCATGCTTTGAATGAAGAACAGCAGTCTGCGCGCACGCTCTTCTACTCCAACGTCGTTTGGATCGTAATAGAAATTAGCTTTAATAAACTGAGCCAAGTCTCCGTGGTGCTGACTCGATACGTAGTGAGGCGTATAGGCTAATACATGTGCCTGCGGGAAATCAGCTCCAATGCTTGCTTCAAATTCTTTTGTAATTCGCTCAATCGTTGCTTGATTATAAAGACTGTCCATATTGTTGATAACAAAATGAACTGGCGTATTTGGCGCATGCTCTTTAATCTCCAGCAATAATTCTCTTTCTTCATCAATCAGCGATTCTTTTGCATCAAGCACAAACAGTAAACCATCTGCTAAAGGAGCATATTTAAATGCATCCTGCTTACGCGCCTCTTGTTCTGTAAAGCTTGGCGTAACAATGCATGAACAATTATGCTTATCAAGGAACGCAAAAGGTTTTTTCACTTCTACAAGCGCCTGGTGAGAAGATTGCTCCGCTCCGTCAATCGTTTCCATCGGAATGATTTCTTGATCAGCGATTTGCTGGATAGATTCTTCTTCATCATGAATGAACACAAAGGTTGTTTCGTGATTTTGCGGTACCTTTTCTTCTGTAATCGATCCCACAAATGAAGACGTTGCAGCATTTGTTCCTGTAATTAATAAGTGTGTCGTATGAGCATCTAATAAAAAGTCTACCCACCATTTAAAAGTATGCCCCACTTCTAAACCATTTTCATTAGCCCATTTAATAATGCCATGGCAAAGCTTGTAGTGATATTCAAGACCATCAATGTCGTTACGCGCCTCAAAAATTAATCTGCCTGCATTTTCGATTGTAATGGTATCAATAGTTGACGGAAACTTTTCATTCCATGAAAGCACGGCTGCAGACGGAAATAACGCACGTGACTTATTGGTAATTTTAAGCCAGTTTGTTAATACGTTCGGAATGACTTCATGCAATTCCTTTACAGAATGATCACTTTCCATTAAGTCGGTGTACGTCTCTTGATAAAGAGTTGAAATCTCTTGCCAATAATCATAGAGGCCCACTTCAATATTCAAGAAAATATCATTGATAGTTTTAATCCAAGCAAGATAAGGAGGCTGACTTTTATATTGTTTCCATAAAGCTGAGACAAGCTGTTTGAAATATACTTGGTCCACTTTGTAAAATGAAATCATCACTTGATAAAAATAGTTAGGGATAAAGTTTGCTGTATATCCTTTATCTACGTAAGTCTTTAATACCGCAAACCAATTTAACGATTCCGTTCGAATACACTCATCTACCGCAAGCTCCACTGCGCTGTTAAAGTCTTCTTGCTCTTCATAAAATCTGCGTGCAATCGCCGTGACGTTTGGATAATCCGGCTGAGAAGCAACCAGCTCGTTAATGACTTCATAAGCTCGTTCAATATTGTTATAGTCCGTATAAAGCGAAAACAGCTTCAGCGCTATTTCAGCTTTTAATACTTTTGAATCCGTTTCGATGGATAGGTAAAGCTCTTCAGCGAGCGTAGACAACCCCAATTCATAATGCGCGTCGGCCGTATTTTTCTTCGCCCACAGCTTAAACTCGCCATTTACATTCTCCCACTTAAAAATCGCAGATTCAAAATCTTGGTTGTGGAAGTACACTTCTCCCTGAGCTAAGCGAATGAGCGATAAGTCGTACCACTCTTTTTGCTGCTCTTCGTAATAAGCTTGTCCAAGGACTTTTACAGGCGGCTGATTTTCATTTTCTTGCATAAACGTTTCGTAATACTTCTTTTTCGTTAACTGATATTCTACCGTCATATAGTCTCTCCTTTTTGATGTCAATATTTTATGTACTCTATCAAATTCCCTTTTTTATACTTTTCATACACGATATTTTCTTACTCATATTTTACGCAAAAAAAGCCTCAAGAACTACTCTTAAGGCTTTTTTTATAACTTTTATACTATAAAAATGGCTATTTATCATAAATCGGCGCTGAAATAACAAATATATTAATAGGCATCCCGTCGAAACAGCCCCATTACTTCTACCGTTTCCGTAATATTTACGAAAGCTTCAGGATCCACAGATTGAATTAACTGCTTGAGGTTTGCAAGCTCATAGCGTGAAATCACCGTCATTAATATTTTACGGTCTTCTCTTGAATAAGCTCCTTCACCGTTCATTAACGTCACGCCGCGCACCAAATTCGTAAGAAGCTGCTGCTTCATTTCTTCGCCTTTTCTCGTAATAATGGTTAACGTGAGCTTAATATGGCGAGTATGAATCGCATCCACTACTTTTCCTGTGACGAAAATCGAAAGCATCGTATATAAAGCCGCGTCCCAATTCACAAAAAAACCTGAAACAAATACAACCACGGCATTCATCGCTGATAATATAGCGCCAAGCGGAAATTCTTTTTTATGCGTAAGAAGCATCGCAATAATATCAAATCCACCTGTCGAAGCTGACTGACGAAAAACAAATCCTACGCCAATTCCAGTTAAAACTCCTCCAAAAACAGCTGACAGAATAGGATCTGTACTAACAGCTCTCAAGGGAATCACGTATAAAGCAATTGATAAAGCCACAACGGACAGCAGGGTATGTAAAACAAACCGCTTTCCTAACTTCATAAAACCAATAATTAAAAGGGGTAAATTCAACAAAAAATTCATTGTTCCCGTGCTTGCAGGCGTTAAAATTCCTATAATCATAGCAATACCGCTAATACCGCTGCTTAGCACTTTATGGGGGATTAAAAACCAATTGTATGCAAATCCAATTAACACAGAACCTGCTATAATAGCAATTGCTCTATACATGATGTCCCTTCACCTCTTACCACAAATATAATGTTTTCATTTATTGCTTCTTTATTATAATTCCTAAAATATTGAAAACCTTAAAAAAAGTATATTCAGAAATTTGCAGTGTTGGTGAGGTGGACAAATGTAAGAAGGCGAAAGAAAAAACCTTAGCGGTATCCTCTTTCGCTTTAAATTCAAATAGGTTGATTTTTCATGTAGCGAATTTCCCATTTATCTTTCTATACTAATTTTCTCGTTATCAAAATCAGCTTGTTGATATTCTTCTTCAAATACCATAAACCAATACCCCGTCTGATCCTGAGCACATATAGCTTTTCTTACTTCACTCATACCTTTTGGAGTAAAGCTGCACGCATAAATTCTTTCTGAATTAATCTCAGCATCATAATATCGATAAATCATTAAAGCATTAGACTTTTGAATGGCATTTTTTTGAAGAATCAATTCATTTAGATATTTTATCCTTTCAAAAGACTCTACGAACTGAATTCCTATTACATTATGAGGAATATATTCTTCTTTCGTTTGTGAAAATAACTTTTGAATGGTATCGACATCTTTTTCCCAAACATTTTCTCGTTCTAAATGTAAGGCCAGATATAAAAAGTATTCGTCATCAAATCGAGCATCCCATTTCCACCAAGATAAATCCATTGGTCTAGAACGACCTTTCAAGCAATCGAACTTAGAGTCTTCAATAAAGGCATCAAAGCCTAACAACTCCCCTAAATGAGCAAAATAATCAATTTCTCGTTTTGTGAACATGGATCGATTATGTAAACTTGATAAGTTCATTCTTCGATAGCTCCGTACATAACCGTTAAAGAATGACATTAAATTAAAGTATTGCTTTTCCATGAAGGTCTCTCCTCTTTTTTACTTAAGAAGAGACAGCATCCTAAAGTGAAAGCTGAAAGCTGCCCCTAATCAACAAACATATTCAGATTATTTAACTGTAATGGAATCTAGCGTTACTTTTGTTACGGTCTTTTTAGCTCCAGGATGAACTTTTCCAGACCATTCAACTTTGAGAGTATGTTTTCCTGCTTTTAATCCTTTTTTGTTAAACACTGTAGCTTTATACTGTGGCTTATCAGCGTACAAATCAACCCAATAAGCGGTGCCGTCTAACGTTACTTTTGCTTGCCCTTGGGTATTATCCTTAAGCGTATTTAAAGATACTTCAGTTCCATTAAATACAAACTGCATGCTAGCATTTGCTTCATTTACAGCTTTGTATGATCCTCCTGATGAACTGCTGTTTGACACTTTACTCCAGTTTCCTGTATAAGCCAAATTTGTACTAGTATCTTCGTATACCCCAGCAGTTGCTCCGTACTTCACATCTACTTTATAGCTTCCGCTTCCTTTATAAGCGTATACATCTAAATAATAAGTACCATCAGCTGACGCTACAAACGTTAAAGTTTCACTTGAAGTATTCAACTTTTCTGAGTAAGCTACGATACCATCGCTAGAGTTTACAGTTTTTGCATTTTGATTATACAAATACAAATCAAAATCTGTCCCCGCAGCTCCTGATAACGACACCGTAAACTTTTCGCCTTTTGTTAACTTTATTGAATATACATCATCTTTATCTGTGGAAGCGTTCAAGGTAGAGCTTATGCTATTTCCATTTAAAGACACTCCAGGTATTTCTCCATCTATATCAGCTGATACCGCTAATCCAGCGTTAACTAGACCGCCGCTTGCAACTTTTCCTGTTAAAGATGACAGTTTTGTGGTACTTTTCATCAATGTATCTTTTAGTTGTGCAGAACTGAAAGATGGATTTGCTGCTAAAACCAATGATGCTACACCCGTTACATGCGGAGCAGCCATAGATGTTCCACTGAAATAGCCATAACTATTCTCAGGAAGCGTGCTCAAAATAGAAACACCCGGTGCAGCTATATCTACATTTTTACTCCCATAATTCGAAAAGTAGCCTAAATTACCTTGGTTATCTACCGCTGCTACAGAAACGATATTAGGTAAGTCAAAAGCAGCTGGATAAGCGGCATAATAATCAATGTTGTCACCATCGTTTCCAGCCGCGGCTATGAACGTAGAGTTTGAGTTTTTAATAACATCATATAAAGCCTGAGAGTACTGTCCGCCTCCCCACGAATTATTAGATATTTTAATACCTTTTGATTTTGCATAATTGATTGCAGCAATGGCATCATCTGTGCTACCGCCATCAGGACCCATAAATTTTAAAGGCATGACTTTGACGTTAGGTGCTACACCGATTACACCCACTGAATTTTCCTTAGCCGCGATTGTTCCAGTTACATGAGTACCATGATCATCTTCTGTTTCGTCATAATAAACATCTTCGTTTCCATCATAAAAATTCCAGCCGTTCACATCGTCTACGTAACCATTATGATCATTATCTACTCCGTCACCAGGAATTTCTCCAGTGTTTTTCCAAATATTATCCTTTAAATCCGGGTGATAAATATCTACACCGGTATCAATTACAGCTACCGTAGTACTAGCACTTCCTTTTGTTTTCACCCAAGCGCTTTCAGCGTTTATATCAATACCTTTTTTCCCTGCCATTCCATCTATATACTGACCTGTATTTTTTAATCCCCACATATATTGATAATATGGCTCTGAAACAGCTGCTGGTTTATAAATATAGTTAGGTTCAGCATATTCCACAGCGTTGGAGGCATTTAAGCTTTTTAAGATTTCTTTCATAGTTGATACATTCGTATCAAACTTTAACGTTTGAATTCCCAGTTTCTTATCTAACGTTTTATTTAACTTTAACCCTTTTGCCTCTGTTTTATCTCCTAGACTACTAAGAGACTTATTCGTTTTAAACTTAACAATAATTTCGTCTTTTATGTATCCTCTTTTTGCATCCGCTTCAGTTATCTTTCCTCTTCTAGTTTCCTTTTTAGAGCTACTGCTAAATAAATTTTTTTCTTTTTTCTTCACTTTATTAGCAGGAATTTGGATAGTAGGATTCAACTGTTGCGTAGCCTTTTTCACATTAGAATTAGTACTTGACTCTGCATAACTTGACTCCGTGCCTAGCGTTAATCCAGACACTAATAAACTTACTCCCAATAAAGCACTTAAAGACTTTTTCATATAGGTCCCCCTTATCAATATTCCAAAAATAATACCACAGACCTATAATATCAGAATTTTAAGAAAATATAACTATTTACTTTTAGACATTTTGCGACAAAAGAACTATAAAATTATTTACTTATACTTTTTATTTATAAGGAAAATAAAAAATCGCTATCATTTCATTGATAGCGATCTACGTATTTATCCTCTTATTTTAATGTAAGCACCGCCACATTCTCCACATGCGTCGTATGCGGAAACATATCAACAGGCTGAACTTCAACCGTCTCATATCCGCCTTTTTCTAAAATAGCTAGGTCACGTGCCAGAGTTGCTGGTCCGCATGAAACATAGACAACTTTTTTCGGCTTCATGTCAATGATGGTATTCAATAGAGCTTCGTCGCATCCTTTTCGCGGCGGATCTACGACGATGACGTCCGCTTTGATGCCTTGTTTGTACCAGTTTGGAATGACGACTTCTGCTTCGCCTACTTCAAATTCAGCGTTGTGAATACCGTTTAGCTCAGCGTTGCGCTTTGCATCTTCAATCGCTTCAGGCACGATTTCAACGCCATATACTTTTTTCGCTTTTTGAGCGAGAAATAACGAGATTGTTCCGATTCCACAGTAGGCGTCAATTACCGTTTCTTCTCCTGTTAAATCTGCATACTCAAGCGCTTTGTCATAAAGCACTTTTGTTTGCTCAGGGTTTACTTGGTAGAATGATTTTGCTGAAATGGCAAATTTAACGTCGCCGATATAATCGTAAATATATTCTTCTCCCCAAAGTACGTTCGTTTGGTTCCCTAAAATGACGTTTGTGCGCTTGCTGTTTACGTTTTGAACAATTGATTTCACGTTCGGCACGGCTTCGATAATGTCTTCTATAATACGCTTTTTGTTTGGCAGCTCAGCTGTACGAGTCACAATGACAACCATGATTTCACCCGTTACAAGTCCGTAGCGCGCCATGATATGACGAAGTGAGCCTTTATGTTTTTGTTCTTGATAAGCAGAAACGCCATGCTTTTCACAGATTGATTTGACAGCTTGAACAACATCATCATTTGCCTGCTGCTGAATCAAACAGGCATCCATGTTAATGATGTCGTGGCTTCGCTGCTGATAAAACCCAGCGACCAAACCGCCTTC
The DNA here is from genome assembly GCF_029522155.1 of Priestia sp. P5. Taxonomy (NCBI): domain Bacteria; kingdom Bacillati; phylum Bacillota; class Bacilli; order Caryophanales; family Bacillaceae; genus Priestia; species Priestia sp. P5. The sequence continues at coordinate 31,897 of NZ_JAKWFJ010000004.1, read as the reverse complement.
TCGTTCTGCTACGGGAACTTGAGCTTTGTTTCGATAGCGCCAAGGATCGTTCATTCCTAGCGTCGAATGTACCGGAACGTCAGGTAAATGGCCAATTCGCGCCATGACGTCTTTTACTTGCTTTTGTTTAAATTGCAGCTGTCCTTCATAGCTTACATGCTGCAGCTGACAGCCTCCGCACTGCTTGTATACCGGACAGGGTGCTTCAACACGCTGTTCACTAATTGTATGGTGCTTGATAAGCTTGCCAAACGCATAGCCTTTTTTTACTTTAATGACTTTTACTTGGCCGCTTTCGCCGGGCAGCGCATTTTGAACGAAAATAGGAAATCCGTTCACTTTCGCTACACCCGCTCCGTCATGCGTTAAATCTTCAAACGCAACATCTATATATTCATTTTTTTCTACAGGTGGTTTTAATTTTTCCATTTATCGTTACATCCTTTTAGTCATTTGAAAATGCTGAACTGATTGTACCATAAGAGCCAAAGCCAAACAAAGAAAAGCATGAAAAAAGATCGCAATTAGGCGATCTCATTTTTTTCCATCAATTCAGCTGTTGCTTTTGGAACAAAGATTTCTACATGGCGATATAAGTTTACAAATTCCCCAGGCAATAATCCGCCGTACTCGCCATCTAGATTTAACTGCATTTTATCATTTGTATGAATTTTAACACGGTTCGCTTTTGTATAAATAATATGAGGATCATTGATATGTTCCCCTCGCAGCGCAAGTGTCGCAATTCGAATAAATTCAGCTAAATTTGCTTTCTTTAAAATAATTAAATCAAACATGCCGTCATCTAAAGAGGAATCTGGTGCCAGCTTTTCAAAACCGCCGACTGAGTTCGTTAAGGAAACAAGGAAGAACATAATCTCGCCGCCAAAGAATTTTCCGTCATACTCAATTTCAACAGATGTTGGTTTAATAGAAGGAAGCATTTCCATGCCTTTTAAATAATAAGCTAGCTGTCCAAGCATTGTTTTTAACTTGCTTGGCACTTCATATGTTAATTCAGTTAAACGGCCGCCTCCGGCGATATTTACAAAGTAATGCGTTTCTCCATCATTTGTTACACAGCCCAAGTCAATTGGCTTTGTTACGCCTTCTACAATGACATCAATAGCGCCTTCAATCGTACGCGGCACATTAATGGCACGAGCAAAGTCATTGGTTGTTCCAACAGGAATAATACCTAGCTGCGGACGATAGTCTTGTCCAGCGATACCGTTTACGACTTCATTGATGGTACCGTCTCCACCAGCTGCGATTACAACGTCAAAGCGACGTTCTACTGCTACTTTAGCAGCTTCTGTTGCATCACCAGCACAAGTTGTAGCATGACAAGATGTTTCGTAGCCTGCTTGCTCTAGCTTTTGCAAAACTTCCGGTAAGTTTTTCTTAAAAATTTCACGGCCCGATGTCGGGTTATAAATAATTCTCGCTCTTTTCATATTCATCATCCTAATAATGATAATTTGTCACAAATCTTTTCCTACTTTTATCAGTGAAAGAATGCCCCCTCACATTACATCATCAACAAGAGGGGGCATGAACAAACATATTATAAAGAAATTAACCTTGATATACAATATTCACGTTTCGGTTTTTATTCATACCTTCAGCGCGATCGCCCTTACTCATAATAAATGTGAGATGGATACCCACCTCACATTTAGTTATCAAATTTAGCGTTTATTAATTTCTTCTAAAAGAATTTTATTAACCATCGGTGGGTTCGCTTGACCTTTTGAAGCTTTCATAATTTGACCAACTAAGAAGCCGATTGCACGATCCTTACCGTTTTTGAAATCTTCAATAGATTGAGGGTTTGCATCTAATGCATCTGTTACGAATTTACGTAAAGTTGCATCATCAGAAATTTGTACAAGACCTTTTTCTTTTACAATTTTCTTTGCATCTCCGCCATTTTCAATTAATTCTTTGAATACTTTTTTCGCAATTTTAGACGAAATTGTACCTTCTTGAATTAATTGAATCATACCAGCTAGACCTTCAGGTGTTAATGCTACATCTGAAAGTTCTTTTTGATTTGAGTTTAAGTAAGCAGAAACTTCACCCATTAACCAGTTAGAAGATAGCTTAGCATCTCCGCCTGCAGCAAGTGTTGCTTCAAAGAAATCAGACATTTCTTTTGTTAGCGTTAATACCATTGCATCATAAGCAGGTAAGCCAAGCTCTTCTACATAGCGCTTTTTACGAGCATCTGGAAGTTCAGGAATCGAAGCACGAACGCGTTCTTTCCACTCTTCGTCGATGTGTAATTCTAATAAGTCAGGCTCTGGGAAGTAGCGGTAGTCGTCAGATCCTTCTTTTACACGCATCAGAATTGTTTCACCCGTAGACTCATCAAAACGGCGTGTTTCCTGCTCGATTAGGCCACCAGACAATAACACTTTTTCTTGACGAATTTCTTCGTGTTCAAGACCGCGGCGCACATAGTTAAATGAGTTTAAGTTCTTTAGCTCAGCTTTTGTACCAAACTCTTCTTGTCCAACTGGACGTAAAGAAATATTGGCATCACAGCGAAGTGAACCTTCTTCCATTTTACAGTCAGATACGCCTGTATATTGAATGATTGATTTTAGTTTTTCTAAATAAGCATATGCTTCTTCAGGGGAACGCATATCTGCTTCCGATACAATCTCAATTAGAGGTGTACCTTGACGGTTGAAGTCTACTAGTGAATAGCCATCGCCTGTATGCGTTAACTTACCAGCATCTTCTTCTAAATGAAGTCGGTTGATACGAATGCGCTTCGTTTCACCTTTAACTTCTACTTCAATCCAACCGTTCTCGCCAATTGGTTTATCAAATTGAGAGATTTGATAAGCTTTTGGGTTATCCGGATAGAAATAGTTTTTACGATCAAACTTTGTATCTGTTGCGATTTCACAGTTTAGCGCAAGCGCCGCTTTCATTGCAAAATCAACTGCTTCTTTGTTTAACACAGGTAGTACGCCAGGATAACCTAAGTCAATTACACTTGTGTTAGCATTTGGAGCCGCACCAAATGCGTTTGGACTTGCTGAGAAAATTTTAGATTTTGTCTTAAGCTCAACGTGTACTTCAAGACCAATAATCGTTTCAAAGTTCATCTTTATCTCACCCCTTACAGTGCTGGTTTCGCTTTATGATGCTCAGTTGCTTGTTCGAATGCATGAGCAACACGATAGATTGTGCTTTCGTCGAAATGCTTACCGATAATTTGTAACCCTAATGGCAATCCATTTGATAAGCCGCAAGGCACAGAAATACCAGGTACTCCAGCAAGGTTTACTGGGATTGTTAAAATATCGTTTGCATACATTGTTAATGGATCATCTGTTTTCTCACCAATTTTGAATGATGGAGTTGGTGTAGTTGGTCCAATGATAACGTCATAGTTTTCAAATACAGACTCAAAGTCTTGCTTAATTAACGTACGTACTTGCTGTGCTTTTTTGTAGTAAGCATCATAATAACCAGAGCTTAACGCAAATGTCCCAAGCATGATACGGCGTTTTACTTCGTTTCCAAAGCCTTCGCTTCGAGACTGCTTGTACATTTCGATTAAGTTCTCAGCATTATCTGTACGGTATCCGTAGCGAACGCCGTCAAAACGAGATAAGTTAGCAGACGCTTCAGAAGAAGATAATAGATAATACGTAGCTAATGCGTATTTAGAGTGTGGAAGCGATACTTCTTCCCAAGTTGCGCCTAGTCCTTCTAACACTTTTAGTGCATCTAAAACAGACTGGCGAGCTTCTTCGCCCACACCTTCGCCTAAGTATTCTTTTGGAACAGCAATTTTAAGGCCTTTTACGTCACCTGTTAAAGCAGATACATAATCCGGTACATCAACATTAGCAGAAGTAGAATCCATTGGGTCTACGCCTGAAATTGCTTGAAGTAAGTATGCATTATCTTCAACAGAATTTGTGATTGGTCCGATTTGATCTAAAGAAGATGCAAATGCCACTAATCCGTAACGAGATACGCGACCATACGTTGGTTTTAATCCGACAACACCGCAGTAAGCAGCTGGCTGACGAATTGAACCACCTGTATCAGAACCTAAAGAGAACGGAACTTCGCCTGCTGCTACAGCTGCAGCTGAACCACCGCTAGATCCACCCGGTACGTAATCTAAATTCCATGGGTTGCGCGTTAACTGAAGACCTGAGTTTTCAGTTGAAGAACCCATTGCGAATTCATCCATATTTAATTTACCGATTGTTACCGCTTCAGCTGCCTGCAATTTTTGAACAACTGTTGCATCATAAATCGGATCAAAGTTTGCTAGAATTTTACTAGAGCAAGTTGTACGTAAATCTTTTGTGACAATATTATCTTTTACACCGATCGGCATACCAAATAATAGGCCAAATTCATCTTTTGTTTGTAATGCTTCATCTAGCTCTTTTGCATAAGCACGAGCATTGTCTTCATTAAGCGCTAAGAACGCACCTACTTTATCATCTACTTCATTAATACGTTTGTATGATTCGTCTACTAAATCTTGTACACGTACTTCTTTCTTGTGTAAAAGGCTATGTAGTTCTGAAAGTTTACGATCGAATAAAGACATCGTAAAGCCTCCTTCCTTATTCTAAAATAGTTGGTACTCGAATGTAGCCATCCTTGTGGTCTGGCGCGTTTTTTACTACGTCTTCAATTGGTAAGCCTTTAGCTGGCTTATCTTCACGCATCACGTTTTTCATATCCAATACGTGAGAAGTTGGTTTTACATTTGTAGTATCTAACTCATCTAATTGTTCTGCATATGTAATAATAGCATCTAATTGTTTTGTAAATAGTTCTGCTTCGTCATCCGTCACCGCAAGTCTCGCTAAGTTTGCAACGTGTTTTACTTGATCAACAGAAATTCTTGACATGTTCCTTCACCTCCGAATATTCGTCCCACTACAATATACTGATAATACCAAACTTCACTAGCAACAGGCAACATTTCTGAGACTAGTTCCTAAAATATTAAAAACCCCGCCAGACAAGACAGGGCTTACATTTATCACTTCTATTTTATACCAAATCTATTTCATTCAAACAACATTCCATACTTTTCCTTCGTCATAAAATATTTCTCTCTTGCATAGGTATAAAATAACCTTCTTTTTAGAAAAGATAGATAGAAAAAGAAACATGCTTTAGAAGAACACACCACCATGTTTTAATTTCACTAGTCTTTGGGAAAGTAAAGAAAACGAATAACTACTTTACCGTAAAAGAGGTGCTATAAAAATTGAATAAAATACTTATACAGTCAGTCATCCACCAGCGCCCTGTGTATCAGCAAAGCGGAAGATGGTTTGTATTAGATGAAGAATTCAAGTGGGATTTGTCCACCTTGCAAAAAGATGTTTTTGCTTGTTTAAATAAAGCCTTTCATATTCCTATCATTTTTTGTGATTCATGCGAAGCCAATAAAATTGTTTCTGATCTTGGAGAAGAAGAAGCAGAATACCTGCAGTTTGCATCGGGCGTTTATTGGCGAGAAGTGGGCATTATATTTATTTTTAAATTTGATGACTATCTTCCGCTCATTGAAACGATCTTTCACGAGCTGCGCCACTATATTCAAGATCACATCCCTTATTATCAGAAAGAATTTGAGCTGGATAAAAAGCGCCCGTATGAAGAGCGGACAACCGAACAAGATGCATTTGCATTTGCTGCTTATTATCTTGCTAAGTTTACGAGACAAAATTCTCACGCCATTTCTTCATAGGAGGCAATTTCATAGAATTAGAAAAAGACACTGCTTGAGCAGTGTCTTTTTTGCTTACTCTTCATAAATATGAACGAACGGTTTGTCTTCATCTGCTTTTCTAACAATGAGAGCTTCCGGTCCGCTTACTGAGTTAATAGAGATACTCGTTTCCATATATGAAGGGAAATGATCAAGCATTAAACCAGCAACGTACTGAGTAAATCCTACAATTTCACCTTTTCCGTAAAATTGTACGGGAATATCAATCGTCATTTTTTGAAGCTGTCCATCTTTGTAATACCCCTTCCCTACTACGCTTGTAAAGTTCGGGAAGTAGTCTTCGATTTGCGCTTTAAACTCATCAAATTTCATCGCATCGTCTCTATGATCTTTTGTTGCATCTGATGATGGGAATAAATAATATTGCTCGTCTAAATTATCCCAGCTGCCAACAGCCGTATCATTTGAACCTGCATTTCCTACAGCCATAAAGTTACCTGGCGTTAAAGAAGCCTTAGCACTTTGTTTAAATAACGCTACTCGAATTGGAACGTTTTCTAAGCCCTTGATATTACGCATACGCTGCACAATTTCATCGGCCATCTTTTTGCCTTGCTCTTCAATATTTTTATCAGTTAGTTGTTTTTCACGAGCATAACCATTTTCTTCTGTATAATAATGAACAGAATTCATCGCCAGACCAATTGTGACGCCTCCAAGTTTTACCTTGTCGTCTCCGTCTTGAATAAGGTAGTCTTGTTCAGTAATGTTCGCTAAGTACATTGGACTCGCTTCGTTGCGAGCTTTCAAATCGCCTTTTTCTGTATCGATTGGATTTAACCCATTGTTTTTAAGCTTCTTTTTCGCCGTCTCATCTTTTGTTTTGCTTTGAAGATCTTTAAACTGTTTATCACTCAGCTTACGGCTTAACCATGAGCGAATAGTATCTTTATCAAGGTACTGGCCTTCTTGATACACATATTTTTTCGGAGAATAGCTATCTGTCGATAAGCGCATTAAGCCTGTTTCAAATTCTTGCGCATCCAAGCGATTGTTTAAGTTTGCTGCTACTAAGCCTCTTGCCACTCCCGCTTTAAATGGAAGAATTGTTCGGTAATAATCATCTGAAATACTATACTTCGGAATAACTGCTTTTTCTTTCTTGTTGTTGGTTTGTTGAACAGTCTCTTTATCGTCCGAAAGGTTCGGTGCACACGCTGAAGTTACAAGCATGACCGCAAGAGAAAGTAACAATATCTTTTTCAACTACACACACCTCTTATTTATTTAATTCCGTAAGTAGCCTTGCCTCATCCCATACTTCAATTTCAAGCTCGTTAGCTTTTGTCAGTTTGGAACCAGCCTCTTCCCCTGCCACAACAAGGTCTGTCTTTTTACTTACGCTTCCCGTGACTTTACCGCCAAGTGCTTCAATTTGTGCTTTTGCCTCATTGCGAGATAACTGTTCAAGCTTACCTGTTAATACAACGGTTTTACCAGCAAAAACAGAATCTACATTTTCTACACTTACAAGCTTGGGTCCTTTGTATGTAAGGTTTACTCCATACTCTTTTAATTCATGTATAAGTTCTTGAACCTCTTCTTGTGTAAAGTAAGCGACAATAGCATCAGCCATTTTGGCACCAATTTCATTAATTGCCACTAATTCATCATACGTTGCTTTTGTTAACTTGTCTATGGTTTCAAAGTGCTGAGCTAACGTCTTTGCAGCTTTTGCTCCAACGTGGCGAATGCCCAAACCAAAAAGCAAACGCTCAAGCGAATTTTCTTTAGAAGCTTCGATGGCCGCAATCAAATTATCCGCAGATTTCTCACCCATGCGCTCAAGCTCGATTAACTGCTGTTTTGTCAGCGTATAAATATCCGCTACATCTTTAATTAACTGTTCGCGAAATAATTGTGATATAACTTTTTCACCAAGTCCATCAATGTTCATCGCATTGCGGGACACGAAATGAATAAGTCCTTCACGAATTTGAGCAGGACAGCTTGGATTAATGCAGCGAAGCGCCACTTCTCCTTCTAAACGCACCAGTTCACTTTCACATTCCGGGCAGTGAGTAGGCATCGTAAACTCTTGTTCTTCTCCCGTTCGCTTCTCCTCAATCACATTCACTACTTCAGGAATAATATCTCCTGCTTTTTTCACCACGACAAAATCTCCAATGCGAATATCTTTTTCACGAATCAAATCTTCATTGTGAAGAGACGCACGCTGCACCGTTGTACCTGCTACTTGAACCGGCTCCAAAATAGCTGTTGGCGTAATGACACCTGTCCGGCCTACCGTCAGCTCAATATTTACAAGCTTGGTTACAACTTCTTCAGCAGGAAACTTATAAGCAATAGCCCAGCGTGGACTTTTGGCCGTTGTTCCAAGCTCAGCCTGCTGATCAAATGAATCTACTTTTACAACAATGCCATCAATATCATAAGATAGTTCTGGACGTTGCGTTTGCCAGCTTTCGATGTAAGCAATCACATCATCAATGGTTTCACACGTCTGTCTTTCTCTATTTGTTTTAAAACCAAGCTCATCGAGTAAATTCAAACTTTCGCTGTGAGAATCGATTTCTACTTCTCCTGTATCAGTCATGGCATATACAAAGATATCTAAATTACGTTTTGCCGCAATTTTAGGATCTAGCTGACGCAGTGAGCCTGCAGCTGCGTTACGCGGGTTAGCAAACGGAACTTCATCCCTTTCCATTTTTGCTTCATTAAGTGCTTCGAATGATTTTCTCGGCATAAATGCTTCTCCGCGAACTTCCATTGATAACGGTTCTTTAATTCGCAGTGGAATAGAGCGAATTGTTTTTAAGTTTTCAGTAATATTTTCACCAGTTGTACCGTCTCCGCGCGTAGCCCCCAGCACTAAGTATCCATCTTCATAGCGAAGAGATACAGCAAGGCCGTCAATTTTAAGTTCGCATACATAAGAAAACTCATCTCCAACGGCTTGGCGCACTCGGCGATCAAAATCCCGAAGGTCTTCTTCATTAAATGCATTTCCTAAACTTAGCATAGACGTTTGATGCTGAACCTTCTCAAACGCATCGAGCACTTGGCCGCCGATGCGCTGAGTAGGTGAGTCAGCTGTTTTTAATTCTGGAAATGATTCTTCTATCTTAATTAACTCATTCATTAATTTATCGTATTCTGCATCTGGAACAGATGGCTGATCTAACACATAATATTCATAACCATATTGATTTAATAAGTCACGTAATTCTTGAACGCGTGATTTTGCTGTCTCAAACTCCATATTCTAGCTCCTTTTCACGATTACACTTTCGTAACCGGGGCAAATTTAGCAAGCAGTCTTTTTACACCTGTAGGACTAGGAAAAGCAATGTCTAATTCTTTTGAGTCTCCTTCTCCTTTTACACTTACAACTGTACCAATTCCCCATTTTTTATGCTCGGCCTTATCTCCAACGCTCCATCCAATCGATTCACTGCCCGTTGATACAAGCTTCGTTTTTGCCACGGCCGCTTGTCGGCGCGCTGCAAACGGCGAAGCTGAAGCCCCTGAACGACCAGTAGCAGGCTTGCGCATCGTTTCATTTAAAGATTCCACAAGCTCGCTTGGGATTTCTCCAATGAAGCGCGATTTTGGATTGACGTTTGTTTTACCAAATAGTGTACGCATTTGAGCATTTAATAAATACAATTCTTGTTCAGCACGTGTAATCCCTACGTAGGCTAAGCGTCGCTCTTCTTCCATTTCATTATCTTCGAATAATGATCGGCTATGAGGGAATACGCCTTCTTCCATCCCCATTAGGAAAACAACCGGGAACTCTAGACCTTTTGCTGAGTGAAGCGTCATCAGAATCACTTGTTCGTTCTCTTCTTCTTCCTCGTCGTCAAGCTTATCGATATCAGCAACAAGCGCTAAATCGGTTAAAAATGCTACTAAGCTTTTATCTTCGCTTGCTTCTTCAAACGTTTTTGTGACAGATAAAAACTCATCAATATTCTCTAAGCGGCTTTGTGCTTCAATTGTTTTTTCCACTTTAAGCGCTTCACGGTACCCCGTTCTTTCTAATACTTGTTCCACAAGCTCTGTTACAGACATATAGTCTTGCATTTGAGCTAAGTTTGAAATCATTGATTGGAAATCACGAAGTGCTTTTGTTGCTTTACCCGTTAACCCCATCAATTCTACTTCATCAAGCGCTTTGAAAATAGAAATGTCATGAACGTTTCCGTAATTGGCTACTTTATCGACTGAAGTAGCTCCCACTCCGCGTTTTGGAACGTTCACAATACGAGCTAAGCTAATGTCATCATCTTGGTTGGCAATTAAGCGCAAGTACGCAAGCAAATCTTTAATCTCTTTGCGGTCGTAGAACTTAATCCCGCCGACAATTGTATAGTTAATATTGGATTTTAGCAGTACTTCCTCCATTACACGCGACTGTGCATTTGTACGATACAAAATGGCAAAATCGCTATATTTACGTTTGCCGCTGTCTACTGCTTCTTTAATTTTACGTGCTACAAACTGTGCCTCATCATGCTCACTCATTGCTTGGTAATGATAAATCTTCTGGCCTTCACCGTTTTCCGTCCATAAGTTTTTCACTTTACGATTCATATTGTTTGCAATGACGCCGTTTGCCGCAGCCAAAATCGTTTTGGTTGAACGATAATTTTGTTCAAGCAAAATGGTTTTGGCTTTTGGATAATCTTTTTCAAATGACAAGATATTTGTAATATCAGCCCCGCGCCAGCGGTAAATAGACTGATCTGAATCCCCTACTACGCATACATTTTCAAATCGTGCAGCTAGCAAGCGAACCAGCATATATTGTGCATGGTTTGTATCTTGATACTCGTCCACATGAATATATTGAAACTTGCGCTGATAGTACGTTAACACTTCAGGAACTCGTTTAAATAACTGAATCGTTGTCATAATCAAATCATCAAAATCGAGCGCTTGGTTTTTCTTTAAACGCTTTTCATACTCTTTGTAGACTTTACTTACAACTTCTTCATATGGTCCTGCTGCTGTTTTATCAAATTCTTCCGCTACTTTCAGTTCATTTTTAGCTGAACTAATGCTTCCTAATAGCGAGCGCGGATCGAATTTTTTTGGGTCGATGTTTTGATCTTTTAAAATGTTTTTAATAACGGACAGCTGATCCGTTGAATCTAAAATTGTAAAGTTACGATTAAAGCCAATACGATCAATATCTCTTCGTAAAATACGCACGCACATCGAGTGGAACGTTGAAATCCAGATATCTTCTGCCACTCCGCCAACGATACTTGCCACACGCTCTCTCATTTCACGAGCCGCTTTATTTGTAAAAGTAATGGCTAAAATATTCCAAGGTGCAACTTCTTTTTCTGCCATTAAAAACGCGATTCGGTGCGTTAATACACGTGTTTTTCCACTTCCTGCACCGGCCATAAGTAATAATGGTCCGTCTGTTGTTTTAACTGCCTCTTGCTGCTGAGGGTTTAATCCTGTTAATAATTTTTCACTTAAAAAATTCACGTTTTCACCGCCTATATCGAACATATATTCTCTATTCTACTTTATTTATTTTTCACTGTGCAATATTCTTTTTTACCGCTTTTACAGTTTTTAACGCTTCAGATAAATCTGTATAAATAACATTTCCTACAATCACCGTATCGGCTAGCTCTCCCATCTCGCTCGCTTGATCTTTTGTTACAATACCTCCGCCGTAAAATAACTTCGTCTCATTTAGCGAATTTTTCACTTCTGCGACTAATGCAGGATCTCCATATGTTCCGCTGTATTCTAGATAGAAAACGGGCAAATGAAACATGCGTTCAGCCATGCGAGCATACGCTACAACGTCTTCTGCATCCAAATCAGTTTTCGCTTCCGTTAAGCCAGCCACTTTTGCTTCTGGGTTAAGAACGCAGTATCCTTCTACAAAAATTTCATCCCAGTCCATAATCTCTCCGTATTCCTTCATCGCCGCATGATGTAAGTCAACAATCCACTTTGGATCTTTGCTGTTTAAAACGGTCGGAATGAAATAAGAATCAAAACCAGGTGTTACAGAGTCAATGGTTGATACTTCAAGCGCACACGGCACCGTGTAGCGGCGAATACGCATTAACAACTGCAGTACATTGTCTAGAGTCACTCCGTCAGATCCTCCGACAAGAACGGCGTCCGTGCCGGATTCGCAAATTTTCTCTAAATCTGCATCTGAAATCTCTTTATTAGGATCTAATTTAAAGACATGTCTCCACTCTTTAATATCATACATATAGGTTCCTCCATTTCTTTACACTTAAAAGTTCGCGCTCGTCCATTTGTTCATTATAACAAAACTAAGAGGGTGAAATGAAAGGAAAACCGAACTTTTCATCACGTTTTTTGTTTTCAAAAAATATGTATAAAAGATATGGTTTTGTCCTCAAATTTCGGAAGAAAACATCACAAAAAAAAGCCCATTTTGCACAAGGTTATTGTTTCTCTGCATAGGATATGCTAATATATAGCTACTAAAATTCATATGATATACGCTGAAGGATCAATAGTACTTAAATCCTCTTCACAAAGCGAACTAGGGACGGTGGGAGCCTAGAGAATGGTTTAAGGAAAAGGCAATCTGGAGTATATACAGACGAAGGTGGATACATTTTGTATCAACCAGGGTGGAACCGCGGGAAAAACTCTCGTCCCTGGGCATATTGTTGATATGCCCAGGGACGAGAGTTTTTTTGTACCCGCTCTTTTTGTTTCGCTTGAATCACTACCATTTACAGGAGGAATTAGAATGTCAAAAACAATGGATCAAATCGTATCTCACGCTAAACACCGCGGCTTTGTATTTCAAGGATCTGAAATTTACGGCGGTCTTGCAAATACATGGGATTACGGCCCGCTTGGCGTAGAATTAAAAAACAATATTAAAAAAGCATGGTGGAAAAAATTCATTCAAGAATCTCCATACAACGTTGGTTTAGACGCTGCGATTTTAATGAATCCAAAAACATGGGAAGCTTCTGGTCACTTAGGAAACTTTAATGACCCAATGATCGACTGTAAGGATTGTAAAGCTCGTCATCGTGCCGATAAATTAATTGAAGAAAAACTTCAAGAAAAAGGCATTGAAATGATCGTAGACGGCCTTTCATTTGATGCAATGGCTGACTTAATTAAAGAACATGAAATTACATGTCCTGAGTGTGGTTCAGCTAACTTCACTGAAATTCGTCAATTTAACTTAATGTTCAAAACTCACCAAGGTGTAACTGAAACATCAACAAACGAAATTTACCTTCGTCCTGAAACAGCTCAAGGTATTTTCGTAAACTTTAAAAACGTTCAGCGTTCAATGCGTAAAAAGCTTCCGTTCGGTATCGGCCAAGTGGGTAAAAGCTTCCGTAACGAAATTACACCTGGTAACTTCACATTCCGTACGCGTGAATTTGAACAAATGGAACTTGAATTCTTCTGTAAACCAGGCACTGAATTAGAGTGGTTTAACTACTGGAAAGAAACATGTAACAACTGGCTTCTTTCTCTTGGTATGAAAGAAGAAAACGTTCGTCTTCGCGACCATGATGATGATGAACTTTCTCACTACAGCAATGCAACAACGGACTTTGAATACAAGTTCCCATTCGGCTGGGGCGAACTATGGGGCGTAGCTTCTCGTACAGACTATGACTTAAAGCAGCACATGGAACACTCTGGAGAAGACTTCCAATATGTTGATCAAGAAACAAACGAACGCTATGTACCTTACTGCATCGAGCCTTCTTTAGGCGCTGACCGTGTAACATTAGCTTATATGATTGATGCATATGAAGAAGAAACGTTAGAAGATGGCTCTTCTCGTACAGTTATGCAGCTTCACCCTGCTTTAGCACCATTTAAAGCTGCTGTATTGCCACTTTCTAAAAAGCTTTCTAACGAAGCTCGCGCTGTCTTTGAAGATTTAGCAAAATACTTTATGATTGACTATGATGATGCTGGTTCAATCGGTAAACGTTACCGTCGCCATGATGAAATCGGTACGCCGTTCTGTATTACATTCGATTTCGATTCATTAGAGGACAATCAAGTAACAATCCGTAACCGCGACACAATGGAACAAAAACGTGTAGCAATTAGCGACCTTAAAAATATCATTGAAGAAGCAACTCAATTTTAATTAAAAAATAAGCGTATGGCTGCTTCAGCCATACGCTTTACTTTTGATTTGAATCTTCTTGAAGGCGTTCTAACACCATTTGATACGCATCGCTTCCATAATTCAAGCAGCGTTTAACACGGGAAATAGTCGCTGTGCTTGCTCCAGTTTCCGTCTCAATTTTATGGTACGTGTTGCCTTCTCTCAGCATTCTTGCCACTTCTAAGCGCTGTGCTAATGATTGAATTTCATTAACTGTACACAGGTCATCAAAAAATTGATAGCATTCTTCAATGTTTTCTAATGATAAAATCGCTTGAAATAGCTGATCTAATTCTTTTCCTCGTAGTTTGTTGATTTGCATCGTATCGAACTCCTTTATCATTGGCTTTCTTTACTGGTTGTTTCTATCTATAAAATACAGTTTCTATATTTGTTTGCACATACATTCATTCTGTATGAAGACAGCCAATTTCATACAAATTTCAAATTCATTTGATACTTTTATATTTTAACGCATTATAGACGGAAAAAGTACTTTTTTATTCATAACATCATAAATTCCTACTGGCGTGATACGAATATAAGGCAAATGTGTAGACGAAAAGAACAGCAGTGAATAGACAGGATCATCGTGTTTGTATCCTCGCTCACCCAGCACTTTCTTGAGTTCCACCTCTCGTTTACTTAACTCCTCCATCGGCAGATTCGACATGACTCCTTTTAACGGAAGATCCAGTTCGTATACTACTTTCTCATCTTCGGTAATGACAATACCGCCTCCAATTTCTTTCATACGTTTAAATGCACACATCATATCTTTTTTCGATTTTCCAATTAAAATAAAATCACCTGTATTTGAAAATGAACTCGCCAGTCCCGATACATTTGTCGCAAATCCTTTTAACAGCGTATTGATCCGCCACTTGCCTTCTCGGTCCACCAACACTAAAAAACTTTCATCATGATCAGAGGCTAATACATCTCCGCTCACATTCAAGTGAATTGAATACGGCTCCATAATAACAGCATTTTTCATTTTTACGCCTACTGGCATTGAAAATTGAAAATCGTCCATCGTTAAATCAAAGTCCAACTTTAACGGTGAAAAACCAAACTTTTCCCAAGGAAATTCTGCTGAGGCTAATGCTTGTTCTTTGCCTTCTTTTTTCATCCACTTTCCTTTTGCTAGCACAGAGACCGGAGTAGGCCGCATAGGATCTTCTAAAATATTAATATTAGCCACACAGCCTGTTGCTACATGCCCGTGCAAATGTTCCATGTTATAATAGCGAGCAATATTTACAGACACCATATTATAAGCATCTAACAAGGGAACCCCTTCTGAAATAGCTAATGTAATTAACATATCTGACACGCCATTTTGGTAAAAAGAAGGCGGAGAACCGTCTGTATTCATCGTAATATGGTCAAAATAATCTACCTGAAGCTCTTTTAACTCCTGAAGCAATTTTGGCAAATCCGGCCGAATTGAAGAGTGGCGCAAAGCAACGTCATAGCCTTGTGTTAACCGAGCAACAACATCTTCCCCCGTCATAGACTCATGATCGCTGTCTGCCCCGAGCAATTTCATTTTTGCCAAGGTAAATGCTGACGCCCCCGGGAAATGTCCTTCAATGTGCTTTCTCATCCGTTTTGTCTCTTGAACCCAGTGAAGCATTAAATCATCTCCGTCTAAAAGCTTCGGCCAACTTGTCAGTTCGCCTCCTTGTAAGACAGCTTCATTTTGTAGCCAAGAAGTAATGTTCGTATGTGAGAAGATGTCAGCCTCTTCATCAATTTCCGTCTGGGAATCAAATCTGCACCACCAGTACAGCGATTGTGGTAACGTTTTCATTTCTTCAATCAATGAAAATGCCGTTTTTTGTTCAAGCTGTAAAGCGAGAATTAAATTATCATTAAATAAAGTCGTTGTTCCGTGCTTGGCTGCATATTGGGAAAAAGTCTGGGGATTATATAACTGAAACGGGTGAACATGCGGCTCAATATACCCAGGAACCACATATTTATCGCTGCAGTCTATAATCTCTGTAGAAGCGTCTGTGTGCTTAGGCATCTCTGAGCCAACGTATACAATACGATCTTGGTAAACCCAAATATGTGCTTTTTTCCACTGCTTCATTCGAGCGTTCAAATATGTTGCATCTTTTAAGACAATAGTTGGTGCTTTTTGACCGTTTAATACTAAGAGCTGCTGTCTAATATGTTTGCTTTTCCAGCGATATCTTTGTTCCGGCATGCTAAATTCCCCCTAATTTACTATGTATTTTTATCGTAACACATCCGTGATGTAAACGCATTCAGAAACTGTTATTAATTTTATGAATAAAGGTGATAAAACATGAAACCAAATATCGGTATTGTTAACGCATTAATTCGACTTACACTGGGCTTTACCCTTCTTTCTTGGACAACATCTCGTTTATCTCGCAGACCGTACAAAGATTCATACATCTTCTTAGGGTTAATGGGAGCTTTAAAAGTTGCAGAAGGCATCACGCGTTTTTGCCCTCTTACGTACGCATATGATTCATGTCAAAAACATGATGAACATGAACACCATCCAAATGGAAATGAAGAAACGTATAATCCTTCATAAGGTAAAAAGGAGAGCCTAAGCTCTCCTTTTTTATTTTAAAGCTGCTTTTGTTAATGCACGATGGCCGATGTCTTTGCGATAGAAAAAGCCTTTTTCTACATCGATATGAGCCATTTGCTTGTATACTTCTTGCTGCGCTTCTTGAAGAGTTGCTCCTTTAGCACCTACTAATAGAACACGGCCGCCGTTTGAAACGTATGTGTCGTTTTCTAAAGCTGTACCAGCGTGGAAAACAAGCGCGTCTTCACTAATCGCATCCAAACCGTTAATTGGCGCACCCTTTTGATAATCTTCTGGGTAGCCTGCTGCTGCTAATACGATTCCGATAGCCGCTTCATCATCCCATTCAATTTCTACTTTTTCTTCTTTCAAAATGCGAAGAAGCACATCGACTAAATCACTTTTCATACGCGGCAGTACGACCTGTGTTTCAGGATCTCCAAAACGCGCATTAAATTCAATAACTTTTGGCCCTTTTTGTGTTTGAATCAGACCAGCATATAGAATTCCTGTATACTCACAGCCTTCTTCAGCTAATCCTTTAGCCATTGGAAGTAAGATGTTTTCTACAGCCTCTTGTACTTCTGCATCACTGATTTGCGGAACAGGAGAGTAAGCTCCCATGCCTCCTGTGTTCGGACCTTGATCTCCGTCAAAAGCTCGCTTATGATCTTGTGCAATTACCATTGGATATACATTTGTACCGCGTACAAATGCCATTAATGAAAATTCTTCACCATCCAAAAATTCTTCTACAACTACTTTTGCACTTGCTTCTTTAAATTTTTGGTCAACTAGAAAATCACGTAATGTATCTACAGCTTCTTCCACTGTTAAAGCAACAGTTACACCTTTACCAGCGGCTAAGCCGTCTGCTTTAATAACAATTGGAGCGCCTTGCTTTTCCACATATGCTTTTGCTTCCTCGTAAGACGTAAATGTTTCATACGCTGCGGTTGGAATATCATACTTTTTCATGAGCTCTTTTGCAAAGCTTTTGCTTCCTTCAATCATCGCTGCTTGTTTGCGCGGTCCAAAGACTGGAAGACCTTCTTGTTCAAATCGATCAACAATGCCTTCAATTAGCGGATTTTCTGGTCCAACAATTGTTAATCCAATCTTGTTTTCTTTTGCAAATAGCACAAGCTCTTCTTGGCTGCTTTCATCGATTGGTACAATCGTTGCCACATCTCTCATGCCCGGATTTCCTGGTGCTACAAACACTTCGTTAACAAGTGGACTTTTTGAAGCTTTCCATGCAATTGTATGCTCTCTTCCGCCTTTTCCAATAACTAAAACATTCACGTTCTTCACCTCATTAATGTTTAAAATGTCTTACGCCTGTAAATACCATTGCAATGCCGTATTCATCTGCTTTTGCAATTGACTCTTCATCACGAATTGATCCGCCTGGCTGAATAATAGCTGTGATTCCTGCTTTAGCTGCTGCTTCTACTGTATCCCCCATTGGGAAGAACGCATCTGAACCTAAAGCTGAACCTTGTGCTTTTTCACCAGCTTGTTCAATCGCAATTTTTGCAGCGCCTACGCGATTCATTTGACCAGCCCCTACGCCAATTGTCATGTCATCTTTTGCAAGTACAATAGCATTAGACTTAACATTTTTAACAACTTTCCATGCTAATTTTAAATCTGCCCACTCTTTTTCCGTTGGCTCGCGTTTCGTTGAAACAGTAATCGTTGCGTCATCAAATCCGAATACGTCTTCATCCTGAACAAGCACGCCGCCTTTTACAGATGTTAAGAAAGCTTCTTTTTCTGCCTTTTCATCAAGCTCTATCGTTAGTAAACGAAGGTTTTTCTTAGCTGTTAATACATCTAATGCTTCTTGATCGAACGCAGGAGCAATGATGATTTCTAAGAAAATTTCTTTTAACTGAATAGCCGTTTCACGGTCGATAGGACGGTTAGCTGCTACGATACCGCCAAAGATAGATGTAGGATCCGCTTCGTATGCTTTTTGATAAGCTTGAGCAATTGTTTCACCCACACCTACACCGCAAGGATTCATATGTTTGATCGCTACGATAGCCGGCTCTTTGAATTCTTTTACGATTTGAAGAGCTGCATTTGCATCGTTGATATTATTGTATGATAACTCTTTTCCATGCAGCTGCGTAGCTGTTGCAATAGAACCTTTTTGTGTTAACGGCTTTTTATAGAAAGAAGCTTGTTGGTGAGGATTTTCTCCGTATCGTAAGCCTTGAACACGCTCATACGTTACTGTTAATTTCTCAGGAGTTGTCTCACCTGTAATGTTTGTTAAGTATTCAGCGATTAATGCATCATAAGCTGCCGTATGACGGAATACTTTTGCTGCTAATCGTTGATTGGTTTCAAACGAAACATTGCCATCAGCTTTTAACTCTTCTACTACGGTTGCGTAATCGCTTGGATCTACTACAACTGAGACAGAACGATAGTTTTTCGCAGCTGAACGAAGCATTGTAGGTCCACCGATGTCAATATTCTCAATCGCTTCAGCAAGCGTTACATCCTCTTTTTCAATTGTCTTTTTAAATGGATATAAGTTTACAACTACAAAGTCGATTGGCGAGATATTATGCTCTTTCATTTGTGCTTGATGCTCTTCGTTATCGCGTAACGCTAATAAAGCACCGTGAACGTTAGGATGCAATGTTTTTAAACGGCCGTCTAAAATTTCTGGGAAACCAGTTACTTCAGAAATTCCGATAACGTCAATGCCGTTTTCTTCTAGCGTGCGTTTTGTACCGCCAGTTGAAATAATTTCTACTCCTAAGTCCTTTAATTCTTGTGCAAATGAAACAATACCTTCTTTATCAGATACGCTAATAAGCGCGCGTTTTGCTGTCATTTTGTAAACTCCTCCTGATCCGATCTCTCATTTAAAATCTTTATTTCACTACTACTCTACCATAGTAAAGGATTAAAACTTTTTTGACAAGGTTACATCCTATTTATTTAACTGCGGCTTGTTCAAATAATTCATTTAGTACCGCGGGATAAAATTGATGTTCAATTTCATGAATGCGGGCCTCAACGGTTTCTCTTGTATCGCCTTTTTCAATGCGAATAGCCTGCTGATCAATAATTGGTCCTGTATCCATTCCTTCATCTACAAAATGCACGGTAATTCCAATCACTTTTACTCCTGCATCAAAAGCTTGACCAATAGCATCAATCCCAGGAAATGCAGGTAAAAGCGACGGATGAATATTAACAATACGATTTTTGTATGGCTTAAGCAACGTCGAGCCAACTAATCGCATATATCCTGCTAAAACAAGAAATTCTACTTTAGCTGATGTAAGCTCTGCAAGAATTGCTGCTTCATACGCTTCTTTATCTTCATAGTTTTTAGGCGAACAAACAAAGCATGGTATTCCACATGCTTTTGCTCGTTCAATTACGTATGCATCGGGTTTATTACAAACAACAAGCGCAATATTTGCTTTTAATCGACCTGACTGAGTTGCTTCGTAGATGGATTGAAAGTTACTGCCGTTTCCAGAAGCAAACACTGCAATATTTATCATGCAAACGTCCCTCCAGCAAACTCAACACCTGTTCCTTCTTTTACACGTCCGATAACAAATGCTTTTTCGCCTTCGTTTTCAATTGCTTCAATGACTTTATTCATATCTTCAGGTTCAACAGCTAAAACAAATCCGATTCCCATGTTGAATACTTCAAACATTTCTTTACGGTCCAACTTGCCTTGCTCTTCAAGGAAATCAAACACGTATGGAATTGGCCAAGAACCGTAATCGATTTCTACACCTAGACCTTCAGGAAGCATACGAGGGATATTTTCAACAAATCCGCCTCCAGTAATATGAGCCATACCTGCAATCTTAGCTGCATGTAATGCTTTTAGGACCGGCTTCACGTATATTTTTGTTGGTGTTAATAACTCAACTCCAAGCTTTTCATTAAAACCAGCGTAAGTTTCGTGAAGATTTAATCCTTGATCATCAACAATTTTACGTACAAGAGAGTAGCCGTTGCTGTGAATACCGCTAGATGAAATACCGATCAACAGCTGTCCAGCTTTAATCTCATCTCCAGTAATAATTTCTGACTTTTCTACTGCTCCTACTGTAAATCCTGCAAGATCATATTCATCTTCTTCGTATAAACCTGGCATTTCAGCTGTTTCTCCGCCAATTAACGCACAGTTGGATTGTTCACAGCCGTCTGCAATTCCTTTTACAATCGATTCAATTTTTTCAGGAACTGCTTTCCCGCAAGCAATATAATCTAAGAAGTAAAGAGGCTCTGCTCCTTGTGCTAAAACATCGTTTACACACATGGCCACTGCATCCACACCGATTGTGTCATGCTTATCCATTTGAAAAGCAAGTTTCAATTTTGTTCCTACTCCATCTGTACCAGAAACAAGAACAGGCTCTTTTAAATTCAATGTAGATAAATCGAACATTCCGCCAAAGCCGCCGACTGTTCCCATAATACCTGCACGAGCAGTGCGTTCTACGTGCTTTTTAATACGTGAAACAGCTTCATATCCTGCTTCTAAGTCAACTCCAGCTTGTTTATATGAATATGACATGTTGTCACTCCTTTTTTACGTTAAAACTAACAAGTTACCTTTTCATGAGGGTGTACAGTATCTGGATAAATTTCAGTTGGATACTTTCCAGTGAAACATGCCATACACTGTCCGCCGTTGCCTTCATACTGTCTGCCGATTGCATCTACTAACCCTTCGTTGCTTAAGAAAACAAGTGAATCTGCTTCAATCAATTCACGAATTTCTTCAACAGAGCGCGTAGCAGCAATTAGCTCAGAGGATGACGACGTGTCAATTCCATAAAAACATGGATTTTTAATAGGGGGTGAACTAATGCGTACATGTACTTCAGTTGCTCCTGCTTCTCGAAGCATACGAACAATGCGACGGCTTGTTGTGCCGCGAACGATAGAATCATCTACCATGACAACACGTTTACCCTCTACAATTTTACGTACAGGAGACAGCTTCATTTTTACACCTTGTTCACGCAGTTCTTGTGAAGGCTGAATGAATGTACGGCCTACGTATCGATTCTTAATTAAACCTAATTCGTATGGAATTCCTGACTGTTCTGCAAAACCGATCGCTGCTGAAATGCTTGAATCGGGAACGCCTGTTACAACGTCTGCTTCAATTGGCGACTCAACTGCAAGTTGTTTCCCAAGGTTTTTACGAGCAGAGTGAACATTGATTCCATCAATATTGCTATCTGGTCTTGAGAAATAAATATATTCCATACTGCAAATTGCGCGGTTTACATTTAATGTGAAACGTTCTGATTGAATACCTTCATCGTTAATAATGAGTAATTCACCCGGCTCTACATCACGCTCATGAACTGCTCCAACAATATCGAACGCACATGTCTCAGAAGCTACTACATAAGCATCACCTAATCGTCCAATTGATAACGGACGCAATCCGTGAGGGTCAAGTGCAACCATCATCGTATCTTCTGTTAAGATAACGAATGCGTATGCGCCTTTAACCATTGATAAAGCATTTTTCACTTTATCTTTCATATCTTCATAGCCGCTTCGCTTAATTAAATGAGCAAGTACTTCTGTATCCGATGTTGATTGAAAAATACTCCCTTGGTTTTCCAGCTGATGCTTTAATGCATTTGCATTAACCAAGTTTCCATTATGAGCTAACGCAAGGCTTCCGCTATGAGAGCGGAAGTGAAGGGGTTGAACATTTTCAAACCCTCCGCCTCCAGCTGTTGCATAACGAACGTGTCCAATTGCTGCTTTACCGTTTAGTTGCTCTAACTCTCCGTGGCCAAATACTTCGTTAACAAGACCGACGCCTTTCATTACTGTCACTTTTTCTCCGTCTGTTACAGCAATACCAGCGCCTTCTTGTCCGCGGTGCTGCAAGCTATGCAAACCGTAATAAGCAATCTGGCTTGCATTTTCATGTCCCCATACACCGAATACGCCACATTCTTCGTTTAAGCCTTTGATTTCAGCAAGCATGGAAGCGCTCCTTTCCAAGCAGTAGTTAATTCTTCAACTGATAATTGAACAAGAACATTTTCTTGATGTTTAACAGTTAATGTTGCGTCTTCTGTTACGCGTCCTACTAATGTTACATCTTGTACAAGCATTTCGAATTTTTCTTTATTCTCTGGAGAAACCGTTACGATAAAACGCGATTGTGTTTCACTGAATAGCTCTGCTGTTGCTTCTCCGTCTACCGTTACGTCCACACCTAATCCGCTGCCGTTCATCACTTTTTCAGCTAGGGCTACCGCGAATCCTCCTTCTGCAATATCGTGAGCAGATTGAACTGCACCTTCACGAATTGCTTGAAGAAGCTGATCTTGACGTGTTTTTTCAACTGCTAAATCTAATTTAGGTGAGTGCCCAAATACCGTACCGTTTTCTAGTACTTTTTGAAGCTCAGTACCTGCGAATTCTGCTTCAGCTTTACCAATAACATAGATTAAGTCATCTTTTTGCTTCGCATATTGAGTTGTAATATGGTTGATATCGTCGATCAAACCAACCATTCCGATAACAGGAGTTGGGTAAATTGCTTCACCTTTTGTTTCATTGTAAAGAGATACGTTACCGCCGATAACCGGAGTCGATAGCTCACGGCAAGCGTCGCTCATACCGTCTGTTGCTTTTTCAATTTGCCAGAAGATTTCTGGTTTTTCAGGGTTACCGAAGTTTAAGCAATCTGTAATTGCAAGAGGCTGTGCACCTGAACATACAAGGTTACGAGCAGCTTCTGCTACTGCAATACGGCCGCCTACTTCTGGGTCTAGGTATAAATAGCGAGAGTTACAGTCTGTTGTCATCGCTAATGCTTTATTTGTATCACGTACACGAACAACCGCCGCGTCAGATCCAGGAGATACAACTGTGTTTGTACGTACTTGATAGTCATATTGGTTGTAAACCCACTCTTTGTTTGCAATAGTAGGCTGTTTTAAAAGTGTTACTAACATATCACTGTGATTTTCAACAGTAGGAGCATATGCTGACTGCTCTTGGAACTCACGATAGTATGCTGGCTCTTTAGATGGCTTGTGGTATACCGGTGCATCTTCTGCTAATGCATCTACAGGAACATCTGCTACTACTTCTCCGTTATGCGTTAAACGAAGGCGCTTATCATCGGTTACGTGACCAACTGAAACAGCTTCTAATCCGTATTTTTCTACGATTTCTACGATTTCATTTTCACGGCCTTTTTCAACAACGATGAGCATGCGCTCTTGAGATTCTGAAAGCATCATTTCATATGGTGTCATACCTGTTTCACGCTGAGGTACAAGATCAAGGTTCATTTCAATACCAGAACCTGCTTTACTTGCCATCTCTGCTGAAGAACTTGTTAAGCCCGCAGCACCCATATCTTGAATACCGACTAAAGCGTCACACTTGATAAGTTCTAAGCAAGCTTCAAGAAGAAGTTTTTCCATAAATGGATCTCCTACTTGTACAGCAGGACGTTTTTCGTCTGACTGATCAGATAGTTCCTCAGAAGCAAATGTTGCACCGTGAATACCGTCGCGGCCCGTTTTTGCTCCTACGTACATAACCGTGTTGCCAACGCCTTTAGCTTGACCTTTTTGAATGTCTTCGTGATTAATTAAACCCACACACATAGCGTTAACAAGCGGATTTCCTTCATATGAAGCTTCAAACTGAATTTCTCCGCCTACTGTTGGGATTCCTACACAGTTACCGTAACCTGCGATTCCCGCTACTACTTCCTCAAACAAATGACGAACCTTTGGAGATGTTAATTCACCAAAACGCAAAGAGTTTAAAAGTGCAATCGGTCTTGCTCCCATTGAAAAGACGTCACGAATGATACCACCTACACCAGTTGCTGCTCCTTGATAAGGTTCAATCGCTGATGGATGGTTATGACTTTCGATTTTAAATACAACGGCTTGGTTGTCACCAATATCAACGATACCAGCTCCTTCACCAGGACCTTGTAATACTTTTTCACCCGTGATAGGGAATTTTTTCAGTACAGGCTTAGAGTTTTTATAACTGCAGTGCTCTGACCACATAACAGAGAATAAACCTGTTTCTGTATAATTAGGAGTGCGACCAAGCAGTTGCTCTACATTTGCAAACTCTTCGTCTGTTAATCCCATGTCTCGATATAACTTTTGTTCTTTAATTTGCTCTACATTTGGTTCAAGAAGTAACGACATTTTGTTCCCTCCACTGCTTTACGATTGATTGAAATAATTTAAGTCCGTCCGCGCTTCCTAAAAGATCGCTTACCGCTCTTTCTGGGTGAGGCATCATTCCTAATACGTTGCCTGTTTCGTTTGTAATCCCTGCAATATCTTGAAGACTTCCGTTTGGATTATCACCTGCGTATTGGAAAAGAATCTGGTTGTTTTCAATCAATTTTTGTAACGTGTGTTCATCACAATAGTAGTTGCCTTCACCGTGTGCCACTGGAATAGCAATTACTTCATCTTTGCCATAAGCATTTGTAAACATTGTTTCGTTATTAGCTACTTTCAAATTCACTGTTTTACAGATGAATTTTAAGTTTTCATTACGGCGCATAGCACCTGGCAGTAATCCTGCTTCTAATAAAATTTGGAATCCATTACATACACCTAGTACTGGCTTTCCTTGGCTTGCTGCTTTTTTTACAGCGTCCATTACATTTGAGAAGCGAGCGATAGCACCTGAACGAAGGTAATCTCCATATGAGAAACCACCTGGAAGCAAGATACCATCATATTGATCTAATGATTCTGTATCGTGCCAAACGTAATCTACTTCTTCACCAAGCTCATCTTTGATAGCATGATACATATCGACGTCACAGTTTGATCCTGGAAAAACAATTACAGCAAATTTCACTGTACGACAACCTCCTCAACCTCGTAACGGTAATCTTCAATTACTGTATTAACTAAAAGCTTTTCACACATTTCTTTTACGCGTTCATCTAATGAATCTGTGTTGTCGATTGTTAGCTCTAAAAATTTACCGATGCGTACTTCTTCTACTTCTTCATAAGACATACGGTGCAATGAATTTTTAACGGCTACTCCTTGAGGGTCTAATACACTTTCTCTTAATGTGACAAATACTTTTACTTTATACATGGTTGGGTTATCCTCCGATTCGCTGTAAGATTTTTTCGTATGCTTCTGTTAACCCGCCTAAATCTCTGCGGAATACATCTTTATCTAATTTTTCGTTCGTATGAACATCCCAGAAGCGGCAAGTGTCAGGTGAAATTTCATCCGCTAAAATAATGTCGCCTTGAGAAGTACGGCCGAATTCTAATTTAAAATCTACTAAGAAAATATCTTTATCTTTGAAAAATTTCGATAATATTTCGTTGATTTGAAGTGCTTGTGCCTTTAAACTATCAATCTCTTCTTGAGTTGCAGCCTTAAGGAAAATCGCATGTTCTGCAAGAATTAATGGATCACCAAGCGCATCATCTTTGTAGTAAAGTTCAACGATTGGCTGTTCAAAACGAATACCTTCTTCTACGCCAATTCGCTTCGCAAGGCTTCCTGCTGTAGCATTTCGTACAACAACTTCAAGCGGAACAATTTCTACTTTCTTAACCGCTTGTTCATGATCTGAAAGCTGCTTCACAAAGTGAGTTGTAATCCCTTGCTCATGTAACATTGAAAATAGTAAACTACTAATTTGATTGTTCAACTGTGCTTTTCCGCTAATCTCCGCTTTTTTCTGACCGTTGAATGCTGTAGCTTCATTTTTATAAGCAATCCACAATACATCTTGCTCATCAGTAGCGTAAATTTTTTTCGCTTTTCCTTCATAAAGTAACTCTTGCTTTTCCATGCTGTCACCTCTACATACAGAATATTCAGATACACTTTCTTAGATAAAGGCAAGGACGTGCCTTGCCTTTTTTATTAAAGACCTAAACGTTCAAAAATCATATCTACATTTTTTAAATGGTGCTTATGATCGAAGCAATCTTCAATCTCTTCTGGTGATAAGTGGCGAGTAATGCGCTCTTCACCTTCAATTAAAGAACGGAAAGGAACTTGCGTTTCCCATGCTTCCATTGCTTTTGGCTGCACTAAGTCGTATGCTTCTTCGCGTACCATGCCTTTATTGATTAGTGTTAACAGTACACGCTGTGAGTAAATTAATCCTAGTGTACGATCCATGTTGCGCTTCATGTTGTCAGGGAATACTGTTAAGTTTTTAACAATGTTTGCAAAACGATTTAACATGTAATTTAAAGCAATCGTTGCATCGGGTAAGATGACACGCTCTACCGATGAATGAGAGATGTCACGCTCATGCCAAAGCGGTACATTATCATAAGCTGTAACCATATAGCCGCGAATTAAGCGAGCAAGTCCCGTTACGTTCTCAGAACCGATTGGATTACGTTTATGAGGCATTGCAGATGATCCTTTTTGACCTTTTGCAAAGTACTCTTCAACCTCACGTGTTTCACTCTTTTGAAGACCGCGAACTTCTACTGCAAATTTCTCAATAGATGTTGCAATTAACGCTAGTACTGACATATAGTGTGCATGACGGTCACGCTGTAATGTTTGCGTAGAGATTGGTGCTGGTGAAATTCCTAACTTCTCACATACGTATTTTTCAACGAAAGGATCGATGTTAGCGAACGTTCCAACTGCTCCTGACATTTTACCGAATTCCACTTCAGCTGCAGCACGTTTTAAACGCTCTAGGTTACGCTTCATTTCTTCATACCATAATCCCATTTTCAAACCAAATGTCGTTGGCTCAGCGTGTACACCGTGCGTACGTCCCATCATAACCGTATACTTATGTTCTTGAGCTTTTTCCTTTAGTACTTCTACAAAGCGCTCTACGTCACTTAGCAAGATTTCATTAGCTTGCTTTAATAAATAAGATAGAGCTGTATCAACTACGTCAGTTGAAGTCAAACCGTAGTGTACCCACTTGCGCTCTTCACCAAGCGTTTCAGATACTGCACGAGTGAAAGCTACTACGTCATGACGCGTTTCCAATTCAATTTCATTGATGCGGTTAATATCAAAAGATGCATTTTGACGAATTAACTTCACATCTTCTTTCGGAATATGTCCTAATTCTGACCATGCTTCGCAAGCTAGAATTTCAACTTCTAACCAAGCTTTAAATTTATTTTCTTCTGTCCAAATAGCTGCCATTTCTGGTCTTGTATAACGTTCAATCATGTTGTTACTTCCTCCGTTCTTTCCCAAATTCCTAGAGATTCGGCTTTTTCTATCGCCTCATCTATCTTATCAGCTAATACCGTGATATGTCCCATTTTTCTCTTCTCTTTTGCAACTTTTTTTCCGTACAAATGCAAGTGCATATCATCTAAACATTCGATTTTTGCCATTGTGTTCTCAATATGTTCCCCTAATAGGTTAACCATAACAGCAGGTTTTAATAAAGTCGGCTGTGCTAGGGTCCAGTTACAAATGGCTCTTACATGCTGCTGAAATTGAGAAAGATCACAAGCATTGATTGAATAATGACCTGAATTATGAGGTCTAGGTGCCATTTCATTTATATAAAGCTGACCTTCTTCAGTTAGGAACATCTCAACTGCTAATGTACCAACTAAATCTAATCCTTTTGCTATTTCTTGCGCATATTGAAGAGCTTTCGCTTCTTGATCTGCTGTAATACGTGCCGGAACAATCGTTTGGTGCAAAATATGATGCTTATGAATGTTCTCAGCTACTGGTAAACATACCGTTTCGCCTTTTGCATTGCGGTGTACAATAACTGATACTTCTTTATCTAAGTTCATCCACTGTTCTACAATGCATTCCGACTGTGCTAATAGCTCAGCTGCTTCACGAATATTATTCTCATTTTTCACTAGAACTTGCCCTTTACCGTCATATCCGCCTCGGCAAGTTTTTACGACACATGGATAACCAATTGTTTCGACAGCTTTTAAAAGTTCTTCTTCAGTCGTAACGATTGCGTAATCAGGAACGTCTAGATTAAGCTTTGTAATCATTTCTTTTTCTAAACGACGATTTTGTGTAACGGCTAGTAAATGACTGCCTTGTGGCACGTAGCATTTTGTTTCTAGCCACTTCATCATCTCAACATCAACGTTTTCAAATTCATAGGTGATGACATCTGACACTTCAGCAAGCTGTTCAACCGCTTTTCTATCATCATAGTTGCCAATGACTTTAATATCTGCTACTTGACCGCAAGGAGAATCTTCTGTTGGTTCAAGCACTGCAATGTAATAACCCATTTCTTTAGCAGATAGTGCAATCATTCTTCCTAGCTGTCCACCGCCTACGATTCCAATTGTTTTACCAGGAGGTATAAGTAAATTAGACAAGTTGATCACTACTTTCTAACACAGATGATTTAATAGACTCTCTACGATTTTCAAGTTGATCACTTAACGTTGGATCCTGTGTTGCTAAGATTTGTGCTGCTAGCAGGCCAGCGTTCGTAGAACCAGCTTTTCCAATAGCTACTGTAGCTACCGGTACGCCACCTGGCATTTGAACAATCGATAAAAGTGAATCTAAACCGTTTAAGTTACTTGATTTAACCGGTACACCTATTACAGGTAAAATTGTTTTTGCAGCAATCATACCAGGTAAGTGAGCAGCGCCACCAGCGCCAGCAATAATAACTTTAATCCCTCGTTCTTTAGCAGTTTCAGCATACTCAAACATATAATCCGGCGTTCGATGTGCTGATACAACTTTCTTTTCATATTCAATATTTAATTCATCTAAAATGTCACACGCATATTTCATAGTGCTCCAGTCTGACTGACTGCCCATTACAACAGCAACTTTTACATTCATGAATAAAAGCTCCTTTTTCACGTTATAAAAAAACCTAGGGTACGTTATGGCTCACTAAAGGAAAGCCACAACTACCCTAGGTTTCATGTATCAACATTCCTTTTGAAAAGGAATCATGTTTACCTATTTAGTAATTGTACTCTCCTCATAGTCCAATGATTTACGGTCATCGGGTAGAAACTCGTGGGCCATATTCCCACTATTATATGAGGTTTCGGATATCTCAATTGACAACTTAATAATAACAGCCAAACCGGAAAAAAGTCAACCTAAAAATCGAATGTTTACTATTTTTATCATTAAAATGTTCGTATTTAGAGACTTTTCCCTTCGAAAACAATCTGTTGCTTTACCGGAACATACTCTTTTTTACCATTTATTTCTTTTTCTTCAAAGATAGGCTTTTCCATGCGTCGAACGGGCATATACCCATCTTTTTTCATTCGATCTAAACAACTTGCGATTGTTTCATTTTCCTGTAATTCGTATAGTACTTTTTTTGATTTCTTACCCAAAATGCAGCCTCCAGTTTGAAAGAAGTTTCTTACAAAGTCAAAAAGAACTTTTATAATAAAAAATTAAATGAATCCACTATAGTGTAACATAATTTAAAAGTTAAATTCACGCTGTAATTTTTAGAAACAAAAAAGACTAGTCATTGAATGACTAGTCTTTTTATTGGCCTGGCAACGTCCTACTCTCACAGGGACAAAGTCCCAACTACCATTGGCGCTAAAGAGCTTAACTTCCGTGTTCGGTATGGGAACGGGTGTGACCTCTTCGCTATCGCCACCAGACAAGAGATTGCTCTCTCAAAACTAGATAACAGTTTGCTGAGTAAAGCTTACGCTTTTAAAGTTTGGTTAAGTCCTCGATCGATTAGTATCAGTCAGCTACACATGTCGCCACGCTTCCACCTCTGACCTATCAACCTGATCATCTTTCAGGGATCTTACTAGCTTGCGCTATGGGAAATCTCATCTTGAGGGGGGCTTCATGCTTAGATGCTTTCAGCACTTATCCCGTCCACACATAGCTACCCAGCGATGCCTTTGGCAAGACAACTGGTACACCAGCGGTGTGTCCATCCCGGTCCTCTCGTACTAAGGACAGCTCCTCTCAAATTTCCTACGCCCACGACGGATAGGGACCGAACTGTCTCACGACGTTCTGAACCCAGCTCGCGTACCGCTTTAATGGGCGAACAGCCCAACCCTTGGGACCGACTACAGCCCCAGGATGCGATGAGCCGACATCGAGGTGCCAAACCTCCCCGTCGATGTGGACTCTTGGGGGAGATAAGCCTGTTATCCCCGGGGTAGCTTTTATCCGTTGAGCGATGGCCCTTCCATGCGGAACCACCGGATCACTAAGCCCGACTTTCGTCCCTGCTCGACTTGTAGGTCTCGCAGTCAAGCTCCCTTGTGCCTTTACACTCTACGAATGATTTCCAACCATTCTGAGGGAACCTTTGGGCGCCTCCGTTACATTTTAGGAGGCGACCGCCCCAGTCAAACTGCCCACCTGACACTGTCTCCCGGCCCGATCAGGGCCGCGGGTTAGAATTTCAATACAGCCAGGGTAGTATCCCACCGACGCCTCCACCGAAGCTAGCGCTCCGGCTTCTCAGGCTCCTACCTATCCTGTACAAGCTGTACCAAAATTCAATATCAGGCTACAGTAAAGCTCCACGGGGTCTTTCCGTCCTGTCGCGGGTAACCTGCATCTTCACAGGTACTATAATTTCACCGAGTCTCTCGTTGAGACAGTGCCCAGATCGTTACGCCTTTCGTGCGGGTCGGAACTTACCCGACAAGGAATTTCGCTACCTTAGGACCGTTATAGTTACGGCCGCCGTTTACTGGGGCTTCGATTCAGAGCTTCTCCCAAAGGATAACCCCTCCTCTTAACCTTCCAGCACCGGGCAGGCGTCAGCCCCTATACTTCGCCTTGCGGCTTCGCAGAGACCTGTGTTTTTGCTAAACAGTCGCCTGGGCCTATTCACTGCGGCTCTCTCGGGCTATACACCCTACCAGAGCACCCCTTCTCCCGAAGTTACGGGGTCATTTTGCCGAGTTCCTTAACGAGAGTTCTCTCGATCACCTTAGGATTCTCTCCTCGCCTACCTGTGTCGGTTTGCGGTACGGGCACCTCCCGCCTCGCTAGAGGCTTTTCTTGGCAGTGTGGAATCAGGAACTTCGGTACTATAATTCCCTCGTCATCACAGCTCAGCCTTTATGATGAGCGGATTTGCCTACTCATCAGCCTAACTGCTTGAACGCGCATATCCAGCAGCGCGCTTACCCTATCCTACTGCGTCCCCCCATTACTCAAACGGCGGGGAGGTGGTACAGGAATATCAACCTGTTGGCCATCGCCTACGCTTTTCAGCCTCGGCTTAGGTCCCGACTAACCCTGAGCGGACGAGCCTTCCTCAGGAAACCTTAGGCATTCGGTGGACAAGATTCTCACTTGTCTTTCGCTACTCATACCGGCATTCTCACTTCTAAGCGCTCCACCAGTCCTTACGGTCTGACTTC
>NZ_JAKWFJ010000003.1:0-372132 GCF_029522155.1 Priestia sp. P5 | reverse complement strand
CCGTCCGCCGCTAACGTCATAGAAGCAAGCTTCTAATCAGTTCGCTCGACTTGCATGTATTAGGCACGCCGCCAGCGTTCATCCTGAGCCAGGATCAAACTCTCCGAAGAAATGTTTGACTTGCTCATTTAAAAAATAAAAATTAACGTTGACGTTTACTATTTCGTTCAGTTTTCAAAGAACTCTTGTCTTAAAGCGACTCCCATATAATAACACTTTATAAGAATCGTTGTCAACACTTTTATATAACTTTTTTAAAACTACTAAAAAAGTTATATGTATTTTGCTGACTTTTTATATATTACCAAAATGAAAAGCCTATGGCAAGGTTTTTTTACATAAAAAAAGCCCCTGATTTTTCAGGGGCTCTTTTTATTCTTCCGTTTCTTCAGCTTCAATTACTATATCTGTCTCTTCATGTTCATCTAATTCATCTAATACTTCGTCTTCATCTTCTGAAGTTTGTACTTTTGCAACCGTTGAAACAAACTCTTCGTCTCCTAAACGGATGACTTTGACACCTTGTGTGTTACGGCCCATCTGTGAAATATCTGAAACAGAAACACGGATAAGAACGCCGCTTACTGTGATAAGCATAATATCTTCTTCTTGAGATACGCATTTCAGTGCGACAACATCACCATTTTTATCAGTGATATTACATGTTCTTAAACCTTTACCGCCTCTTGTTTGTACACGATATTCTTCAATCGGCGTACGTTTTCCATAACCATTTTTCGTAATGATCAAGACATCTGATTGTTCTTCGAGAATCTCCATACCGATTACTTCATCTTCTGAATCGAGAGTGATCCCTTTAACTCCAGTAGCCGTACGTCCCATTGAGCGAACATCATTTTCATTAAAACGAATTAACATACCCTTCTTCGTTCCAATAACCATATCGCGCTTACCATCTGTCAATTTAACAGAAATCAATTCATCTTCTTCTCTTAAATTCAAGGCGATAAGTCCGCTATTTCGAATGTTCTCAAAAGAAGATAAAGGTGTACGCTTAGAAATTCCTTGTTTTGTAGTAAAGAATAGATACCAATCGTCTACAAATTCATCGACGCGAATGATGGCATTTACCCACTCACCTTTGTCTACTTCTAACAAGTTAATAATAGGTATCCCTTTAGCCGTTCTTCCGTACTCTGGAATTTCGTATCCTTTTGTCCGATAGACTTTTCCCTTATTTGTAAAGAAGAGAATCGTATCATGAGTAGAAGTTGTTAAAAGATGTTCAACGAAATCATCTTCGTTTGTATTCATTCCTTGAATACCTCTTCCGCCTCTTCGCTGACTCTTATACGTAGAAACAGGCAAACGTTTAATATAGCCGTTGTGCGTTAAGCTAATAACAATATCTTGGCGAGGAATCAGATCCTCGTCTTCGATAATTTCCGCTCCTCCGCTTACGATTTCTGTTCGACGTCCGTCATTGAATCTTTCTTTTACTTCTATTAGTTCTTCTCTAATAATTTCTAATACTTTTTCTTCATCTGCTAAAATAGCTTTTAATTCAGCAATTAGCGCTAATAAAGATTGATATTCCGCTTCAATCTTCTCTCGCTCTAATCCTGTTAAACGCTGTAGGCGCATATCCAAAATAGCTTGCGCTTGTTTTTCAGATAACGAAAACTGAGTCATTAATCCTTCACGTGCAATATCTGTTGTTTGAGAACCTCTAATTAAAGCAATAACAGCATCTAAATTATCAAGAGCAATCTTTAAACCTTCTAAAATATGCGCACGTGCTTCTGCTTTTCGAAGTTCAAATTCAGTACGACGACGAATAACCACTACCTGATGGTCTAAGTAGTACTGTAGACATTGCTTCAAGTTCAATACTTTTGGCTGTCCATCTACTAATGCAAGGGTATTAATACCAAAACTTGTTTGAAGAGATGTCTGCTTATATAAGTTGTTTAATAAAACATTTGCATTTGCATCACGTCTTACTTCAATAACAATACGCATACCTGAACGGTCAGACTCATCTCGTAAATCCGTAATTCCATCAATCTTCTTATCACGAGCTAGCTCAGCAATTTTTTCAATTAGCTTTGCTTTATTTACTTGGTATGGTAGTTCATGAACAATAATAGTTTGTTTACCATTGCTTTGTTCTTCAATTTCTACTTTTGCGCGAACAATAATAGAACCTTTTCCAGTTTCATAAGCTTTACGAATTCCGCTGCGGCCAAGAATTTGTCCTGCAGTTGGGAAATCCGGGCCTGGAATAATCTCCATTAACTCTGCAATTGTGATATCAGGGTCTTGACTTACAGCTAAAACGCCGTCAATGACTTCCCCTAACTGATGCGGAGGAATATTTGTCGCCATACCTACCGCAATTCCGGCTGAACCGTTTACAAGTAAATTTGGAAATCTAGCAGGTAATACAATTGGCTCACGTTCAGAACCGTCATAGTTATCTTGGTAATCAATTGTATCTTTATTGATGTCACGCAACAGTTCCATCGAAACTTTTGACATTCTTGCTTCTGTATAACGCATAGCTGCTGCTGCATCTCCATCAACAGATCCAAAGTTTCCATGACCGTCAATTAGCATATAACGATAGCTAAAATCTTGTGCCATACGAACCATTGTTTCATATACAGCTGAGTCACCGTGTGGGTGATACTTACCAATTACTTCTCCTACGATACGAGCTGATTTTTTATATGGCTTATCCGATCCCATACCTAAATCATTCATTGCATATAAAATGCGACGGTGCACAGGCTTAAGTCCGTCTCTTACATCTGGTAAAGCACGCGATACAATTACGCTCATTGCATAATCTAAAAAAGATGCGCGCATTTCTTGACTAATATTTACTTCTCTTATTTGAGAGTTTGGTTTATCTGACATCGATAAGAACCTCCTTCGCGAAGTTCAGTATAGTAATTCATATATATGTAAACGCAGGATAGAACCTATCTCTATCCTGACGTTTATATACCCTTTATAAAAAATATAAAGGGTATTACCGTTCATTTAAATATCGAGATTTTTTACGTACTGAGCATTTTCTTCAATGAAATTACGGCGTGGTTCTACTTTGTCGCCCATTAAAATTTCAAATGTCTCATCAGCTTCAATTGCATCTTGCAAGTTCACCTGAAGAAGGGTACGGAACTCTGGATCCATTGTTGTTTCCCATAATTGTTCAGGGTTCATCTCTCCTAAACCTTTGTAACGCTGAAGGTTTGGCTTTGCGCCTTCAGGGAAAGAAGCTAATACCTCTTCTAATTGACGATCGTTGTACGCGTACTCCACCTTTTTACCTTGTGAAACTTTGTAAAGAGGCGGCTGGGCAATGTACACATATCCATGCTCAATAATCTGTCTCATATAGCGATAGAAGAACGTTAGAAGAAGCGTACGAATATGTGCACCGTCTACGTCTGCATCTGTCATAATCACAATTTTATGGTAGCGTGCTTTCGAGATATCAAAATCGTCACCAATACCCGTTCCTAGAGCGGTAATGATTGTACGAATTTCGTTATTAGATAAAATTTTATCTAAACGCGCTTTCTCTACGTTGATAATTTTACCGCGTAAAGGCAAAATAGCTTGGAAATGACGGCTTCTTCCCTGCTTAGCTGAACCTCCGGCAGAGTCACCCTCTACTACATAGAGTTCGCTAATAGAAGGATCTTTTGATGAACAGTCTGCTAATTTACCCGGTAAGTTTGAGATTTCAAGCGCACTTTTACGTCTTGTGAGCTCACGAGCTTTTTTAGCTGCCATTCTTGCTCTTGCAGCCATTAAACCTTTTTCAATTACCTTTTTCGCCACAATAGGGTTCTCTAGCAAGTACGTTTCTAAGTGTTCTGCAAATACAGAGTCAGTAATTGTTCTTGCTTCACTATTTCCCAGCTTTGTTTTTGTTTGTCCTTCGAACTGCGGATCTGGGTGCTTAATAGAGATGATAGCTGTAATTCCTTCACGAACATCTTCACCCGTTAGATTGGCGTCACTGTCTTTAAATACGCTGTTTTTACGTGCATAGTCGTTAATTACACGCGTTAACGCTGTTTTAAATCCTGCTTCGTGCGTTCCACCTTCATATGTGTGAATGTTGTTTGCAAAAGAATATAAATTACTTGTATAGCTATCGTTATATTGAATAGCAATTTCCACAGAAATGTTATCTCGATTACCTTCAATATAGATCGGCTCTTCGTGAATCACTTCTTTCGAACGGTTTAAGTGTTCAACATAAGACTTAATTCCGCCTTCATAGTGATATTCACGTCTTTTATCTTCTTCACGTTTGTCTTCAATCGTAATTTTAATGCCGCGATTTAAGAAAGCTAACTCACGCAGACGATTAGCTAACGTATCAAAGTCGTATTCAAGCGTTTCTGTAAAAATTTCACCGTCTGGATGGAATTGAATAACAGTACCTGTTTTATCTGTTTCTCCAACTACTTTTAAGTCGGCAGCCGGTACACCTCGTTCATATTTTTGATAATGAACTTTACCGTCACGATGTACGTGCACTTCCAAAGAGGTAGAAAGTGCGTTAACAACTGAGGCACCTACACCGTGTAATCCACCAGATACTTTATAGCCGCCGCCGCCAAATTTACCTCCGGCATGAAGAACCGTTAAGATAACTTCAACGGCAGGTCTGCCCATTTTTTCTTGAATACCAACCGGAATTCCACGACCGTTATCTTTGACTGTAATACTATTATCCTTTTCGATAATAACATTAATTTCATCGCAATAGCCGGCCAGCGCTTCATCAATACTATTATCTACAATTTCCCATACAAGATGATGTAAACCCTTTGCGCTCGTCGATCCAATATACATCCCAGGACGTTTACGAACAGCTTCTAATCCTTCTAATACTTGTATCTGATCAGCTTCATATGCTTGTATTTCTTTTTGTTCCATCGTCAAATGTATCACCTACACTTTTTTTTAACAGCAAACTGCTGTATTTATCATTTTGTATTATGTTTTTCGAATATTATGTGGAAATAATACGGAGCCTTTAATGTATTTGCAATTTGTTTACTTATGCACAAAATTTCATAATCGAGGGTACGAGTTGAAATATATAACTTAAAACTATAATGATATCATATTTCAGTTAGATTGCCTTGTGAAAAATTTTTAGACAGATCAATTACTATTTGACCTTTTGAATTTGGCCAGCTTCTACGTGATATGTAGCGGCTTTTTCTAAGGTCTCGTGATGAATTCCTTCAATGCTCGTTGTCGTTACAAACGTCTGAACTTTTCCTTGAATGGTATTTAGCAAGTGTGATTGACGAAAATCATCTAATTCAGACAATACGTCGTCTAAAAGCAAGATTGGATATTCACCTACTTCTTGATGAATTAACTCAATTTCAGCAAGCTTTAACGATAAAGCAGTCGTCCGCTGTTGCCCTTGTGAACCAAATGTTTGAACGTCTTTTTCATTAACGTAGAAAAGAAGATCATCACGGTGTGGTCCTGCTAAGGTGACACCTCTATCAATTTCTCTACTTTTTATTTTATCAAACTTTTGATGATATGCTTCTAACATTTTCGACAAATCTGCATCTTCTGATACATCAATTGAATTCTTATACTCAATTTTTAATGTTTCTAAGTCTCGACTGATCCCTT
Source organism: Priestia sp. P5 (assembly GCF_029522155.1). Lineage (NCBI taxonomy): Bacteria > Bacillati > Bacillota > Bacilli > Caryophanales > Bacillaceae > Priestia > Priestia sp. P5. The sequence continues at coordinate 366,483 of NZ_JAKWFJ010000003.1, read as the reverse complement.
TATGAATAGGCTCTGCCCACTGTTGAAGTAACTGTAAAAACTCAAAACGTTTTTTTAAGATTTTCGCCGCCATTTCACTTAACTGTAACGTAAGTACGTCTAAAAGTGAAAGATCCGTTTGTTTTTTTGTCTGCAGCTGCTTCAAATATTGATTTCTTTGCTGCAAGATCTTTTGATACCTGCTTAAATCATGCATGTAAACAGGCGAAACTTGACCAATTTCCATATCGATAAATTTGCGCCTTACTTGCGGACTCCCTTTGACTAGGTTCAAATCCTCCGGAGCAAACATGACAGTGTTAATTGATCCTATATATTGACTGAGTTTTTTCTGCTCAATGTGATTATATTTTGCTTTTTTCCCTTTTGTTGAGATGACTAAATCCAGTGTAACAGGCCCTCTATGCTTTTCTACAATGCCCGATAGCTTTGCATACTCACAGTCCCATTTAATTAATTCTTTATCGTTGGATGTACGATGAGATTTAGCCATAGATAATACGAAGATCGATTCCATCACGTTTGTTTTACCCTGTGCATTTTCACCCAAAATGACGTTTACTTTATTTTCAAAAGGAATCGTTGTCTTCGTATAGTTTCGGTAATTTGTTAAAGTAATTTCTTTAATATACAAACGTTTCACCAACTTTAAGTAATAACAACAAATGATCCTGCAGCCGGTATATCCACTTCGTCATTTGCATATAATTTACGTCCGCGGCGCTCTTCTAGCTCCCCGTTCACATATACTTCGTGCTCACTTAAAAACCATTTTACCATTCCACCTGTTTGAATGACGTCTGCTAGTTTTAAAAACTGGCCAAGCGTAATGTATTCAGTTGAAATTTTAACCTCTGTTTTCATGCGACTCTCTCACTTTCTAATGATGTATCTCTATTTTACTAAATAATTCTCCCTGAGAAAAGAAAGCTACTAGTACGGCATGCTAGTAGCTTTCTGAGATTTAATATGTTCGCACTGGTAAAATCAGCTGTAGCATTGAATCATCCTCTAATGTTCGAATGACAAATGGACGCATCGCACCAGTGAAGTTAATTTTGATATCTGTTCCTTCGAGCGCTTTTAATGCGTCTAACATATATTTTGCGCTAAAAGAAATTTTTAATTCTTCTCCTGAGATAGACTGACTTTGTACCTCTTCAATTACTTTTCCGATTTCAGGAGAGTTAGAAGAGATTTCAACAATTCCTTCATCCAGCGTAGATAGTTTTACTACGTTGTTTCTTCCTTCACGAGCTAATAAAGAAGCGCGGTCAATCGATTGCAGGAATTCTTTTACGTTCAATATAACATCCGTTTTACTATCAGCTGGGATCAATCTTGAAGTATCAGGATAATTTCCGTCCAATAATCTTGAGAAAAATAGTAAATGTTTTGTTTTAAATAATACTTGATTTTCCGTAATAACAATGTCTACTAATTCATGAGAATCATCAAGGATCTTACTGAATTCACTTAAACTTTTACCTGGAATAACCACATTATACGTTGCTTCATTTCCAGTTTCAATGGTCGCTTTTCGCAAAGCTAGACGGTGACTGTCAGTGGCAATGCACGTTAATTCTTTGCCATCGACCTTCCAGTTTACACCTGTCAAGATAGGTCGTGTTTCTGAGGTGGACACTGCAAAGACAGTTTGTCGAATCATGTTTTTTAATAAGTCTGTCGGTAATCTAAACATGTTGTTTTCTTCGATCTGTGGCAAATGAGGATACTCTTCTGCATCTAAACCATTTAAGTTAAATTCAGCTTTTCCTGAACGAATGATTGTTAAAAAGTGACTTTGGACGTCTAATTCTACAATGTCTTTAGGAAGCTTTTTGACGATTTCACTAAAGAAACGAGCTGGGAGAACCACGCTTCCTGGTTTTTGGATATCAACAATCTCTTTTCCTTCTTCTTCGTTTGGAATAAACGATTCAATTGAAATGTCGGAATCACTTCCGGTTAAGGTAACACCTTCTTCAGTCGCTACAATTTTAATCCCCGTTAAAATTGGAATTGTTGTTCTAGAAGATACAGCTTTCATAACATCTTGAACGCTTTGAACTAGATAGTCTTTCTGTATGATGAATTTCATAATAATTAATCCTCCTTAAAAGTAGGTTTAAAAGCTTATTATTTATTATATTTTAAGATAGTAGTAGTAATAGGGGCTGTGGAAATGTGGATAACCCCCAAAAACGTGAGAACACAGCCTATCCACATGTGGACAGACTGTGTACAATCCTAACTCACTTATACACAAAATACAAGTAAAAAAAGCCTATATTTTTAGTGATTCACTTATTTCTTTAATTTGTTTTTGTAGGTCAGTATCTGTTTGAACAAGTTTTGAGATTTTTTCATGGGCATGGATGACAGTAGTATGGTCTCGCCCGCCAAACTCTTCTCCAATTTTAGGAAGCGAAAAATCCGTTAGTTCGCGAGAAAGGTACATGGCAATTTGTCTAGGAAACGCTACTGACTTTGTGCGTTTCTTCGCTTTGAAATCATCTAATTTTATATTAAATTCTTGTCCAACAATCTGTTGGATGTCTTGAATCGTAATAACCCTAGGTTTTGAACTAGGAATGATATCTTTTAATGCTTCTGCTGCTAAATCAGCGTTTATATCTTTATTAATTAGTGAAGAATAAGCTACTACACGAATAAGTGCTCCTTCTAATTCTCTAATATTTGAATCAATCTGATTGGCGATATAAAGCATAACTTCATTTGGAATAACTAAGCCGTCCGCTTTGGCTTTTTTTCGTAAAATAGCAATTCGTGTTTCCAAATCTGGTGGTGTGATGTCTGTAATAAGGCCCCATTCAAAGCGAGAGCGAAGTCGGTCTTCAAGTGTAGGAATTTCTTTTGGCGGTCGATCACTTGAGATGACAATCTGCTTGCTTTCTTCGTGAAGCGTATTAAACGTATGGAAAAATTCTTCTTGTGTCTGCTCTTTACCTGCTAAGAATTGAATATCATCAATTAGTAAAACATCTACATTACGGTATTTGTTGCGGAATTCTACTGCTTTATTATCACGAATAGAGTTAATAAACTCATTTGTAAATTTTTCAGATGATAAGTACACGACTTTAGCGGCAGGATTATGATCTAACACATAGTGGCCTATGGCGTGCATTAAGTGTGTTTTGCCTAATCCTACTCCCCCGTAAATAAAAAGCGGATTATAGGCTTTAGCCGGCGCTTCTGCTACTGCTAAAGAAGCTGCATGCGCAAACCGATTTCCAGATCCGATAACAAATGTATCAAAGGTATACTTCGAATTTAGCATGCTTTGAGGAAATTCTGATCCTTCGTCTTTATTGACTTTCTTTTTAGGAGTTTGAATATCAAATTCTTCCTCTGCCTGGTTAGGAGGAATAATAAATTTCACATCTAACTCTTCCCCCGTAAGATCGTAAAGTGTTTCAGCAATCAAATTAGAATACCTAGATTCTAACCAGTCCCGTGCAAAATCATTAGGCGCAGTAATAATGAGCGTGTCTCCTTGTAAAGCGTGAGCTTTTGTCGATTTGAGCCAGGTTTCAAAACTAGGTTTGCTTAATTTTTTTTCAATTTGATCTAAAGCTCTATTCCATAAATCATGAATGTTTTCCAACGAGCAATCCCTCCTTTTTCTAGCTTTTATGCACTCTGTACAACCCTTGTACAACCTGTACAAAACCTTATGCATAAAAAAATTATATTTATACAATTGCTATTATGTGGGTAAATATATATTATAGAAGAAAGCCGACTATTCGACAGATTCCACATGGTGTGGATAACTTTATACAGTGATAGTGGAAATGATGTCCACAAGTTGTCCACAGTTTGTGGATAAAAACCAACTGTGGAAAAGTAATTAAGAGTGAAAACAAAAATATAATATCAAAGAATTCGGCATGATGCAATGAATTTTCGAAACTTATCCACAATCACTACACCTTGTGGAGAAAAGTTTTCCACAACACAAGATAGTGTGCATGAGTTGTCGATAAGGAATGGAAAAGTAGAAAAATGTCGAAAAAACTTATCCACAAAGGTTTAAGAGCAGAATTTGAATAAAAAAGAGGCTTTTTATAACATTTATTGTTGTAGTTTTGTTCAGTAACGATGCGATCGCAGCTGCTAGAGAAAGAAAAAGTGATGAAAAGGAAAAATTTTTTCTTTAATAAATCAATGAATTTTATTGATTAGGTATAGACAATTGGGTTATAAAGATATTAGAATGAAGAAGATTGAGTAAAACAGATAATGAAACCAAGAGATTGAAAATTTTATTTTTTAAATAACATTGACATCTTCTTAGTCTTTTCATTATAATTGCAAGGACTGTCTTTTTCAGTTATTCCTCGAGGAGGTGTTTATAGATGAAAAGAACTTACCAACCAAACAAACGTAAGCACAGTAAAGTACACGGTTTCCGCGCTCGTATGAGCTCAGCGAATGGACGTAAAGTTTTAGCTCGTCGTCGTCGTAAAGGAAGAAAAGTATTATCAGCATAATAGACCACTGACGCCAGTGGTCTTTTTTCGCTTTATAAGGCTAAAATCACCTCTGTTCCTGTAGGGACTACATAAGAGCATGACCTGAAAAAGGGCAGGAGTTGTTAAAAATGAAAAAAAGATATCGTATAAAAAAGAATGATGAATTTCAAACAGTTTTTAAAAAGGGCAAGTCCGTAGCGAATCGCCAATTTGTCTTGTATGTTCTAGACAAACCGGATCAAGAACATTTCCGCGTAGGATTCTCCGTGGGCAAAAAGATTGGAAATGCCGTGACGCGTAATCGAGTTAAGCGCCTTGCTAAACAAATTATGTTTGAATTCACACCGTATTTAAAGCAAGACAAAGATTATATTGTAATTGCAAGGCAGCCTGCTGCAACAATGAGCTATGAAGAAATTAAAAGCAGCTTGCAGCATGTCTTTAAGCGTGGCAAATTACTTACACATAGACAAAACGATTAATAAACAATAGAAGAAAAGCCTTTAATAGCTGTTGTTTTTCTACCGCATCCTTATATAATGGATTTTGACGCACTTTCAGAATTGAAAGGTGAACATGTAGAAGGAGGAAAAACAGGTGAAGAAGAAGTTGTTTTTAGGAATAACGCTTATCTTTCTATTAACTGTTTTAGCGGGTTGTACGGAAATTAACCAACCTATTACAGATGATAGTAAAGGTTTTTGGAATGAGTATGTTGTGTATCCGCTGTCATTAGTCATTACGTATCTGGCGGAGGTATTTAAAAGCTATGGAGTTGCGATCATCGTTGTCACAATCCTGATTCGCTTACTTATTCTACCGCTTATGATTAAACAGATGAGAAATACGAAAGCAATGCAGACACTTCAGCCCGAAATGCAGAAGTTAAAGGAGAAATACAGTTCAAAAGATGCCCAGACGCAGCAGCAATTGCAGAAAGAAACGATGGCATTATTCCAAACTTACGGAGTAAATCCTTTAGCTGGGTGCTTTCCAATTCTAATTCAAATGCCCATTCTTATTGGGATTTTCCACGCGATTACACGAACGTCGGAAATCGCAAACAACAGCTTTTTATGGTTTGATTTAGGTGCGCGTGATCCGCTATTTATCTTACCAATTGTCGCAGGAATCACAACGTTTATTCAGCAAAAGATGATGATGGCCGGAAATGCAAATCAAAATCCTCAAATGGCTATGATGCTTTGGGTTATGCCGATCATGATTGTGGTTTTTGCAATCAATTTTCCAGCTGCCTTATCTCTTTATTGGGTAGTGGGAAATCTATTTATGATTATTCAAACCTACTTCATTAAAGGGCCAGACTTAAAACAAGCGAATATTGAAGGGGTTAAAAAATGAACGAAATCACAATTACGGCCCAGACGATTGAAGCTGCTGTTCAAGAAGCATTAGATGCTTTAGAAGTAGAGCGAAATCAAACAAATGTAGAAATAATTGAACCAGGAAAAAAAGGATTTTTAGGAATCTTTAAGGGAAAACCCGCAGTTGTAAAAGTTACAAAAATAGTTGACCCTGTAGAGGAAGCGGTTCATTTTATTACAAATGTTAGCCGTGAAATGGGGATTTCGATTCATACGAACGTCAAAAAAACCTCGAGAAACTGCATAATTGAGATTAGTAGCGATTCAGCGGGAATGTTGATTGGAAAACATGGACAAACCCTTAATGCGCTCCAGCTTCTCACACAATTGGTAGCTAATCGATACAGTCAACAATTTTTAAATGTTGTATTAAATCCAGAAGGCTACCGGGAAAAACGAAAAGAAATGGTCGAAAAACTGGCATTAAAAATAGCTAATCAGGCAATTAAAACGAATCGATCTGTTCAACTAGAACCAATGCCTTCTCATGAAAGAAAAATGATTCACCAAGCGTTAGCTAAAAATTCTTTAGTTGAAACACAATCCGTTGGCAAAGAACCCAAAAGAAGTATTTTGGTTCAGCCAGTTGCCAAAAAGCACTAGCAAAATAAGCTAGTGCTTTTTTATGTGCTTATTTTTATCGATCCAGCGTTCAAAAAAATCAGGATGCATACGTTGTTATTCACATGTGGATAAGTTAAAATAGTACATACTGCCTGTTTTTCTTGCTGTGCATAACAGAAGAACGTTAGAGATGTTCCAAATCGGTGAATTGTGGTATTCTATTTATTTGGTTCATACAAATCATGGGCCTTAAAATAGATGTTTTTGTTCGTGGAAAATTGTTAACGATGATAGTATATAACATCGTTTAAAATAAAAGGTTTATAAAATGAAATGAGGTGAAGTTGGTGTTAGATTTTGATACAATTGCGGCTATTTCTACACCAATGGGAGAAGGAGCTATTGCCATCGTCCGCCTGAGTGGTGAAGAAGCGATTACGATTGCAGATCGTATCTTTAAAAGCGTTTCGAATAAACGATTAACAGACGTAGCTTCTCATACCATTCACTACGGTCATATCGTAGATCCCAAGACAGAGCAAGTCGTTGAAGAAGTGATGCTTTCCATTATGAAAGGTCCCAAGACATTTACTAGAGAAGACATTATTGAAATTAACTGTCATGGAGGAATTGTATCCGTTAATCGTGTGCTGCAGTTAGTTATTGCAAATGGTGCCCGTTTAGCTGAGCCGGGTGAGTTTACAAAACGAGCATTTTTAAATGGTCGAGTAGACTTATCACAAGCAGAAGCTGTCATGGATTTAATTCGTGCCAAAACAGATAAAGCGATGAATATGGCGATTGGCCAAATGGAAGGGCGTTTGTCCAAGCTAGTACGTCATTTACGGCAGGAAATTCTCGAAACACTTGCCCACGTAGAAGTAAACATTGACTACCCAGAATATGACGATGTAGAGGAAATGACTCACCAAGTATTGATTGAAAAAGCTTCAAATGTACGCCAAGAAATTGATAAGCTTCTTCAAACCTCTCATCAAGGGAAAATTTTAAGAGAAGGATTGGCTACGGTTATTATTGGGCGTCCTAATGTAGGGAAATCTTCTCTTCTAAATAGTTTAGTGCAAGATGCAAAGGCCATTGTCACAGACATTCCTGGAACGACGCGAGATGTAATCGAAGAGTACGTCAATGTGCGAGGAGTTCCTCTGCGATTAGTTGATACAGCTGGAATTCGTGAAACAGAAGATATTGTAGAACGAATTGGTGTAGAACGTTCTCGTCAGTATTTGAAAGAAGCAGATTTAATTTTGCTTGTGTTGAATTTTAATGAAGAACTAACGGACGAAGATAAAAAGCTATTTGAAGCTGTAAAAGGCATGGACGTTATCGTGATTGTGAATAAAACAGATCTTGAGCAAAAAATTAATCTAGAGGAAGTGCAGCAATTTGCTGGTGATCATCCAATAGTGACGACTTCGCTTCTTCAAGAACAAGGAGTAGATCAGCTTGAAGAAGCAATCGCAGCTCTTTTCTTTGGAGGAACAATTGAATCTCAAGATTTAACATATTTATCTAATACGAGACATATTGCGCTTTTAACGCAAGCAAGAGGAGCTATCGATGAGGCCATCACAGGTATTGAAAATGGTGTTCCAATCGATATTGTCCAAATTGATTTAACAAGAACGTGGGAACTATTAGGTGAAATTATTGGTGATGCTGTTCACGAAAGCTTAATTGATCAGTTGTTCTCTCAATTCTGTTTAGGAAAATAGATTATTAAAGGAGGCTACTATTATGCAATATGAAGGTGGACAATATGACGTTATTGTCATTGGAGCAGGTCATGCAGGTTGTGAAGCGGCACTTGCTTCTGCGCGTATGGGTGCTAAAACGTTAACCTTGACCATTAATTTAGACATGGTGGCGTTTATGCCCTGCAACCCTTCTGTAGGCGGTCCTGCAAAAGGTATTGTAGTACGTGAAATTGATGCTCTTGGCGGAGAAATGGGTAGAAATATCGATAAAACTCATATTCAAATGAGAATGTTAAACACAGGAAAAGGTCCAGCCGTTCGAGCACTTAGAGCTCAAGCGGATAAATTTGCTTATCAGCATGAAATGAAAAAAACGTTAGAAAATGAAGAAAATCTAACGCTTATGCAAGGCATGGTAGAACAGTTAATCGTAGAAGACGGTGTATGTACGGGCGTTGTCACTCAAACGGGAGCTGTATATAAAGCTAAAACAGTTGTTATTACGACAGGGACATTCTTACGCGGGGAAATTATTTTAGGTGAACTAAAATATTCAAGCGGTCCTAACAATCAACAACCTGCTATTAAGCTTTCTGAACACTTAGAGGAGTTAGGACTGGACATGGTCCGTTTTAAAACCGGAACTCCACCGCGTGTTAACAGCTCCACTATTGATTACAGCAAAACAGAGATTCAGCCTGGGGATGATGTACCTCGTGCTTTCTCATACGAAACAACACAGTACATTACAGATCAACTGCCTTGCTGGTTAACATATACAAGTGAACAAACTCATCAAATTATTGACGAGAACCTCCACTTATCTCCTATGTATTCTGGGATGATCAAAGGTACTGGACCGCGCTACTGTCCATCTATTGAAGATAAGGTTGTGCGCTTTAATGATAAACCGCGCCACCAAATTTTCTTAGAGCCAGAAGGACGAAACACGCAAGAAGTATATGTTCAAGGATTGTCAACAAGTCTTCCTGAGCACGTACAGCGTCAAATGCTTGCGACAATTCCGGGCCTTGAAAAAGTCCAAATGATGCGTGCGGGCTATGCTATTGAATATGATGCAATTGTTCCGACTCAGTTATGGCCAACGCTTGAAACGAAGAAAATTAAAAATCTTTATACGGCTGGACAAATTAACGGAACATCTGGTTATGAAGAAGCTGCAGGCCAAGGTCTTCTTGCTGGAATTAACGCGGGAAGAAGAGCGCTGGAACAAGAAGAAGTCATCTTAGGACGTTCTGATGCTTATATCGGTGTATTGGTAGACGATTTAGTAACAAAAGGAACAAATGAACCGTATCGTCTACTAACGTCTCGTGCAGAATATCGTTTATTGCTTCGTCACGATAACGCTGACTTACGCCTTACTGAAATTGGTCGTGAACTAGGATTAATCAGCGATGAGCGCTATGCTAAATTTGAACAAAAGAAAGCGGAAATCGAGCAAGAGAAGAAACGTCTTTTCTCCTTTATAATTAAGCCGAATGAAGCTGTTCAACAACTGATTAAAGAAGCTGGCGGCAGTGAATTAAAAGATGGCATTCGTGCGACAGATTTACTTCGCCGTCCTGAAATGACATATACTCATATTCATCAATTAGCACCAGCTGATGAGACGGTAGATCCTGAAGTAGCTGAACAAGTAGAAATCCAGGTGAAATACGAAGGATATATTCAGAAATCACTTCAGCAAGTTGAACGTTTGAAGAAGTTAGAAAACAAAAAGATTCCTGATTATATCGATTATGATGCAATTAACGGTTTAGCTACAGAAGCACGTCAAAAATTAAACCAAGTGCGTCCACTAACGGTAGCGCAAGCTTCACGTATTTCGGGAGTCAACCCAGCTGATATTTCAATCTTGCTTGTTTATATTGAACAAGGGCGCATCGCTAAAGTATCAAATGATTAAAACTCTTAGGCGCGAAGAAAGGGAAACTCAATGAATATTCAACAGTTTCAACAGCTATTAGAAGAAAAGGGAATTTCTCTTTCTTCTAAACAGCTGAATCAATTTGAAAAGTATTATCAAGTTTTAGTGGAATGGAACGAAAAAATGAATTTAACTGCTATCACTGATCACGGTGAAGTGTATGAAAAGCATTTTTACGATTCTATTTCAGCTGCTTTTTTTCAAGACTTTACAGAAATTGAATCCATGTGTGATGTAGGTGCAGGAGCAGGATTTCCAAGTATTCCGATCAAAATTTGCTTCCCGCATTTGCATGTAACAATCGTTGATTCGTTACAAAAGCGTATTACGTTTTTAACGCATCTTGTAAATGAGCTTGAACTAGACAATGTCACACTATGTCATGATCGAGCTGAAACATTTGGTAAAAAAGAAACGATTCGCGAGTCATTCGATCTTGTAACGGCAAGAGCCGTGGCACGTATCTCGGTTCTCAATGAATTTTGCTTACCGCTTGTTAAAGAACAAGGACGCTTTTTAGCAATGAAAGGTGCTTCTGCCCCTGAGGAATTAAAAAATGGAGAAAAATCATTCCAAGTATTAGGTGGAAAAGTGAATTCGATTGAACATTTCCAATTGCCTTTGGAGCAAAGTGAACGTTACATTATTTTAATAGACAAAATAAAGAAAACGCCTAAAAAATATCCTAGAAAACCTGGTACCCCAGTTAAGCTTCCACTAGAGTAGGCATTAAATAGATAGAGAAGAAAATGTTTCATATGAAACATTTTCTTCTCTATATTTTCTGTTTAGAAAGCAGGATATGATTAAAAAACATCGAATTAGTTTAAGGCGGGATTTTCCTGAAGGTGGTGTGGGACTATGAAATCTGCTTTTTCACGTTTTTTTAATTTAAAAGAAAAAGATGAGGATATTCATGTAGAGATTGAAACTGTCCAAGATGAAAATGTCGAAAAAGTTTTAAGAGATGAAGTAAAACAAATTAGGGTTTCAAGTATTATTCCGAATCGTTATCAGCCGCGTACTGTGTTTAATGAAGCAAAAATTGAAGAGCTAGCTCTTACTATTCATACACACGGTATTATTCAACCTATTGTGGTTCGACCGACTGAGGGCGAAGAATACGAATTAATTGCTGGAGAACGCCGGTGGAGAGCTGTACAAAGCTTAGGGTGGGATACGGTTCCTGCAATTGTGAAACATTTTAACGATACAGAAACGGCCTCTGTGGCTTTAATAGAAAACTTACAACGTGAAGAGCTAACGGCTGTCGAAGAAGCACTAGCCTACGCAAAGTTAATTGAGTTACATAATCTTACCCAAGAGGCATTAGCTCAACGTTTAGGAAAAGGCCAATCCACAATTGCAAACAAGCTTCGTTTGTTAAAGCTTCCTGTTGAAATACAAGAAGCAATCAAACAAAAATTGATTACAGAGCGACATGCAAGAGCGCTCATTCCCCTCAAAAATCAAGAAAAACAACTTCAAGTATTAGCTGAGATTATTGAAAAACAATTAAATGTAAAACAAACGGAAGATCGAGTAGTTAAATTGTTAGAAACGCAGGTTAAAAAGCCAAAAGCAAAAAGAAAAGCGTTTAGTAAAGATACGCGTATCGCAATGAATACAATTCGTCAATCCTTGACAATGGTTAGTGACAGCGGTATTTCATTAAACACGGAAGAAGAAGAGTTTGATGAATATTTTCAGTTTACTATTAAGATTCCGAAAAAATAAAGAAATAGCCCTCATCTTTTTTTGATGAGGCTTTTTTATCAAAGTTTTTCGTCAGAAAATTCAACGAACAATTAAACTGTCTGGACAAATGGGATGGAAATGAAAGTAGGTGACAACATGGGGAAAATTGTGGCAGTTGCGAATCAAAAAGGCGGAGTTGGAAAAACAACAACCGCTGTTAATTTAGGAGCATGTTTAGCTGAACAAGGAAAAAAGGTTCTACTTGTAGACGGAGATCCCCAGGGTAACGCTACGAGTGGAGTTGGCATAGATAAAGCAGATGTAGATGAATGTATTTATAATGTAATCGTGGAAGATATGGAAGCTAAGAACGTTGTTCGTTCAACAGCCGTCGAAAATTTATCAATCATTCCAGCGACCATTCAATTAGCTGGTGCAGAAATTGAATTAGTGTCGACTATTTCACGTGAAGTTCGACTTAAGAGAGCTTTAGAAACGGTGAAAGATCACTTTGATTATGTTATTATTGATTGTCCCCCTTCTCTTGGTTTACTGACATTAAATGCGTTAACGGCAGCTGATTCTGTTTTAATACCTGTACAGTGTGAATATTATGCGCTTGAAGGGTTAAGTCAATTGCTAAATACCGTTAGATTAGTCCAAAAACATTTGAATAATCAACTGCGCATCGAAGGTGTATTGCTGACTATGCTTGACGCACGCACAAATTTAGGACTGCAGGTAACAGCAGAAGTAAAGAAGTACTTTCAGGATCGCGTTTATCAAACGATTATTCCTCGAAATGTTCGTTTGAGCGAAGCACCTAGTCATGGTGAACCAATTATCTTATATGATGCAAGATCTAGAGGGGCCGCAGTTTATACGGAACTTGCAAAGGAAGTGATTTATAATGGCGAAAGGATTAGGGAAAGGAATTAATGCCTTATTTTCAGGCTTAGATGCACAGGCTGATGATTCAATTCAGGAAGTTGCTATTCACGAACTCAGACCCAACCCCTATCAACCACGTAAAACGTTTAATAAAGAAGCAATTAATGAGTTAAAGCAATCCATTTTACATCATGGCATCTTACAGCCTATTGTAGCTCGCAAAAGCATTAAAGGCTATGAAATCTTAGCGGGTGAAAGACGATTTAGAGCTGCTAAAGAAGCCGACCTTGCTACTGTTCCTGTCATTATAAAAGACTTTTCAGAAAAGCAAATGATGGAACTAGCTTTGTTAGAGAATTTACAGCGTGAAGATTTGACGCCAATTGAAGAAGCAACTGCTTATCAATTGCTTATGGATAAGCTCGATATGACACAGGAACAACTTGCTACACGACTGGGAAAAAGCCGACCTCATATTGCTAACTATGTTCGCCTCTTGCAACTGCCTGAGGAAATTCAAACCCTCATTTCTACTAATGAATTGTCTATGGGCCATGGGCGTACGCTAGTCGGTTTAAAAAATAAAGCGCTTCTACCTAAAGTCGTTGAAAAAATACGCAAGGAACAATTAAATGTTAGACAGTTAGAGGCTTATATTGCCCACTTAAATAAAGCCGTTCCACGTGAAACATCAAAAACTAAAAAAGATAAAGATTTATTTATAAAACAAAGTGAATCACAGCTTCGTGAACGTTTTGGTACCTCCGTTCACATTACACAAAGTAAGAAAAAAGGAAAAATTGAAATCGAATTTTTCTCTAAAGAAGATTTAAACCGTCTTCTTGAATTATTTAACGATCTTTCTCAGACTAATAAATCTTCTGTATAAAAAAGGTTGTCCTAGTTTTAGGACAACCTTTTTTATTGTTTATATTGTCTTACCGTTTGGTAAACCGAAGAATTATTAAACTCTTTCTCTCGTTCGTTGTGCGCAGTCTCAATACTTCTCGCAATTAAATCGGCAATGCACATAACGAGGTGAAGCCTCGTATTTTGCAAGACAAAAAACTCCATAAATCCGCTCACGTTGACAACCCCTGTTATATGAATATCTCCGACTGGCGGCAATTCTTTATTAACACCTGCTCCAGGTTTGACGGGCCCAACGGCAAGTGATGCAGAGCCTACACTTTTCATACGACCTAAGCAAGCATCAATTCCAATAATAAAAGGATTTGGAAAAAGCTTTTGAATATGTTTTAACGTTTCTTTCAAATTAACAGCATGAACAGGCTCTTCTAACGTTCCAAAAATGTGAAAAGATGAAACTTTTTTTTCGTTCAGTTTCGTTCCGACTAATGGACCCAATGAGTCCCCAGTTGAACGGTCCGTTCCAATACATACAAAAACAATTGGTCTGTCTTTCTGTGCTGGAAGTAAAGATAGTAACTGTGTACTCAGCTTCTTTGTAGCAGATTCTTCATCATGAAATACGCGGGTTGAATGTTGTGTCTTCTCAAAGAAGGGAGATTTTAAATTCATAGGGTCCACTCCTTATACATAATAGTAACAGTATACGAAGATTTTGAAGATTCTATACATATATTTCATGGATTGGGGGAAAATCGATGTGGAGAGCCGGGTGTAAATGGATATTCTTAATTATGGGAACCATGATAGGCGCTGGATATGCTTCAGGGAGAGAGCTATGGCAGTTTTTTGGTGAAGAAAGCGGACTTGCTATTTTTCTATTTTCTATTATTTTTGCGATTTCTTGCAATGTAATTATGCAAATCAGCTATCGCTACCGAACCAATCAATTTTACCCAGTACTAATTGAATTAATAGGAAAGAGATGGGCTGCAGCCTACGATGTTTTAATCGTTTTTTATTTGTTCACGACGACGGTAATTATGATCGCGGGCGGCGGGGCGACATTGGAAATGTGGCATGTTCCTTACTGGTGGGGAATTGGCGCTCTTAGTGCGTTAATCGTTTTTGTTTTTTCAAGAGGATTAAACGGGCTTCTTTCTATCAATTCTTTCGTTATGCCAATCTTAATGATTGGACTAGCTGGGGTACTTCTTACATTTATTTTACGTCATCCTGGAGCAAATGATTGGCATCTTCAGCATAATTGGCCTGCTGCTTTTACCTTTACGGCTTTAAATATTCTTCCTCTTGTCGCGGTATTATCTACAATTGGAAAGGAAATTAAAAGCAAAAAAGAGATTTATATTGCAAGCGTTGGCAGTGGTTTTTTATTAGGAGGGCTCTCCTTTATTTATAATGAATCGCTTATTCAAGTTTCAGGCCTTCTTTCTTCTTATGAAATTCCATTATTCGCTATTCTTAAAGATTTTCCTTATATAATGCTGTTTTTAATGAGCATTGTTTTGCTTATCGCAATTTATACAACAGCTGTATCGGGAATCTTAGGACTGACCGCGCGTTTTCATACTGAAAAGGTACAATCTCTTTGGAAACTGGCAGCCTGCTGGCTACTTTTAATGATTCCCTTTACAAAGGTAGGTTTTTCTACTTTGATTGCCGTTTTGTATCCAATGTATGGAATCGTCAATTTATTTTTAGTAACAGCCGTTCTATTGTATCCATTTCGAAATCGCTACAAAAGTTCGTAGAAACTTGCTACAATAGATTAAAACTTTCTCGTATGTAGATTATGTTACGATAGGAGCTACATGTAGTATGAATTCGCTGAAGTCAGTTTTTAAGAACGTGTTTGAGCCATTTTTTCAAGAAGAAACGTGGGCACATATTGGAGAGGGATTTATAAAAATTCTGTTGATTCTACTTATTTCCATGTTTTTAATTCGGATTGGAAAGCAAGCGTTAAATAAATTTGTAGAGGTTCGCACAAATAGTCCTCTGCGTATTTCTGAGCGACGAGAAGCTACGATGGTCCGTTTGCTTCAAAATATTTTTTCTTATGCTATTTATTTCGTTGCGGGAGTTATGATTTTAGAAACATTATCGGTAGATGTCCGTGGATTGCTAGCGGGGGCTGGAATTGTAGGGCTCGCGGTAGGGTTTGGTGCTCAAAACTTAGTGAAAGACATCATCACGGGGTTTTTTATTATCTTTGAAGATCAGTTCTCCGTTGGCGATTATGTTCGAGTAGGAACATTTGAGGGAACTGTGGAAGAAATTGGTTTGCGAACCACAAAAATTAAGAGTTGGACAGGCGAAATTAATATTTTGCCCAATGGCAGTATTGTGGAGGTCACTAATTTTTCGTTACATAACAGCGTAGCTTTCGTTGATGTAAGCATTTCTTATGAAGAAAACATACAAAAAGCAGAACAAGTAATTTTAGATTTGTTAGAAGAATTGCCAAGTCGCTATGAAGATATGGTTAAAACGCCTGAATTGCTGGGTGTTCAAAATATTCATGCAACTGAAGTCACGATGAGGATTACCAGCGAAGTAAAACCAATGAGGCATTTCCACATTTCCCGTATGATTCGTAAAGAAGTGCGTACAAGGTTAAATGAACATGGTATTGAAGTTCCATTTCCTCGTATGGTTATGTATAATCGTACAGAAGAAGCACAGCATTCGTCGACGTTGAAAGGGAAATAAGGAGGAGAGAGCTGATGACGGAAAAAGAATTTGGTTTAAATGACGTTGTGGAAATGAAAAAACCTCATCCTTGCGGTACAAATGAATGGAAAATCATTCGAATGGGAATGGATATCCGCATTAAATGTGAAGGCTGCGGCCACAGCGTAATGATTCCAAGACGTGATTTTGCACGTAAAATGAAAAAAATTCTTGTAAAGCATGAGGAATAACCTCATGCATTTTCTATGTTTATGCCTTATACTGTAAGGTGGGACAAAATGAAGTATCTTAACATGATGCGACTAAAGGTTCTTTATTAAACTTGTATTTCAAAAGTTGACTCACTATAATTGTGACAGGTTAACTTGTTTCGGATATATAAAGAGGAGTGAATAAATATATGGCTTTAACAGCTGGAATTGTTGGTCTTCCGAACGTTGGAAAATCAACATTATTTAATGCAATTACACAAGCGGGCGCAGAATCTGCGAACTATCCTTTCTGTACGATTGATCCTAACGTGGGTATTGTAGAAGTACCTGATCATCGTCTTCAAAAACTTACAGAGCTTGTAAAACCTAAAAAAACAATTCCAACAGCATTTGAATTCACAGATATCGCTGGAATCGTAAAAGGTGCTAGTAAAGGTGAAGGTCTTGGAAACAAATTCTTATCTCATATTCGAGAAGTAGATGCAATTTGTCACGTTGTACGTTGTTTTGAAGATGAAAACATCACGCACGTTTCAGGAAAAGTAGACCCTATTTCAGATATTGAAACAATTAATTTAGAATTAATTTTAGCGGATTTAGAAACGGTAGAGAAGCGTATCGGCCGTGTTCAAAAAATGGCTAAACAAAAAGATAAAGAAGCAATGTATGAATACGAAGTTCTAGAGAAACTAAAGAATGCATTTGAAAGTGATCAGCCAGCTCGTGCTGTATCATTTACAGAAGAACAAATGAAGTTAGTAAAACAATTTCACTTGCTAACGATCAAACCTATTCTTTATGTAGCAAACGTTTCTGAAGACGAAGTAGCCGATGCATCTGCTAACGAATATGTAGCAAAGGTGCGTGAGTATGCGGCAAGTGAAGGCGCAGAAGTAATTGTTGTTTGCGCACGCATTGAATCTGAAATTGCTGAACTTGAAGGAGAAGAAAAAGCAATGTTCCTTGAAGAACTAGGTATTGAACAGTCAGGTTTAGATCAGCTTGTACGTGCAGCTTATGATTTACTTGGATTAGCTACGTACTTTACAGCTGGTGAGCAAGAAGTACGCGCATGGACGTTCACACAAGGCATGAAAGCTCCTGAGTGTGCAGGTATTATTCATACAGATTTTGAACGTGGATTTATTCGTGCGGAAACAGTATCATACGAGGACTTATTAGCTGCCAAAACAATGGGAGCAGCTCGTGAAGCTGGAAAAGTACGTTTAGAAGGAAAAGAATACATCGTAAAAGACGGAGACGTTATGCATTTCCGCTTTAACGTATAAGATTAAAAGCCGAAAGAAGATATCTTCTTTCGGCTTTTGTCGTTGGCGAAAATATTAGCATATATTTACGAAACAGCCCGCGATGCGTATTGCTTTGCCTATGGTAGTGTGCTATAATTTTAATTCGTGAGTAATATTTTATTGCTCCTTGCCCGTTTCGGGCCGTTAGACCAAAAGGAGGTGACAGTGATGAGAAAGTATGAAGTAATGTACATCATCCGTCCAAGCATTGATGACGAAGCAAAGAAAGCATTAGTTGAGCGCTTCAACGGCGTATTAACTGATAATGGTGCTGAAATCGCAAATGTTAAAGAATGGGGTAAACGTCGTTTAGCATACGAAATCAATGATTTCCGTGACGGTTACTACATGATTCTTGACGTGGCGGCTACTTCAGAAGCAGTTTCTGAATTTGATCGTCTTGCGAAAATCAACGAAGACATTATCCGTCATATCGTTGTTAAACAAGAAGCATAATTAAACGTTTAAATAAATTGGGTTTTATTTCCTTAAGGAGTGGTTCTGATGATGAATCGCGTAATTCTCGTAGGACGCTTAACCAAAGATCCTGAATTACGTTATACCCCGAGTGGAGCAGCGGTTGCAACATTCACTTTAGCGGTAAACCGCACATTTACAAATCAGCAAGGTGAACGTGAAGCTGACTTCATCAACTGTGTTGTATGGCGTCGTCAGGCTGAAAATGCAGCCAATTTCCTTAAAAAAGGAAGTTTAGCTGGTGTTGATGGTCGACTACAATCTCGCAGTTACGAAGGACAAGACGGTCGTCGTGTATACGTAACGGAAGTTGTAGCGGAAAGTGTGCAATTTTTAGAGCCGAAAAGTGGCGGTGGGGATACGCAACGCAGTAACTTTGCTAACACTGGAGGATCTGGACAAGGCTCTCCATTTGGAGATAATCAGAACCGTAACTCAGGTAATCAAGGTTATACTCGCGTTGATGATGATCCATTTGCAAATAATGGCGAGACAATTGACATTTCTGATGACGATTTACCGTTTTAATTCGCAGTAGATTATCCGGAGTATAAAATTTTATAGAAACTTTTAAGCGGAAGGAGGCGTATCAAAATGGCAGGTGGACGTAAAGGTGGACGCAACAGACGTCGTAAAGTTTGTTTCTTCACAGCAAACGGCATCACTCACATCGATTACAAAGATGTAGATATGCTTAAAAAATTCGTTTCAGAGCGTGGTAAAATTTTACCTCGTCGTGTAACTGGAACAAGCGCTAAATACCAACGTAAATTAACGATCGCTATCAAACGCGCTCGTCAAATGGCATTATTACCATATGTTTCTGGTGAATAATGAACGGTATAAAAAGAGGCAGTAAGGGAATCCTTACTGCCTCTTTTTACATTACATAGGTGCTCTTTTGCCAAATAGTTGCTTCTTATGAATTGAATCGATAAAATAAATAATAGTCTATATCAACGAGGTGAAGTTGTGAAAGGAATTCGATATATTACAGAAGGAGCAGCTCTGTTAGCGCTGTTTGTGGCGCTTTTGCTTTTTTCACTATACATACCTGTTGTAGGAGCCATTTTTCAACTAGCGCTAGCTGTTCCGTTTATTGTGTATACCGTTCGTCATGGGTGGAAAAAGGCAATATTATTTTTGGTAGTAGGGTTGTTATTGACTTTGTTATTTGGAAATGTATTGACTCTTCCTTTTACATTTGTATTTGGTATTGGTGGATTAGCAATAGGAATGCTTTACCGACAAAAACAAAAAAGGTATACCATTTTACTAGGCGGCACGGTTGCATTTAGTTTAGGTTTACTTTTATTGTTCGTAGGAGCAAATGTCATTTTTAATGTTAATTTAATGGAGCAAATAAATAATGCTTTAGATCAATCGATTAATCAAAGTATTGAAATGATGAAAAGTTTAGGACAAGACGTTAAGGAATCTCAAATTGACCAAATGAGAGATGCATTTGATATGTTTAAAAATCTGTTGCCTCTATTAATTGTTATGGGTGGAGTTATTCTGGCCTTTTTCTCTCAGCTTATTTCTACGCCTATTCTTAAAAGAACAGGTTATGAGGTGCAAGCATTCCCGCCTTTTCGTGAATTTAAACTTCCTAAAAGTATTCTATGGTATTATTTGATTGCATTAATCTTATCCTTCCCATCTTTTAATATTGAACAAGGTACATTTATGTACGTAGCTATTATCAACATCGTGATGGGACTGCAAATGCTAGTAGTGTTACAAGGAATCTCTTTTATTTTCTATTTCTCACATCAAAAAGGGTATGCCAAAGCAATTCCAATTGTTGTAACAATTTTAGCATTAATTATTCCAATTATCCTTCAAATTGTGCGCATCTTAGGTATAATTGATTTAGGATTTAATTTAAGAAAACAATTAGACACAAAAAAGTAGATATTGTGGAACTTAAAAAAGTAGGAGCTGAAATGGATGCCTGTCTTTACAAAAAAGAACGTTATTCGCTATCCATTTTACTCATTGTATAGTATAGCTCTGATTTTAGTAGGTATCGTGACCTATCATAATTGGATCATAGGAATGATAGGCTTTATATTACTATTAGCCTGTCTTTTTCTATACATGAGAATGGAGCGAATGCTGTCCGATGAGTTTGAAACCTATATTTCAATGCTGTCTCATCGGCTGAAAAAAGTAGGCGAAGAGGCGTTAATGGAAATGCCGATTGGGATTATGCTGTTTAATGATGAATATCAAATTGAATGGACCAATCCTTTTCTAGCATCTTGTCTCGGTGAAGACACACTAGTGGGAAGATCATTATACGATGTAGCCGAAAGTATTATTCCACTGATCAAACAAGAAGTGGAAACAGAAGTTGTCACGTTGCATGATCGGAAATTTAAAGTGGTGATTAAACGAGACGAGCGCTTACTGTACTTCTTTGATATTACAGAGCAAATAGAAATCGAAAAATTGTATGAAGAAGAACGAACAAGTTTAGGTATTATCTTTTTAGATAATTATGATGAACTAACGCAAGGAATGGATGATCAAGTTAAAAGTAACTTGAATAGCCAAGTAACCTCTATGTTAAATAGTTGGGCTCAAGAATACGGTATTTTTATTAAACGTACGTCTTCCGAGAAATTTATTGCGATTATGAATGAACAAATCTTAATTCATTTAGAGCGAAGCAAATTTTCTATCTTAGACCAAGTTCGAGAAGAGACGTCTAAACAAAATATACCGCTTACATTGAGCATTGGTATCGGAGCTGGTGCTGCTGATTTACCTGAGCTGGGTGCTTTAGCTCAATCTAGCTTGGATTTGGCCTTAGGTCGAGGCGGAGATCAAGTAGCGATTAAACAGCCGAATGGAAAAGTGAAATTCTTTGGGGGCAAGACAAACCCAATGGAAAAACGGACGCGCGTGCGTGCAAGAGTTATTTCTCACGCGTTAAAAGAACTCATTACAGAGAGTGGAAAAGTGATTATCATGGGTCATAAGTATCCGGATATGGATGCTGTAGGAGCTGCTATTGGAATATTAAAAGTAGCCCAAGTAAATCAGAAAGACGGTTTTATCGTATTAGATCCTGATCATATCGATACAGGTGTTCAGCGAATGCTAGAAGAAATTAAAAAGAAAGAAGGCCTGTGGGAGCGATTTATTACGCCTGAAGAAGCCTTAAATCTTGTAAGTGATGATACTCTTTTAGTAGTAGTAGATACGCACAAGCCGTCCATGGTTATTGAAGAAAGATTATTACATCGTATTGAAAATGTCGTGGTCATTGATCATCATAGACGAGGAGAAGATTTTATTGAAGATCCTCTTCTTGTCTATATGGAGCCATATGCTTCCTCGACAGCAGAACTCGTTACTGAGCTTCTTGAATACCAGCCAAAACGATTTAAAATTGATATGCTAGAAGCAACGGCACTTTTAGCCGGTATTATTGTCGATACAAAAAGCTTTACATTACGTACGGGATCTCGTACGTTTGATGCAGCGTCCTTTTTACGTTCTCAAGGCGCAGATACGGTTCTTGTTCAAAAGTTTTTAAAAGAAGATATTACGCAATATGTACAGCGAGCACGCTTTATTGAACATGCAGAGATTTATACAGCAGGTATTGCCATTTCACGAGCCGAACCAAACAAAATGTATGATCAAGTGTTAATTGCGCAAGCTGCAGATACGCTGCTTTCAATCAGCGGAGTGGTTGCTTCGTTTGTTATTTCTAAGCGGCGGGATAATCTAATTGGTATTAGTGCTAGATCGCTTGGAGATATCAATGTACAAGTTATTATGGAAAGTCTCCAAGGCGGAGGCCACTTAACGAATGCTGCTACTCAGCTCCAAGACATTAGTTTGGATGAAGCTGAAGAACGGCTTAAACAAGCAATTGATGAGTACTTAGATGGAGGTAAAAAATCATGAAAGTAATTTTCTTAAAAGATGTAAAAGGAAAAGGTAAAAAAGGTGAAGTGAAAAATGTTTCAGATGGTTACGCACATAACTTCTTATTAAAAAATGGTTATGCTGTTGAAGCTACAGGCGGTAATGTGAAGGTATTAGAAGCACAAAAAAATAGAGAGCAAAAAGATGCAGCTGCAGAACTTCAAGCAAACAAAGAGTTAAAAGCAACTCTTGAAGAACTAACAGTTGAATTAAAAGCAAAATCTGGTGAAGGCGGCCGTTTATTCGGTTCTATCACAAGCAAACAAATTGCTGAAGAATTAAAGAAAAAGCACAACATTAAAGTAGATAAGCGTAAAATTGAATTAAATGATGCAATTCGCGCATTAGGCTACACAAATGTACCGGTTAAATT
This sequence comes from Priestia sp. P5, assembly GCF_029522155.1. Classification (NCBI taxonomy): domain Bacteria; kingdom Bacillati; phylum Bacillota; class Bacilli; order Caryophanales; family Bacillaceae; genus Priestia; species Priestia sp. P5. The sequence continues at coordinate 343,869 of NZ_JAKWFJ010000003.1, read as the reverse complement.
ACATCCGGAAGTAACGGCTACGGTAAAGGTACACGTGACTGAACTAAAATAAACGTACGATTGAAAAATAGGTAAATAATATAAAGGGTTGGCGCGGACTTGTATTTGTTCGCGCCAACATTTATGATGAAAGAAAATACGAAAGAATATAAGAGGGGCATAGAAATATGAGTGATCTTTTTGCTGATCGTCTTCCGCCTCAGAATATTGAAGCAGAGCAAGCGCTATTAGGGGCCATTTTCTTAGAGCCTTCTTCTTTAACCTTAGCATCTGAACTGCTAATACCTGAAGATTTTTACCGGGCATCGCACCAGAAAATCTTTACATGTATGCTGAAACTTTCTGACCAAGGTGAACCGGTTGATTTGGTAACGGTAACGTCTGAATTAGCTGACCAAAAAATCTTAGAAGAAGTTGGCGGCGTATCGTATTTAAGTGATTTAGCTAACTCTGTTCCAACGGCTGCAAACGTAGAGTATTACGGTAAAATTGTAGAAGAAAAGTCGATTTTACGCCGTTTAATTCGTACTGCAACGCATATTGCTTCAGAAGGATATGCAAGGGAAGACGAAGTGGAAGTTTTATTAAATGAAGCGGAAAAAAACATTTTAGAAGTAGCACAGCGTAAAAACAGCGGTGTGTTTCAAAATATCAAAGATGTACTTGTACAAACGTACGATGATATCGAAGTTCTTCACAATCGAAAAGGTGACATTACGGGTATCCCAACCGGGTTTAGTGATTTAGATAGAATGACAGCAGGGTTCCAGCGAAATGATTTAATCATTGTAGCGGCCCGTCCATCGGTAGGTAAAACGGCTTTTGCCTTAAATATTGCGCAAAACGTTGCAACGAAAACGGATGAGAACGTAGCAATATTCAGTTTAGAGATGGGTGCTCAGCAGCTTGTTATGAGGATGCTGTGTGCCGAAGGAAATATTGATGCACAAAGGCTGCGTACAGGCTCGCTTACAGCCGATGACTGGGGAAAGCTCACGATGGCAATGGGATCTTTGTCCAATGCAGGGATTTATATTGATGATACACCGGGTATTCGAGTAGGTGAAATTCGTTCTAAGTGTCGTCGCTTGAAACAAGAAGGCGGACTTGGGATGATTTTAATTGACTACTTACAGCTTATTCAAGGTAATGGGCGAAGCGGAGAAAACCGACAGCAGGAAGTATCTGAAATTTCACGTGCGTTAAAAGCTTTAGCCCGTGAATTAGAAGTTCCTGTTATTGCCTTATCGCAGCTTTCCCGTGGCGTAGAGCAGAGACAAGATAAGCGACCGATGATGTCTGATATCCGTGAATCCGGAAGTATTGAGCAGGACGCCGATATCGTAGCTTTCTTATATCGTGAAGACTATTATGAAAAAGACACAGAAAATCAAAATATTATCGAGATTATTATAGCCAAGCAGCGTAACGGTCCAGTTGGAACCGTACAGCTTGCCTTTGTAAAAGAATACAATAAATTCGTTAATCTCGAGCGGCGCTTTGATGACGCAGGAGTGCCGCCTGGTGCATAAAACCTCTCAATATGAGAGGTTTTATTTTATTGTTATCGCATTCGTTCCGCAAAATACGATATATTTGTAATAACTTTTGTTAAATCGTTCGGATTTAATTGACTTTAGTGTGATAAATTGATACACTTATCCATGGTTAAATTATGTCGTAGTGAGCTGTTGCTTACTAAGCGGAGGTGCTTAAGATATGTCTTCAGTCGTTGTAGTAGGAACACAATGGGGAGATGAAGGAAAAGGGAAGATTACAGACTTCCTATCAGAAAATGCAGAAGTGATTGCACGTTACCAAGGTGGGAACAATGCAGGTCACACAATTAAGTTTAATGGTGAAACTTATAAGTTACATTTAATTCCTTCAGGTATTTTTTATAATGACAAAACGTGTGTAATTGGAAACGGTATGGTTGTCGATCCAAAAGCGCTTGTTCAAGAATTAAAATACTTACATGATCGCGGTGTAACAACAGAAAACTTACGTATTAGTAACCGAGCTCATGTGATTCTCCCATATCATTTAAAATTAGATGAAGTTGAAGAAGAACGTAAAGGTGAAAATAAGATTGGTACAACGAAAAAAGGTATTGGACCAGCTTATATGGATAAAGCAGCACGTGTCGGTATTCGAATTGCCGATTTACTAGACCGTGAAGTATTTGAAGCAAAATTAACACAAAACTTAGCAGAAAAAAATCGCCTTCTTGAAAAAATGTATGAAGTAGAAGGCTTTACATTAGAAGAAATTTTAGATGAGTACTATGAGTATGGTCAACAAGTTGCAAAATACGTTGTTGATACATCAGTAGTATTAAATGATGCGTTAGACGAAGGACGTCGTGTACTATTTGAAGGCGCACAAGGTGTTATGTTAGATATCGACCAAGGAACATATCCATTTGTTACATCTTCAAACCCAGTAGCGGGTGGAGTAACAATTGGCTCGGGTGTAGGTCCATCTAAAATCAAACACGTTGTAGGTGTATCAAAAGCGTATACAACTCGTGTTGGTGACGGTCCTTTCCCAACTGAATTAACAAACGAAATCGGTGATCAAATCCGTGAAGTAGGACGTGAATATGGTACAACAACTGGTCGTCCTCGCCGTGTAGGTTGGTTCGACAGTGTAGTTGTACGTCATGCTCGTCGCGTTAGCGGAATCACAGATTTATCTTTAAACTCAATTGATGTATTAACGGGAATTGAGACATTAAAGATTTGTGTAGCTTACCGTTATAAAGGGGAAGTTATGGAAGAATTCCCTGCTAGCTTAAAAACACTTGCAGAATGTGAACCTGTATATGAAGAGCTTCCAGGTTGGACAGAAGATATTACGGGTGTGAAAACATTAGATGAGTTACCTGATAACGCTCGCCACTACTTAGAGCGCGTGTCTCAATTAACAGGTATTCCTTTATCTATTTTCTCTGTAGGTCCAGATCGTACACAAACAAATGTATTACGTGGTGTATATAGCTAAATAAAAAAGGTTAGCTCCTCGTGAGCTAACCTTTTTTATTTATAATTGGTGCTTTGTTAACAAGATTTTTAAAAAAAGCTCAATAATAAAAAGAAAGTTTTAAAAAAACTATTGCATTCATATGAAATATCATGTTATTATAATAAGCGTCGCTAAGAGATATAACATGAGCCATTAGCTCAGTTGGTAGAGCATCTGACTTTTAATCAGAGGGTCGAAGGTTCGAGTCCTTCATGGCTCACTTTTGTTACAACGTGGCCCGTTGGTCAAGCGGTTAAGACACCGCCCTTTCACGGCGGTAACACGGGTTCGAATCCCGTACGGGTCATTTTTAATATTTTTAATACATAGCATATAGACTGAGGTCCCGTGGTGTAGCGGTTAACATGCCTGCCTGTCACGCAGGAGATCGCGGGTTCGATTCCCGTCGGGACCGCCATTTTGGCTCGGTAGCTCAGTTGGTAGAGCAAAGGACTGAAAATCCTTGTGTCGGCGGTTCGATTCCGTCCCGAGCCATCAAAAAGCATGACTTTATTTAAAGTCATGCTTTTTTCTTTTATTTACATTTAAAAGAAAACGTTATTTGCTTTGTATCTCTTTTGTGGTAATATATTACTTTTGTATTTAGAGGTGGTTGAAAATCATATATCTTCATGTATAGTAGAGGATGAACTTGTGACGTTTCAAGGGTTATCAAGTATAATAAAACTACGGTATTCAAACAGTATGAATACTATCTTTTATATTTTGCTTCAACTAATAAAGGAGAACGATGATCATGGATAAACGTATTTTAGTCGTAGATGACGAAAAGCCGATTGCAGATATTTTAAAGTTTAATTTGCAAAAAGAAGGTTACGAAGTATTTTGTGCTTATGATGGCGTAGAAGCGCTTGAAAAAGTGGAAGAAGTACAGCCTGAAATGATTTTATTAGATATTATGCTTCCTCAGAAAGATGGAATGGAAGTTTGCCGAGAAGTGCGCAAAAAATATGATATGCCAATTATCATGTTAACAGCAAAAGACTCTGAAATTGACAAAGTTTTAGGTCTAGAATTAGGTGCAGATGATTATGTAACTAAGCCATTTAGTACGCGTGAATTATTAGCACGTGTAAAAGCTAATTTACGTAGACATCAGCAAGTAGCTGTTCCAACAGAAGAAAGCGAAACGAATGAAATTACAATTGGAGCACTTGTTATTCACCCAGATGCTTATATCGTGTCTAAGCGCGGAGAAACGATTGAACTGACTCATCGTGAATTTGAGCTGCTGCATTATTTAGCGAAGCACATTGGACAAGTTATGACGCGTGAACACTTGCTTCAAACTGTATGGGGCTATGACTATTTTGGTGATGTGCGTACGGTAGATGTAACAGTTCGAAGATTACGTGAAAAAATTGAAGATAATCCAAGCCATCCAATGTGGATTGTAACAAGACGTGGAGTAGGCTATTATTTACGCAGCCCAGAGCAGGAGTAATTTTAGATGAAGAAAGTAAGGCTCCTGCAATCTATTCATTTAAAGTTTGTATTGATTTATGTGCTGCTCATTTTAATTGCGATGCAAATTATTGGGGTCTATTTTGCACGACAATTAGAAAAAGAATTAGTTAACAACTTTCGAACGTCTCTTCAAGAGCGGACAGACTTGCTGACGTATAACATTGGACAAGAAATGGTGAAAAATCGTGATGATGATTCACCCACTCTTGAGGAAGACTTAAAGACTATTTTACGAGATTTTGCTTCAAGACCCAATTTAGCTTCAAATGATATGAATGACATCTCTGAAGTAAGAGTCATTGACCAAAATAGAAGAATCATTGCTACATCGAACTCAAATCCTCAACAGATCATAGGTAAAAAGACTAATGATTTGGCGATTACAAATGCGTTGTTAGCAGGAACGAACTCTGATAATGTATTTGTTGATCAAAGCGGACAGCGAATCAGAGTTATGATACAGCCTATTCGTTTACAGGATAAAGTAGGTGCCAGTCAATCAAATTCAACTAATAAAAATGGAAAAGTTCAGTCTAGCGAAGAAATCTTAGGTGCTATTTACTTAACAGCTTCCATGGAGCCTGTTTACGATCAAATGAGTAATATCAATCAGATCTTTAAAGCAGGTACGGTAATTGCTCTTTTTATTACAGCTGTTTTAGGCGTGTTTTTAGCTCAGACGATTACTCGTCCAATGTCTGAAATGAGAAAACAAGCACTTGAGATGGCCAAAGGGAATTTTACGAGAAAAGCTAAGGTATACGGATATGATGAAATTGGTCAGCTAGCTCTCACATTCAACAACTTAACAAGAAAGCTTCAAGAAGCACAGGCAACTACAGAAGGGGAGCGCCGTAAGCTTAGTTCAGTATTAGCTCATATGACGGACGGCGTTATTGCGACGGATCGAAAGGGAAGAGTAATTTTAATTAATGATCCAGCCGCAGCTATGCTAAATGTTTCACGTGAAACGGTTTTATCTGACCCAGTTGTTTCCCTATTAGATCTTGAAGAAACGCATACGTTTGAAAGCTTGCTCGCTAATCAAGAGTCATTAATTTTGGACTTTAGTACAAAATCGGATCCTTTTATTTTAAGAGCTACCATTTCTGCTATTCAAAAAGAGACCGGTTTTATTAACGGAATTATCATTGTCTTGCATGATATTACAGAGCAGGAGAAAATTGAACAAGATCGCCGAGAATTTGTAGCAAATGTTTCACATGAATTGCGTACGCCGTTAACAACGATGCGCAGTTATTTAGATGCGCTTGCAGACGGAGCATGGCAAGATAAGGACTTAGCTCCAACGTTTTTAAATGTAACGCAAACAGAAACAGAACGAATGATTCGTCTCGTTAACGACTTGCTTCAATTATCTAAGCTAGATAGCCAAGACTACCGATTTAGTCGTGACCCAATCAATTTTGTGAAGTTCTATCATTACATCATTGATCGCTTTGAAATGACAATTGAACAAGGTATTTCGTTCGTGCGCGACTTGCCAAATGAAGCAATCTATGTCGCTATCGATCAAGATAAAATTACACAAGTATTAGATAACATTATTTCCAATGCAATAAAATATTCACCTGAAGGCGGAACCATTACATTTTCAATTGCTCAGCATACGCATGAAATTGTTGTGAGCATTAAAGACCAAGGTATGGGAATTCCAAAATCAAATTTAGCTAAAATTTTCGAACGCTTCTATCGTGTAGATAAAGCACGAACGCGTAAATTAGGCGGAACAGGATTAGGGCTTGCTATTGCCAAGGAAATTATTGAAGCACATGATGGACGCATTTGGGCAGATAGTCAGGAAGGAAAAGGAACAACGATTTACTTTACTCTTCCGATTGAAAGTGAGAATGATGACGAATGGGAATGAGATATGAACATATCAAAACGGCCATCTTAGTTGTTCTCGTCGCTTCCAGTTTAATTATGACGTATCATATATGGACGTATCAGCCTTCTTATAAGGTCATTTCAAAAAATCAACATTTACAGGAAGTTGAAGTGAGTTCAAAAAGTAAAATAGAAGATCATATTCTTCCAACAGAAGTTCTCTATCATCGAAACGATAACCACTACATGTCTCACGACGAAGATGATGTAAACAAATGGGTAAATGAAATGAAAAAATGGAAATTTTCGAATGTGACGGACGTTTCGGATGCTATTTCTCCTGATGGATTTTTAAATTATGTCCATGGAAGTAATTCTATTGAAGTGCTGTATCCAGATGCGCTGCCGTTAAAAACATTTCAACAGCTTTTTTCATTTTCTCAAACGTCTTTGCCTAATCAAACATTTGACCGTGTACTCATTAAAATTAAGCGTACACCTTCCTTTTTCGTGAGCGTGTATCTTGTGAATTATGAGCAAAAAAAGATTTATTCGGTTACAGTCAAGAATTTGGCCAAAGATGATATCAAAGAATTAGAAGACAAAATGAAACGTACGTATGCCCCGAGCTTTGTATATAAAGAAAACAAAAATCGGTATATCTTCCTTCCGGAAAACAATATCACGATGAATAGTGAAGTCTACTATACGAGCATGAGGCATTTAGATATTGAGAAATATAAGGAAGCGCTTTTTAACAACCCAGACTATGCAAGGAAAGAAACGTCTACGAACCGAGATGTCTACACCGAAGGTACAAAAGTGATTAATGTTAATACGAAGACAGATGTGATGGAATATGTGAATCTTGTAAATTCCACGACCGAGGTAATGGAAGATTATAATTTAATAAATCGCAGCTTTAGCTTCGTTAATGACCACGGCGGCTGGACGGAATCTAATTACAGGTTCAACAGCTGGAATCGTATTACAAAAGAAATTAGCTATCGTTATTATAAAGATAACTATCCCGTGTACAGCAATCAGGGAATGACTGAAATATATCAGAGATGGGGAAATGCAGAGATTTTAAATTACCGTCGTCCTCTTTATCGTTTTGTAAGAGTACAGGATTCCAGTGTAGAAAAGCTGCAGTCATCTCAAAAGGTGATTCAATTAATCGAAAAACACCAAAACTTTGACCCGAATCTGTTAAAAGATATTTCAATAGGCTATCAGTTAGAAGAAGTCTCACAGCAGCCAAAAACCGGTGAAAAGACGGTTGAGTTTAATTCTAATTCTGTCAAACTTGTTCCTTCTTGGTTCTATTATTATAATAGCAAGTGGTATCGAATTGCACCGCCGACCGAAGGAGGCGATAACGATGGATTGGAATAGAACAAAAACCATCTTTATTTTCACTTTCTTGGTTCTTAATATTTACTTAGGCTATCAGATTTTTAAAACCCATCAAGAAGATCAGTACTCTCTATTTGTAGAGTCGAGTGTTGAAGAACAATTAACGAGTGAAGGTATTGAATATAAACATTTACCTACAGATGTGAAGGAAGCTTCATCGTTAAATGCTAAAAGCAAACTGTTTAAAGATGAAGATTTAAAAAAGCTTAAAGAACAAAAAGCAGCGCTGCTTGAGGAAAAAACAATTCGAAGCGTATTAGACAAACCTTTTTCAGTGCCTGAAAAAAATACAAAAGCAAAGCTAAGTCAATTTCTAAAACGATATGTGCTCTCGGGTGAAGATTATGAGCTATGGAATGTTAATAAAGAGAAAAAAACAGTTACATTCTTTCAACAATATAAGAAGCACAAAATCTACGACAATGAAAATGGCATGATTATTGCTCATTTAAATGATAAAGGTGAAATTGTTTCATATGAACAAACGATGCTAGGTTCTGTGAAAACGTTGGATGATGAGCAGGATGTTTTGTCCCCTTTAAAAGCATTAGAAAATTTGTTTTTGAAGGATGAATTGAAGAAGAAAGATAAAGTGACAGACGTAGAGTTTGGATACTATACGTTTGATCTGCCGTTATTAAATTCTCAAGTTTTAGCACCAACTTGGCATATTGTTGTAAATGGCGATACGAGTTATTTTGTAAATGCCTTTGAAGGGCAGATTATTAAAAAAGGAAATAAATAAGTATTTGGAGTGAGATAAATGAGCCTGCATTTCAGCGTGCTAGCCAGTGGGAGCACAGGAAATGCGATTTTAGTAAGTGATGGAGAACATTCCTTACTAGTTGATGCGGGGCTGAGCGGAAAGCAAATGGAAGCTCTCTTTCAACAAGTAAATCGCAATATCCCGGATTTATCAGGAATTTTAGTGACTCACGAACACAGTGACCATATTAAAGGACTAGGTGTTCTGGCACGTAAATATAAGCTCCCTATTTTCGCAAATGAAAAAACGTGGAACGCAATGGATGGCTTGATCGGCAACATTGATACGGAACAGAAGTTTCACTTTGAAATTGGCCAAACGAAATCGTTTGGTCAATTGGAAGTGGAGTCTTTTGGCGTTTCGCATGATGCTGCAGAGCCTATGTTTTATGTCTTTCATCAAGGATCTAAAAAATTAACCCTTATTACGGATACCGGGTATGTAAGTGACCGTATGAAAGGTACGATTAAAAATAGCGATATGTACGTATTTGAAAGCAATCATGATGTTGAAATGCTTAGAATGGGGCGCTACCCTTGGAGCATTAAAAGACGAATTCTAAGCGACGTAGGACATGTATCAAATGAAGATGCGGCGCTTGCAATGGCAGATGTGATTGGAGATCAAACTAAACGCATTTACTTAGCGCATTTGAGTCAAGACAATAACATGAAGGAAATTGCCCGCATGTCTGTTGCGCAAGTGTTACAACAAAAAGACATCAATGTAGAGGACAATATTCTCCTATGTGATACAGATCCAAAAAGACCAACTGATATTGTTTATGTATAGTCTCTAGAAAGGAAGCGAAAAATAACTTCATTTAGTACGTGAATGCAGACATTCACGATGATAAATGAAGGGTTCGGTGATAGTGTGGAACATTATGATGAAGGCCAAGAGCCAAATAGTCGGCCGCCTAAACGCCGCAGAGGATATTTCGCTTCTGCTCTGATTGGAGCAATTATAGGTGCACTTATTGTACTGCTTCTTATGCCAGCCTTGGTGAGAAACGGGATTTTGCCAAATGGATGGATGACGGATGAAAATAGAGATGAACAAACAGGATCTACCATTCAAAAGTCAGTATCTCTTGACGTCACTACGGCCGTCACAAAAGCTGTTTCTGAAGCCAATGCAGCAGTTGTAGGAGTTGTAAACATTCAGAACTCTGAAAGCTTTTGGAATGATGAACGAACTGATGCCGGGACGGGCTCAGGTGTTATTTACAAAAAGCAAGGCAATAAAGCTTATATTGTGACAAACTATCATGTCATTAAAGGCGCTAACGAAATTGAAGTGAGCTTCAGTAACGGTACAAGGGTATCGGCTAAAATTCTTGGCAGCGATGATTTAATGGACTTAGCAGTTCTTGAAATTGACGCAGGCCACGTGACAAAAGTGGCTACCTTCGGAAATTCTGATAAGCTTAAGGCTGGTGAACCAGTGATTGCTATCGGAAACCCGCTAGGCCTTCAATTTTCTGGCTCCGTTACACAAGGAGTTGTCTCAGGGGTTAACCGTGTCATTCCTCAAGATTTGAATGGCGATGGAAATCCTGATTGGCAATCAGAAGTTATTCAAACAGATGCCGCCATTAACCCTGGTAATAGCGGGGGTGCTCTTGTTAATATTGATGGTGAATTAATCGGTATTAATTCCATGAAAATTGCCCAAGAAGCAGTAGAAGGCATTGGTCTTGCGATTCCAATCAACATGGCTAGACCCATTATTAATGACTTGGAACGATATGGTGAAGTCAGACGTCCGTATCTTGGAGTTAGTACACTATCATTAAGTGAGGTATCAGGGTATCATTTAAAAGAAACCCTTAAGTTACCGCATGATGTAGTAAACGGAGTCGCTGTTCTAAAAGTCGAGCCAGGTTCGCCAGCCGCTAAAGCCGGATTAAAGGAATATGATGTGATTGTTGAGTTAGATCACAGCAAAGTAAGAGACATTGCGACACTTCGCAAACACCTCTACATTGAAAAAGAAATTGGCGATAAAATGAACGTAACGTTCTATCGCGATGGCAAAAAGAAATCCACAGAAGTAAAATTAACGCGTCAAATGAAGTGAAAGAAAAGTTATCCACAGGGGATAAACTCCTGTGGTTTTTTAATGAAAAGAATAGAGAGAGGAAGATAAATACATGAAGATATATTGCTGTTTAGAACATACAGAACTAGCGCTGGATGTAATGGTAGATGAGATTGAGCTAGCGCCGGTTTTTGAAAAAATAGAAAATTCCACTGACAAAAAAAGCTGTGAATATTGTGACAATGAAGCTGTATATGTAGTAGGGAACTAATATTCTTATACAAAATGTGGATATAACATGTGGATATGTGGATAATATCTGTGGATAAGAGATAAAGGAGAGGAGAATAGCCTGTGAATATCTCTATTATAACCATTGGGAAGCTAAAAGAAAAATACTTAAAACAAGGTATTCAAGAATATTTAAAGCGTTTATCAAGCTATGCAAAAGTAGAAATTATTGAGCTTGCAGATGAAAAAGCGCCAGAAAACTTAAGTGAATCTGAAATGGAACAGGTGAAACAAAAAGAAGGAGAGCGCATCTTAGCGAAAATCTCAGACGATACTCACGTAATCGCATTAGCTATTAACGGAAAACAAAAATCTTCCGAGGAACTCGCAAAAGAAATTGATTCATTAGCTACCTACGGAAAAAGCAAAATAGCGTTTGTCATTGGCGGATCGCTTGGTTTAAGCAGCGAAGTAATGAAACGCTCAAACGCAGCCCTTTCTTTTTCAAAGATGACGTTTCCTCATCAGCTTATGCGCCTAGTATTAGTAGAACAGATTTACCGAGCTTTTCGTATTATTCGAAATGAACCTTATCATAAATAGAACGTGTGGATATTTTTTCATTAAAAGCTGAGGCAGAAGGAAATGTGAAACCTTCTGCCTCAGCTTTTATCATATGTGGATAAATAGCACACGTCTATAAAAAAGAACAAAAGGTTCTTCTCTCCAATAAAATGCTAGAACAATTGAGTTTAAGCAAACGAAATCTTATTTAAGAAACAGAAAAACCTTCGTCTTCTTTCACTCCAGCTCTGTCTTTAAACTCATCAAGCAACGCACGCACTTCGTCAGTTGTTTCCGTGCTCATGAGTAGGTTTCTTAATTCACTTGCACCGCGGAATCCGCGAACATAAATTTTGAAAAAACGTCGAAGCGGTTTGAAAGGGCGCGGCTCTAATTCTTCAGAATACTTATCATGAAGATCTAGCTGCAGGCGAAGAAGTTCTAATAGCTCTTCGCTTGTGTGCTCTTTCTTTTCTTTTTCAAACGCAAACGGATTATGGAAAATTCCGCGTCCAATCATGATTCCATCAACGCCATACTTTTCAGCAAGTTCAAGGCCTTTCTGGCGGTCAGGAATATCACCGTTAATTGTTAGTAGCGTATGAGGCGCAATTTCGTCACGAAGCTTCTTGATCTCCGGAATTAACTCCCAGTGCGCGTCAACATCGCTCATTTCTTTTTTCGTACGAAGGTGAATAGAAAGGTTCACGATATCCTGTTCTAAAATGTGCTTCAGCCAGTCGTACCACTCGTCAACTTGCGTATAGCCAAGACGAGTCTTTACGCTTACTGGAAGCCCTCCAGCTTTGGCTGCCTGGATAATCTCAGCCGCAGTATCTGGACGGCGAATCAGACCAGAACCTTTTCCGTTTCCTGCAACGTTCTGCACAGGACAGCCCATATTAATATCAATACCGCGAAATCCCATTTCGGCCATGCCGATACTCATTTGACGGAAGTATTCAGGCTTGTCTCCCCAAATGTGCGCAACGATTGGCTGTTCATCATCTGTAAACGTCAAACGTCCTTTTACGCTATCTTTTCCTTTCGGATGGCAGTAGCTTTCCGTATTTGTAAACTCTGTAAAAAATACGTCAGGTCGTGCTGCTTCGGTCACAACATGGCGAAAAACGACATCCGTCACAGCTTCCATCGGTGCCAAAATAAAAAACGGACGCGGCAACTCATGCCAAAAATTATCTTTCATCTTATATCTAAACCCTTTCTTTTAGGGAAAACATATTCCCAAAATTAAAAAGTGTAATTTCTTTTATCAGGTTGAATGCTAGTATAAACTTCAACCAATATATACTTTAATGGTATGGAACGAAAAGTGCAAGGGAACGAGTGGTTTTGTTTTGCTGGAAATACTTATTGAAACAACTTTTATCTCTAGTATTAGCGGGGGGATAAGCAATTAAAAGCGAGCCTGAAGGCATGTACCGGATACCTGCGAATATAAAGCATTTGGTTTGTGTTTAGGCACTTTCTCCAAGGATATTATAAAGTATTCACCATAATTATGATCATGATAAACAATTTTATAAATAACGTCGACTATATAAAAAACCACGTCTGTCACTGCACAACAGACGTGGCTTCATTACATATTAATGTTTTTTATAAGGAGCGCCGTCCTTAGAAGGAAGTCCAGAAATGTATCCGACACCACCAGTTTCTTGAATGCCGATGCTTTCTTTCATTGCATTAGCTAACTCTTCTTTATCAACAGCGGTAATATTTTTGTCGCTGATGTCCTCGCCCGGGTGCTGATAGTTGCTTAGTACGTAGCGAGAGTTTTTAATGTTTTCTACTGCACGAAGTCCTGTTGCTTCTGCTCCCACTGGAACTGAAAGGATGCGTGATAATTTTTTAGTTTTTACATTATAAGCCCATACGAAGTTGTTTGTATGCAGTGAGCTGTCTTCTCCGATAAACAGTGTATTTAAGTCATTTGAATACGTAAGGTTATCAGGGTTGGCAATTTTATTTGGATCCGCTGTATTACCGTATGCATCTGCTTTTTCTAGGTCTTGTCCAATGATTAGACCTTCCATGCTTGCTGGAACATAGCGGCTATTAATTTTGCTATTTGTATGGTCTTTTTGGTGTGATCCTAAGTTTAATTGGTACGTTACACCAGATTCTCGTTTTGGAAGTTGTATGTCATCCTGTACCGCACCTGGTTCTTTCAGCATCCCGCTTTCTTGATAAGAGATGGCCATGTAAGCTTTTTTATCTTGTTTGTTTACCGCAAGACCTTCCATTTTGTTAAATTCAGACGTAGCGCCTAAGATGGCTCCGTAGCGACGTGATTCTAAGAAGGCTGCTGCTTTTTCCATGCCTGGTTTAACTTTTAGATACTCCACGTTTTTGCTTGCAGCTGTTTTTACAGCAGTGAATCCTTCTGTAGGCTTGTCTGCTGTTTCAAACATATCGCTAAATTTTGTACCTTTGTTAATGATAGCTTTAACTTCGTCATCTGAAGCGTGACCAAGTTTGATCCACTGAAGGTCTCCTTGACCACCGTTTTCCGTACCTGTTTGTTTAAACTTCGCGGCGTACAATGTACCTTTCGAGAAGTCTTTTGCTTTGTCGGCTACGTACATAAACATCATTGTATTTGTGCCATCATCTCCGAACAGGGCCGTTTTATTGTCGGGGAGAATTTGCATCGTTTCATGTGAAAAGCGTCCTGTACTATAGTGTTTTTCTACTGAAGCTTCACCGTTGTCATCAATTGAAATTTCAGGAATCCATCCGTAGTAATAAGGATTTGCTTTTGATTCATCTCCAAAGTAGCGCTTCGCAAAGTTTGTTACATCTTTATATGCACTAGAAGAAGAGTCCTCAAAAGCGCGTGCATCAGGCTCGTATTCTTCTGAACCAAGATGAGTACCCCAATCGGTTGTAGAACCATTACATGGCGTCCACAAACCATTTACATTAGAAAAATCAATTTTCTTGGCATGATTGACGGTTAGTTTTCCGGTTTTGTCATCTCGGTCAACTTGTGTAAGCGTCATCGAAGCTGGGAGACCCGATACTTTATTTCCGGCATTATCAACTGAGTCATATTCATAGTGTGACACAATGTAAGATTTTCCGTTGATGGTGATAAAGCTGTTTGAATCCGGCGCATCTGATACATATGGTGATGGCTTATCAGGAACGCTTCGGTCAATAATTGGATCCCCTTTTGCATCGATCGGTGTACCTGCGGCAATTAATTCCCCTTTGTTATCGACAATTTTATCTTTTGAAAGAAAGAGCTGATTATAGTTAAGCGGCGTTTCTTCAACGCTTCCATCTTTATACGTTACTTTTACAGATGCCTCTGTATACGTTTTAATCATATTTTCAATCGTAGTAGGTGCTTTCATTGGCTGAAACTCGACGCTTTTTATTTGTTTTGGATGTTGAACTGTATGATGCTCTGCTGCAAAAGCAGAAGCGGCGCTAGAAGCTAAGAGAGTGAGAGATAGTCCAAGAGATACTCGTTTTTTCATGGTTGATAACCTCCAAATCGTATTCATACACTTATTAAATCATTTGATTGTTGAGGAAATATAAAGAGAAGTACTGGATTTGTTGAGCTGTTGTTAAGAACGTTGAACATTTAGATGACAAGTTTAACTAGAAGTTATTCAGCTATCTTTCAGAATTTGTTCAGATAGCATTCAGCTGGGCTTCATAGTGAATTCATGTTCCGCTTTTACAATAAACACATAGCTAAAGAGGACAAGAAGCGCTTTGGCTCGTACAGCAAAAGTGAAAGGTATTTTAGCAGAAAAAAACGTTACTCCAATGGCGCTATTTTGATAAATGACCGCTGTTAAAACCTTTAGCTTGTGCTGTAAATACATTGGAAATTACGCGGAGGTATAATCATGATTGGAAAAGTATTAGCAGGAAAAGCAGTAGTAGCAAAAGCCGTGGGAGGTGCCACAATTGGAACAGCTATCGCTCTTGGTTCAATGACAAGTGCATTTGCTTCAGACGGCCAGCACATTACTTCAACAAAAGCGTCGGCTCATACCGAAGCGGCCACATATACACAAGCTCAAGCAAAAACAATTGCCTTAAAGAACTGCGGAGGAACGGTTCAATCGGTTTCTTTTGAAAATAACGCCTATACGTTTTTAATTCACGGAAAAGATAATCAAGACCATCATGTGAAAGTAAATGCACACAGCGGAAAAGTGGTAAAGGTTGAAAAACTATCTTTTTCTCAAAGTGAGGCACAAGCAGTAGCGGTGAAAAACTGCGGAGGAACGGTTAAATCGGTAGGCTTCAACGATGGAGTGTATACGTTCTTAATTCATGGAAACGATAGCCGTGACCACCACGTAAAAGTCAATGCACAAAGTGGAAAAGTAATTCAAATTCAAAGCGCTGCATTTACAAAAGCACAGGTTCAATCAATTGCATTAAAAAATTGCAGCGGAACAATTCAATCGAGTTCATATGCAAATGATGTATACACATTTTTAATTCACGGAAAAGATAACAAAGATCACCATGTGAAAATAAACGCTGAAACAGGAAAAGTAATCAAAGTCGAAGCGGTAAAGTTTACGCAAGAACAAGCTAAACAAGCTGCTCTTCAACAGCACAAAGGAACGGTTCAATCTGTTTCATTCAGTGAACAAGCGTACACGTTTGTCATTAAAGGAACAGACAACGTACAACATACTGTAAAAATCAGTCCTCAAACAGGAAAAGTGTGCTGATTTGATAAAAAAGACGATTGCTTCACGGCAATCGTCTTTTTTACGTCAAGGGCAATACGATTTCAAAAGCAGTTCCTGCATTCAATTTGCTCTCTACACGTATTTCCCCCCCGTGCAATTCTATAATAGATGCGCTAATGGCCAAACCTAAACCTGCTCCTCCGTATGCCCGAGAGCGTGAAGCATCAGCTTTGTAAAATCGCTCAAATAAATGAGGAAGGTGTTCTTGAGGAATACCATGACCGTTATCTTGTATTATCAACGAAAGTTCTTCCTCATTTATTTTTCCTACCACTTGAATAACTCCTGTGGTTGGATTTGTATGCTGTACGGCGTTGGAAAATAAGTTTAAAACAACTTGTTTAAATTGATCTTTGTTAACTTCGGATGGCAAACGGCTTGGAAAGTCGAATAAAACCTTTCTGTTCCCCGCCAACAGTATGAGTTGAGGTTTCATATCTAAAATCAACTCATCTATAAAACAGTACTCTTTTTGAAACGGTGGAAGTTGATCAAGCTGAGCAAGAAGCAGAAGATCCTGAATAAGTTTGTGCAGTCTTTTGGACTCTCCATACATGCTTTTTAATGCGTCGTTTAATTGTTCTGGATTACTGCTAGCCCCTCTTAATAAAACTTCTAAAAAGCCGTGAATAGATGTAAGCGGCGTTCGCAGTTCATGCGAAGCATCCGCAACAAAACGCCGCATTTGTTCTTTGGCTTCTGTTTCTGCTTTAAATGCTTTTTCAAGACGTTCAAGCATTTCATTAATAGAAAGAGAAAGGCGATCCATTTCGATTTGTCCTTGATTAACAGGCAAGCGGTCATGTAAGCTTCCGGCATTAATATGCTCCACTTTTTTAGTAGTAGTAAACAAAGGGACTAACGTCTGTTTTAAAACAGAAGAAAAAACAAAAAAAGCAATGGTCATTGCGGTGAGTGAAAGCATTAAAAAGATGAGCATTTGTCTGATTAAGAGGTCTCTTAATGATTCTGTGGGAGTATTAATTTGAATAACTCCCTGTATTTCTCCATCAAAGATAATGGGTTTTAAAACAATGACTTGCTCTTGATGACCATCCATTTTTTTTATGAGGCTCGTCGTGTTGTCCGGCTGGTTGCTTTTTTTCATTACTTGTTTGTATGTAGATGCAGAAAGCTTAGGGAAGTAAGAATGATGTGGATCCTTAGCCAGCCGTAAAAATGTGCTTTTTTGATTGATAAAGGTAATATTAACGCCCGGGAAATAAACCATTGGTCTTGATGATTGTTTTACATTCTGGCTTGTTTCAATATCGTGCTTCCAGACATCATCGGGAATCAAGTGAATTTGGTCTTCGATGCTTCTAATTTTATTTGTGTAAATAAATTGCTTCATAAATACGTATTGAAAAACGCCTATCAGCATCAGTAAGCTCAAAATAACGAGTAAACTTCTAGATAAAAGCTGAAGGCGAAGAGAATTCAGATGAAAGAAACGTTTGTGCTTCATGAAATATCAATCCGGTATCCTACACCGCGAAGCGTTCGAATAACGGTTCGGCTATGGTCCTGTAATTTTTCTCTCAGTGATCGAATGTATACTTCAACAATGTTTTCTTCTCCTCCAAAATCATATCCCCACACTCGATCTAAAATGGTGGATTTACTTAGTACAAGACCGTGATTAATAACCAAGAATTTCAAGAGTGCATATTCAGTAGGGGATAAATCAAGTATGTGATTAAGGTATTTAATTTCTTTGCGGCGGTCATCAATTTTAAATGGACCGATTGATACCTCGTCTAATAGGTTGGGAAATTGATTGCGGATTCTAGCTTGAATGCGCGCAAGAAGTTCTTCAAAACTGAAGGGTTTGACCATATAATCATCTGCTCCAATAGTCAGTCCCTTTACTCGATCGTCCACTTGATCTTTTGCTGTTAGCATGATGACAGCTATATTCCCCATTTTCTTTAACAAGCGGCATACTTCAAATCCATCCATTCCAGGAAGCATAACATCTACAATAGCGATATGAGGCTTGAATTCTTTGGCTATATTAATTCCTTCAATTCCGTCTTGGGCAGTTTTGATATCAAATCCTTCATTCGTTAAACCTAAAGATAAAAACTGTAAAATAGTGGGTTCGTCATCTATAAGCAAGACTTTAATTCCTTTTAATTGATCCATCATGGTGAAAACTCCTTTGCTCCTCTACTTTCTATTATGCTTTTTTATCTGAAACAGCCCTGAATAATAGCTGAAAGCAAGCTGAAAAATAGTAGCTATTCTTATATCTTCAGCTAACTTTAAGCTTCTATTCGTCTTATTCTCAGAAATCTTTTGCATAATGAACGGCGTACTAGATAAAACGCCATAAATTAGACGGAAAGTCTAATGGTGAAAGAGGAGGAAATTTAAGGATGATTAAATGGACAAAAGTATTGTCTACATCTGCTTTAGGAACTGCAATTGCATTTAGCTCTATTACAACGAGTCACGCTGCAGAAATGAAGACAATGAAAGCAACTGAACATGTGAGTATCTCTCAAGCTCAGGCAAAAGGTATTGCTCTGCAAGATTGCAACGGTACGGTCACATCTACAGAATTTAAGCAGGAATCGAGTGTGTATGTGATTACAATTGTAACGAATAACCTGGAGCAAAGAATTGTAGAAGTAAGTGCGAGCACTGGAAAAGTAGTAAAGAAGCGAGAAGTGAAGTTATGGACACAAAATCAAGTGAAAGAATCTGTTTTTAAGCAGTATAAAGGCGCTATTCAATCTATTACCTTTAACAAAGAAACGCGTGAATATACGTTAACTGTAGTAGATGGCAAAGTAGAATATACGTTAACTGTAGATGGTCTAACGGGAAAAGTCATTCATGAGAATAAAAAAGAGCTGCAGCTAATGTCAGAGCAAAAAATAAAAGAAGCAATTGTTAAACAATATAGTGGTTACGTATATAGTCTGGAGTTTAAAGAATCCGCTAGTCAGTATGTCGCAGTGATTCTTAAAAATAGCACTCAATATACAGTAACGTTAGATGCTTTCACAGGAAAAGTAGTTAATACTTCTCAGCAAGAAGTGAAGGTATTAACGAGACAAGATGCAAAAGATCTTGCATTGGCTACATATGCAGGTAAGGTGAAAATAGTAGAATATGATCAAAACGCAGCGATTTTCACAGTGAAAATAATCAAAGATAATACGGAATACACAGTTACAATCGATGCGGTTTCGGGTGAAATCACACATGTAAAACATGATAATCTTCAGCCGTTAACGGAGAACGCTGTAAAAGTTCTTGCTTTAAAACATCAAGAAGGAAAAGTAGAGCATATTGAGCTTATAACAGAAAACTCAATAACTGTATACGTGGTGACTTTAGTGAGCGGAAGCAAGCAGCAGACGCTTAAGTTCGATGCATATACTGGACAAGAGTGCTCATAATTTTTTATCTTAAAACATAAAACATACATTTCATTTTTCATTCATATCAAGCAGAGGGTGCTTCAAGGCATCCTCTGCTTTTCTATTTTGTAACTGGAAACATTACCGGTTATCTATGTTAAGATAAATGTAGATTATTCTCGTAAAATGGATAAAACTAGAATGAACTAAATTAAATAGATAGGGTGTACACATGAGAAAAGAAGTACAAGTTATAGCCAAAGAAGCTTTTATTAAAAAAGTGAATAAAGGTTATCCACTCATTGAAAAAGATGCGCTTGTTGATGGTCATAAACTGCAAGAAGAAGGCGTTATTATTAACTTAGTCACTCCAAAGAATCAATTCTTAGCCAAAGGCTATTATGGAAAACAAAACAAAGGCTACGGATGGATTCTGACGAAGAAGAAAAGTGAACAAGTTGACGCGGCATTTTTTGCACGAAAAATTGAGCGAGCTATTGCCTCTCGTCACGATTTTTATGCGTCTGAAGATACAACTGCTTTTCGTGTATTTAATAGTGAAGGTGACGGAATTGGCGGCTTAATCATTGATTATTATGACGGATATTACGTCACGAGTTGGTATAGTGAAGGAATTTATCAATTTAAAGAATACGTTATTGAAGCTTTAAAATCTGCGCCTAACTTTAAAGGGCTGTACCAGAAAAAACGTTTCAACGTAAAAGGGCAGTATATTGAAGAAGATGATTTTGTCACAGGAAATAAAGGTGAATTCCCTTTAATTGTAAAAGAAAATGGTATTCGTTTTGCCGTTTATTTAAATGACGGAGCGATGGTTGGGGTCTTTTTAGATCAGCGAGACGTCCGTAAAACGATTCGAGATAAATATGCAAAAGGAAAGACCGTTCTAAACATGTTTTCGTATACAGGCGCATTTTCAGTGGCGGCCGCTCTTGGAGGAGCTGCGAAAACAACAAGTGTCGACTTAGCCAATCGCAGCTTGGCAAAAACAATTGAGCAATTTAGTGTAAATGGAATTGATCACGAAGCACAGGACATTATTGTAGAAGATGTTTTTAAGTATTTTAAATATGCGGTCAAGAAGAATATGACGTTCGATCTTGTGGTGCTAGATCCGCCGAGCTTTGCTAAATCAAAAAAGCATACGTTCAGCGCGGCAAAAGACTACAAAGATTTATTAAAAGAAGCCATTGCGCTTACAAAGCCGAATGGTGTCATTGTAGCATCTACGAATGCAAGTAATTTTGATATGAAAAAGTTTCATTCGTTTATTGAAAAAGCTTTTAACGAAAAAGGGGAACGCTACAAAATGATGGAGCAGTTCTCTCTTCCAGCTGATTTTAAAACAATAAAAGAATTTAAGTCAGGTGATTATCTCAAAGTCGTGTTTATTCAAAAAGTAAATCGCTAAATACAAGGCTGCATGATGAACTCATGCAGTTTATTTATTTTTAATAAAATAACGCTTACAAGCTATTTTGAAGGGAATAAAATGAAGGTAAGAGATAAATATTGTCAATATATATGATAAAATAATAAAGGAATTATGCTCAACACTTCACAATTTTACAATATCATCCTTAC
This sequence comes from Priestia sp. P5, assembly GCF_029522155.1. Classification (NCBI taxonomy): domain Bacteria; kingdom Bacillati; phylum Bacillota; class Bacilli; order Caryophanales; family Bacillaceae; genus Priestia; species Priestia sp. P5. Next base: position 322,747 of record NZ_JAKWFJ010000003.1, on the reverse strand, counting down.
GAAACGTATTTTTACAATTATTTTATTTTAAATGGGATAAGTATTGGGTACGAAGTGGAAAGAGCATACTATTACTATTATTTAAAAACATGAAAGGAGAAAGATTATGGCTGAAACAACAAAAAAGCCTGCCGGCGAAGTGAAAATTATTCCTTTATTAATTTGTCTGGCAATCGGACTTGTTTTATGGTTTATTACACCTCCGTCCGGACTTGATGTGAAGGCTTGGCACTTATTCGCTATTTTTGTGGCTACTATCGTAGGGCTTATCATTAAACCATTGCCATTAGGCAGTGTAGCTATTTTATCTTTAACCATTATTGTATTAACTAATACATTAACACTTGAACAATCGCTCAGCGGTTTTCAAAATACGACGATTTGGTTAATCGTTATTGCATTCTTTATTTCTAGAGGTTTTATTAAGACTGGTCTAGGAACAAGGGTTGCCTATATCTTCGTTCGTTTGTTTGGTAAAAAGACGTTGGGACTATCGTATTCTCTTATTGTAAGTGACTTGCTTTTATCACCTGCAATGCCGTCTAATACAGCACGAGCTGGAGGAATTATTCTTCCAATAATTCGTTCTTTATCCGAAACATACGGATCGAGAACTGGAGACGGTACGGAGCGCAGAGTCGGCGCTTTCTTAACAAAAGTATCGTTTCAAGGAGATATGATCACATCCGCTATGTTCGTAACAGCAATGGCGGCCAATCCTCTTGCTGTTAAAATGACGGAACAAATTACAGGCAAGACTATTTCATGGGTTGGCTGGGCAGCGGCTGCAATCGTACCTGGAATTATTAGTTTAATTGTTATTCCGCTCGTTATTTATAAGCTTTATCCGCCAGAATTAAAAGAAACGCCGGAAGCATCTGAAATTGCAGCAAAAAAACTAAATGAAATGGGTCCGCTAAAGAAAGAAGAATGGTACATGATTGGCGTATTTTTACTTCTTCTTGTGCTGTGGATTTTTGGAGCTAATTTAAATATTAATGCAACAACAACTGCTTTTATTGGTCTATGTGCGCTGCTTTTAACGCAAGTGTTAAGCTGGTCGGACATCAAAAAAGAACAGGGAGCATGGGATACATTAGTCTGGTTTGCTGTTTTGGTTATGATGGCAACTTTCTTAAATGATCTAGGCATGATTCCTTGGTTCAGTGATCTGATGAAAGGCACTGTTAGTCATATGTCTTGGATGACGGCGTTGATTGTACTAGCTATTGCATATTTTTATTCTCACTACTTTTTTGCAAGTAACACGGCTCACGTCAGCGCTATGTACGCAGCATTTTTATCTGTCATTGTGGCCGCTGGTGCGCCTCCGTTACTGTCAGCATTGATTTTAGCGTTCTTTAGCAATTTATTTGGCTGTTTAACTCACTACGGCAGTGGGCCGGCACCGGTGTTCTTCGGTAGTGGATATGTAACGCAGCAAAAATGGTGGTCGCTCGGCTTTTTAATTTCAATTATTCATATTATCATTTGGATTGGAATTGGCGGCTTGTGGTGGAAACTGCTAGGTCTATGGTAAAAAAACAGTGGCGCAGGCCACTGTTTTTTTATGCTTCAGCCCACACGGATACAGAGCCGCCGTTTACAGGGAACTGTCCGTAGCCATCTTCTTCAATCACAACTTGATCTTCTCGGTTGTTTGTGAAGTCAATCCACGTTTGTCCACTTCGGTGTTGGCCGACGAACATTCTCTTTTCGCCATCTTCGCCGTTTGACATCACCACAGCGCATCCAGACTTCTCAAATTCCTCTACACCATGCCTTACCCATCCAATGGTATTCGGGTGATCAAAATAATCGTCTTGCTGGCCGTATGCTTTGTCATAGCGTACATGCAAGAGAGCGGAAATATCTTTTTCTTTTCCCTCAATTGGGTGCTCTCCGCCTATCCCAAAATAGTCTCCGTAAAACACACAAGGATAGCCGTCTTCACGAAGTAAAATTAGAGCGTAAGCACTTTGTTTGAACCAATCTTCTACCCAAGATTCTAAAGATTCATTTGGCTGAGAGTCATGGTTATCTACAAATGTGACAACATTCAACGGGTGAGTCTTGACTAATGTATCATCAAAAATCGTGGTTAAATCAAAATCTCTTCCTTGCTGAGAGGCTTCATGCAGTTTATAGTGCAGCGATACGTCAAACAAATCGATTTGATAATCAATCACGTCTAGGAATTCCTGACAGGCTGTTAACTCTGGATTCCAAAACTCTCCCACAAAATAAAAGGGCTTTTCTTGAGAAGAGGACAATTCGTGGGCAAACTCTTTAATAAAATCGTGGTTAATATGTTTAATGGCGTCCAATCGATAACCGTCGCACTGCAGAGTGTCTGCTAACCATTTTCCCCATTTGATCATTTCTTCTCGAACTTCAGGATGATCGTAATCAATATTTGCAAACATTAAATAATCGTAGTTGCCAAACTCTTGATCCACATTTTCGTTCCAGCTTTTGTTTTCTCCGGCAATACGAAAAACGCCTTCTTTTCCATTTTTATCATCGTAATCAGTGCCGTTAAAATGATTAAAGTTCCATTTGAAAGAAGAATATTGATCGCCGCGCCCTTCAAATGTAAACTTTGTCCACCCTTCAATTTCAAAAGGTTCAGAAATTTCTTCTGTTCGGTTCATGGGGTCCACTTCAATGACGTGGAACGTTTCTTTTTCATCTGCTGCAGCTTTATGGTTCATTACAATATCCACATAGACATTAATTCCATGATTATGACAGGCATCAATCGCTTCATGCAGCTCTTGCTTGGTTCCATACTTTGTACGAACGGTTCCTTTTTGATCAAATTCGCCAAGATCGTATAAGTCGTAAACGCCGTAGCCATTATCCTCTGATGAAACACCTTTTGTAACCGGGGGAATCCATACGGAATCAATTCCTTGTTCTTTTAGTTGAGGAGCGAGCTCTTTGAGGCGTTGCCAATGCTCGCCATCAGCTGGCACATGCCATTCGAAAAATTGCATAATTGTATGATTCCGTTCCAAGTTAAATCATCCTCCTTTTAAATAAAAAGATATAATCGCTCACGGATAGTTCTTTAGAATCAAATGAGGAATTGATTATATTTTTTCTTTTAACGTTCCTGTTATCCCTATTCTTTAAACCTTTTTCAACATATGAAGCTTAAGAAAATCTTAAGATTTCCCCTTCCTTTTTCTTAAGAAATGCAGTTTACAATAAAACCCATAGACGAAATGACCCATGATATACTTTTGAAAGGAGTGTGAGAAATCAATGAACGAATATGTGGTTTTAGTCGTAGACGATGAGCAAGAAATCCGTAATGGCATTGCTATTTATTTAAAAAATGAAGGTATTAAAGTCTTTACGGCCAAAGATGGAATCGAAGCCATAGAGATACTAAATAAAGAAAAAGTTCACTTAATTATTCTTGATATTATGATGCCAAGGCAAGACGGCATTTCAACGACGTTTAAAATCCGAGAACAAAAAAATATCCCGATTATTATGCTGAGCGCTAAAAGCGAAGATGCAGATAAAGTGCTCGGTCTGCAGGTAGGAGCAGATGATTATGTGACAAAGCCTTTTAATCCATTAGAACTGATAGCGAGAGTTAAATCACAGTTAAGAAGATATGTGACATTAGGTACATATGAGGAAACAAAGACGATTGATATCCGAGGTCTCGTACTTGATATTGAGGCTAAGTCCGTCACTCTTGATGGGGCATTCATTAAGCTGACTCCCATTGAGTATAAAATTGTAGAGTTATTAATGAAAAATGCAGGGAGAGTTTTTTCCATACATGATATTTATGAACGCGTATGGAATGAACCAGGCTACAACGCAGAAAACACAGTAGCGGTACACATTAGAAAAATAAGAGAAAAAATTGAGATTGAACCAAAAAATCCGAGGTATGTAAAGGTTGTGTGGGGACTTGGATACAAAATGGAAAAGTAGCGTCATTTCAGCTATAGGGATTATCTTGTTTTTATTTGGTTTAGGAGCAACTATTTCTTCAATTAGTAACGTGCATAATCTATTAAAAACAAACTATTTACAAAAAAGCAGCTATGTAAAATCAGAAGACTTCAAAAAGCAAATAAGTCGTTTTACAAATGATCTCTACCTTTTAGAATTGACACAAAAAGATAAGAATACCGTTAATGCAAATAAGATAACAGAAGAAGAGATTGAGTCGTATCGATATACGGAAGGAACATTAACAGAACAAATAAAAAACGTGCACGATAAATATGAAGAAAAAATAGAAGACGCTAAACAGGCAAAGAGCAAAAACGTTGAAGCTGCCTATGTAAAGCAGCAGGATCTAGAAGTTAAAAACATTCAAAAAAAGTTTCAAGATGATCAATTCGTTCGAGAAGAAATAGCGAAAAACAAAAAACTCGAAATGAAGAAACTATATGATGAAGCTTTTGATAGACAAAAAACATTATCTCAATATAAAAAAGACATCATGTATTATTTAAAAGATAGGAACACGAACAAAATATACACGAACATCCAAAACGCAGGCAAAGAAGATGTTAATCAATTAGTAAAACAGAAAAACATATTGTATAAACATACTTATTCAGCTCAATCACCGCTTGTGTTCCAAGCAGATGAATATAAAAATTCGTCGTTAAGCAGTGAGGTAGACTCAGAGATCCCAACCCGGTATTTAAAGCAGAAGTTTACGGGTATAATTGCTGTTCCTGAAAAAGAAACCTTCATTAGTCCTTTATTTGATGAATATAACTATTATCATCATCAAAATGTAGCGTTTCTCGTGTATGCATTGTCAGGGATACTAGCTCTGCTAATAGGTTCCTTTATTTATAAAAAAACAATAACTGGACATTTAAAAGAAATAACAAAACAAACTGCAGTACAGAGGGTTTATAAAAAAATACCTTTAGATATTTGTATAATTGTTTTTCTTTTATATTCATTTTTTACATTAAGTCTAGTTCTGAACGGCTATCCTGCTTCTTTATTAGAATCATATAAGCATGTTGCTACGTTCTTCTTTTATATGATAGCAATATCCATAGCTATTTCCCTATGGGCACTTCAAGTATTTCTACTGTTTCAGCGTATGCGCACAATAGATGACATAGAAGAATATAAAAGAACGTGTGTTTATCAAGTAATTTATTTTCTTCAATCTATTTTTATTATCAGACATATTGGCATGCATATAATGGTTGTAGTGCTGCTTTTAGTGTTTGCCGTGTTTGCTGTTGCAGCTCTATTGACTAGTGGATCTATGTTTGCAGAACAAGTATCCATACTGTACTTAGCTGTTGGAAGTGTTGTAGGAGTGGTTACTTTGATACTGCTTATGCTACGAGTTAATTATTTAAATAAAATTATTATCTCAATTGATCAAATCGCCACAGCCGAGTGGAAAGAGCCGTTACCTATCAAAGGAAAATCAGCTTTGACTCAAGCAGCGCTAAACATAAATCATATCCAGCAGCAGATTCAAACATCTCAGCATGTTCAAGTTAAAAGTGAACGCTTGAAAACAGAGTTAATTACCAACGTCAGTCACGATTTAAGAACACCATTGACTTCTATTATGACATATACAGCGTTGCTAAAGTCGCAAGATCTTACTTCGGACGAACAACATGCTTACATTGAAATTATTGACCGTAAATCAAAACGGTTACAGACACTTATTGATGATTTATTTGAAGTGTCAAAAATGGCAAGTGGAAATGTAGAATTGCATAAAGACAAAATTGATATTAACCAGCTTCTTCATCAGGCTTTAGCTGAATATAATGAAGCAATTGAAGATTCAACTCTGCAATTTCGTATTCAATCTCTCGAAAATCCAATATTTGCTACTGTAGATGGTCAAAAATTATGGAGAGTATTTGACAATTTGATAGAGAATATATTGAAATATTCACTTGAACAAACGCGTGTCTATATTTCTGTTCAAGAAATAAACGAACAAGTGAAACTAACATTTAAAAATGTAAGTAAATATGAATTAAATGAGCAGGCAGATGAGCTGTTTGAACGATTTAAAAGAGGGGACACTTCAAGACAAACCGATGGTTCCGGACTTGGGTTAGCTATTGCTAAGTCAATTATTGATTTGCACGGAGGAGAACTGAATATTGAAATTGACGGAGATTTATTTAAAGTAACGATTACTCTTTAATGTGAGTGAATATAAACAGCATATCTAGTAAAAAAAGAGAAGCAACCTCATTATGCTGGTTGCTTCTCTTTTTTTAGCGTTCGTAATTTTATTCCGCAACCGCAAAGCGTACTGTGCTTTAGTACTTTTATTTCTCTATTACACTGATTACATCTTATTTCTTGTCCAATCATTTCTTCATCCCTTCCTCTTTTTACAAGAATTTAAATAAGTATCCATAAAATATGGATACTTATTTAGTGATAAAATGTTAAACTAATTGAGAATAAACGATAATCTACAATGAGAAAAATACCTTTATTTTTTCATTTAGAAAACTGATAAATTTATTTTACTTGCTGCGGAACAGATAATCCTAAACCGTCTGCAACGCGTGTTCCATACTCTGGATCCGCTTTGTAGAAGTGTTGAATTTGACGCAGTTTAATCTCTTCTTTTTCTACAGGCTTCATAGCTTCAACGATGTTTGCAACTAGTCGTGTACGCTCGTCTTTGCTTAGAAGGCGGTATAAGTCACCTGCTTGCGTGTAATGGTCGTTATGATCATATGCAACACTATCGGCAACGCCTGAAACAGGGTATGCTGCTTGTTTGTTTTCCTGTGATTCTGTCGGGCCGCCAAAGCTGTTTGGCTCATAATAAACAGAACGGCCGCCGTTATCGTCAAAGCGCATTTGGCCGTCACGCTGATAGTTATTTACTTCGCTGCGCGGACGGTTAATCGGTAGCGCTTGATGGTTAGCACCCACGCGGTAGCGATGTGCATCGCTGTATGCGAATAGTCGACCTTGCAGCATTTTATCAGGTGATACGTCAATTCCCGGCACAAGCGTTCCAGGTGAGAATGTAGCTTGCTCCACTTCGGCAAAATAATTTTCTGGATTGCGGTCCAAGACCATGCGACCTACTTCAATTAACGGGTAGTCTTTTTGTGACCAAACCTTTGTTACGTCAAATGGATCAAAGCGATACGTATCAGCGTCTTCTAATGGCATAATCTGAACGTACAGCTTCCATGAAGGGAAATCGCCTTTTTCAATGGCATTAAATAAATCTTCAGTATGATAATCTGGATTTTCACCAGCTAGCTTTGCGGCTACGTCTGGAGACAGATTTTTTACGCCTTGCTCTGTTTTAAAGTGATATTTTACCCAAACGCCATCTCCTTTGGCATTAACCCATTTAAATGTGTGGCTGCCAAATCCATGCATATGGCGTAAAGTTGCGGGGATACCGCGGTCAGACATTAAAATAGAAACTTGATGTAAAGATTCAGGAGATAAAGACCAGAAATCCCAAACGGCCGTCGGGTTTTTTAAATGTGTGCGTGGATCGCGTTTTTGTGTATGAATAAAGTCAGGAAATTTAATCGCATCTCGGATGAAAAATACGGGTGTATTATTTCCGACTAAGTCGTAGTTTCCTTCTTCTGTATAAAATTTAACAGCAAATCCGCGAGGATCGCGAACAGTATCTGCTGAGCCGTTTTCACCAGCTACTGTTGAAAAGCGAACAAATAGAGGTGTTCGTTTTCCTACTTCAGAAAGGAAAGCTGCTTTTGTATAGGTTGAAACATCGTTTGTCACTTCAAAATAACCGTGGGCACCGGCGCCTTTTGCGTGTACGACGCGTTCAGGAACACGCTCTCGGTTAAAATGGGCTAATTTCTCTAAAAGGTGAACATCTTGAATTAAAGTAGGTCCGCGTGAACCAGCGGTCATCGAATTTTGGTTATCTCCAACCGGAGCTCCCCAACTAGTCGTTAGGTTATTCTTGTTTGTTGTCATCTTAGAACCACCTCTTATTTGAATTTTATTATGTTAGAAATAATAATAACATCTTTAAATAAAAAATCAATACTAATTTATAATTATTATAATTTAACTTGGATATTTTGAGATGTAATCAGTGGGAGGATACGCATGTGAAATGTACGAACTATTTTAAAAATTTTCTGTATAGTATATTTAGTTTAATAATAAAAATGCTTGGTGTGCAATTATTTTGACCGGCTATTACTACGTCAAAAACACGCTTGCTTCTATAAGCAAGCGTGTTCGTTTTATATATTTTGTGATAAGTTTGCTTTCGCCGCTAGTTCAGCCTGAGGCGTGCGCCAAAGCTGCGTCCATTTTTGAATCGCGGCAATCATAATAATGAGACCGAGTATAAGCATGATGATCGAAAGAGTCGCATTTAATATGCTGTAACCTGCCGCAGCCGCGTTTAAATACACATTCTTAACCATCCAATAACCCGCATAGTTAACCGTTACGTAAAGGTAGGCTAGTGGAATGAGACAAGTAAGCATATAGGAGCGCTTATCCGCAATTCTAAGAATAACGGTTGCACCAATAATTAAACCAATAGATGCCATTAACTGATTCGATACGCCGAACAGCGCCCAAACTGAGCCAATATCTCCTGAGAACAATAAGTATCCCCACATAAAACAGGCTAGGGCACTTGCAAAAATGGACCCAGGAAGCCAGTCTACTCGCTTCAATGGCTTATAAAATTCACCAAAAAAGTCTTGAATTAAATAGCGGGAAACGCGTGTACCAGCGTCGATAGCAGTCAAAATAAACACTGCTTCAAACATAATAACGAATTGAAAAAAGTAAGAAGACAGGTGGCTGAACCAAGGAATTTCCGTGAAAATATACGTCATTCCTACAGCCAGTGTAACAGCGCCGCCTGTACGGCCTTCTAAGTTTAGGCCAATTTCTTGGCTAAGCTGAGGAAGAGCTGTTACGTTCATGCCAAGCGTTTTGAACACTTCAGGTGTAGAGTTGATTGCAAAATAGTCTCCAGGATGTAAAGCAGTTGCGGCAATTAATGCCATAATTCCTACTAAGCATTCGACTAACATCGCGCCGAAGCCTACAACTTTAATGTCACTCCAACGATCGAGCATCTTAGGGGTTGTTCCTGAACCAACAAATGCATGGAAGCCAGAAATAGCACCGCAGGCGATCGTAATGGAAATGAACGGCCACACAGGTCCTGCTAAAATAGGGCCGCCTCCGTGAATAAATTCAGTAACTGCAGGAAATGGAATTGCTGGATTTACGAAAAACACGCCTACAATCAGCGCGATAAAGACACCAATTTTCATAAAGCTGCTTAAGTAATCTCGAGGTGCTAAAAGCAGCCAAACGGGCAAGGCCGCTGCGAAAAATGCATAAACGGGAAGAATAATTGAAAGTGTTTTAATATCTAGCGTTAAAAAATCTCCTAAAGCTGTTCCTTGAATATAAGGACCGCTAAATACGGCGATTAAAATTAAAATGAAGCCGACGGTAGAAGCCGCTTTTAAATTACCGGTTTTTTTGTGGTAAATACCTACCCCCATTGCGATCGGAATAGTAATTCCAACAGCAAATGTACCCCAAGGATTTTTCTCAAGTGCGTGTAACACGACCATAGATAAACCGGCCATTGTAATGGTAATGATAAAAAGCATAGCTAAACCTGTACAAAAACCAGCGACGGGTCCTAGCTCTTTTTTAGCCACTTCTGAAAGCGACTGACCTTTTTGGCGCATAGATGCAAATAACACAACTGCATCGTGAACGGCTCCTCCGATTACAGCTCCGATTAAAAGCCAGAGCAGTCCGGGCAAATAGCCAAACTGAGCTGCTAAAATAGGTCCAACAAGCGGACCCGCAGCTGCAATAGCTGCAAAGTGATGACCAAATGTTACCCATCGGTTGGTTGGCACGTAATCTTTTCCATCTTCAAGCTCATGTGCCGGCGTTTTTTGCGCATCGTTTAGTTTCAAGACCTTAACAGCCATGAATGTTCCATAAAGCCGATACGCAATCATTAAAATACAGATAGATCCAATAACAATCGTAACCGCATTCATTACAAATCCCCCTATCCCTTAGTTGTATGATGTTTGTACTACTACACAACGTTATGTAATTGTGTGTTCCCCTTACAACTTTCATTATAAAAGAAGAAAGCGCTTTTATCACCAGTTTTTCCCTTAATTATTTAAAAAATTAGAAAGTTCAAATCCCCTTTGAAAAACTATAAGACTTTTCGCATAATCTCTGCTATAATTTTTAAAAAAATTAGTACGCATTTAGGTGTTTTTAGTTAGGGAGATGAAAAGAGTGAACCATCGTCAAGAGTTACAAAATAGCAAGCGTATCGTAGTCAAAGTAGGTACATCTACGTTGACCTATGATAACGGAGATATTAACTTAGCACGCATTGAAAAACTAGCGCGTGTGTTATCTGATTTAATGAATGCAGGAAAAGAAGTTGTGCTTGTTACATCAGGTGCCGTTCAAGTGGGAGTAAAAAAACTAAAGTTAAAAGAAAAGCCAACTTCTATTCGAGAAAAACAAGCAGCAGCCTCTGTCGGGCAGTGTGAGCTTATGCATATCTACAGTAAATTCTTTGGTGAGTACAGTCACATTGTTGGTCAAGTACTGTTAACAAAAGATGTAATCGAAGATGAACATGTGCGCAATAACGTTGTGAACACGTTTGAAAAATTAATTGAAGACAAAGTGATTCCTATTGTGAATGAAAACGATACGGTTGCCATCGATGAGATTGAAAACATCGTGCGTTTCGGAGATAACGATAATTTATCCGCCATTGTTTCAGTTTTAATTCACGCAGATTTACTCGTTATTTTATCTGATATTGACGGTTTCTTTGATTCAGACCCCACAAAAAACCCTAACTCTAAATTAATGAAAGTAATAGATGGCATCACGCCGGAGCTTGAGAATTTTGCTGGAGATAGCGGAACGGATGTTGGAACAGGCGGAATGGTCACAAAGCTTACTGCTGCTAAAACAGCTACAAGTGCAGGGGTGAGCTTAATCTTAGCAAATGGTAAAGAGCCAAGTATTTTGCGAGATATTATTGAAGGCCAAGAAATTGGAACGTTATTCTTAAAACAAGCTGAAGGAGTAATGAAATGAGTGAATTGCAGCTTAAAGGAAAGCAGGCAAAAGAAGCCTCTTATTTCTTAGGAAATGTAACGAGCGAACAAAAACAGCAGGCGCTTTATAAAATGGCGACTGCTTTACTGGATCAACAAGAAGCTATTTTAAAAGCAAATGAATTAGACGTAGAAAAAGCCGTTCAAAAAGGCACGTCAAAAGCGATGTTAGATCGCCTATCTTTAAATGAAGAGCGGATTCATGGAATGGCAGACGGCCTGCGCCAAGTAGCTGCGCTTGCAGATCCAGTAGGAGAAGTGCTGTCTATGGCCAAACGACCAAATGGCTTACAAATTGGGCAGCAGCGTGTACCTATTGGTGTCATAGGAATTATTTATGAAGCGCGTCCAAACGTTACATGTGATGCAGCAGGCTTATGCTTAAAAGCAGGAAATGCGGTTATTTTGCGCGGAGGCAGTGAGGCATTTTATTCGAATCAAGCGATTGTTTCTGTATTATCCCAAGCTGCGGCAAGTGCAGGATTTCCTGAGCATAGCGTACAGCTTATTGAAGATACGTCGAGAGAAACAGCACTGGAGTTAATGAAACTAAATGAATATATCGATGTATTAATTCCTCGAGGCGGTGCTGGTTTAATTGAAGCAGTGGTAAAAAATGCAACGGTTCCTGTTATTGAGACAGGAACCGGGAACTGCCACATTTATGTTGATGAAGAATATGACCGTGACATGGCGGCCAATATTGTCATTAATGCAAAAACATCTCGTCCAGCGGTGTGTAACTCAGCCGAAAAGCTGATTATTCATGAACGAGCGGCTCATGAATTTTTGCCGATTATTGTTCAAGCGCTACGAGAGAAAGATGTAGAAGTACGCGGTGATGAACGTGCGCTAACGATCGTTCCAGACCTTGTTCCAGCAGGGGATGAGGATTGGAAGAAAGAATATCTGGATTTCATCATGGCAGTTAAAATCGTAGATGATATCGATGAAGCGATTTCCCATATTAATGTTCATAGTTCACATCACTCTGAAGCGATTGTAACAACAAATTATGCTCATGCTCAGCGTTTTTTACAGCGCGTTAATTCAGCTGCTGTTTATGTGAATGCTTCAACGAGGTTTACGGACGGAGAAGAGTTTGGTTTCGGGGCAGAAATCGGAATTAGTACACAAAAGCTTCATGCGCGTGGACCAATGGGATTAAAGGAATTAACAACATTAAAATATATTATTTACGGAGATGGACAAATTCGATAAAAAAGAAGCCTGAGATATATGCTCAGGCTTCTTTTATTTCCATATATGTTCAATTTCTTCAAGTGACTTTCCTTTTGTTTCTGGCACCCACTTCCATATAAACAAAAACGAAGCGATACACATAATCATAAAAGATAAAAAGGTAAAAGATCCTCCAGCTTTGTTCCAAAGAATAGGAAAAAACTGAGACACAAACCAATTAGCTATCCACAAGAAAAAGGTGGAAATAGACATTGCATAGCCTCTCGCATGATTAGGAAAAATTTCAGAAATCACAACCCATACAACAGGTCCCATAGAAATATTAAAAAGAAATAAATAAAAAACAATAAGTAAACTAGTAGTCAAGCCTTCAGTACCCTGTGAATGAAATCCAAAAGAAACGAGAAGCTGCGTAACAGCCATACCAGCTGTGCCAATAAGTAATAAAGCTTTGCGGCCAATCCGGTCTATAAGCCACATGGAACAAAGAACGCCTAAAAAGGCAGCTACACCAATCATAGACGTAACAAGGAGCGATAAATCTCCTCTAGCTTCAGCTGCTTCAAAAACTTGGGGGGCGTAATAAATAATGGCATTGATTCCGACAAGCTGTTGAAAGGCTGCAAGTAGAATACCAATAAGCAACGCTTTTCGAAGGCCTGCCTCTTTAAAAAGCGAAAGAGAAGCCGGTTGATTTTCTTTTAACGATTGCTCAATATGATACAGCTCTTGGCGTGCAATGTGTGTACCATTGATTTTAATTAAAATGTCCATAGCTTCTACAGTGCGGTTTGCTTTTACCAGCCACCTCGGACTTTCAGGAACAGGAGAAAGGATAAGAAGAAATAAAAGAGCTGGAATTCCAGAAGCACCGATAATGTAGCGCCATCCTGTGGAATTCTGCCATGCGTCTTCCCCAATAGATAAAATGTAGTCATTTACAAAATAGACAAAAACAATCCCAACGGCAACAGCAAATTGATAAAGAGAGCCTAAGCGGCCGCGCATGTGCGGAGGGGCTATTTCAGAAATATAGGTAATAGAAAGAACAGAAGCCATGCCAATGCCTAGTCCTCCAATAATTCGAGAAATAATCACAAAAGAGATGGATGAAGATAGCGCTTGCATAATTGCGGATACGATAAATAAAGAAGCTGCTAAAAGCAAGATGCTTTTTCTACCGAATCGATCACTCAGTTTTCCTGAAGCAAGTACCCCAACAGCACCACCGAGCAGCAAACTAGATACAACAAAACCTACCATCGTTGGACTAAGATTAAAATGCACTTCCATCAACCCAATAGCTCCTGAAATGACGGCTGTGTCATAGCCGTAAAGCAACCCTCCAAAAGCAGCTGCACATGAAATGAAAATCACGAAAAACAGATTTCCTTTTTGCTCCTTATACTCGTCAGAAGTTACTTTTACTATCCCCATATAAATTCCTCCTTTGAATCGCAGTCACTATTTTAATGAAAAAACGTTATACGTAAAACGTTTTCATAAAAGATGTTTTTATGTTAAACTAAAAATTATAAATAATCAAACTATTTTTTTAACTTTTATATGAATTATGTACGTTTTGTTATCAATCAATAGGGAAGAAAAAGTAGGGGGGAAGAGAAATATGGCGTTTATTCAATGTGATTTTTTTTCAGAAGTATTGCAAATAAGTACTTCAATGAACGTTTTGATACCGCAGCAAACAAAATCTCAGATTGGTTTACAAACCAATATAAGAAGTGAGAAACACCCTACGCTCTATTTATTACACGGTCTTTCTGATGATCATACGATATGGATGAGAAGAACTTCGATTGAACGCTACGCATCAGAATTAGGACTTGCAGTTGTAATGCCAAATGTAGATCGCAGCTTTTATAGAGATATGGCTTATGGAAAGAAGTATTGGACGTTTGTAACAGAAGAACTTCCTCAATTGGCTAGGTCATTCTTTCCTTTATCGGAAAAAAGAGAAGATAATTTTGTGGCTGGTCTTTCTATGGGAGGGTACGGCGCTTTAAAATGGGCGTTTCGCAAACCACATCAATTTTCTGCAGCTGCCAGTTTATCAGGAGTGATGGACGTTGAAGGGCTTGGAGGACGAGGAGAAGTTCAGCTCTTAGATTATCCTTTGATTTTTGGCATGCCGCCTGTTATTAGACCTGAGGATGATCTTTTTTGGCTGCTTGAAAATCGCCGGCGCTATGGAGAAGTGACTCCGCGTATTTATCAATGCTGTGGAACGGAAGATTTTTTATATCAGGAAAATAAACGTTTTTCCGAGCGCTGTAAGCAAGAGCCTATTTGTTTTACATATGAAGAAGGAAAAGGAAGTCACGACTGGGCATATTGGGATCAAAAAATTCAAGATGTGTTAAAGTGGCTGTTTAGTGAAAAGTAGGGAAGATAGTTTTCAGTGGTGCCGGCTTCTAGTAGTATAATAAAGAAATGGTCGATAGACTAAAAGGAAATGGGAGTCGGTACGAATGGGGAGAAAAAAAGTCACGATTACAGAAGTAGCAAAAGAAGCGGGTGTTTCATTAGCTACTGTATCAAGAATCTTCAATAATAAAGACGGTAAAATTAAAATTAGTGAAAAAACTAAACAAAAAGTACTAAAAGCAGCAGCTCATTTAGGGTATCAGACGAATCCATTTGCGGCAGCTCTGCGGGCCCAAAAAACAGGGATTATCGGGATATTAATTAGAGATTTAAAAGATCCGTTTCTAATTGAACTATTAAAAAAGGTACAGCAACAAGTCCAAAGTCGAGGGATGGACGTTCTTATTGGACACACGGATTACGAAGAAACAACGGCTGAGCGTCAATTAAATGTTATGATGAACCATTGGTTTGATGGGGTCATTTTATTAGACTATGTAGCTGCTCAGCATCCGTTTGTAGATGTATTAAAACAATATCAAACGCCTTACGTTTCTCTTACAGGAGACGCCTCTTCTGCACTTTGGCCGATTGTACATGTAGATGATGCGGTGGGAATGCAATTAGCTGTTGCTCACTTAACGGACCTTGGTCATAAGAATATAGGGTTCGTTGGAAAAGCTGTAAGCGGAGTCGAGCACCGTCTGTCTCTTTTTTATCAGTATGTACCGTCAGCAAACGCAAAGTTTGTGAAAGAAGATATGAATAACTCAGATGAACTATATCAGTTTATAAATGAGCTAGCTCATCATCCAGAGCCTCCAACTGCGCTTATTTGTGCTACGGATTACATCGCTCTGAAAGTGATACACTGTGCGTGGCAAAACGGGATTCACGTTCCAGCAGATTTATCTGTTATAGGGTTTGATGATATTACAGAAGCTAGTGAAGCGCATCCTCCACTAACAACTATCCGTCAACCGATGGAAAAAATGGCTGAAAAAGCAGTAAACCTATTACTTCAGCAAATTCAGGATCAGCAAGAAATAGATCAGATACAGTATAAAATGGCACCTGTATTAGTAGAGCGTGAGACCACAAAACGTATGAATTGATAAGGAATGTATATACTATTCCTGAAAGTGTGAGACAAAAAGTCCACACTTTTTTGCATTAACCATTGCGTCCACTTCCCTCTTTCTTATACACTGTATGCTGTAGGGAAAAAAACCAAGCTTTAATATGTTTGGAGCGATTTGATGACACAACAAAAATTAGATAAATATGAAATTATGGACGTTAGCTTACTAGCAGGTAAAATTATGTTAGAAAGCGGAGCAGAAACGTATCGAGTAGAAGACACAATGATGCGGATTGCAGCGTCTTACGGTATAAAAAAATCCCACAGCTATGTGACGCCAACAGGGATTATGTTTTCACTTGAAACGAAAGAACCGACGAAAACGAAGTTAATTCGTATTTCCGAACGAACGACAGATTTAAAAAAAGTAACCATGGTAAATAGCGTCTCAAGAACAATCAGTCAAGGAAACATCTCCTTAGAGGAAGCGTATGAAATGCTACAAGAAATTGAAGCAACGAACGTAGCTTTTCCACTATGGGTTCAACTTGCAGCTGCATCCATTTCTAGCGGATGCTTTTTAATCATGTTTCAAGGTTTATGGACGGACTTTATTCCAGCTATGTTTTCAGGAGGTCTCGGATTTTTAACCGTGGTGTATTTCCACCGTCTTATTCCGATTCGCTTTTTTGCTGAGTTTACCGCTTCGTTAGTTATTGGACTTTTATCAGCTCTTTTAGTCGCTTCAGGACTAGGCACGCAAATTGATAAAATTATTATTGGATCCGTTATGCCTCTCGTTCCTGGCTTATCCATTACCAATGCAGTGCGAGACTTAATGGCGGGACATTTACTGTCTGGATTATCAAAAGGAGCAGAAGCGTTTCTGACGGCATTCGCTATTGGTGCAGGTATTGCCATTGTATTTACGCTTCTATAGAAGGGAGGCATCATATGCATATCGTAGAGCAGATAATTACAAGTTTTATTGCTTCAGCAGCATTTGGGATCATTTTTAATGTTCCACGTGAATCATTATTAAAAAGTGGCTTTGTCGGAATGATTGGCTGGCTCATTTACTATTTGCTAACGTTCTATGGCGTAGATGAAATTCCAAGCACAGTTGCATCGGCCTTCTTTATTGCTATTATTAGTCAAATTTACGCAAAAATTTACCGAACGCCGATCATTATTTTCACCGTAGCAGGTATTATTCCGCTAGTTCCAGGAGGAACAGCATACGATGCCATGCGTAACTTTGTAGAAAATAATTATAATGAAGCGATTAGTCTTGCAGCGAAAGCCTTTATGATTTCAGGTTCAATTGCCATTGGTATTGTGTTTTCTGAAGTCATCAACCAAATCATTCGTCAATCTAAATTAAATGCGAAAGCAAAATATCGACCGTAGGGAAGCAAGCTCAAATCAGAGCGTGCTTTTTTTATGAAAAAAATAAAGAGATCCTTCACTTTTTTGTCACAAGAAAGTCACGTTTTAGTCTAAAAACGTTCAAAAAATGTACGTGCACAGCTAAAAAAATAGACTATACTATGTAAATAGAAAGAGAGATATTACATATGTATGTGAAATACTGAGCATATCTCTCGAATTATTATGCTCAATGTTTCACAATGTAAGTAAAAGATACTCAGAAATGAGCAAAGTATCTATAGAAATGATGAATGTTCTTATATATGAAAGGAGAAAGAAGATGGATACAGTCATACTATCACGTATTCAATTTGCATCAACGACGCTGTTTCATTTTATCTTTGTACCGCTGTCTATCGGCCTTGTCTTTTTAGTAGCGATCATGGAAACGATATACGTAGTAAAAAAAGATGAACAGTATAAAAAGATGGCAAAGTTTTGGGGGCACTTATTCCTGATTAACTTTGCTGTCGGAGTCGTAACAGGTATTTTACAAGAATTTCAGTTTGGCATGAACTGGTCAGAGTACTCAAGGTTTGTAGGAGATGTATTCGGTGCGCCGCTCGCTATTGAAGCACTGCTAGCGTTTTTTATGGAGTCCACGTTCCTCGGGCTGTGGATTTTCGGGTGGGATCGTTTGCCTAAATGGCTGCACTGTCTATGTATTTGGCTTGTTAGTCTAGGTACTATTTTTTCAGCGTTCTTTATTTTAACGGCTAACTCTTTTATGCAGCATCCGGTCGGAATGGAGCTGAATAATGGCCGTTTAGAAATGAATGACTTCTTTAAATTGTTAACAAACGGTCAGCTGTGGGTTGAATTCCCTCATACAATTTTAGGTTCGTTTGCAACAGGCGCCTTTTTTATTACGGGTGTCAGTGCTGTTATGCTCTTGAAGAAAAAACATGTGGCTTTTGCCAAAAAATCATTTCAAGTTGCCATTATTGTAGGGTTAGTTTCAGGTGTAGGAATTGCGTTATCTGGTCATGAACAGGCTGGATACTTAGTTAAAACACAGCCGATGAAAATGGCCGCAAGTGAAGGATTATGGGAAAACAGCGGAAGTCCAGGCGCTTGGACGGTAACAGCAAATATTCACCCCGATGAAAAGAAAAATACGAGCGAAATCAAAATACCTTATTTATTAAGCTTCTTATCATACGGGAAATTTTCAGGCTCCGTTCCTGGGATGAACGAGCTGCAGGAGCAGTATACGGCGAAATATGGAGCAGGAAATTATATTCCACCCGTTCGGACAACATTTTGGAGTTTCCGTATTATGGCTGGTCTAGGTGGCGTATTATGTGCATTAGGCATTTGGGGCACGTACTTGCTTTCTCGTAAAAAACTTCAAGAAAGCAAACTATTTTTACGTATTATGACGATTGCCATTGCCTTTCCGTTCCTTGGGAGCTCAGCAGGTTGGATTATGACAGAGATTGGCCGTCAGCCTTGGGTTGTATTTGGCTATATGAAAACGGAAGATGCCGTGTCTCCTGGTGTCACAGCAGGTGAATTGCTGTTTTCTATTATCTCGTTTTCAGTCTTTTATTTAATTTTAGCTGTGATTATGGTGTTCTTGTTCGTTAAAGAAATTAAAAAAGGTCCAGATCACGATCACGAAGCACATACAAAAGTAACATCAACTGATCCGTTTACAAAGGAGGGATACAATGTTTTCTCTTAATGAATTCTGGTATTTACTAGTATCCATTCTGTTTGTTGGTTTTATCTTTTTAGAAGGCTTTGATTTTGGTATTGGAATGGTGTCTCGTTTTTTAGGGAGAAATGACTTAGAGCGACGAGCTTTTATTAATACAATCGGTCCTTTTTGGGATGCAAATGAAGTTTGGCTAATTTCAGCAATCGGTGCTATGTTTGCCGCTTTTCCAAACTGGTATGCAACGCTATTAAGCGGGTCATATGTTCTTTTTGTTCTTCTTTTGCTTTCGCTGATTGGCCGCGGTGTAGCATTTGAATTTCGAGGAAAAGTTGAAAAACAAGCGTGGAAAAATGCGTGGGATTGGGTTATCTTCTTTGGAAGTCTTTTTCCACCGCTCATTTTCGGCATCTTATTTTCAGCACTAATGAAAGGATTGCCTGTTGAGCGCAACATGCAAATGAATGCCGGCTTTTCGGATATTGTGAATCTATATACCATCACAGGCGGCGTTACGTTAACAATGCTTTGCTTATGGCACGGACTTATTTTTGCCACGATCCGTACGATGGACGATATTAGAGATCGTTCACGGAAGGTTGCTATGAAGCTTCTGCCTATAAATGCCTTATTACTTCTTATCTTTTCAGGCATGACGTTTTTTGAAACAGATTTATTCAGTAATCATAGCCGCTTGATGCTATATACATTTTTTATCGGTATTTTCGTGTATTTACTAGCAGGATTTTTCCTTACACGTAAAAAAGACGGATGGGCATTTGCTATGTCTGGCTTAATCTTAATTTTATCAATTTCCTCTATATTTGCAGGATTGTTCCCAACCGTTTTGGTTAGTTCAATCAATGACAGCTATAGTTTAACGATTCATAATGCAGCATCAGGGAATTATTCCTTGAAAATTATGTCTTACGCTGCTATTGCGTTACTGCCTTTTGTGTTAGGTTATCAAATTTGGAGCTACTACGTTTTCAGAAAACGTGTAGATCATAAGGAGCATATGGAGTACTAATGGGTAGAAATTTAATGGTTTACAACGGAATAAAAATGGTTCTTGCCATGTTAATAGGGCTTATTACTATTCAAAGTGTAGCCATTATTTTTCAAGCTAAGTGGCTTGCCGAAGTAATTACCGCTCTTTTTCATGGTGAAAGTTTAACTTCCCAGACAAAAGCAATCGGACTGTTTTTGTCTGCCTTTATGGTTCGTCAGATCGTAGGTTTTATAGTAAAAAAAACAGCATATCAATTTGGAGTCAAAACGACTCAGGAACTTCGTTTGATAGTCATGAAAAGCATTTTTTCATTAGGACCGCGTTTTACCAAAGATGAAGGAACAGGAAACTTGGTGACGCTCATCACCACAGGTCTACAGAAGCTTCGCGCTTATCTCGAGCTGTTTTTGCCTAAACTGGCCGCCATTAGCGTTACACCTTGGCTAGTGCTTGCTTTCGTTTGGTACCATGATCGGCTTTCAGGCATTATTTTACTTGTGACCATGCCAATTTTAATTTTATTTATGATTTTGCTCGGACTGGCTGCACAAAAAAAAATAGATAGCCAATGGGAGACATATCACGTGTTGTCCAACCACTTTGTAGATTCGCTTCGAGGGTTAGAAACCTTAACATTTCTCGGGAAAAGTAAGGAACATGCTGAAACGATTGAGAGAGTCAGTGACCGTTATCGAAAAGCGACAATGGGAACCCTCCGAATTGCTTTTTTATCTACGTTTGCTCTCGATTTCTTTACGATGTTATCTGTAGCCATCGTGGCTGTTACGCTTGGTTTGCGGCTGGTGAATGGTTCGATGACATTAGAGCCTGCACTTATGATTTTATTGCTGGCGCCTGAATATTTTCTGCCCATACGAGAAGTTGGAAACGATTATCATGCAACATTGGACGGAAAAGAATCTGGAGATGCATTACTTAAGGTTGTGAAGCAGGCTGAAAAACCGTCGGCTAAAGAAGAAGATGTTCCTACTTGGACTGAAAGCAGTGAACTTCAAATAAGGCATATCACCGTCAAGTATGACGAAGAGCAGCCATCTTCTCTTGAAGATGTGTCGCTTCATGTTAAAGGAAGTAAAAAAATTGGAATCATCGGAAAAAGCGGAGCTGGAAAATCGACGCTTATTGATATACTAAGCGGCTTTGTACAATCTACAGAAGGTTCTGCTGAAGTAAACGGCGTGCAGGTTGATTTACGCTCAGATGCTTGGCAAAAGCAGATTACGTATATCCCTCAGCATCCATTTATTTTTAATGGAACAGTGAAAGAAAATATTGAATTTTATCAGGACAGAGGCGGTTCTTATGATTATGAAGATGCTTTAACGAAAGCAGGACTTTTATCTACGATTCAACAGATGCCTAAGAAAGAAAATGAAATGATAGGGGATGGGGGACGGCAGCTTAGCGGCGGCCAAGCTCAAAGGATTGCCCTAGCTAGGGCGTTTCTAAGCGATCGCCCTATTATTATGCTTGATGAACCAACGGCGCAAGTCGATATTGAAACGGAATATGAATTAAAGCAAGATATTTTAACGATGTTTCAAGACAAGTTATTCATTTTAGCTACGCACCGTCTGCATTGGATGAAAGACATGGATCTCATTGTTGTAATAGAGGACGGAAAGGTTGCAGAAATCGGTAATCATCAAGAACTGATTCAAAAAAAAGGAGCTTACTATCAATTTTTACATGAAGGGGAGGAGATATGATGAAATATAAAAGTTGGATATGGCCCTACTTTAAAACATATAAATATCGTATCTTTTCTATCTTATTACTAAGCTTGTTAACGATTGGTTCTGCTGGCGCGCTAATGTTCACATCAGGTTATTTGATTTCAGCTTCTTCCTTACGGCCAGAAACGATTTTATTGGTGTATGTTCCAATTGTACTTGTGCGTACATTTGGTTTAAGCCGAGCCGCTTTCCGTTATGCGGAGCGTCTTGTCAGTCACGATTTTATTCTTCGTATTTTAGCTAAAATGCGTACACGTCTTTATCATTTGATTGAACCGTTAATTGCTACATCTCGCTATCAAACAGGAGATGTTTTAGGAGTTCTCGCGGAAGATATTGAAAGTTTACAAGACTTGTTCTTGCGTACCATTCTTCCAACAATTTCAGCTGTTATTTTATACGTTATTTCGATTGTATCTTTAGGGTTCTTTAGCCTAAAGTTTGCATGTTTGATTGCCATCTATTTATTTTTATTAGTAGTAGTGATGCCGCTTTTTTCCCTTTGGCATATGAAGGCAGCCAATAAGCGATATAAATCAAGCAAAGCACAGTTATATGCCAAGGTCACAGACGGCTTTTTAGGAGTGGCTGATTGGGTGTTAAGCGGTCAGCAGCAGTCATTTTTTCATTCGTATAACAAAACAGAAAATGAGTTAGACGGCATGGATCGTAAGCTTAAACTATGGACGTATTACCGAGAATTGTTTGGACAACTTATTGTAGCAGGTTTAATTGTCACAATGATTTGGTTTGGGGCTTCTCTTTTTGCAGATAAAGAGCTTGCAGGTGTGTTTATTGCTGCTTTTATTTTAGTAGTATTTCCTTTATCTGAAGCGCTGCTGCCAGTAGCTAATGCAGTAGAAAAGATTCCTCAGTTTGAAGAATCATTAAATAGAGTACAGGCAATGGAAAAGAACTGGGAAGATGTGAACGAAAAGAAAAAACATACTCTTTCTCTACCTTATAAAGGTTCATGGAATTCGGTTAGATTAGAAGTTGAGCATGTAAGCTTTCGCTATAGTAATGAGGAAGAGTCAGTAATTCATGATCTTTCATTTCAAGTCGAGCAAGGGGAAAAAATTGCGATTCTTGGCAAGAGTGGAGCTGGAAAATCGACTCTATTAAAGTTGCTGCAAGGCTCCTTAGTACCTACAGAAGGTACAGTTCAGCTAAACGGTCAGTCTGTTGCTGAAGTTCGTGAAGATGTACCAAAACTCATCTCTGTATTAAATCAAAATCCTTATTTATTTAATACAAGCGTAGCCAACAATTTATTACTAGCCAATGAAGAGGCCACAAAAGAAGAAGTAATTGAGGCCATGAAGCAAGTGAATATGCACTCCCTTGTGGAAGGTTTGCACCAAGGATATCAAACGCCGATGCTCGAAACAGGTCAGCGTTTCTCGGGAGGAGAACGTCAGCGGATTGCGTTAGCACGTGTTCTGCTTCAGCATACGCCAATTGTTATGCTAGATGAGCCAACTGCAGGGTTGGATGCTATGACTGAAAAGCATCTGTTATCCACTATCTTTGAAACTCTTCAAGACAAAACCTTAATTTGGGTTACGCATAATTTAGTTGGGATGGAAAAAATGGATGAAATCTTATTTTTGCAAGATGGGAAGATAGCCATTCGAGGAACGCATGACGAATTACTTGAGACGAACAGTCACTA
Source organism: Priestia sp. P5 (assembly GCF_029522155.1). Classification (NCBI taxonomy): domain Bacteria; kingdom Bacillati; phylum Bacillota; class Bacilli; order Caryophanales; family Bacillaceae; genus Priestia; species Priestia sp. P5. The sequence goes on along the minus strand of NZ_JAKWFJ010000003.1, from coordinate 299,390 downwards.
TCAAAAGCTATATGAATTGGATCATCCGGCAAAAAGCCTTTAGCAGAAGCTAAAGGCTTTTTATTATTTTATACTAACGTGAAATTCGACAAACACGAGTAAAATATGTGTCGAACGAAAGAAAACAGCTTGTATTTAAAGGAAAGGGTATGCGTTTAGCATTTTTGAAAAAGTGGTAAAACAAGGTAGTGTTTGTTTCTTCCTGTATAACATCGGTTTATTTTAGGGAAAATATATACACATTATGCGAACGAGAGAAGGAAGATACAATGGAACCTATGCTTATACATATCACGCTCGTAGTGGGACTAGGAGTTCTATCTCAGTGGCTGGCTTGGAGATTTAAGTTACCAGCAATTGTCGTGATGTCAATTATCGGACTGCTAACAGGCCCTATTTTAGGTTTAATTGATCCTAAAGCACAGTTTGCTCAGCTTTTTGATCCTTTTGTATCGATTGCTGTAGCTGTTATTTTATTTGAAGGCAGCTTGAATTTAGACATGAGAGAGGTAAGAGGAATCGAAAAGCCCGTGTTTCGCATTGTGACGCTCGGAGCCATGCTAGCTTGGATTTTAGGCTCCTTGGCTGCTCATTATATAGCGGATTTATCATGGGCGGTGGCAATTGTTATCGGAGGGCTTTTTATTGTGACGGGTCCAACCGTGATTTTACCTCTTTTACGACAAGCTAAATTAAAACCAAAACCAGCAGCGATTTTAAAATGGGAAGGTATTATTGTTGATCCATTCGGTGCACTGCTGGCCGTTTTTTCGTTTGAAATTGTTCAATTTTTAGTGCTTAGAGAAGTGAGTGGAAAAACAATTCTCTTTTTCTTTGCAGCCTCTATTATTGCTGTTTTAATAGGGTGGCTTCTTGGCCGCGGAATAGGATGGATGTTTCAAAAGGGGCATATTCCAGAGTATTTAAAATCTCCGGTCGTATTTATTGTTGTTATTGCCTGCTTTACAGTAGCTGATGAAATTAAGCATGAAACAGGTCTTCTAGCAGTAACGGCGATGGGGATTACCCTTGCTAATATGCATATTTCATCTATTAGTGATATGCGACATTTTAAAGAGAACATTTCGGTTCTATTGACTTCTACTATTTTTATCATGTTAACGGCTGGACTGACGATGAAGACCATTACTGAAATTTTTCATTGGAATATTATTTTGTTTGTTTTACTTATGCTGTTTATTGTCAGACCTGTCTCCATCTTTTTATCAACGGTAGGGACAGATTTATCTATAAAAGAAAAAATACTGATTGGCTGGATTGCTCCGCGCGGAATTGTGGCGTTAACGGTCTCGAGCTACTTTGCGAAAGTACTAATTGATGAAGGGTTTAAAGATGCTTCGATCTTAACAACGCTGACATTTGCTTTAGTGTTTGCTACGGTTTGTGCACACGGTTTTTCCCTTTCATGGCTAGCTAAGAAGCTTGATTTATCAATTGGAGAAGAACCTGGTATTTTGCTTGTAGGAAGCAATGATTTTACGGTTGCCTTTGCTTCAAAGTTAAAACAGCTAGGCTATCCAGTATTAGTAGCTGATTCTTCGTGGGAGCGGTTAAGAGTTGCGCGCAGAGCGGAAGTAGATGTGTATCACGGAGAAGTTCTAGCTGAGCAAACGGAATATCATCTAGATTTAACTCCTTATGAATATGTGATTGCTGCAACTGAGTTAGATGCATATAATGCGCTTGTTTGTACTGCTTTTCTTCAAGATATGGGACGGAACAATGTTTTTCAATTGAGCATTCGTGACCAAGAAGATTCAAGAGAAGATGTCGATGAAATTATGCACACAGTAAGAGGACGTATGCTCTTTAAGAAAGGAATTACGTGGGAGTTTCTGCATCATAAAATGGAGCACGGATATACGATTTCCAATACAAAAATTACGGATGAATATACGTATAAAACATATCTTGAGGAGAAAAGCGATGATTCTCTTTTACTAGCAGTGAGCAAGCAAGGAAAGGCATTGAGTTTTTTTGCTCATGATCAAGAAATAAACGTTAATGCGGGTGACACGGTGTTAAGCCTTCAGCCATTAAAAAGATAAAAAAACAGGCCTTTAATGGCCTGTTTTTTTATGCTTGTCTTTGTTTAAAATGAATGACGAACAGATAAGCAGCAGCTGCTGCAAAATAGATGGTAACGGCTGGTGCCGTGAAGACATGCCCAGCTACAAAAGCAATTCCAAGAGCTAATACAATTGCTGTACTATACATCATAAAGCTTTCATCAAGAAGCTGTGATGGGTCTTTAAATAATCGAACCAACACGGTTAAACCAACTACTAGAAGTGGAAGAACCCATAGTAAAAATCCGATGATACCTAAAGAGAAAAACAAATCATAAAAATCCATTTCAATCATCTTTGGCGGAAGCTGCTTTGTATAGTCACCAGAAAAGCCCATACCTATCATTTTTCGTGCAATAGGTGCTTTTGCATACTCTTCCTTATGATGAGCTAAGAATTGCTCACGGCTGCTTAGAATCAGATTTTGAATATCTTTGTCATCTAAATTTGATTCCTTTTGTTTTTTCTTTTTAGCCGGCTTTTCTTTTTCTTTCTTTTCCGGCTTTTCTTTCTCTGTTTTCTCTTTTTTAGCCTCTAACATATCGATGTGCGTATATGTGTTTTTATAAGCTGGAGAAATCGGAGTAGTTGCTCCGGTTACAATTAAAAGCAGAATTGAGATTACTAAGTTGGCTTTAATTAAGCTGCGTTTATTCGTAAATAATTTTGCAAATAAGACAACTGTTGCTACAACTAAAGAAAGAATAACGGCACCTAAGCCTACTTTCGTTCCAAGCATGATGGACGAAACGGCTAACAAGATAAAAGGAATCCAGTAATAAGCTTTTGAAAACGAACGTACTTTATCTAAAGCTAAAAGCAGTGTGAGAGGAAGCAAAATAGCAACGGTTGCCCCTAGCTCATTCGCTGCATAAAACCAGCCTTTGAATCCGATTTTATTATACTGATAACTCTCTAGTGCTGTACCTGTTAGCATTGTACCGATAAAAACAATACTGATGATGAGTGAAGCAGTCAATAAATTTTTGCTCAGTATTCTTTTTACATCCACAGATGATCGATAATGTGAAAACATCACAATCATTCCAAGTAATGTAACGTTCATATAAACAACCTTATTGAAAAATTTAATTTCTTGCCCAATATAATAAGGATCTTTCCATTGATGATTTAAGTAGATATTGAGTCCAAGAAAGAGTGCAAAAACAATAAGATAGATAATCGAATATCTAGCCCATTTTGATTGTTTAGCAAACACTAAAAGTAGGACACCTGCAAAAATCATATATAGAAAGCGAATAACAACCCCAATTGAGAGACCACTATCCATGTTCAAAACCATGTACGTCGTTAGCATATCAATAATCGGCTGAATTGAAATAAAACCAACGAACAGAAAAAATAACCAGTATGTGTTCTTCATATAGTACTCTCCTGTTTTACGTGAATTAACGTTTTCTTTTAACTAAAAGCATAACACCTTCTACTCTGCATAATAGCGTCGACATTAAGTATACTAAACCACCTGCAATACAGACAATACCAAATCGTAAGATAACATGTAATGAATTCAAAAATGCGATGTCCTTTAAGAAGAACATGACGATCGCAACAGGTACGGAAGCTAAAAGAATTTTTCCTGTTTCTTTCACTAGATATCCGTAATGGAAGTGATTGATTTGTTTTGCCAGCATAACGAATACGATAGCCGTATAGAAAAAGGCAACTACTGACATGGAAAGTGCTAATCCTTGGTATCCCATAAATTTAGTGAAAATCATGTTAAAGATGATATTTAACACAATGGATAATAAGCCTGCTCTCATAATAAGATAACCTTTTTGAAGAGAATAAAATCCTTTTGCAAGAACAGCTTGCAGGGAATAGAAAAACACCGAACCTAGGTAATAATAAGATACATCCGTTGTTTTTAACGTTGATTGTGCGTCAAATGCACCGCGCTGGTAAGCAATCATTACAATGTCTTTCATATAAAAGATCATGATAACAATCGTTGGAATCAGCAGCATCAGCATAAACGTAATCCCTTTTTCAATTCCTGATTTAAAGCGCTCTTCATCTTTTTCAGAAATGGCTCTTGCAATCAGCGGATAAATAATGGTTGCGACCGTAACCCCGAATATTGCCTGGGGAATACTTACAAGTCTGAAGGCGTAATTTAAGTATGAAATAACACCTTCACCAAAGGAGCCAGCAAAGAAGAAGTTTACAGTTAAATTAATTTGACCGACCATAATGGTCACACCAACAGGGATGAATACTTTATAAAAAGCCACCACTTCATCACGGTCAATTTTTTGCTTCCATAACAGCAGATGCTGCGGTTTAAAATAGACAACTTTAATTAAGAAAGAAGCAATTGTTCCTACAAAGTAGCCAAGAGCAATTGCATAGCCGCCCATAATTGAATGTAATAGGATTGTACTTAAAATCGTAAATAGTACAACAACTGTTTGAGAAAACACGGAGAAAGAATATTGACTTCGTGCATCAAATACACCTTCGTATACGGCATTCACTCCAACTAGTGAAAGAGATAAGAAGTACATAACGCCCGTATAAATTCCTAGTTCAATTGCTGCTTTGGAAAAATTAGAATACGAAGCGGGAAAGTAAAAGAAAGCGGCAATTGATCCGAGAACCGAAATAATGAAACAAATAAGAAAGGTTGATTTAACAATATTAGTCAAATGAACCTTTCCTTTATTTTCTTTTTCATAACGTAAATAACTAGGAATAAACGCATCCTTCATCCCCGTTAACATAAATAAAATAAAAGCGTTTGGAATAATCATTGCTGCGTTGTATGAATCGACGATATAACTTGTACCGAAATAGTTAGCAATAACTAAATCACGAATCATACTAGAAAATTTCAAAAATAATGTTGATATGAGCAGTAAAATGCTCGCGAATTTTAAGTTTTTCATGCGAAACTCCTACCTTTTCAAGTTATCTCATCAACTATTAGCAATAAAAAAGCATCCGACAATTAGAAGAATACAGCCGATAACTTGTTTTGTTGTAACTTTTTCTTTAATTAAAAAGTAACCGAATGTTAATGTCCAAATATACGTAATAGACGTAAGCGGAAATACAATAGAATAAGGTAACAGTGTTAAAACATACACATTAAGCAGAGCTGCCGCCCCGTAAAAAAGGCCGCCGCCTACAAAGCAAATAAGCGCTAGCTTTATCTTTTTTTCATTTAAATACGTAGAAATATACTTGAAAAAGACAGCTCCAACTGAACCTAAAAGGGTCATAATAATTAAAAGTGGGATACTATTCATCTTGGCCACCTACTAAAATTACACCTACGATAATAATAAAAGTACCGACCAGCTTCATAGGGCTAATGGTTTCATTTAATAGAAAGAAACCAAGAGCAATGCTGATGACGTATCCTAGGCTTAAAAATGGATGAAGCAAGGAAACTCTTTCAAATTTAAAAGCGGCAATCATAAACACCGCTCCTAATCCATAAAGAAAAAAACCAATAATTAAATTTAAGTTAAATGAAGCTTCGGACAACTTCCAAAAAAGTTGTCCAACAGCTGTAAACAGGGAAGCCACAATAATGAGTGTGATTCCTAGCTTTTTGTTGTAATTGCTCTCCATCAGGAGGTCACATCCTTTTCTTTCTGATCAAATCGGATAAAAGGAAGACCAATAAAGAAGAAAGACACAAATACGCTTGCTAATAAATATCGGAAATCTTGAGCCGGCAATGCTGCAAGAACAGAAAGCGTGTTAAGAGCCCACGGAATGACGATAATAAGTGACATAATTCCTCTTCGAATCACTAGCATTAATGAAAATAATAAAATGACACAGTGATAAAAAGCTGGTTTCCATAAGAATGTAAAAACAGGGTGCTTAAAAATAGCTAAGTAAGCATTAGCAGTATGTGTAATAAACGGCTCGATTACTTTATTTTTAAGACCTAAATCATTGCCGTAATAAATGTTGGTTACATACGTATCCGTGTAGCCATCTTTAAAAGGATTGATTTGCCATACTAAAGCCGTTTGTTTGAGAAAGCCTTCCGTTGCTAGATAAGGATTTTTGATGACAATGCTAGCATAGTTCTTAAAGTAAAGACCTAAATCATTAAAAATAAATTCGCGGTCATAGTATTTCCACGTGAATTTAATTGGATCACTTTTGTATGGATTATACTTTTCTTTCCACAATTCAATAGGAAGCACTTTATTAAAATATTCCCGCTCTTCTTTTGACATCTCCCCATCATTTGAAATGATATTTGCAATTTGTTGAGTTGGAATAGACAAAGCTTCATTTGGATCTGAAGGTTTTACATCAAGCCACGTGAACACAGGGCCTGTAACAATCTTTTGTAAAATAAAGACGACTAAGAAAATCGTGACAAGAGGTTTCCAATTTTTTCTGAATAAGACGATCATTAAAAGGAAAGTCAAAACAAATACAGGAAAACCATTATGTCTAAAGAAAGCTACTCCAAATGCGGAAAGTAAAAGTAAGAAAAAGCTCGCTTTACTTTTAACCCAAGTACCTTTTGACAGATAAATTTTTGCAATGTTCACCGTAAAAAACAGCAGAAAAGCACTGTATAAAATGTCTTTCCAAATAATAATTGAAAAGATTAAAAAGCTTGGAATAATGACAATAATAGCTGTTAAAAGTCCAATCATAACAGGATGTGCTTTGCGTTTAATGAAAAAGTCAAACGTATAGGCGTATATGCTCACTACAACAACAATTTGTGTGAACGCTACAATGCCTGGATTATCCCATATTTTTGTCAGCAGCATAATGAGCCACGTAATCATAATAGGGTGCCAATCGTTAAATTCTCCGTTATGTGCCTGTCTCCACTGTGCTAATGAATCGGGAGTCATGGCCGCTGGGAAAAAGGCGAACCAGTAATATAGACTAACAGCTAAAATAAGAATCGTAACAATTCCTAGGTAACGCTTTGGGTGTGCAAATGTATAGTGAAAATCGTTTATCTGTTTGATAGCGCTGAGTACAGCGGCCGTCAGCAGCATTGCCAATAGAGTACGGCTGATGGCATACAAAACGAGTAAGAAAATAGTTGAGCTCGTCATATGTAAGTTATCTAAAAGTGAAAACTGTACGATAAACGAAAAAACAATCAGCAATAGCCATTCTAGCGGTTTAAATGAAGCATAAGCTCTATTTTTATAAATAAAAATAGAGCTTATGCTGGTAAATACAAGTGCAGCAAAAAGGGAAAGATAGTGAACACCGTCTGGATTACCAATACTTAAACCGATAAGAATAATTAAAGCTGTTACTGTAAGCAGTAAAATACTTTTTCTATTCTTCATCATTGTTATTCTCCTACTTGTTCAATCTGTTCAATTTTTTTATTTAGTTCTAATTCATATTGCTTGCGATTTAATGAAGCGATTGTATCTAGAATTAATCCACAGACGAAAGATAAAACACCTAACACCATCAATCCAGTTGCTAAGATAGATGACGGTACTTTGGTAATAAAGCCTGTATCAAAAAATTCATAAAGTACTGGAGCACCAACAGCTAATCCTGCGACAATAAATAACACTGTCCAAATGGAGAAGAACTGAAGCGGCTTGTACTCTTTAAATAACGTAAAAATCATTCGTAACACTTTAAATCCATCAGAGAACGTATTAAGTTTCGATTCGCTGCCTTCAGGTCGATCGCGATAATCGATCGCGATTTCTTTTAGGCGGAAGCGTTTATCTAACGCGTGAAGACTCATTTCTGTTTCAATTTCAAATCCCGGGCTCATCACGGGTATTGATTTTACAAATAATTTATCGTACGCACGATAACCTGTCATGATATCTTTAATGTTGCTTTTGTACAGGCCATTAATTAAAGAACGCACTAAGTTGTTACCAAAATTATGGAAAGCACGTTTGTTTTCTTCGAGATACGTTCCGTTTGATAAACGATCTCCAATGACCATGTTAGCTTCTCGATTTCTAATAGGCTCAATTAATTGATGAACAAATTCTGCAGGATACGTATCATCTCCATCTACCATGACATAACAATCTGCATCAATTTCTTGAAACATCGAACGTACAACATTTCCTTTTCCTTGCTTGAATTCTTTTTTGACGATTGCCCCGTGTTCAAGTGCAATTTCACTTGTGCGATCTTTTGAATTGTTGTCGTACACATAAATATCTGCACTAGGCAGTTCGCGTTTGAAATCGTCAATTACTTTTCCAATTGTTACTTCCTCGTTATAACAAGGAATTAAAACTGCGACTTTCATTTTTCCACCTCATCAAAAAAAATTGTTGGGAGTTGTTCAGCAATTACATCTACTGTGTAGCGGTTTGCTGTTTGTAACGCCTGTTGAGACATTTGCTGTTTCACATCTTCAGGAAGATTAATAAAAGCCTGTAGCTGTGAAGCTAGTTCGTCTACATTTTTGGGCTCAAAGAATAGACCATTTTTTCCGTCTATAATGTAATCTTTTAGACCACCAATCTGACTCCCAATTACGGGTGCTCCGCAAGCCATAGCTTCGAGGCCGACTAAGCCCAAACTTTCTCCTTTTCTTACGGTCGGAAACACGAATGCTTCAATTGCATTATATACGTAAGCAAGAGAGGACTGAGGAAGGAGAGGGAAATGGATGACTTTTTCCTCTAGACCTAGAGTCTTGATCATTTCCTTAAATGCAGCTTCATCTTTTCCGCTTCCAACGTATAGGTATTTGTAAGAAGTGGGCATTTGTTGTTCAGCTTTTGCAATTGCTTGCAGGTAGTATTCCCATCCTTTACCCACATCAATGCGGCTTACACATCCAAGATAACGGATAGTAGGGTCCAAGTTTAGTTCTTGATAAGCTTTGCTTTTATCTGCATAAGGGTGAAACAGATCTTTATTCACTCCTCCGCTTGGAAAAATATAGATTGGGTTATGAACCTTATATTTCTCTTCAACGAGCCCTTTATAATAAGGAGAAGGAGTAATAATTTTAGTAGAATGGTGCAATAAGTCATTTACTCTAGGCTGATACTTTTCCTGTGAAGGTACTTCAGGTACAACGTCTGAACCATGCACGTTTGTCACAATCTTCACATTCTTCTTTAGCTTTTTAAGAATCAGCAGCGGAAGAGCATTATGAGATGCATAATGTACGTAAAGGTAGTCGTAGTTTTTTGTCAAGCCCGTCAAGACGACATTAGCATAATGAGAAGCATAGCTAAAAAGCTTGCTTAATTTGCTTGTCTTTTTTTGCATGACAATTTTATCAACTTGAATACCATGTTGAACTAAAATTTTTTCAGTGTTTTGAACAAATACACCATAGCTCGGGAATTTTTCCGAAGGATACATATTTGAAATCAACAAAATTTTCATGATTGTTTCACACCTATTTTTCTTTATTAGTTTATGATAATGACAACGGGTGTTCATTTAAATAGAGCTTACATGTATCATCTTATTATTAAGTTGAGCGATTTCATTGATAAACATGCAAAAATGGGTTGCATATCGCCAACATCACAATATTATAGCACACCTACTTTTTAAAATGCGAAAGTTTATCGGACACTTCTAAAACGATAGATAAAGCGGTAAAGAAGATGATTTTTACATCATCATAATCACACGAAAAAAAGCGAACGCTATTCGTTCGCTTTATGTCACTTATTTCACTTCAACGCTTACCCCAAAATGGTCGGAAACAACGGGATAATGTATGCCGTTAAACACCACAGTTGATGACTGAATATCCTGCGCATGACTCGATAGAATTAGATCAAGGCGCAGTGCCCGGTCATTATCATCCCATCCAGCAATGTTACCTTTAACTGTAATACCGCTGTCTTTTTTGTTCGATAGAGTATACGTATCATAGAGGCCTTGGCTCAACAGGTAGTCGTAACCTTCATTTCGTCTATGAGCGTCATTATTAAAGTCTCCGAGTAGGAAAAATGGATTATCTTTGTGTACATGAGCTAGCAGTGTATCAACTTGCTGCTTGAACGGCTCTTCCTCGTCATCCCACCAGCCAAGATGACAAGAATAAAACGTAAGAAGTTCTTTTTCATATTCGATTGTGGCTCCAACAATTCTTCTCGTTTTCCAGTAGTCAATATTTGACGTTTGTGAAACGAAAAATGAATGCTCTTCAATAACCGGATGTTTTGTTAAAATGGCAATTCCTTCTTCATACACTTCATAGCCTATATGAGATAAATCCCATACCAATTGATAGTCTTCACCTTGCTTACCCAGTTCTTTTGCTAAAAGCCAAGCGTAATTATCGCTGCGAATGTAGTCATATACATAAGGTGCGTCTACTTTTTGGCTTACTTCCTGTAAAGCAATGACATCATATTTTTCTTTTTTAATTACTTCAGCTAGACAAGATAACTTGTCTAGCTGATTTTCCTCTTGCCAAGAGTGGCAATTTAACGTTAATAGCTTCATTATGTTAAGCTCCTAACAAATCTTGAATGTCGGATTTCAAAACATCCGCTTTAGGTCCATAAATAGCTTGTACCCCTTTATCTTTCAAGATTAAACCAAGGGCTCCGTTTTGTTTCCACTCACTTTCTCCTGCAACGGCATGTATATCTTTTACCGTTACACGTAAGCGAGTCATACAAGCATCAACGTCTTCAATATTGTTTTCTCCGCCAAGCAGTCCAATAATGACTGGTGCAAGCGAATCATTTTTCACCTGCTTGCTGCTTGCTGCAGTTGTTTCTTCATCAATATAGTTTCCGTTACGTCCCGGCGTTGGGAAGTTAAAACGTTTAATTAAGAAGTTTGCCACTCCAAAATTTAAGCCAAAGAATACAAGGCAGGCGATGACAAAGTTCATTAAGTCAGCCCATAGTCCGGCTTTGATAATCATTGGTGTACGTGTTAATAGTTCAATTACGCCAAATGAGTGTACGCGAACATGAACAATATCAACAATGGCAAAAGCCAGTCCCGTCATAATTGCATATACGACATATAAAAGAGGTGCTGCGAACATGAACATAAATTCGATTGGTTCTGTTACGCCTGTTAAGAAAACAGCTAGTCCAGCTGAAAAGAACATTGAACGATATTTTGAACGTTTGTCAGGATCTACGTTACGATACATTGCTAAAGCGATTCCAATTAGCGACGCACAAGATAAAATCATCTGTCCTACTTTAAAGCGTGCAGGTGTAACGTCATGTAATAACTGCTTGTAGCTTTCCATATCTCCTGCAGCGCGGAAGTTATTTAAATCTGCAATCCAAGCAAGCCATAAAGGATCTTGACCGGCAACCGTGGAACCTGCTCCAGAACCCGTTAAAATTTTGTACGTTCCGCCTAGCTCCGTGTAGTTCATAGGAACTGTCAGCATATGATGAAGACCAAATGGAAGAAGCAGACGTTCTAATGCTCCGAAAATAAATGGTGCTAGAATAGGAGCTGTGTCTCTAGATGTTGCAATCCACTGTCCGAAGCTGTTTAATGAACCTTGGATAAACGGCCATACAATGGATAAAAGCAGTGCTGTTACAACTGAACCACCGATGACCACAAATGGTACGAAGCGCTTGCCGTTAAAAAACGAAAGGGCTTCAGGCAATTTATCATAGTTATAATATTTATTGAATAAATTTGCGCCTAAAAAACCAGCGATAATTCCTACGAATACTCCCATGTTAAGAGCTGGAGCTCCTAAAATAGATGTGAAGTAGTCTTTTACTACTAACTCTTGTCCAAATAGTGAGTGAACCGTTGCTTTTGGATCTGAAAGCATTTCTGCTTGAACTCCAAAAATAGCTCCTGTAATTCGGTTAATAAGAACGAATGCAATAAGTGCAGCAAATGCACCTCCAGCACGTTCTTTAGCCCAAGACCCCCCGATGGCAACAGCGAACAAGATGTGAAGATTTGTAATGATACCCCAACCTATATCTTCCATCACGCGTGCGATTGTTTGTACAGCAGTGATGTCTCCCCCAGTCATTGCAACTAGCTTTCCAAGTGAAATCATAATACCAGCTGCGGGCATAACCGCTACTACTACTAATAAAGCCTTACCGAATTTCTGCCAAAAATCAAATGAAAAGAACTTTTTCATAGTTTTTCCCCTTCCCCTATGTATGGGTTTTCATTTTATTTTTTGATAAACTATATTTCCAAGATAGTGCAACCGTTTGCATAAACCTATTGTAATAAAAGGGCTTTCATAATGCAAGACTGTAATTTCTCTTTTTTGAAAAATTTATTCATGAATCATAAATGATGAAAAAATTTTTATGATAAAGTGAACAATATCAACGGTATTTTAACATGATGGAATGTAATAAAAGCATTCAAATAATGGCATAAAGACAAGTACAGAGGAGGATAATATGAAAAAAGAAGAGCTACAAGCGATTATTTTTGATTTAGACGGTGTTATTGCAGATACGGTACATTTATACTATAAAGCAAATAAAAAAGTAGCAGATCAACTTAACGTTTCATTTTCTGAAAAACTCAATCAGCAGCTGCAGGGGATCAGCCGAGTGAAAACTGTAGAGCTCATTGCTGCCCAAGGAAATGTACATCTGACAGTGGAAAAAAAAGAACAGCTTGCTGATGAAAAGAATAAGCATTATCAAGCATTAATAAAGGAAATGACAAAGAATCACTTACTTCCAGGAATACAATTGTTGTTAGAGGATTGTAAAAAACAAGGTATTAAAATGGCGATTGCTTCTTCTAGTTCAAATGCAAATACTGTAGTGGATGCGTTAGGAATACGTCTTTTTTTTGATTGCATTGTGGATGTGAGAAAAATAAAGAAGGGAAAACCAGATCCAGAAATATTTTTGACAGCTGCCGATCAATTAAAAGTAACACCCTATGCATGTGTGGCTATAGAAGATGGAGAGGCGGGGATAAAAGCTATTAATCAAACAGATATGGTTTCTATCGGCGTTGGTAAGCATCTGAAGGAAGAGAATATGAATTTTCACGTATATTCAACAGCTGATTTGCGTTTAAAGACGATCAAAGAGGTTTTCGAAAAAGCAAGAAAAGGAACAGATTATAACAGCACGTATACAAAAAATTAGTAAATCTTTTACATGCAAGTAGCAAAGCGCAAAAAAACATATGCTAGAATAAAATAAGAGAGCAAAGATACATAGGAAGGGGTACATCATGATTAAATGTATTGCGATCGATATGGATGGAACTTTAGTAAATAGTGAACAAGTTGTAAGTAAAGAAAATGCCCAAGCGATTAAGACAGCTCAAAAGGCAGGGGTGGAAGTTGTTGTTGCTACGGGACGTTCTTATGAAGAGGCCCGCTATGTTTTAGAAGAAGCAGGACTTCATACATATTTAATTTGTGCAAACGGAGCGGAGCTTCGGAATCCACAAGGGGAAAAACAATATTCAGTAGGCATGACGATGGAATCTATTCGCGAAGTAGAAAATATTTTTAAGAAGTTTCAGCTGTACTTTGAAGTCTATACAAGTGAAGGTACGTATTCAAATGACTATGAAAAAGCTTTGTCGGTATTAATGGATATTTATTTAAGCGCTAGCTTAAAAGATAATTATGAAAAATCGTTAGAAGCGGCAAAAGAGCGTTTCAATAGCGGCAGAGTAAAGCTTATTGAAGAGTATGAAGCGTTGTTTCAAGATCCAAACAAGGATATTTATAAGCTGCTTGCTTTCTCTTTTGACGAAGAAAAGTTAGAACAGGCAAAAATAGAACTTGTGAAGTTAGATTCCATTGCAGTCAGTGCATCTGGTAAAGAAAATATTGAAATAAATGATGAAAATGCTCAAAAAGGAATTGCAGTTACATCATTTGTTCAAGAACGTCATATTTCTTTAGAAGAAACGATGGCCATTGGAGACAATTATAATGATGTATCAATGTTTCAGAGAGTTGGACGTGCTGTAGCGATGGGAAATGCACCTCAAGAAATTAAAGAGTTTGCCGATTTAGTAACAGGAACGAATGACGAGCACGGCGTAGCTCAAGCCATTTTAAATGCCCTTGAAACAGTCAAACAATAAGCAAACTAAAAAGCATGCCTTTAGGCATGCTTTTTAGTTTGCTACTTTTTCTTTTTTACGACGGTACGCACCGTGGTTTGTTGGTCCAACATATTGATTTAAAGCAAATGAATGACGAATTGCTTCTGTAATAAATTCTTTTGCTGTATAAATAGCTTGTTTAACGTTACTGCCTTTTGCCAATTCAGCAGCAATCGCAGCTGAGTATGTGCATCCAGCACCGTGTGTAAATGTCGTTTCAATACGTTCAGACTCCAAGATTTCAAACGTCTTTCCATCATAAAGTAAATCGATTGCTTTTTCGTGCTCTAATTTACTTCCGCCTTTAATCAATACATATTCGGCACCAAGTTCAGAAATTTTCACGGCCGCTTCTTTCATTTTATCGACCGTTTTGATAGGACCAAGTCCGCTTAATTGGCTAGCTTCAAATAAGTTAGGCGTTACGACTGTTGCTTTTGGAACTAGTACATCACGCAAGCTGACAGTTGTTTCCGGGTGAAGCGCTTCGTCTTCTCCTTTACATACCATCACAGGATCTACTACGACATTTTTCAAACCGTATTCTTCAATTGTTTTTGCGGCTAGCTCAATAATTTCCACTGAGCCAAGCATACCTGTTTTGAGAGCTTGTATGCCTACGCCTTTTACAATTGTTTTTAACTGCTGTTCAACAGTTGAAACTTCTTGTGGAAATACGTTATGAGACCAGCTGTTATCGGGATCCATTGTTACAATTGTTGTTAAAGCTGTCATTCCGTAAACACCCAGTTCTTGGAATGTTTTTAAATCCGCTTGAATGCCAGCTCCGCCGCTGCTGTCAGAACCAGCAATGGTTAATGCTTTATTCATTGTCATAAAAAATCCTCCCGTATTTTAAGTTCATAGAGAAAATAGAGTAAAACTTCCACCGGTCGGTTTTTAGCTGCCCAATGTGTTTTAGATAACTTTCTTCCATTCACTTTTTCTTCTATTTTATCGCTTTTAATGTAGATATTCAATTTCTAAAAACTGTATGAATCGTAAGTGTATACTTTTGTCTTAGCCTCTTTTACCTTATGGTACAAGCACTCTTTCTTTTCATGAATAGAATAAAGAGAAACTTAAGAAAGGGTGATTCACATAAAAAAACATTCTAATCATGACAGTTATAAAGACGATTCGTATTCTTTCAATAAATCACAGCCTCGCAAAAAAAATCACAAAGATTATTATATGAATTCAAATTTAACAAACGATCACTTCACAACTGTTAAGGCAGGCACTTTAAATGTTTGTATAATTGTATTACCAGGAGCTAAAGTTGATAGAAACTTCAAAGATAATCAGTCTATAGTTCCCAATCGTGTAAAAAGAGACATAGCGGCTGCTAACAGAATATGGAAACAATATGAGAAAAAACGATTAACCCAAGGTGTTACATTTACTATTACACGTTCAGTTGTTTTTTTGGAAAACATCAATGGCATTGTTAGTAATGCGGAAAATTTTCCAATTGGAGGGGCTAGTCATCTTACAATGGTACAAGCAATGCTTAAAACTGGCCGAAAGGTTTGTCAAAATGCTGATGTGTATGTATTTTACATGAATGGAAATAGATTTGGGCCTGTTAATTTTGACTATTCATCTACTCTCGCTGTGACTTATAACTCTTTTCCGCTTATTATTATGACAAATGCAAGTACAGATGAGTATCTTCTCGCACATGAATTGGGTCATTTTATGTTTATTACGAATCGTTTTAACGAGACGGATGATCCAGAACCTTTTCATGAACTAGATGGAAATCATAATAAAACGCCTAGTAACCTTATGTTTCCTACTCCTGAATTCTGGCCAATAGTACCGGAGATTACCAGTGAACAGATACACAAAGCTTTAAATAGTCGTGTTTTTTACCGCTGATTGTTGTTCATGCAAAATAAAAACGCCCTTAACAGAGGGTTAAGGGCGTTTTTCACTTTTTATTAAATAGAAGCTAATTCTTTTTCAAGAGCTACGTCTACTGATACATAATCATAACCTAAATCATGTGCAACTGCTTCGTACGTAATGGCTCCGTTTGCAACGTTCACTCCTAATTTTAACGCTTTGTTTTGAGCGATTGCTTTGTGAACACCTTTAGAAGCAATTTGAAGTGCGTAAGGTACCGTTACATTTGTTAGAGCAATCGTTGATGTGCGAGGAACTGCTCCCGGCATGTTTGCAACTGCATAGTGTACAACGCCGTGCTTTTCATAAGTCGGCTGATCGTGTGTTGTAATGTGGTCGATTGTTTCAACAATACCACCTTGGTCGATTGCTACGTCAACAATAACAGAACCTGGCTTCATTGTTTTCACCATTTCTTCTGTTACTAGTTTTGGAGCTTTTGCACCTGGGATTAATACTGCGCCAATCACTAGATCTGACTCCGCTACTGCATCCGCAATATTATAAGGGTTTGACACTAGCGTATTGATTTGGTTGCCAAAGATATCGTCTAATTGACGTAAGCGTTCAGGACTTAAATCAATAATTGTTACATCAGCACCGAGACCGATTGCGATTTTTGCAGCATTTGTACCAACACCGCCGCCTCCGATAATCGTTACTTTTCCGCGGCTAACTCCAGGAACACCCGCTAGTAAAATTCCTTTTCCACCGTTTGATTTTTGAAGGAATTGTGCACCGATTTGAGCAGCCATACGTCCTGCTACTTCGCTCATAGGCGTTAATAGAGGCAATGTACGATTTACTGCTACTGTTTCATAAGCAATGGCTGTTACGCCGCTATCTTTTAATGCTTTTGCTAGTGCTGGTTCAGCTGCTAAGTGAAGGTATGTGAATAAGATAAGACCTGGTCTAAAATAGCCGTATTCACTTGCTAGTGGTTCTTTTACTTTCATAACCATTTCAGCTTGTGCCCACACGTCAGCTGCTGTCTCAACAATTTCAGCTCCAGCTTTTACATAATCTTCGTTTGTGAAGTTACTTCCAATACCCGCTTCATTTTCAATTAATACACGATGACCTGTACCAACAAATGATGCTACGCCTGCTGGTGTAATCGCTACCCGGTTTTCGTTGTTTTTGATTTCTTTTGGTACGCCAATAATCATGATTAATTTCCCCCTTGGTCGTTTGTGTACCTTTAGTATAAAGAAAGTTTTATGAAATTTCTTTGTCTAGAAAGAAGAATTGAAGAAGTAGTTTTTGTTTAAACACACAAATGTAAACGCTTACTTATCAGAATTTTTAATTTTTGTGTAAGGTAATCTAACATCATAAAGAAATAAAAAGTGAAAAAAAAGAGCTATTCGTTTATTTTCCAATAAACGAATAGCTCAATGTTAAAAAAAGTAACATCATCTGTTATTTTTTATATTTCATTAACTTAATATCAATATAAAGAGTCATTTTTTGATTAACGTCCTTTAAGTTAATATCACCAATCTCTGAAATTCGCTTTAATCGATAGCTAAGTGTATTCATATGCACATTTAATTCTTTTGCTGCTTCGTTAATGTTATTATCATTATTTAAAAATACTTCGAGAGTCTCCACCAAGTTGCTATTATGACGAAGATCGTAATCAGTTAGCTTCTTTAAAGAATGGTTTTCAAATTGATCTTGCACGCGCTTTTCTAAAATAACGTCAAGAAATTGATAAATACCTAATTCCTGATAGTTAATAATCTCTCTCGTTTCTTCTGGAAACTTACTTTTCATATCTAATACGTTCAAGGCTTCTTTATAACTTTTTTCGATATGATCGTGCGATGAATAAATACTGCTGCAGCTGGCTTTAATTTGAGTAACATCAAAGCGTTCATACATGTTGCCTCTAAAATAGTCTACAAAATCTCGCTGTTCATCAAGAGGGTTTTCAACTGCATCCAAAGAAAGCAGTAAGATTAAATCATTGCAATCAATCGTGTAAAGCACGATTTTCAAGCGGTGCATCGTTTTTAGCATATACGAGATTTGACGTTCAGCTTCAGGCCTAATATCTTCTTGGAAGCGGAAGATAGCAATGGAAAACGTTGATGGAGCTGTAATTTGAGCTTCATAAAACGCTTCTGAAATTTCTTGGCGAGACTTAATGTGACCAGTTAATAACTTCCAGAAAAATTCCTGTGAACGTTCCTCTCGTTTATACTTTCGAATTTGAAGCTGTAGCAATTTATTTTTTAATACATTCGCAGCTTTTTTTAATAGCTCTACTTCTTCGTCGCCTAAGGCTTTCTCAATTTCAACAGCCCAAATGAATCCTAGAACTTCTTCATTTTTCCAGATGGAAATAGCTATACGATCTCCAAGCCCAATTTCATTTATATTTTTCACACGCACAGGCTCATTTGTCTCAAGCAGTTTAGGAATAATGCCTTCTTTCCATAAGTTGTTGATGACTTTTTCCGGAACTCTTCTTCCAATAATCGTGGCAATACGCGCCTGGTCCGTTCTTTCGTCATGGGTGCTATAAGCTAATAAGCGATGATTAGCATCTTCAATGGTAATAGGACAGTTCAATACTTCGCTAATGCGATCAGCGAATTCTTCAAGCGTATCAAAATTTTCCTTGAACGGATCTTTGATTGGTTTCGTCATATATAAAATCCCTCTTCATAAAACAAAATAAGTACTAGTACAGCTTTTTTAGCTGCAATAAATATAGTAAAACGGTAACAACCGTGTTGATCATCAATTCGTTGAAATGATTAACTGCTTAATATTTTAACAAAAGTAATTGTTTAAGAAAATGTTAAAATGCGTCTAAAGGTAGTTAAGAATGTGCGGATGATTAGTAACTGCGTTCATTTCACTTATTTTATCGAAATTTTCTTCAAAATAATCAATGTTCGGTGAGCATGATTCTTTTCAAATGTGTATAATAAAACGTATGATTATGGTTATATCAAACTTGAATCTGTAACTTTCTTTATGATATGTTCAGTTACGATTAGGTTGACCAATTCATATTACACATGAAGGGAAGAATTTAACATGGCAAAACAACAAATCGGTGTTATCGGTTTAGCGGTTATGGGGAAAAACTTGGCGCTAAACATTGAGAGCAGAGGCTATTCTGTTTCAGTTTATAACCGCTCTCCTGAAAAGACAGAAGAGTTCCTAAAAACAGAAGCAGAAGGTAAAAATTTTGCAGGTACATACAGTGTGGAAGAGTTTATTAATTCTCTTGAAAAACCGCGTAAAATTTTATTAATGGTTAAAGCTGGTGCTGCTACAGATGCAACAATTGATTCGTTAAAACCATACTTAGAAAAAGGCGACATTTTAATCGATGGCGGAAATACATTCTTCCAGGATACAATTCGTCGTAACAAAGAGCTAGAAGAATTAGGTATCCATTTCATCGGTACAGGCGTATCCGGCGGAGAAGAAGGCGCATTAAAAGGACCTTCAATCATGCCTGGCGGACAAAAAGAAGCATATGAACTTGTAAAACCAATCTTAACAGCTATTTCAGCGAAAGTTGAAGGCGACGATTGCTGCACATATATTGGACCAAATGGTGCAGGTCACTACGTAAAAATGGTTCATAACGGCATCGAGTATGGGGATATGCAGTTAATTTGTGAAGCATACTTCATTATGAAAAACGTATTAGGTTTAGAAACAGATGAACTACATGAAGTATTTGCTGAATGGAATAAAGGCGAGCTAGATAGCTACTTAATTGAAATCACAGCGGATATCTTTACGAAAAAAGATGAAGAAACAGGTAAAGCACTTGTAGACGTTATTTTAGACACTGCAGGTCAAAAGGGTACAGGTAAATGGACAAGCCAAAGTGCGCTTGACTTAGGTGTACCACTACCAATCATTACTGAATCTGTATTTGCGCGCTTTATTTCAGCTATGAAAGAAGAACGTGTAAAAGCAAGCAAAGTATTAAGCGGTCCAAATGCAGCTGCATTTGAAGGCGATAAAACCGAATTAGTAGAAGCAATCCGTAAAGCATTGTACATGAGTAAAATTTGTTCATATGCGCAAGGGTTTGCTCAAATGAAAGCAGCTTCTGAAGAATATGACTGGAATTTACAGTACGGTGATATTGCAATGATCTTCCGTGGTGGTTGTATCATCCGTGCACAATTCTTACAAAAAATTAAAGAAGCTTACGATCGCGATGCAGATCTAACAAACTTATTATTAGACCCATACTTCAAGGATATCGTAGAAGGCTATCAGTCGGCTCTTCGTGAAGTTATTTCAATTGCGGTTAAACAAGGTATTCCTGTACCAAGTTTCTCAAGTGCATTAGCTTACTATGACAGCTACCGTACAGAAACGCTACCGGCGAACCTTTTACAAGCGCAACGTGACTACTTCGGAGCTCACACATATCAACGTGTTGATAAAGAGGGCGTATTCCATACTGAGTGGTTAAAATAAAAAACAAGAAAAGCAGCTGTATACTACAGCTGCTTTTTTTATTTACTCTTTAGGTGAGAAGTTGTCTTCTCCGACTGGCCACCAGTGAAAACCGTCTTCAGCAAGCAATGCGTCTGATTCTTTTGGTCCCATTGAACCTGATTCGTAGTTCGGGAAGTTTTGTGCTTTTGTGCTTTCCCATGCTTCTGAAATGGTATCAACAAACTTCCAAGAAAGGGCTACTTCATCCCAGTGAGTAAAGTTCGTTGCATCTCCAAGCATGCAATCATAAATAAGGCGCTCATAAGCTTCCGGTGTATTCATTTTATCTCCACAGTTATTGCAATAGTTCAAGTTAATTGGTGTGGACGATGTTGCACCCGGCGTTTTACGAGCGTTTAAGTGAAGCGTAATGCCTTCTTCCGGTTGGATATGAATGACAAGCAAGTTTGGATGAATTTCTTTATCTTTATTGAAGTACAGGTTCATTGGTAAGTCTTTGAACTGTACAACAATTGTCGTTGCTTTTTCTTTCATGCGTTTACCTGTACGGATATAAATTGGTACCCCAGCCCATCTGAAGTTATCAATCATAAGCTTACCAGATACAAATGTAGCGGTATTAGACTCAGGATCAACCGAGTTTCCTTCGCGATAGCCGATCACTTCTTCTCCTTCAAGTACACCTTTGCCGTATTGGCCTCGTACAAAATAATCATCTACTTCATCTACTGATAAAGAGCGAAGAGCACGCAGTACTTTTACTTTTTCACTACGAATTTCTTCCGGTGTTAATTTAATTGGCGGTTCCATTGCAAGCAATGCCACCATTTGAAGCATATGGTTTTGTACCATATCTCGAAGGGCACCTGAAGATTCATAGTAACGGCCACGGTCTTCTACACCAAGCGTCTCGCTAGACGTAATTTGGATGTTTGAAATGTATTGGTTGTTCCACATCGGTTCAAATAGAGCATTTGCAAAACGGATAACTTCGATATTTTGCACCATTTCTTTACCGAGGTAGTGGTCGATACGATAAATTTGATCTTCCTTAAATGCATGGCGAATTTGTTCATTTAGTTCTTTAGCAGAAGGATAATCATGGCCAAATGGCTTTTCAATGACTAGGCGACTCCAACCTTCTGTTTGTGTTAAACCTTCATTTTTTAAATTCGAAGCAATTGTTCCGAAAAATTCAGGTGCCATTGCTAGATAGAAAATACGATTTCCAGGCACGTTGTATTGCTCATCAAGGCTTTCTGTTAGGCTTTTTAATTCTTGATAAGAAGCGACATCTGTTACGTCAAACGGTTGGTAATAAAAATGTGAAGCAAACTTTTCAATGTCAGCGTCACTGTTTTTGAAACTGCTCACTGATTTTTTTACATTTTCGCGTAATTCGTCATTAGTCCAAGGTCTTCTTGCGACACCAACAACAGCGAAATCTTCCGATAGTTTGTTCGCTTTATATAAGCGGAAAATAGAGGGGAATAACTTACGTTTTGCTAAATCACCTGTAGCGCCAAAAATTACGATAATGGATTTTGGTTGTACATTTGTCATTACTTCTAGGACCTCACTTTGTCGTAGTTACGTTCAATTTTTTTCCGCTTTAACAGACAACACTAAAATGAAATCTGGGGATTCATTGCCCGTTAAACTCGGCCTTTATAAACAAACGAATGATTGCTTGTTTACCTTTTCCTTTATGTATAGAACTACTAATAAATTGTAACGATTTTAAAGGGTTAACGCAAATAGATTAAAACAATTTGTAGTTATTATTCCATGTTTTTAACAAGTTTAAAAGTATTTTGTTTCGAATACGGAGAAAAAGCTACTGTTATTTTAACAGTAGCTTTTCTCATTTATTTATATTGATACAGGGAACCGATAGATTTTTTTGTTAAAAATGGCAAGTCAGGGCTATCGGCGATGATAAAAATAGGACAGTGCATTAAAAGTGGATGTTTTTCGAAAAAAGAAGCATCAGCGTGATAGATGGACGATAGAATAACAGGGAGCTGTTCTAAAAAGTGAAGGTAGCGTGTAATGGTTTCATCTGTTGATGTATGCGCACCGATGTAATAATACACAGTAAGGGAATAAAAGCCTTTATCAAAGACGAAGGATGCTAAATATTCGTTCCGCTCTTTTTGCATATGATCGTAGGCAAATTCAATGCCGATTTGAATGGAAGGAACAGAAGTGTGTTGACCTGGGAAAACGGTGTATTTTCTTGGTATCATCGGTTCAACGGGTGTAACACCCAGGCTGTAGGTTACATCTATTTGGTGGGGATTGCTAATGATCATATGGAATCCCTCCTTTAATATAAAAATACACTCTTTATAAGTGTATACAAAGTTTCATTGAACATGACAATATTAAAATATGCCCAGGCTCTCAGCATATTTAAAGCAGGCAACGTTTGAGCAGGGGGCAGAGTTTACGATAAAATAACAAAAAAGATTATTATGAGGTGATAAGCGATGAGTATTTTAAAAAATGACTGGGCTCCTTTATTAGAAGAAGAATTTCAAAAAGACTATTACATACAGCTTCGAGAATTTTTAGTGGATGAATATAATCACCACACCATTTACCCTGATAAATATGATATTTTTAATGCCTTACACTATACGGATTATAAAAATGTAAAAGTGGTCATATTGGGACAAGATCCTTATCATGGACCAAATCAAGCGCATGGACTGAGCTTCTCTGTTCAACCAGGAGTAAAAACACCGCCTTCTTTAGTGAATATTTACAAAGAGCTGAAAAATGAAATGAATTATCATATTCCGAATAACGGTTATTTAGTCAAATGGGCAGAACAAGGTGTTCTTTTGCTTAACACTGTTTTAACAGTTAGAAGAGGAGAAGCGAACTCTCACAAAGGAAAAGGGTGGGAACAGCTGACGGACCGCATTATTGAATTAGTGGCACAAAAAGAGGAGCCAGTCGTGTTTTTGCTGTGGGGCAAGCATGCACAAGCTAAAAAAGAGCTTATTCATCATTCGCACCATTTAATTTTGGAAAGCCCGCACCCTAGCCCATTTTCGGCTAATCGAGGCTTTTTTGGCAATAATCACTTTCAACGAGCAAATGAGTTTTTGCTCCAACAAGGACGTCAATCTATTAATTGGCAAATTGACGATGTGTAAAAGTGAGCATTTCATGAAGATTAGCTTCAGACATAGCCTCCTATTTCATCTTTTGATAAAATAGCTGTATAAAGTCATATTGAATGTAAGATGAGGTGTCTACATGGATATAAAAATGACGCAGCTCCTTGATAAAATTAGTGCAGAAGTACAAAAAGCAAAGCACCATTCGAATAGTGCGAACGTTCGAGATCAATTGGTTGCCATAAAAGCACTATGTGAGCTTGCATTAGATCAAAATGGAGAGGTTTCAGTATCGAAACCTGTCTCGGTTTCAAAACCTGTTGTAATGTCTTCACCGGAAATTATGCAATCGCCTGAGATTATGCAGCAACAGATTATTCAGTCATCCAAACCTAATTTTGAAGGAACGAAATTGAAATCAGATGATGCAAACGGCGATAGTCTGTTTGATTTCTAAAGTGAGGAGAAAAACATGAAACTATTTTTAATAATCGGTGCAATCAATGCAATGTTAGCGGTTGCTCTTGGTGCTTTTGGAGCGCATGGGTTAGAAGGGAAAATCTCAGAGAAGTATTTAGAGGTATGGAAAACGGGAGTGCAGTACCAAATGTTCCATGCAATGGGGCTGTTTGTCATTGCGTTTCTATTAAGCAAATTTCCTCAATCTTCTTTGTTAACAGCTTCGGGCTGGATTATGTTCGCGGGGATTGTGCTGTTTTCGGGCAGTCTCTATGTATTAAGTACGTCCGGTATTAAAGTTCTCGGCGCGATTACTCCGCTAGGTGGAGTTGCATTTATTGTGGCTTGGATTTTAATTGTTGTTGCAGCTGTAAAATGGCTATAAAAAAACCCCTGAAAAGGGGTTTTTTTAACGCGGAGAATAATTGCTCAACTGCTGGCCTCCACCGCTAAACGGATAATTATATTTGATTGGACCCTCAAAAGTGATGTAATCGAGATAAACCATAAGCAGTAAATAACGAGTGCCAGTTTGTGGATCACTTAAAATGATATGATCGCGTCCGGCAGCTTCAATTTCCCCTCTAAAGACTTTCGCGTTCCACTGCGTGTTATTTTCAAACGTCATATATACAGTGGCTATTTTCCCTCGATTTAAACGTAAAATATTTTCAATATATGATTCTTCAATGGGCAGTTGATTCGGGTCTTGCGGGGCACCGCTGCCTCCAGAAGAGGTAGGGGGCGGACCTCCTTGGGTTTGCCCTTGAACCTGCTGGCCGCCTGGCTGGGGCTGCTGAGGCTGAGGCATATAATAAGGATAGTTTGGACTCATATACGGATTTTGCATATATTGCTGTTGTGGTTGATTAGACTTTGGTTTTTTCATAGGAACCTCCTTCAAACAAAAAGAAATTAGTAAACTCCTGGACAATCAGCTTGAGTTGGTGCAAAGAAACAGTGAGATTTAAATCGTCCTGTGTTATTTTGGTTATACCATTGAGCAGGACAGTCGCCGCTGGGCCTGAAAAACCACAGTGAGTTTTCTGCGGGGTTAAAACGTTCCCCTCTTAATACACGTCGTGCAAGTGTAATTTCAGACTGGCGGGCACGCTGATAAAAGTAGCCTTTTTGAGTTGCTTCAAATCCGCCTGGGTTTTGAAACACCATCTGACGAATGGTTCTTATATTTCTAAAATCTAAACAGGGAGCTTTAGCGCGGTTCACGCCTACATTTCCTACCAGTAACATCCCTTGTTTTCCTTCACTTTCAGCTTCAGCTCGAATGAGTCTGGCTAGGAGCTTAACATCTTCTTCGTTGTGTGCAACGACTGCCATTATCCCACCTCGCTTACTTGTGACACTGTTGTATATATATGGTCCTGTAAGTGCGAATATGCCATGGCTAGAAAATAAAAAACCTGTTTCCACTTGGAAACAGGTTTTTTTAGATAAAGCTCATTGATATTTATTGTTCTAGGCGTTACAAAAGCGATGAGCGCTTTTGCGGCTTAGTTTAAACGTGTAAAAAGCGTGCAATAGCTTCTTCTTTTAATAAATTTCCGACAAAGAAGCTGCCAAATTCCCCGTATCGAGCACTTACTTCGTCAAAACGCATTTCGTATACTAATTTTTTAAATTGAAGTACGTCATCTGCAAAAAGAGTAACGCCCCACTCGTAATCATCAAAACCCACAGAACCCGTAATGATTTGCTTTACTTTTCCAGCGTATTGACGTCCAATCATTCCATGACTGCGCATTAAGCTGCGTCGCTCTTCCATGGGAAGCATGTACCAATTGTCATTTCCTTGACGACGTTTATCCATTGGATAAAAGCAAACATGACTAGCTTTTGGTAAAGTTGGATATAGTCTAGCTTGGATTTGGGGATTTTCATAAGGATCCTCCCCAGCAGGTAAGTAGTTGCTTAATTCAACTACTGATACGTATGAATAAGTAGGAATGGTAAACTCAGCAAGCTTTGTTTTATTAAATTCTGTTTCAATTTCATTTAGTTCTTCCATAGTAGGACGAACAAGCATTAGCATAAAGTCTGCTTTTTGGCCGACAATGGTATATAAAGCATGACTGCCTTGCTTCTCAGCTTCAGTTCCTTTCCATTTCTCAATCAACCCTAAAAATTCATGGATAGCCGCTTGGCGATCGTCGCTTGATAACTGCTTCCAAGCGCCCCAATCGATTGAACGGAAATCATGAAGTGCATACCAACCGTCTAATGTTTGTGCTGCTTCTGCCATTTCGTTTCACTCCTATTGTCCGATTATGATAAATTCCAATTCTACTATATCATAGTTTGTCCGAAGAACTGGAATGAAAAACCTGTGATTTTGTGACTAAACTTTAAACAATTGTCGCAAAGTAAAAACAGGTTTCATTTTAGGTGTTAGTGGAAAATTAAGAATTAAAAGACTTTTTTGTAATCATGGATTCTTGAAGGACATGCCTTTGATTTTTAAAAAAAGTGGAGTATCCTATTATGAGAAAAGTTTTTTACATATCGAGGAGGATTTACTTTGAGTGATTTATTTACAGGTTTAAAACAAAAAGTATCAGCTAGCGATGTATCAATCGTATTCCCAGAGGGATTAGATGAGCGCGTATTAGGCGCTGTTTCTCGTTTAGCTGCCGACAATATCTTAAAGCCTATCGTTGTTGGAAACAAAGACGCTGTAGCATCAAAAGCAGCAGAACTAAACGTGAAATTAGACGGTGTTGAGGTTTTAGATCCTCAAAGCTACTCTGAATTTGATGAAATGGTAGCAGCGTTTGTTGAGCGTCGTAAAGGTAAGGCAACAGAAGAAGATGCTCGCAAAATTTTATTAGATGAAAACTATTTTGGCACAATGCTTGTTCATATGAACAAAGCTGACGGTCTTGTAAGCGGAGCCGCTCATTCTACAGCAGACACAGTGCGACCTGCTCTACAAATTATCAAAACAAGACAAGGTGTTAAGAAAACATCTGGCGTATTTATTATGGTTCGCGGCGATCAAAAATACGTATTTGCTGACTGTGCAATCAATATTTCACCTGACAGCCAAGATTTAGCTGAAATTGCTATCGAAAGTGCTCGTACAGCTGAAATGTTCGACATCGATCCCCGTGTTGCTATGCTAAGCTTCTCAACAAAAGGATCAGCAAAATCTCCGGAAACAGAAAAGGTAGCAAACGCAGTAGAAATTGCAAAAGAATTAGCACCAAGCGTAACATTAGACGGCGAATTCCAATTCGACGCAGCATTTGTTCCTTCTGTAGCTGAAAAGAAAGCACCAGGTTCAGTGATTAAAGGAGATGCAAATGTATTTGTATTCCCAAGCCTTGAAGCAGGTAACATTGGTTACAAAATTGCACAGCGCCTAGGAAACTTTGAAGCAGTAGGTCCAATCTTACAAGGTCTAAACAAACCGGTAAACGATCTATCTCGCGGTTGTAACGAAGAAGATGTGTACAAGCTTGCTTTAATCACAGCAGCTCAAGCACTATAATAAAAAACTCCGTCCTAGGGCGGAGTTTTTTTTATTCGGCTAATGAACCTAATGCTTTTTCGTTGCGGTCATACATGCGCTGCAGCTGCGTCTCAAACAGCTCTTGTTCGGTAGCATTTAAAGGCATATTTACAAGAGAAGAGCTCATACTATTCAGTGTTTGCAATAAAAGCAGCATGACATCAGATACAGTTAACTCAATCTGTAATAGTTCAGATAGAGAAGCCATTGTGTGAGGCTCGATATCTGGGTATGAAAATTTAGTTTCCGTGTTTTGGAGACCTTTTTTGTAAAACTCTTGAATGAGAGAAGCACGTTTAGAACCGCTTCCTTTAACGCATAAGTAAATTTGTACAGCCACTCCGCCGCGAACGCGTCGCTGTGAAATGCCTGCAAACTTTTGGTTGCGAATGCTTAAATCGAAGCTGCCGGGACAATAAGAGCCTACGATTTCCTTCGCTTCAATTGCTGTCCCGTAAGATGCAAACATGACCTTAATCAAATCAAACATGGCTTCATATCCACGATCAATATCAATTCCTTTTTCTGCATCAGGAAAAATTAAAGAAATGTTTAGAACATCCTGATCAAGTACGACAGCGAGGCCGCCTGAATTGCGGACGATTGTTTTATATCCTTGTTCATGTAAATAAGCTGCCCCTTCAGCTAAATGAGGTAGCTTTGTATCTTGGATGCCTAACACAATCGTATCGTGATGCACCCATGAGCGCATGACAGCTGGAGATTCACCTCTTCCAACGGTTGTACAAAGCGTGTCATCGATGGCAAAAGAATGACGGGCATCAAAATGAGGACCTAGACTGGATTGATCAATAATACGCCAAGCGGGCTGTGCTAAAAGCTTCAAACTATTCTGCTGCATATCTCAAACCCCTTTATAAACAGTAAACGAACATATTATAGCATAAAGGCGTCCCGTCATTGGCTGTAAAATAGAAAAAGAAGAAAGAAGAGCCAAGTTTGACATCCCTCTTTCTTCGTTCGTGTAGCTTATTCAGCCATTTTCTCAAGATTTCCGTTACGATCCATTTTAAATGTAGTAGAAGAACGTTCTTCTTCATCAAATAGAGCTAACTTTCGCGCACGGTTCATGATTTGCATTAATGTTTCATAGTCTTCTTGAATAGTAGTAGCATTTGCCTCGAGATGTTTGATTTGTTTTTCCAACTCTGTGTTTTTCTTAGCTAGCTCTGCATTTTCTTGCATCAAGCGTTTGTTTTCGCTTTGCAATGCCTGTAAATTGCTCGCTTGATTTGGCATTGTTTGCAAAAAGCGAATAACGTCAGCCATTGAAAGCTCCTCGCTGCTGCTTTTTTCTACTTGTGTTTCAGGTAAGCTATATGTTGCTGTAGGTGCAGACATTATTTGTTCCACATGCTCTACAGATGCTGGTGGCGTATATAACAATTTCTTTTTGCCTTGCTCTTGTCCAAGTGCACGCATGCGCTGTTTTCGCTGTTTTTTAGCTAGCTGCAGTGCTTTTTCATACTGATGGCGTACCACAGCATTCCATCTGAATCCACATGCTGCTGAAGTGCGGTTTAATTCATCTCCAACTTCTTCAAACGCATTCAGCTGCGTACTTCCTTCGCGGACATGGCGCAATACTGTTTCAGCTAATAATAAGTCGTTTTCTTCTGTCCAAGCATCTTGTCTATCTTTCACTTTGTTCACTCCTCTATTTTCCATGACTCATAGTAATCATGTTTTGTAGTATCATCATGTACAAAAAATCCATACTTTATACCATTTCTTCTAGGAGTATGATAGATTTTGCTTCCTTCTTTAACTTGCATCGGACTTCAAATAGGGGTAAAATACCCCTTAGACAAAATGATGAACCAATTTTGAAAGGATTGTGTCAACATGGCAAATGAATTTAGAATTTGTGATGATTGTCAGGCAACAAACGTCAAAACGTTGTTACCTCGACTTAAAAAAATAGATGAACAAGCTGAAGTACAAATCGGCTGCCAGTCTTACTGTGGACCCGGACGTAAAAAGTCATTTGCATTTGTAAACAACCGTCCTGTAGCAGCGCCAACAGAGGATGAATTAATCGAGAAGATTGAGAAAAAAGTAAAAAAATAGATAGTGAAACAATAAATAGCTGCTTTTCTGCTACTTATTTGTCGAACGAGCTTCTTACAAACAGAATCGCCTTGTTTGTTAGGTAAATCACCTTGGTTGCTTGACAAGGTGATTTTTTATTCTGAATAGGAAAATAGGAAGTGAGTGTCGAAAAATTATAGCAACAACAAAGTGAAGATAGAGAGGTATGTAAATGACATATCCTAATGAAAAACTCAGTGAAGAAAAAGTATTTAAAGATCCTGTTCACCGCTATATCCATGTAAGAGATCGTGTTATTTGGGAGCTAATTGGGACAGCCGAATTTCAAAGGCTGCGCCGTATTAGACAGCTAGGAACGACATACTTAACGTTTCATGGGGCTGAGCACAGCCGTTTTAGTCATTCCTTAGGTGTTTATGAAATTGTGCGCCGTATTATTGATGACGGTTTTCAAGGACGCCCTGAATGGAATGAAGATGAGCGTCTTCTTTGTCTTTGTGCTGCTTTACTGCACGATTTAGGTCACGGTCCGTTTTCACATTCGTTTGAGAAGGTTTTCCACTTAGACCATGAAGAATTTACACAAGCCATTATCGTAGGTGACACAGAGGTAAATCAAGTGTTAACGAAAGTAGGAAAGGATTTTCCTAAAAAAGTGGCTGAAGTAATCGCGAAAACATATGAAAATAAGCTTGTCGTTAGTTTGATTTCCAGTCAAATTGATGCAGATCGCATGGATTATTTGCAGCGTGATGCGTATTACACAGGAGTAAGCTACGGTCATTTTGATATGGAGCGAATTCTGCGTGTTATGCGCCCTCGGGAAGACCAAGCCGTGATTAAACACAGCGGTATGCATGCGGTTGAGGATTATATTATGAGCCGCTATCAAATGTACTGGCAAGTGTATTTTCATCCTGTTACGAGAAGTGCTGAAGTGATTTTGACAAAAATTTTACATCGTGCAAAAGAGCTCCATCATCATTACTATGAGTTTAAGCAGGAGCCAACTCATTTTTATTCGATTTTTGAAGAAGAAATATCGCTAAAAGAGTATTTGAAATTAGATGAATCTGTTATTTTATTTTATTTTCAAGCGTGGGAAGAAGAAGAGGATGAAATTTTATCTGATCTATGCCGAAGATTTATGAATCGTCAGCTTTTTAAATACATTGAGTTTAATCCGAATTCACAAATGAAGATGTGGATGGAGCTTACAACATTATTTAAAAAAGCGGGCATTAATCCAGATTATTATTTAGTCGTCGATTCTTCAAGCGACTTACCATACGATTTTTATCGACCGGGTGAAGAGGAAGAGCGTTTGCCGATTCATCTGTTGATGCCAAATAATGAAGTGCGTGAATTATCACGTCAGTCGGAGATTGTTGAAGCAATTTCAGGGAAAAAGAGAACCGATCATAAATTATATTTTCCACAAGATCTCATTGATCAATTGTCGTCTAAGCGAAAAGTTAAAGATCAGATTATAAACTTACTAAAAGGAGATCAGAGTTAAATAGTATAGGAGTTGAAGGGGCTGTGTTAAACGATCACGCAAAGATTGTGAAAGTATTTTCCGCGGCGGGAGAAGTTGTTGGCAGAAAAAAGTTACAAAAGATGATATTTATCGGAAAAAAGCTGAAGTTTCCTTTTTATGAAAAGTATAATTTTCACTTTTTTGGACCTTATTCTGAGGAATTAACGCTTCGAATTGAAGAGCTGTGTAACTTAGGCTTTTTAAGTGAAATTAAAGAGAAAAAAGGCGGGTATATGCAGTATCGCTACGTATTAACAGAAGCGGGGGAAGGATTTCTAAGCCACTATGACTTAGAACTTCCTCACTTGCAGGAATGTATGAAGGATATGAACGAACAAAGCTCGAAATTTTTGGAGCTTGTCTCTACGATTTTATATTTCGATAATTTACCGAAAGAAGAAGTAAAAGAAAAAGTGTTTACGCTAAAGCGTAAGCAAAACTATACAGAAGAAGACATTTCAGAAGCATACAAATATATTGAAAAACTTCAGGCAACGCTGTCTGTCCATTAAAAAAATGCCATAGGTTCATTCCTATGGCATCTTTTTTATGTAGGCGTTATTGATCGCTCATGCGTTTGCCCGCTACAGCGTAATGGTTTTTAGACATTTCTTCGATGATAATGGATACTTTTTCAGGTGCTGCACCTGTTGTTTCAACAACAGCATCCGTTACTTTTTCAACAAGAGCTCTTTTTTGATCATCTGTACGGCCCTCAAGCATTTTAACAGTTACAACTGGCATAATGTGTACACTCCTTTTTGATCGTTATATGATTAGTGTACCCGTTTTCTGAATAAAATGACAGTATGAGATAGTGATGGAGGCCATAATCTGTAGTATACTTTTATAATAACATCGATATAAAAAAACAGGTGTGCCTAAAGGAAGCACATCGCTGGTCTTTGAGAACTTTTAGGGCATATTTGAAGAAACCTTGTATCTTTCTTACCGCAAAAAAAGATTCATCTAGTAGATGTGATAGGTAGAAATTATTTTAAAATAAAGGAGATAAAGAGTGGAACATTTTTTAGCTTTTTCATTGCAAGACCTTCCTTACGTGGTAATGACGCTTATTGTTGCATTCACGCTGCATGAGTTTGCACATGCGTATGTAGCTTATTTATTTGGAGACCACACGGCTAAAAAGCAAGGAAGGCTAACGCTTTCTCCGCTGGCTCATTTAGATCCATTTGGAACGCTTTTGTTAATCATCGCAGGTTTTGGGTGGGCGAAGCCGGTTCCTGTTAATCGCTATTTCTTTAAAAAGCCACGTTTAGCTGGTATTCTAGTATCGATAGCGGGACCGTTTAGCAACTTGGTGTTGGCATTTATCGGCTTGCTTATTTATTATTTGATGAATAACGCCGCAGTGGACAATGATGCGCTTTATCGTTTTGTTACATTATTTATTCAAATAAACCTAACGCTAGGTGTATTTAACTTGTTGCCTTTTCCGCCTTTAGACGGCTACCGCGTGATTGAAGATCTCGTTCCGCCATCCACGCGAGCCAAAATGACGCAGTATGAGTCTTGGGGCATTTTTGTATTTTTGATTCTTGTGATTACACCTCTGGATCGAATTGTGATCTGGCCGCTTCTAAACGGAGCAGCAACATTTGTTATGAATATCTTTCAGCAGATATTAGCACCACTGATTTAATGAATAGAGGAGGCTTACTATGACTCAGTCAAAAAAGAAAAGTATAGGATTTAATATCATAAAAGACGATTCAACCGACGGCCACGGTGGTTACGGGGTTGGAGCGTTAAGTTTAGAAAACATTTCACCCGTTTTTGTTTGTCCGAGCGATGAAGAAGTATTTGTGGATATCGGTGCGATGCATGCAAGAAGTGTAGTGGAAAAAGGAATTAAGTTCTTACCCAATAAAGACGAGGTGCCAAACGGCAAGTTATATTGGCTTGTGTGGGTAACAATTGATCGCAAGCAAGAAGGACCTTACTACGCAGGTATGACAGCATGTGAAATGACTGTTGATCGTGAAATTCGCCGCGGCTATAAGTCACTTCCTGAACACGTGAACAAAATGGATAAATCCTTAAAACGACGCATTATGGTAGAAGAAATGGATAACAAGTCTAAGGATTTGCTTCGTGAGTTTTTGAAGTCTCATAATGAAGAAATTTGGACGTTATCTAATGATGACTTAAAAGAAGCGCTTCAAACATCGTAATGCTAAAAAAGCTTAAGGCCTTGGCCTTAAGCTTTTTTAATCAAACCATTTGGGGAACCAGTGAAACTTTTTATCTTCTGTTTCATGCTCTTTTTTCTTCGTTCTTGCTGCATGATCAATGTGATCAGTACAATATGTTTTTGGCTGTGTTCCAGTTAAATAATAAGCTTTATATTGAACAGGGCATGATTTGGATGCTAACTTTCCATTTTGAGGATTAATGTTTACGCTCATTAATCCGTTTGGTGCTTTAAACTTTTCTTTTTTCTTCCCTTTTAAAGCATCTTCCATAAATAATGCCCACATTTTTTTGGCGTATCCTTTTTCAGCTACATCATCCATTGTCCTTCCTTGATCATATCCAACCCAAACGCCTGAAACGAGCTGAGGAGAGTAGCCAATCATCCAGCTGTCCGTAGAGGTCGTGCCGGATTTTCCTGCGTAAGGACGAGATACATATTTAGAAATAGGCTTTCCTGTGACGGTTGTATAGCCATTTAGCTTTTGATTAAACATGCCTGTCATTAAATGGGTAGTAAGAAAAGCATAGCGCTTATCAATGACTTGTTTCTGTTCGGAAGGAGCTTGATAAACAACTTCTCCGTCATGGGTTTCAATTCGTTTAATAAATGTTGGACGAATTTCTTTTCCGCCATTAGCAAAGATGCCGTACGCATTAACCATATCAATGACTTTGACAGGCGAAGTTCCAAGAGCTAAAGATGGAACTTTCTTTAAAGGTGATGATATTCCAAGTGTTTTAGCGGTTTCAATCAAGCGGTTTTCCCCAATAAACAAATGCGTTTTTACGGCATAAATATTGTCTGAAAGTGCGATGGCTTGAGCCATTGTAATAGGAGCATCTGCATAATAGTTGTGATAGTTACTAGGCGTGTATGTCGAAACGCCATCTTCCAATTTGAACGTCGTTTCTTCACTTTTCATTGGAGTAGATTCAGTAAAACCATCTTTTAACGCCGCATAGTATAAAAATGGCTTCATCGTTGAGCCAGGCTGTCTTATTGCTTGAGTCGCGCGATTAAACGGGCTCTTTTCATAATCTCTTCCACCAATAAGAGCTTTCACTTGTCCATTTTTAGGATTCATCGCAACAAATGCACTTTGTACGTCTGAAGAGCTGCTGATAACATCCTTCATTTTTTCTTCTGCCGTTCGCTGCATCTTTTCATCCAGCGTTGTATAAACGCGAAGTCCATTTGTATAAATCATGGTTTCATCAATGCCTAAATCTTGCTTTAATTCTGCTAGCGCTGCATCCATAAAGTAAGAAGCATCTTCTTTGTTAGGATCTTTTTCAGCAGGCTTTGCGAATGCTAGAGGTGTTACAAGCGCTTTTGTTGCTTGCTTAGCTGTAATAATTCCATCCTCTTTCATGAGAGATAAAATGATATTTTGTCGTTTTTTTGCATTTTCTTGATGAATAAGAGGAGAGTAGTAGCTAGGGCCTTTTGGAATACCTGCTAACATACTCGCTTCACTTAACGTCAAATTCTTGGCGTGCTTATCAAAGTACAGCCTAGCTGCCGCTTCAATTCCATAAGCTCCATGGCCGTAGTAAATCGTGTTCATGTAGCCTTCTAGAATTTGGTCTTTGCTATAATTCATTTCTAACCGAATCGTATACAGAGCTTCTTGAAGCTTTCGAGTCCACGTTTTGTCGTGCTCTAAAAACAAGTTTCGTGCATACTGCTGAGTAATAGTACTCGCACCTTGTACTTTTCCCATAGCTTTTATATCAGCTACAATTGCTCCGGCGATTCGATGCATATCAAAGCCATGATGCTCATAGAAGCGCTTATCTTCAACGGCTAAAGTCGCATCTTTTACGTAAGGTGAAATTTGATTAAGTGAAACCCAGTAGCGCTTTTGTCCATTGTGAACTTCATCAAGAACTTTACCGTTTGCTGAGTAGAAAACAGCTGTTTGAGAAACGTTTAGCGGAGGGGGGCCAGCGATTTTGGCGTAGAGAAAGATGCTTATGTAGGCAAACAACAATAAAGCCCCCGCTAATATACCAAGGACGAGAAGAATTCGGAAGATGCGTCTTGCCTTTTTTAAATGTTCGGTTAATACCGTTTCCATTTCTATTCACCACCAATATGTGTCACTATGCACCATACATGTTGTTTTCAACACAACAAAATTCTATTAAAAGAGCGGTGCAAGTAGATTCTAAAGCTTGTATCTATCATCAGTATGAAATAGAAAAGGAGGTTTTAAACCTCCATTGCTAAAAATTTTACTTGCTTTTTTGCTGAATTCATCTATACTTTTTTCATGTTTGTATAAATTATGTTAGGGTAATCTATGCATAGGTTAATTCTCAAAATAGAAGGGAAGAGTTTGAAATGGAATTATGGTTCACAGAAAAGCAAACAAAGAACTTTGGTATTACAGCTAAAATTAATCGCACTTTACATACAGAGCAAACGGAGTTTCAAAAATTAGACATGGTTGAAACAGAAGAGTTTGGTAACATGCTCCTACTTGACGGTATGGTTATGACAACAGAAAAAGATGAGTTCGTTTATCATGAAATGGTTGCACATGTACCGTTATTTACGCATCCAAATCCAGAAAACGTACTAGTTGTAGGTGGAGGAGACGGAGGGGTAATCCGTGAAATCTTAAAACACCCAAGCGTAAAAAAAGCGACGTTAGTTGATATCGATGGAAAAGTTATTGAGTACTCAAAAAAATTCTTACCTTCAATTGCGGGTAAACTAGAAGATCCTCGTGTTGATGTACAAGTAGATGACGGATTTATGCACATCGCTAAAAGCGAGAACGAATACGATGTCATTTTAGTGGATTCAACAGAGCCAGTAGGTCCAGCTGTGAATTTATTTACAAAAGGATTCTATGCAGGTATCTCAAAAGCACTTAAAGAAGATGGTATCTTTGTTGCTCAATCGGACAACCCTTGGTTCACGCCAGAACTTATCTCAAATGTTCAGCGTGATGTAAGAGAAATCTTCCCGATTACACGTCTATACGTAGCAAATATTCCAACGTACCCAAGCGGTTTATGGACATTTACAATGGGTTCAAAGAAACATGATCCATTAGAAGTAAGTGAAGATCGTTTCTTCGATATTGATACAAAATATTACACAAAAGAATTGCACAAAGCCGCATTTGCTTTACCTAAATTTGTGCAAGATCTTATTAAATAAGTTATCACATACAAGTGAGATGCCAGAGGTTTAAGGCTGGCATCTTTTCTATGAATAATGAAGGAGGAACAAAATATGCGTTTTGATGAAGCTTATTCAGGTAATGTATTTATCGGCAGTCACCCTGTTTTTGAAGAAAGTGAAGCGGTTCTTTACGGAATGCCAATGGACTGGACAGTTAGCTATCGTCCAGGTTCACGATTTGGCCCAACTCGTATTCGTGAAGTATCAATTGGATTAGAAGAATACAGCCCGTATTTAGATCGCGAGCTAGAGGAAGTAAAATATTTTGATGCAGGAGATATTCCACTTCCATTTGGAAATCCGCAGCGCAGCTTAAATATGATTGAAGAGTATATCGACCAGCTTTTAGCAGCAGACAAGTTCCCGTTAGGTATGGGCGGAGAGCATTTGGTTTCTTGGCCTGTTATGAAAGCTATGTATAAAAAATATCCTGATTTAGCCATTATCCATATGGATGCTCACACAGACCTTCGTGAAGAGTATGAAGGAGAACCACTTTCTCATTCCACTCCGATTCGTAAAGTAGCAGAACTAATCGGACCGGAGAATGTTTATTCATTTGGTATTCGTTCAGGAATGAAAGAAGAATTTCAATGGGCAAAAGAAAACGGCATGCATATTTCAAAGTTTGAAGTTCTAGAGCCGTTAAAAAAGATTCTACCAACACTTGCAGGTCGTCCTGTTTATGTAACAATTGATATCGATGTATTAGATCCAGCGCACGCTCCTGGTACAGGAACAGTAGATGCAGGCGGTATCACATCAAAAGAGCTTTTAGCTTCTATTCACGCAATTGCTAAATCAGATCTTCGCATTGTCGGAGGAGATTTAGTCGAAGTAGCTCCAATTTATGATCCGTCTGAACAAACAGCTAATACAGCAAGCAAGCTTATTCGCGAAATGATCTTAGGCTGGGTTCAAAAGAAATAAATAAAGTAAAAAGGCGGCCGCCTACGGCCGCCTTTTTTGTTTGAAATATGTGAGTATGTCAAACACAGTGAAAAAGGAATTCTCGGCGTATCTATCATATTTCCTTTGAAGTATTATTGAATTCTTTCTTTAGAATGTTTATACTATTTAAGTTATAACGTATTCATTTTAATAAGGAAGTGTCTTTTGTGAGTAACGCTTCAGAAGTCAAGAAACCCATTGAAGTTAAAATTGTGACGGATATCCGCGATGGTCACCGAAAAGAGACAACATCGGTAAATGCAAAAGGTATGTATTATGAAAAAGGATCGAAAATTTATCTTACATACACAGAGCGCCAAGAGGAAATCGGAGATATTAGAACAATGGTGAAAATTAGCGAAGATGAAGTATCAATTAATCGAACCGGTGCTGTTCAAATGAAGCAATCGTTTCGTAAAAAGGTACAGATCGAAGGAACTTATATAAGCCCTTATGGACGTATGGATTTACTAACATTCGCTCATAACATTGAATATAAACAAATGACTCAAAAGGGTCGGTTATTTTTAACGTATGATCTAGAAGTACAGGGTCAGCCTACCGGGAAATATGCGTTAACCATTACATTCAAGGAGGAGAAAAAATGAACATCGTCGAACAAGTGCAGCAAAAATTAAAAGCTGAAATTCAAGATGCTGTGGTCAAAGCAGGACTTGCTGAAAAAGCAGAACTTCCAGAAGTTCTATTAGAAACCCCAAAAGATAAAACACATGGTGATTATTCTACCAATATGGCTATGCAGCTAGCTCGTATTGCCAAAAAAGCACCGCGTGTTATCGCTGAAGAGCTTGTAGCAAACTTCGATAAATCAAAAGCATCTATCGAGAAAATTGACATTGCAGGCCCTGGATTCATCAACTTTTATATGAATAACTCTTATTTAACAGAGCTTATCCCAACGATTGTAAAAGCTGGTGAAGCGTACGGTCAAACAAACGTAGGGAACGGACAAAAAGTACAGGTTGAGTTTGTTTCAGCTAATCCGACAGGGGATTTACATTTAGGACATGCCCGCGGTGCTGCAGTTGGAGACTCATTATGTAATGTTCTTGAAAAAGCAGGTTACGATGTGTCACGTGAATATTATATCAATGATGCTGGTAACCAAATTAATAACCTGGCTTATTCAGTAGAAGCACGCTACATGCAGGCTCTTGGTTTAGAGAAAGAAATGCCTGCAGACGGCTATCATGGTGCGGACATTATAAACATCGGAAAAGAGCTAGCAAAAGAGCACGGAGACAAGTATGTAAATGTTTCTGAAGAAGAGCGTTTTGAATTCTTCCGTCAATACGGGTTAGATTATGAGTTAGCTAAATTAAAGCGTGATCTTGAACAGTTCCGTGTGAAATTTGACGTATGGTATTCTGAAACGTCTCTTTATAAAAATGATAAAATCTCAGTTGCACTTGAAACGCTGAAAAAACAAGGCCATGTATATGAAGAAGAAGGTGCTACGTGGTTCCGTTCTACGACATTTGGTGATGATAAAGACCGTGTGTTAATTAAAAATGACGGTTCATTTACGTACTTAACACCAGATATCGCGTATCATCAAGACAAAATTCAACGCGGATTTGATAAGCTAATTAACATTTGGGGAGCCGATCACCATGGATATATTCCTCGTATGAAAGCGGCGATTCAAGCGCTTGGTTATGAAAAAGATACGCTTGAAGTAGAAATTATTCAAATGGTTCAACTGTATCAAAATGGCGAAAAAATGAAGATGAGCAAACGTACAGGTAAAGCAGTAACAATGCGTGATCTAGTAGAAGAGGTAGGCCTTGATGCAACTCGCTACTTCTTTGCGATGAGAAGTGCGGATACACATTTAGACTTTGATTTAGATTTAGCTGTTTCTCAATCTAATGAAAATCCTGTATACTACGCGCAATATGCTCATGCCCGTATTTGCAGTATTCTTCGTCAAGGTGAAGAGATGGGGATTCAATCAACATCTGGCACTGACCTTTCATTAATTAGTGCAGAAAAAGAAATGGAACTGCTGAAGAAAATCGGAGAGTTCCCTCAGGCCGTAGCGGAAGCAGCAACAAAACGTATTCCACACCGCATTACGAACTATGTATTTGATCTTGCTTCTACGTTCCATAGTTTCTATAATGCAGAAAAAGTATTAGACAGCGATAATGTAGAAACAAGTAAAGCGCGTATTGAACTAGTGAAAGCTGTTCAAGTAACGCTTCAAAACTCCTTAAAACTAATTGGTGTTTCAGCACCTGAAAAAATGTAAAAAAAAAAGAGCCTCTTGGCTCTTTTTTTGTTTAAAAAACAAGCGTGGCACCTCCCGTACGCTTTACTCCTCTCATTGATACTAAATCTTCTACTAATTTTAGCAGCGCTTTATCTTTTAACTTTGCTTCAATCATTACGTCAAAATCTTGTCCGATATCTTTAGCTATTTGCAAAAAAGGTGCGATAAAATCAGTTGAAACATAATCAGAGTGACTTCTAAATTCTTTTTCAGATTTAGGAGAAGAGATATGTACTTTTGGTTTTAACCCGATATGTTTCCACGTGTCAAAGATACGAGGGAGCAATAATGAAAGAGGTTCTTCTCCTTCATTTGCTTTGTGGTGGTGATAGTCAAATAGGAGAGGGACTTTCTCTTTTTCGCATACAGCTAATGTTTCTTCAGTCGTGTATGTTTTATCATCATTTTCAAGAGTCATGCGCTTTTTAATGACAGGTGGCAGCGTTTGAATGTTTTCATGAAATCGACCGATCGCTTTTTCTTTATTGCCATAGGCTCCTCCTACATGAATATTAATAAGAGCTTGATCGGCCACTCCCATCGCTTCAAGCATTCTATAATGATAGTCCATGTCTTTTACCGCATTTTCTGTAATATGTTTTTTGTCGCTTGTAAATAATGTGAACTGATTGGGGTGAAAACTTACGCGCAGCTGATGATTCCGAATCAATTCTCCTATCTCTGACCAATCGTCTTGGAACGCATCAATGTAATTCCAATCTACTTCAGGATGAGTGGCTAAAGGGACAAGAGAAGATGATAATCGATACAGCATAATTTCATGGGCAATATTAAAATGTAAAGCGCGCTTAGTATGATTCAAATTTTGTTTTGTGACGTAATGAAGCTTATCCAGCCTCTCGTCTTTTTTCATTTTTTCCCATCTAGTAAACGTGAGGGTTTTCGCGGGTGAGCAGTCCCAAAGCGACAGGGCATGTGATACATAGCCAAATCTAATTTTCATGATAAATTTTCCTCTTTTCGTTCATTAAAGTAACGGAGAAATAAAGGTTGCAAATCCTTGCTTTAGTTTTTCACTCCATTTTCGGTTTTTGACATCTTCTAAAGACAAAATTGGGCATTCCCCCATACAAGCTTTAAAGCTGTTCTTTACCTCTTCAATGTATGTGGCATCGTAGATTAAACAGTTGATTTCAGCGTTTAAGAACAAGCTTCTTTTATCAAAATTAGCCGTTCCTACATCGCAGATAACATTGTCTGCAATTAATACTTTTGCGTGGTAAAAACCGTAATAATATTGATAAATCATGCAGCCTGCTTGAAGTAATGTAGGAAGATAGGCAAATGCAGCATGATGAACAAGCGGTTGATCTGCACGCATTGGAATCAAAATATGAACTTGTACTCCCCGTGCGCGAGCTTGCAGTAACGCATTCATCAAAGGTTCACTTGGAATAAAATAAGGGGTACCTATGTACAATTCCCTATTGGCTTGGTTGATAATCGATAAAAAGCTTTCTTCAAGTGAAAAACCTTCAGTCGACTGTAGCTGAATAACATAGTCTCCTTCAGAGGTTGGTGGAAAGTACCTTTCCACTTTACGCAGGTCTATGCCGGTAGCAGCATACCAGTCGCTCAACAGCTGCATTTGAAGATCTTGGATACCTTCACCTTCCATACGCAGGTGGTAATCTTTCCACACCCCAAGCTTGGGGTCGAGTCCTAAATATTCTCTTCCGATATTAAAACCGCCAATGTAGCCAACTTTCCCATCAATAACGGCCATTTTACGGTGATTACGTGCGTTGAGTGTATAAAACAAATAAGGCCACCGTAGCGTTCGACTGTAAGCAAAATGAACACCTTGTTTTTTTAAGAATGCAATTTTGTTTTTCTTGATTTTATAGCTTCCCACACGGTCTACCAATAACCGGACTTCAATATTTTGCTGTGCTTTTTGGACTAGTAAATCTAAAAAATCTTGGCTAATTTCATCATTTTGTACGATGTAAAACGATAAATGGATAAATGAAGAGGCATTTTCTATTTCATGAAATAAATCTTTATACAAGACATTCCCGTCTGCGAACAAAAAAAGAGAAGCACGGCGCTTTGGAAATGTGTTTTCACCCTGAGAAAATACTTTCTTTCCAACGCCAAGGTCAATTGCAAGCCAAGCAATAAAAATAATAAAAAGTAAAATTACAACCATGCCGCTCATCATGTCACCTCTTTTCCCGATGTAAATACATTTTATGTTGTTCTTAGTGTCACCTTGTTTAAATAGAAT
This sequence comes from Priestia sp. P5, assembly GCF_029522155.1. Lineage (NCBI taxonomy): Bacteria > Bacillati > Bacillota > Bacilli > Caryophanales > Bacillaceae > Priestia > Priestia sp. P5. The sequence goes on along the minus strand of NZ_JAKWFJ010000003.1, from coordinate 257,255 downwards.
ATGAACAAAAGAACGAAAAGATATTGACTGAATGCTCATTCATTATATACAATGAAAACAGATATATTATCAGAAAATTTAGTCGTCAGGAGGAAAGAAAGGTAACAAATTATTTAAGGAGGGGACGAGATGACAGGGTTGCTGTGGGTGAATTTTCTCTTTTTTATTATTGTAACCGCTTACGCTGTTTCTTTGTTTGTATATTTAATTCGCACACGCATTGAGTATATTCAATTAGGGAAAAAAGTAGAATTTGATCAGCGGTTAAAAGAAAGGCTGCAAAAAATTTGGGTGAACGTGTTTGGACAAAAGAAGCTGTTAAAAGATAAAAAAAGTGGAATTATGCACGTCATGTTTTTTTATGGGTTTATTTTAGTTCAGTTCGGCGCGTTAGACTTCATTATAAAAGGTTTGCTTCCAGGTAAACATTTGCCGCTTGGACCTTTATATCCCGGCTTTACATTTTTTCAAGAAATTGTGACGTTTTTGATTTTAGTAGCAGTTGTCTGGGCTTTTCATCGTCGCTATGTAGAAAAGCTTGTGCGTTTAAAAAGAGGGTTTAAATCTGGTTTAGTACTGATTTTTATTGGAGCGCTTATGCTTTCAGTGCTTGTTGGAAACGGTATGTCAATCATCTGGCATAATCATGAACCGGCTTGGACAGAACCGATTGCGTCATCGATTGCCATCTTGTTTAAGGGAATCAATGACGTTGCCGCTATCTCCATTTTTTATGTTTCATGGTGGATTCACTTAGCGGTGTTATTGACGTTTTTAGTATATGTTCCTCAATCAAAACATGCTCATTTACTGGCTGGACCGGCCAATGTATTTTTTAACCGTGTTTCTAAGCCAGGTAAGCTTGAAAAGATTGATTTTGAAGACGAGACGCAGGAGACGTTTGGGGTTGGAAAGATTGAAGAATTCACGCAGCATCAGCTTATTGATTTATATGCCTGTGTGGAATGCGGTCGCTGTACGAATATGTGTCCGGCAACGGGTACAGGGAAAATTTTATCTCCAATGGATTTAATTTTAAAGATGCGCGATCACTTAACAGAAAAAGGAGCAGTTGTGACATCTAAGGCTCCTTGGGTTCCTACGTATGCATTCTCTAAAACAAAAGGAAATCAACTGGCGATGATGGCGGCGGGCCAAGGCGGAGAAGAAGCCGCAGCAACAGCGGAATATAATCCCGCTTTAATTGGAGAAGTCATTACGGAAGAAGAAATTTGGGCATGTACAACGTGCCGAAACTGTGAAGATCAATGTCCCGTAATGAACGAGCATGTAGATAAGATTATAGATTTACGACGTTTTTTAGTATTAACCGAAGGAAAGATGGACGCGGATGCTCAGCGTGCCATGACGAATATTGAGCGTCAAGGAAACCCTTGGGGATTAAATCGAAAAGAGCGTGAAGAATGGCGACATGTAAGAGAAGATGTTCACATTCCGACTGTTAAAGAAGTAAGTAAAGCGGGTGAAACGTTTGAGTATTTGTTCTGGGTAGGTTCGATGGGATCTTATGATAACCGCAGCCAAAAAATCGCTCTATCGTTTGCAAAGCTTCTCAATGAAGCGGGTGTTTCATTTGCGATTTTAGGAAATAAAGAAAAAAATTCTGGTGACACGCCGCGCAGGTTGGGCAATGAATTTTTATTCCAAGAGTTAGCTTCTAAAAATATCGCTGAATTTGAAAAAAATGAAATCAAAAAAATTGTTACGATTGATCCACATGCTTACAATATTTTTAAAAATGAATATCCAGATTTCGGTTTTGAAGGAGAAGTGTATCATCACACAGAATTATTAGCTATGTTGGTGAAAGAAGGTAAGCTGACACCAAAACATGCGGTTAATGAAAAGATTACCTTCCATGATTCCTGTTATTTAGGAAGATATAACGAAGTATACAGTCCCCCAAGAGAAATTTTGAAAGCGATTCCAGGTGTTAGTTTGATTGAAATGGATCGCAACCGTGAAAATGGTATGTGCTGTGGAGCAGGAGGAGGGTTAATGTGGACGGAAGAAACGACCGGCCAGCGCATTAACGTAGCGCGCACGGAACAAGCCTTAGCCGTTAACCCAAGCATTATCAGTTCAGGTTGTCCGTACTGCTTGACGATGCTAAGTGACGGAACAAAAGCAAAAGAAGTAGAAGAAAAAGTTCATACGTATGACGTAGCAGAACTGCTTGAAAAGTCAATTTATGGCGACGTGCAAGAACAGCTTTCATAAAGGAGAAGTAGAGATGGTATTCATCTCTACTTTTTACAGAAAGGAAATTGAGCAAGCGTTCAATCAGCAAGGACAAAGATTAGGAAAAAGAGGAGGAAACAATAGTGGGGAAAACAGTTATTGTGAGTGCAGTTCGAACACCTTTTGGAAAATTAGGTGGCAGCGTAAGCGGACTAAAAGCGGCAGAACTAGGCGGGAAAGCGATTCAAGCAGCATCAAAGGGACGTACAGAAATTGATTCCGTTATTATGGGGTGCGTGCTGCAAGGAGGCCAAGGACAGCTACCTTCTAGGCAAGCCATGCATTATGCAGGTTTACCGTGGCAAGTAGAGACGGAAACCATTAATAAAGTTTGTGCATCGGGCATGCGCAGTATTACAACTGCTGATCAGCTGATTCGATTAGGAGAAGCAAAAACAATCATTGCAGGTGGAATGGAATCGATGAGTAACGCGCCGTATCTTCTTCCAAAAGCAAGATGGGGATTCCGTATGGGAGATAGTGTTGTGACGGATTTGATGGTTCATGACGGTTTGACATGCAGCTTTACAGGGGTTCAAATGGGTACGTATGGAAATGAAATAGCTTCTGAAATGAATATTTCCCGAGAAAAGCAGGATGAATGGGCGCTTCGCAGTCATCAGTTAGCGGTAGAGTCAGAAGAGAAAGGGAGATGGATCGCAGAAAGAATTTCAGTTGATATTCCGTCTAAAAAAGGAACGATAACGGTTCAAAAAGATGAAGGACCAAGAAAAGATACGTCGATAGAAAAACTCTCGTCTCTTCGGCCTGTATTTGGCCACAGCGGAACCATTACAGCAGGAAATGCACCTAGCGTAAATGACGGAGCAGCTGCGCTCATGCTAATGGATGAAGATGTGGCAAAAACAAATGGCTATGAGCCGTTGGCTACGATTATAAACCATACTTCTCTTGCGATGGAGCCAAGGGAATTTCCGAAAACGCCTGGGTTTGCTATTAACAAGCTACTGCAAAAAACAAATAAGACAGTAGACGATATTGCGCTGTTTGAAATCAATGAAGCTTTTTCAGCAGTAGCGTTGATGAGTATGGAGATTGCAGGGCTTCCGGCTGAAAAAGTAAATGTGAACGGCGGGGCTGTGGCACTTGGACATCCAATTGGCGCAAGCGGCGCCCGTATTGTTGTCACGCTCATTCATGAATTAAGACGACGAGGCGGCGGTCTAGGCATTGCTTCTATTTGCAGCGGCGGCGGCCAAGGCGATGCCATCATGGTAGAGGTGTAAAAGGGGGATATCAACTTGAATATTGAAACAGTTATGGTTATTGGAGCAGGTCAGATGGGGGCAGGCATTGCACAAGTATTTGCTGCGAGCGGATATCAAGTTTCTTTGTATGACGTTGATCAAAAAAATACACAAAAGGGAATAGAAGGTATTGATAAACGTCTGAAAAAACAGGTGGGAAAAGGTTCTCTCTCAGCTAAGGAATATGAAGGGATTATGGAGCGCCTTCACCTGGCAAATGAAATAACGGCAGCACAAAAAGCAGATTTAATCGTCGAAGCGGTTGTGGAAAAGATGGAAGTCAAACAAGCCATTTTTGCGGAGTTGGATTCGTTAGCCCCGAGTCATACTATTTTAGCAACCAACACGTCTTCGCTTCCTATTACTGAAATTGCAGCTGTGACCACTCGACCTGAAAAAGTAATTGGCATGCATTTTATGAATCCTGTTCCGGTGATGAAGCTCGTTGAAATTATTAGAGGGCTGGCTACTAACGATGAAGTGTATCAAGCAGTCTATGAAACAACGAAAAAATTAAATAAAACCCCGGTGGAAGTTCATGATTTTCCAGGGTTTGTTTCAAATCGAATTTTAATGCCAATGATTAACGAAGCTGTGTTTACGCTCTATGAAGGTGTAGCAAACGAAGAGGATATTGATCAAGTCATGAAACTAGGAATGAATCATCCAATGGGACCTTTGACATTAGCAGATTTTATCGGCCTCGATACATGTTTATTTATTATGGAAACGCTTCATAAAGGGTTTGGTGATGACAAATATCGTCCTTGTCCATTGCTTAGGAAATATGTAAAGGCAGGGTGGCTTGGTCGAAAAACAAGAAAAGGATTTTTTACGTACGAAATATAAAGGAGTGGCGAAATGATCTTTTTTACGTCTGAACAACACATGATTAAAAAGATGGTAGCTGATTTTAGTGAAAAAGAAGTCGCTGCGGCTGTGCCAAACATGGAAAAGGGCGAATTTCCTCGAGGTTTATTAAAGCAGATGGCTGACCTTGGCCTGATGGGCATTCCCGTTCCTCAAATTTACGGAGGGGGCGGACTGGACTTTGTGTCCTATATGATTGCCATCCACGAAATATCAAAAGTAAGTCCAGCCCTGGGCGTCATTTTGTCTGTTCATACTTCTGTAGGTACGAATCCTATTGTCGTATTTGGGACGGAAGATCAAAAACAAAAGTATGTAAAAAAACTGGCGACAGGTGAATATTTAGGTGCTTTTTGTTTAACAGAACCTAGTGCAGGGTCTGATGCTGCGAGCTTAAAAACAAAGGCAGAACGAAAAGGAGACCACTATCTTTTAAATGGCTCAAAGCTTTTCATTACAAACGGCGGAGAAGCGGATACGTATATTGTATTTGCTAAAACGAATCCCGAACGCGGGTCCAGAGGGATGAGCGCTTTTATCGTTGAAAAGACCATGGAGGGATTTTCAGTAGGAAAAGATGAACATAAGATGGGCCTTCACGGTTCTCGAACGGTTCAACTGCACTTTGAAAATATACAGGTGCCCGTAGAAAATCGTCTTGGAGAAGAAGGTGAAGGCTTTCGAATTGCTATGGCTAATTTAAATGCAGGAAGAATTGGTATTGCTGCTCAGGCGGTAGGAATTGCTGAAGGTGCGTTAACGGCAGCTAAAAACTATGCAAATGAACGATATCAATTCGGAAAACCGATTTTATCTCAGCAGGGTATTGCCTTTAAGCTGGCTGATATGGAAACGGCTGTTGAATCAGCGAAGCTTTTAATGTATAGAGCCGCTTTTTTATATGATCAAAAACTTCCTTGTAAAAAAGAAGCCTCAATGGCGAAATTATTTGCTTCCCAAACGGCCATGAATGTAGCAATCGATGCGATTCAAGTTTTGGGAGGCTATGGTTATATGAAAGATTATCCAGTAGAGAGGTATTTTCGTGACGCCAAAGTATGCGAAATCTACGAAGGTACAAGCGAAATTCAGCGCATCGTCATTAGCAGTCAATTATAGGGGGAATAATCATGTTTTTTAAACTTTCAGAAGAACACGAAATGATTCGAAAAATGGTGCGGGACTTTGCCAAAAACGAAGTGGCTCCGACAGCTGCACAACGAGATGAAGAAGAGCGTTTTGACAGAGGAATCTTTACGCAAATGGCTGATCTAGGATTAACAGGTATTCCATGGCCGGAGCAATACGGAGGAATTGGCAGTGACTATCTAGCTTATTGCATTGCTGTTGAAGAACTGTCTAGAGTATGTGCATCAACAGGTGTTACTTTGTCGGCTCATACTTCTCTTGCCGGCTGGCCAATCTATACATTCGGAACAGAAGAACAAAAACAAAAATACCTGAAACCTATGGCAACAGGTGAGAAAATAGGTGCTTATGGGTTAACCGAACCGAGTGCTGGATCAGACGCAGGAGGAATGAGAACGCTCGCTGTAAAAGACGGAGAAGATTATATTTTAAATGGTTCTAAAATCTTTATTACAAACGGCGGCGAAGCGGATATTTACGTCGTATTTGCTCGCATCGACCCCAATGAAAAACGCACGAGCGCTTTTATTATTGAAAAAGATATGCCCGGATTTTCAGTTGGTAAAAAAGAAAAGAAACTGGGCATTCGCTCTTCACCTACCACAGAAATTATTTTCGAGGACTGCCGTGTTCCAAAAGAAAATTTGCTGGGAAATGAAGGAGAAGGATTTAAAGTTGCGATGATGACACTAGATGGCGGCCGAAATGGCATTGCAGCGCAGGCTGTAGGAATTGCTCAGGGGGCGTTAGATGCGGCCGTAGCTTATGCCAAGGAACGTCAGCAATTTGGTAAGCCAATTATTTCTCAGCAAGGAATTGCGTTTAAGTTAGCCGACATGGCCACGAGTATAGAAGCTGCAAGACTGTTAACCTATCAAGCCGCTTGGCTGGAGTCCCAAGGGCTGCCATATGGCAAAGAATCAGCCATGTCAAAATTATATGCCGGGGATACCGCAATGAAAGTAACGACAGAAGCGGTTCAAGTATTTGGAGGGTACGGTTATACAAAAGATTATCCAGTAGAACGTTTTATGAGAGATGCAAAAATCACGCAAATTTATGAAGGCACACAAGAAATTCAGCGTCTCGTCATTTCTAGGTATCTTGCCAAATAAAACACTTGTTGTAGGAGAGGTGAAAAAATGAAAAAGAGAGAAGTTCTCACATCTATTAAAGATGAAAAGCTGATTGTAGAGCGTCGTAATCAAATGATTAAAGGGGCCGTCACGCTATTTAAGGAAAAAGGTTTTCACCGAACAACAACAAGGGAAATTGCCAAAGCCGCTGGGTTCAGTATCGGTACACTTTACGAATATATTCAATCTAAAGAAGATGTTTTATATCTTGTATGTGACAATATTTACGATGAAGTGAGAGAGCGATTAGAAGAGATGGTCGTGGATCGTTATACAATCGCTGAGCTTCAACAAGCGATTCAGCACTATTTTAAAGTTGTGGATGAGCTTCAAGATGAAGTATTAGTCATGTACCAAGAAGCGAAATCACTGTCTAAAGATGCGCTTCCATATGTATTAAAAAAAGAGCTGGATATGGTTGAGATGTTTAAGGTTATTATCGAAGGCTGCGTAGAAAACAATCAATTTGCACTTACGGATAAAGAAATTTCGCTGTTTGCTCATCATTTATTTGTTCAAGGTCAGATGTGGGCATTTCGCAGATGGTGGCTGCAAAAGCATTATTCATTAGAAGAATATACAAATATGCAGTTAGATTTTTTACTTAAAAATTTTTCATTTCAACAACTTTGTGAGGGGGAGACAGTTTGAATACAAGCAAAAGACCGCTTCGTTTTTTAACCGCTTCTAGCCTGTTTGACGGCCACGACGCGTCCATTAATATTATGAGACGAATTCTTCAAGCCAAGGGGGTAGAAGTCATTCACCTGGGACATAACCGATCTGTTGAAGAAGTTGTTAACGCTTCCATACAAGAGGATGTTCAGGGGATTGCCATTTCTTCTTATCAAGGCGGCCATGTAGAATATTTTAAGTATATGTACGATTTACTCCAAGAACAACAGGCTTCTCATATTAAAATTTATGGCGGAGGAGGAGGGGTCATTATTCCGAGTGAGATTCAAGAGCTTCATGATTACGGCATTTCTAAAATCTTTTCTCCGGAAGATGGACGAAAAATGGGGTTAGAAGGCATGATTCAATTCATGATCGATGATTGTTATTACACAAATCCCCCTGCACTGCCGAAGGATCGAACCTTAACGCCAGCTAATGACCGTTTAATTGCCCAGCTTATTACATGCGCTGAAAATGAAGCCTATGAATACACAAAAGAGCACGCAGCTGCTCTTGAAGAAATCCGAGAAAGTGTAATCGAAAGCGAGACGGATCAAAAAATACCGGTCATTGGAATCACAGGAACAGGAGGAGCGGGGAAAAGTTCGCTTACGGATGAATTAGTAAGAAGGTTTATTGAACATATTCCAGATATTCATGTAGCTGTCTTATCCGTTGATCCAACTAAACAAAAAACCGGAGGAGCGCTTCTTGGGGATCGAATTCGCATGAACATCGCAGCGTCTCCTCGTGTGTATATGAGAAGTTTGGCCACGCGTTCATCTGGACATGAGCTATCGGCCGCCATTCGAGATGGAATTGCCGTCGTGAAAAAAGCGGGTTTCGACATTATCATTGTCGAAACAAGCGGCATCGGGCAAGCTGATGCTCAAGTCAAAGATATTGCAAACGTCTCTCTTTATGTAATGACAAGCGAATTTGGCGCGCCGTCGCAGTTAGAAAAGATTGAAATGATTGATTACGCAGACTTTATTGTAATCAATAAATTTGAAAAAAAAGGTTCCGAAGACGCAAAAAAACAAGTGCAGCGTCAGTATCAGCGCAATCATCAGCTGTTTGAAAATAATCTCTCTACCATGCCAATTTACGGAACAATTGCGAGTCAGTTCAACGACGGGGGAACAAATATTTTATTCGAAGATCTTGTAAATCATCTGCATCAAACATGCCGTACGTCTTGGCACGTAGAAAAATCATCAGAGCGCGTAAGTGAAAAGAAATATACCATCATTCCTAATGATCAACAGCAATATTTACAGGAGATTGTAAACAGCGTTCGCTCTTATCACCGCAATGCGGATGTTCAAGTGCAAACAGCGCGTAAATTTTATCAGCTAGAGGGTGCTCTGGAAGAAGTGGAAACAGAAACAGCCAAGCAAGAGCTCACTCAGCTAAAGGAGAAATATCAAAAACAGCTAACGGCTGAATCAATTGAAAAGCTGGAAAACTGGCCGAAATTAAAAAGTCAGTATGGGCAAGAAGAACTTATTACAAAGATAAGAAATAAAGAAATTAAAACCTCTCTGCAAGTTGATACCCTATCAGGACTGCGTATTCCGCGCGTGGCCCTTCCAAAAGTTAAAGAATACGGGGAAGTTCTTCGTTTTCTTTATAAAGAAAATGTGCCAGGTGCGTTTCCTTATACAGCAGGTGTTTTTCCGTTCAAACGAAAAGGTGAAGATCCTAAGCGTCAATTCGCAGGCGAAGGAACACCAGAACGAACAAATCGCCGCTTTCACTATTTGTCAAAAGATGATGAGGCTAAGCGTTTAAGTACAGCGTTTGATTCTGTAACGCTTTATGGAGAAAATCCGGATCCAAGGCCGGATATCTTCGGGAAAATTGGCGAAAGCGGCGTAAATGTCTGTACGCTTGATGATATGAAACTCTTGTATAAAGGATTTGATCTTTGCCATCCGTCGACTTCCGTTTCGATGACCATCAATGGGCCGGCTCCAATATTACTAGCTATGTTTATGAATACAGCTATCAGTCAGCAGGTGGAAAAGAAGGAAGAGGAGCTGAAGCGTCCTTTAACAGAAGAGGAATACGAGGACGTAAAATCGGGTACGTTGAAACAAGTGAGAGGAACCGTTCAAGCGGATATTTTAAAAGAAGACCAAGGACAGAATACGTGTATTTTTTCCACAGAATTTGCATTAAAAATGATGGGAGATATTCAGCAGTACTTTATTGACGAGAAAGTGCGCAACTATTATTCTGTTTCTATTTCAGGCTATCATATTGCTGAAGCAGGAGCGAATCCAATTTCTCAGCTCGCGTTTACATTAGCCAACGGTTTTACGTACGTGGAATATTACTTGAGCCGAGGCATGCACATTGATGATTTTGCTCCTAATTTATCTTTCTTCTTTAGTAATGGACTTGACCCTGAATACACGGTTATTGGACGTGTAGCGAGAAGAATCTGGGCAATTGTGATGCGTGATAAATACGGCGCGAATGAACGCAGTCAAAAGCTTAAGTATCATATTCAAACATCCGGCAGATCGCTTCATGCACAGGAAATTAATTTTAATGATATACGTACGACGCTGCAAGCCTTAATGGCTCTTCATGACAACTGCAACTCTCTTCATACCAATGCGTATGATGAAGCAATTACAACACCGACAGAGGAATCTGTACGAAGAGCGATGGCCATTCAATTAATCATTACAAAAGAGCATGGATTAACTAAAAACGAAAATCCACTACAGGGCTCTTTTATTATTGATGAACTAACAGACTTGGTAGAAGAAGCGGTCTTGGCTGAGTTCCAACGCTTAAATGATCGAGGCGGCGTTTTAGGTGCGATGGAAATGCAGTATCAGCGAGGTAAGATTCAAGATGAATCGATGGAATATGAGATGCAAAAACATACGGGAGCTTTACCTATTATAGGAGTAAATACGTATATTAATCCAAATGAAGAGGAAAATTCCTCGGTTGATGACATGCAGTTAGCCCGCGCATCAAAAGAAGAAAAAAATCATCAAATTAATCAGCTTCAGAAGTTTCAACAGCAGCATGAAGAAAAAAGAGAAGATGCGCTGAAAAGGTTAAAGAAAGCTGCAACAGAAGGAGAGAACATTTTTAAAGAGTTAATGGAGACCGTTAAAGTAGCCAGCTTAGGAGAAATTACGCGAGCTTTATATGAATGCGGTGGGCAATATCGCCGAAATATGTAATAATGTATCGTTAGTATATAGTGATATATTAAAAGCCGAGATGACCGTTTGTTGGTCGTCTCGGCTTTTATAGACCTAACCCTAGCAGAGTCAGAATAACTGATGGTGAATTCCTTTTGGTTAAAGGATGCTGTTGGCGTATTAAGTAGAATGTATTATAGTGATAAAATGTCTATTTTTTTGTTGTTTTATGCGAAATTCTCGAGAATTTTAGAAACGAGGCTAGCATAAATGTATTGAATTTGTTTATAATGAATGGTATGTATTTATTCGTTTCCATCATTTACACATATGATGAATTGATTTAATAGATTTTCGATATACATAGCCATAGAAAGGATGTGCCAGATTTGAGTTTAGCACAGTACTCAAAAACGGATTTAAAAGAAATGTCGATGATTGAGATTGCTTATGCGCTTCTAGAAGAAAAAACAGATCGTCAAGCAATGTCATTCCAAGAAATTATTGCTGAAATTAAAGCAGCAGCTGAAATGTCAGATCAAGAATTAAAAACGAGATTAGCTCAGTTTTATACAGATATTAATATTGATGGTCGCTTTTTAACAGTAGGGGACAACCACTGGGGTCTTCGTGGGTGGTATCCTTTTGACCAAGCTGAAGAAGAAGTTATTCCGGTTGCAAAACCTAAAAAGAAAAAAGCGAAAAAAGCTGTTGTTGAAGAAGTTGAAGATTTTGATGATTTAGAAGAAGATTTGGATTATGAAGATGTTGATGATCTAGACGAAGAAGAAGATTTTGAAGACATTGACGAGCTAGAAGAAGATGAAGATGATCTTGCAGAAGACGATTTTGACGATTTAGAAGATGATCTAGACGATGATGAGGAAGACGAAGAAGAAGATTATGAGGACGAAAAAGAAAAATAATCCTTCTTGACTTTTTCAAGCGAAGTAGGTAGAATCTTTTTTGGGCTCTTTAAACAAGCATTTAAAAAGTTTTTATTTAAAATAGACTATTGCTCCCAATCCAGTTTTGGTATTGGGAGCAATTTTTTTATTTTATCTATCCATGTTTTACACCCCGATATGTTCTTATAAATCCTTGATAGAAACTTTCTTTTGGTTCTTGAACGTTTCACATTCATAAGGTTTCTTATAATTTCGCATGCACAATGAATGAATTGTGATTGTTTATGTGAAAACTTTTAATATTGTACAGTTCAAATTATTTAGAGGGGGAAGTATAGATGACAAAGTATATTTTCGTAACAGGCGGTGTTGTATCATCTCTAGGAAAAGGGATTACAGCAGCTTCTTTAGGCCGTTTATTAAAAAACCGTGGGTTGAACGTAACGATTCAAAAGTTTGATCCATATATTAACGTAGACCCAGGAACAATGAGTCCATACCAACACGGTGAGGTATTCGTAACGGATGACGGCGCGGAAACAGACTTAGACTTAGGTCACTATGAGCGTTTTATCGATATCAACTTAAATCGCTACAGCAACGTAACAACAGGTAAAGTATATTCAACAGTATTGAAAAAAGAGCGTCGCGGTGATTATTTAGGCGGAACAGTTCAGGTTATTCCGCACATCACAAATGAAATTAAAGAACGCGTTTTCCGTGCAGGTAAAGAAACAAATGCGGACGTTGTTATTACTGAAATCGGCGGAACGGTAGGAGATATTGAATCACTTCCTTTCCTAGAAGCTATTCGTCAAATCAAAAGTGATATTGGCCGTGACAATGTTATGTATATCCACTGTACACTTGTGCCATATTTAAAAGCTGCTGGTGAAATGAAAACAAAACCAACACAGCATAGTGTAAAAGAGTTACGTAGCTTAGGCATTCAGCCAAATGTTATCGTTGTTCGTACAGAAATGCCAATTTCTGAAGATATGAAAGACAAGCTAGCTTTATTCTGCGACATTGATCCAAAAGCGGTTATTGAGTGTGCAGACGCTGAAACATTATATGAAATTCCACTATCTCTACAAGAACAGCACCTAGATCAAATCACATGCGATCATTTGAAATTAGATTGCAAAGAAGCAGAAATGACTGAGTGGAAAGCACTGGTTGAGAAAGTAAAAGGACTTTCAAATACAACAAAAATTGCATTGGTTGGTAAGTATGTAGAGCTTCAAGATGCTTATATTTCTGTCGTAGAAGCAATGAAACATGCTGGATATGCATTCGATGCAGATGTAAACATCAAGTGGGTAAACTCGGAATTCGTAACAAAAGAAAATGTTCAAGATTTACTTGGTGATGTAGATGGTATCTTAGTTCCAGGTGGATTTGGTGATCGTGGAATTGAAGGTAAAATTGTAGCAACACAATATGCACGTGAGCAAAAAGTTCCATTCTTAGGTATTTGCTTAGGTATGCAGCTGGCATCAGTTGAGTTTGCGCGTAATGTATTAGGCTTAGAAGGCGCACATTCAGCAGAAATTGCACCTGAAACAAACTATCCAATTATCGACTTATTACCAGAACAAAAAGACGTAGAAGACCTAGGCGGTACACTGCGTTTAGGACTATACCCTTGTAAATTGTCTGAAGATACGCTTGCATATGAAGCATATCAAGATGAAGTGGTATATGAGCGTCATCGTCACCGTTATGAATTTAATAACGAATACCGTCAACAAATGGAAGAGAAAGGCTTTATCTTCTCTGGTACAAGCCCAGACGGCCGTTTAATTGAAATTGTAGAGCTAAAAGACCACCCATGGTTCTTGGCTTCACAATTCCACCCAGAGTTTACTTCTCGTCCAACTAGACCGCAACCATTGTTCAAAGAATTTATTCGCGCATCAATGGAATCAAGCCAAAACAAATAAGTGAAATAAAAACACGCTGTCTTTAGACAGCGTGTTTTTTATTCATATTCTTCTACGATTTCTTTTAATGTGAAAGTTAAACCGTAGTATGCGTATAAAGCGACCATCATTGCTGGAAAACCAAATCTTGAGCCGTCTTCTCCAGGAATAAGCGGCTTTAACAATTTTGTATCAATATGAGCATCTGCGAGTGCTGTTAAAGAAGGTTCGGCTATCTCTTTAGGAACAGCAGCAATGCTAACAAATGGAATATCGTGTTTCTTTAAACGTTCAGCTATTTCCACTGCTTTATTATCTGTTGAAAATCGAGAGACGAGCAGTACGCGATCAACGCTAGTCAGCTGATCTAATTCATGTAAAGACAAAGCTTTTGCCTGACTTAAAGGTTCTGCACTGCTTAGTGCTTCAAGCGTAATGGCGTGCATTTCTTCTACGCCATAAATATAAATAAATCCTTCTCCGACAGAGGCTTGTGCTAAAATACGCGCGGCATCTTCAAATTGGAATTCTTCTTGTTCTTCAATTCGTTTAAAAAAACCTGAAAGTTGAGTTGTGAAAATTTTAAGCATAGAATCTCCCTTCGATTTAAGCGGCTAAAGCCGTCTATCTACACATTATAACGAAAAAAGCTATCTGTATTCTATCTTGAAATGAGCTACAATGAAAGTAAAGTGCAATGAAGTTGGATAGATGACAAAAAAAGCTATGTTTTGTAACAATTTCTCTAATTAGCAGGGATTTTTGTTTTAAAGGCGAAATACATATGTTAGTTTTGTCTGTAGAAGAGGAATATAAAAGGTGGGATTATATTGGCAGAGAAAATTTTAATTGTTGATGATCAGTATGGTATACGTATTTTATTAACGGAAGTGCTGCAAAAAGAAGGCTATACGACATTTCAAGCGGCGAACGGCTTCCAGGCGATTGATATTACAAAAGAGCAAGCACCGGATCTTGTCTTATTAGATATGAAAATTCCAGGAATGGATGGAATTGAAATTTTAAAAAGGTTAAAGCAGCACGATGAAACGATTAAAGTCATCATTATGACCGCTTATGGTGAATTGGATATGATTCAAGAAGCAAAAGATTTAGGAGCATTAACACACTTTGCAAAACCGTTTGATATTGATGAAATCCGAAAAGTTGTTAGGGAATATATACCAGTAAAGTCGAATTAAGGTTTTGGTAGGGTTTTCATCCTAACAAATTTTGAATATCAGCCTAAAAATGTTGCTGTTTTCATTGTTAGTTGGTATCCTAATTACTGTATTCATAATTCGACAATCTATTATGTAAAGATGCGCTTTGTTTCTACATGAAACACTCAATTCAAGAGCATACTATTTGAGTGTGCCTTTTGGTTAGCATCTAATCTAAGGTTGATTTTAAGGAGGATTTCAATATGCCTTTAGTATCAATGAAAGAAATGCTTATTACAGCAAAAGAACAAGGCTATGCAGTAGGTCAATTTAACTTAAATAACTTAGAGTTTACTCAAGCTATTCTTCAAGCAGCAAAAGAAGAAAACTCTCCAGTTATTCTTGGTGTATCTGAAGGTGCAGCACGCTACATGGGCGGTTTCAAAACTGTTGTAGCAATGGTTGAAGCTCTAATCGAAGATTACGACGTTCAAGTACCAGTTGCAATTCACTTAGACCACGGTTCAAGCTTTGAATCATGTGCAAAAGCAATCCATGCTGGATTCACTTCTGTAATGATCGATGCTTCTCACCACCCATTTGAAGAAAACATTGCAATTACTTCTAAAGTAGTTGAACTAGCTCACTTCCACGGAGTATCTGTAGAAGCAGAACTAGGAACTGTTGGTGGACAAGAAGACGACGTTATTGCTGAGGGCGTTATCTATGCAGATGCTAACGAGTGTGAAGAACTTGTTAAACGTACAGGTATCGATTGCTTAGCTCCAGCATTAGGATCAGTTCACGGACCATACAAAGGTGAACCAAACCTAGGTTTTGCTGAAATGAAAGAAATCGGAGATCGTACAGGCTTACCATTAGTTTTACACGGTGGAACTGGTATTCCTACAAAAGATATCCAAAAATCAGTTTCTTTAGGTACTGCTAAAATCAACGTAAACACTGAAAACCAAATTGCTTCAGCTAAAGCTGTTCGTGAAGTATTAGCTGCGCAACCTGAACAATATGATCCACGTAAATACTTAGGACCTGCTCGCGAAGCAATCAAAGAAACGGTTCAAGGTAAAATGCGTGAATTCGGTTCTTCTAACAAAGCATAATTTGAAATCTTCGGATTGCCTGTTTGCAGTTAGTTGAGTCTGAAAAATAAAACCGTCTTATTTTTATTGTAAGGCGGTTTTATTTTTACTATAATTTTCTTATCATTCTGAATACATAACGTAGGGAGATGGCATTCATGAAGTTTTTTATTGATACGGCTAATTTAGACGAAATTAAGGAAGCGCATTCATTGGGTTTGTTAGCGGGGGTTACAACAAATCCTAGTTTAGTAGCTAAAGAGAACATCACGTTTGAAGATCGTCTTCGTGAAATTACAGAATTCGTTGAAGGGTCTGTAAGTGCAGAAGTGATTGCGCTTGATGCAGGAGGCATGATTCGCGAAGGAAAAGAGCTTGCTGCGATCGCGCCGAATATCACAATCAAGGTACCGATGACTCCAGATGGCTTAAAAGCAGTAAAAGAATTTACTAGTTTAGGTATTAAGACAAACGTTACGCTTATTTTCTCAGCTAACCAAGCGTTAATGGCAGCAAGAGCAGGTGCTACTTACGTATCGCCTTTCTTAGGAAGATTAGACGATATTGGTTTTAATGGTCTCGATTTAATCTCAGATATCGCAGATATTTTTGCGATTCATGACATTCCATCAGAAATTATTGCAGCATCTATTCGTCATCCGATGCACGTAACAGAAGCTGCAAAAAATGGAGCACATATTGCGACAATTCCTTACAAAGTTTTAATGCAATTGTTCAAACATCCGTTAACAAACGCAGGGATTGACCAATTTTTAGCAGATTGGGAAAAGCGAAATGTCTAAACATGTATAAATTTGTGTGGCATTTACCATCCTGACAGGTGAATGCCATATTTTTCTTTTATCTTGTCGAAACTATACATGATTTTTTCATTTTCGTGTACACTAGTAGGTAATAGGAAAAATAACCATTCTTTTAGGTATTCTTTGTACCAAAATTTTCCTCAATTACTAGGTGAGAAACTTTCTTTCACTAGAAGGGAGCTATAAATGGAAAAGTTAAAAATACAAGGTGGCTTTACCTTAAGTGGATCCGTCCGCGTCAGTGGTGCTAAAAATAGTGCCGTTGCGCTTATTCCAGCAACAATTTTAGCCGAGTCACCTGTTACAATTGAAGGTCTGCCCGATATTTCAGACGTGCAGTTATTAGGGGATTTAGTTGAAGAAATTGGTGGGAAAGTAACCATTGATAACGACGAATTAACAGTAGATCCATCCGGAATGGTTGCAATGCCTTTACCGAACGGAAAAGTAAAAAAATTACGCGCTTCTTATTATTTAATGGGGGCGATGTTGGGACGCTTTAAAAAAGCGGTAGTTGGGCTTCCAGGAGGATGTTACCTTGGTCCTAGACCAATCGATCAGCACATTAAAGGATTTGAAGCTCTTGGCGCTAAAGTAACAAATGAGCAAGGAGCTATTTACATTCGAGCTGAGGAGCTGATTGGTGCTCGAATTTATTTAGACGTTGTTAGCGTAGGAGCAACAATCAATATTATGCTCGCTGCTGTAAGAGCAAAAGGGCGTACCGTTATTGAGAATGCTGCTAAAGAGCCTGAAATTATTGATGTAGCTACGTTACTGACAAGTATGGGTGCCCGTATTAAAGGTGCAGGTACGGATGTTATTCGAATTGATGGGGTAGATCAATTAAAAGGATGCCGTCATTCCATCATTCCAGACCGAATTGAAGCAGGCACGTATATGATCATGGGAGCGAGTATGGGAAAAGAAGTTGTTGTTGACAACGTTATCCCTCAGCATTTGGAGTCATTAACGGCTAAAATGCGTGAGATGGGTATTCATATCGAAACAAGCTCAGATCAGATTCTTGTAGCGACTCGTCAGCTACTGAAGCCCGTAGATATTAAGACGCTAGTATATCCAGGTTTTCCAACTGATCTACAGCAGCCATTTACGACGCTTCTAACAAGAGCGTCTGGTACAAGCGTTGTGACGGATACAATTTACGGTGCAAGGTTTAAGCATATTGATGAGCTGAGACGAATGAATGCATCTGTTAAGGTAGAAGGACGTTCTGCTATTATTAATGGTCCCATTCACTTGCAAGGTGCACGTGTGAAAGCGTCGGACTTACGAGCAGGAGCAGCTCTCGTAACCGCTGGCTTAATGGCCAAAGGGATTACAGAGGTAACGGGTTTAGAGCACATTGACCGAGGTTACAGTCATTTAGTAGACAAGCTATCGGATTTAGGGGCAATGATTTGGCGTGAAGAGATGACTCAAGAGGAAATTGAGCAATTTCAAAATTCATAGAGGCAAATCGGTGCCACAGTCATGAAAGCAAAGTTTAGAAATGAGCTTTTTAATAAGCTACACAGGCGTAGGAGCGTTCTTCTATGTCTGTGTAGCTTATATATTTATGAATAGGGTAAATAGATAAAAAGGGAAGCTAAAAGAAAAATTTCACTTCTTATTCTAACGTCCAGTTTATTTCCTTTAATGTGAAATTATGAAAAGGTTTTCCTCGCTTCTCGTAAGCTATTAAATTTCCTTTTTTTTATTCATCTTCTAAAGTAAAAAAAGATTGATTAAAAAGATAGAAAAAGGTTAGAATATAAATTGCTACGTTAAATTTATCAAGATAATATAAATGGTTTTATGTCGGAATTATTCTTCTAAAAGTGTATAGTTAATCAATTGATTCTACTTATTATACTTCAAAGGTTATATTCTCCATTTTCACAGATTTATTCCATCCATATCATCTCTCAATTTTATATTTGAATTTAATATGGGAGGAACGGTTAAAAATTATTCATTATAAAGCGTGGTGTCCTAATGAACTTAACATTATCCAGTTTAGAAAATATGAAATTAAAAGAGCTATATGAACATGCTCGTGAGTATAAAGTTTCGTACTATAGTAAATTAACGAAAAAAGAACTTGTCTTTGCTATTTTAAAGGCTCAAGCTGAACAAGATGGGCTTTTATTTATGGAAGGCGTTCTTGAAATTATTCAGTCAGAAGGATTCGGTTTCTTACGACCAATTAACTATTCACCGAGTTCAGAAGATATTTATATCTCAGCTTCACAAATTCGTCGCTTCGATCTGCGTAATGGAGACAAGGTATCGGGGAAAGTTCGTCCTCCAAAAGAAAATGAGCGCTACTACGGATTATTACATGTAGAAGCGGTAAACGGAGAAGATCCAGAAACGTCAAAAGATCGCGTGCATTTTCCAGCGCTAACGCCGATTTATCCAAATGAGCAAATGCTGCTAGAAACTCAGCCAAGAAGTTTCTCTACGCGTATTATTGACTTGATTTCACCGATTGGATTTGGGCAACGGGGACTAATTGTTGCGCCGCCAAAAGCAGGTAAAACGATGCTGTTAAAAGAAATTGCCAATAGCATTACAACGAATCATCCTGATGCAGAATTAATTGTCCTTCTTATCGATGAGCGTCCTGAGGAAGTGACGGACATTGAGCGTTCGGTTGACGGTGATGTTGTCAGTTCTACATTTGATGAAGTGCCAGAAAACCACATTAAAGTAGCGGAACTTGTCCTTGAACGTGCGATGAGATTAGTCGAACACAAAAAAGATGTTGTCATTTTGATGGATAGCATCACAAGACTTGCTCGTGCTTATAACTTAGTTATTCCACCGAGCGGTCGTACACTATCAGGGGGTATTGACCCGGCTGCTTTTCACCGTCCAAAACGATTCTTTGGAGCTGCTCGTAACATTGAAGATGGAGGCAGCTTAACCATTCTAGCAACAGCCTTAATTGATACAGGCTCTCGTATGGATGATGTTATTTATGAAGAATTTAAAGGTACAGGTAACATGGAACTGCATCTAGATCGTTCACTAGCTGAAAAACGTATCTTCCCTGCGATTGACATTCGCCGCTCAGGCACACGTAAAGAAGAGCTGTTAATTCCAAAAGAGCATTTAGACCATTTATGGGCAATTCGTAAATCAATGGCAGATGCTCCTGATTTTGCAGAAAAATTCTTAAAACGTTTACGTCAAACAAAGACAAATGAAGAGTTCTTCTCGATGTTAACGGAAGAGAAAAAAACGCTTCTAGCAAATAAACGATAAGTTATAAAACATGTGGTTGCAAAAGCATACAACCCTTGTTATAATTTCATCATGTGTGTTGATAAAGTACACAGTGAAATAGTTATTATTTCATCACTATCTTTATCAATAAACTCTGTTTCAGAATGATTCAGGGCGGAAGGAGATGAAACGAATGAAAACAGGAATTCATCCAAACTATAAAACAGTTATGGTTAAATGTACTTGCGGAAACGAATTTGAAAGTGGTTCTGTAAAAGAAGAGATCCGCGTTGAGACTTGTTCTGAATGTCACCCATTCTACACTGGTCGTCAAAAATTCGCTGAAGCTGGTGGCCGTGTTGATCGCTTCAACAAAAAATACGGTCTTAAATAATCACATTGTCGAAACAAACAGGCAAGTAGCTTAACTTCTTGCCTGTTTTTTTGCTTATAAAAGTAGAAAAACAGTGTCTGCTTGATAAAAAAGTGGGTACTTTATCATAGGAATAAGATCTACATAGAAGACGTAGATTAAGTTAGTAGCGGTTCGCTCAGAAACGGAACGAGAAGAAGGGAGAGTCCCGCAGTGGTGTACGTAATGAAACAAAGCGGTTGGATAGAAGTAATTTGTGGCAGTATGTTTTCAGGGAAATCAGAAGAGTTGATTCGACGTGTGCGCCGTACGCAGTTTGCTAAACAAAAAGCACAAGTGTTCAAGCCTGCAATTGATAATCGATATAGCGAAGAAGCTGTCGTTTCACATAATGGTACATCTGTTATGGCTTATTCAATCTCGGCATCGCGCGATATTTTAAAGCGAGTAAATGAAGAGACAGACGTAGTAGCGATAGATGAAGTACAGTTTTTTGACACAGATATTCTAGAAATTGTTCAATCTTTAGCAGATCAAGGCTTTCGTGTGATTGTAGCGGGGTTAGATCAAGACTTCAAAGGTGAACCTTTTGGACAAATGCCGCAGTTAATGGCTATTGCAGAATCGGTAACAAAGCTACAGGCCGTGTGCGCTTCATGTGGCTCTCCTGCGAGCCGTACGCAGCGTTTGATTAACGGTGAGCCTGCTTCTTATGACGACCCTATTATTTTAGTCGGTGCGTCTGAATCGTACGAACCAAGATGTCGTCATTGCCACGTTGTGCAAAAGTCTAAAGGACAAGCTGTGTCTGTGGACTCAAGCGAAATGGTCGAAAAATAAAGCAAGAATTTTATGATGATAAAAACAGAACGCGCAGTTCTGTTTTTTTGTTCATATACGTGTATTAACAAGGTTTTGACTCTATTTTAAAGCTATACTATAATTACAATGTTATGGATAAAGAATGAGGTGAATGACGTGTTTGATCGTTTAGAAGCGGTAGAGGCGCGCTATGAGAAGTTAAACGAACTTCTGAGTGACCCTGAGATCGTAAACAACCCCTCTAAGTTGAGAGAATATTCGAAGGAACAATCAGATATACAACAAACGGTAGCCGCTTATCAGGAATACAAAGATGTAAAAGAGCAGTTATCAGAAGCGAAAACGATGCTTGAAGATAAGCTTGATGCAGATATGCGTGACATGGTAAAAGAAGAAATTGCCGAGTTAGAAACGCAGCAAGAAGAGCTAGTTGAAAAGCTACGTATTTTATTAATTCCAAAAGATCCAAACGATGATAAAAACGTAATCATGGAGGTTCGTGGAGCTGCTGGTGGAGATGAAGCGGCATTATTTGCAGCTAATTTGTACCGCATGTATTCACGCTTTGCTGAATCACAAGGCTGGAAAACAGAAGTAATGGAAGCAACGACTACTGGAGTAGGCGGTTATAAAGAAATTATCTTTATGATTAACGGTAAAGGTGCGTACTCAAAGATGAAATTTGAAAACGGTGCACACCGTGTTCAACGAGTTCCTGAAACAGAATCAGGTGGTCGTATTCATACATCTACAGCAACGGTAGCATGTCTTCCTGAAGCAGAAGAAGTCGAAGTGGACATTCATGAAAAAGACATCCGTGTAGATACATTTGCTTCAAGTGGACCTGGTGGTCAAAGTGTTAATACGACGATGTCAGCCGTTCGTTTAACGCATTTACCAACAAATACAGTGGTATCATGTCAAGATGAAAAGTCTCAGATTAAAAATAAAGAAAAAGCAATGAAAGTGTTGCGTGCTCGCGTGTACGATAAGTTTCAGCGAGAAGCACAAGCAGAGTACGATGCAACGCGCAAACAAGCAGTTGGATCAGGAGATCGCTCCGAGCGTATCCGTACGTATAACTTCCCGCAAAATCGCGTAACGGACCACCGTATTGGTCTGACGATTCAAAAGCTAGATCAAATCTTAGAAGGCAAGCTTGATGAAATTATCGATGCATTAGTCATGGAAGACCAAGCGCGCCGAATGGAAGATTCGAACTAATGAAAGTATTTGAAGCCCTTAAGTGGGCTTCTTCTTTTTTGAAAGAGGCAAAGCGAGATGAAAACGCGGGAGAACTTTTGCTTCGCCACCACTTGCAGATGACGAGAACTCATTTGCTAGGTGCTCTGCAGGAAGAACTAGAAGAAGAAAGTCTAAAAAGATTTGAACAAGATGTCCATGCTCATAAAGCAGGTATGCCTGTACAATATCTAATCGGGACAGAAGAATTTTACGGGCGTTCATTTATTGTAAACGAACATGTATTAATTCCAAGACCGGAAACGGAAGAGCTGGTATACGGAATGATTTCTCGAATAAAAAAAGAATTTCAACACCAGCCTATTGAGCTTGTAGATATTGGAACGGGAAGTGGGGCAATTGCTATCACTTTAGCTTTGGAGCTTGACAGAGTGGAAGTTACAGCAACAGATATAGCTATAGAATCTTTAAGCGTAGCCAAAGAAAATGCTCAAAACCTGGACGCTGCTGTCACGTTTATACAGGGAGATCTATTACAACCATTTCTATTATCAAATCAGAAATTTGATGTAATTGTGTCTAATCCGCCTTATATTCCAGCAGATGATGAGTTGTCCACAGTGGTAAAAGATCATGAGCCAAACCGAGCTCTTTTTGGTGGAAAAGATGGCCTGGATTTTTATCGACGTTTCATGGAAGAGCTGCCATATGTGACGAAGTCAAATAGTATTATTGGGTTTGAAGTCGGGGCTGGACAGACAAAAGATGTAGCTGAGATGCTGCAAAAAACGTTTCCGACAGCTTTTGTAGAATGTGTATATGACATTAATGGAAAAGATCGAATGGTTTTTGCACAACTTCGCGAGAACTAAAAAAATCAGAGGGAATGATTTTCCCTTTGATTTTTGAAAATCATGCATTTTTTACTAAATTACTAGTTTAAGATATCTTGCTTTCGGCCATACTGTTCCTATGAAAGGGCGGTGGCCGAAATGAAGAACTATGCTATCATTTATTTTATTTTATTAATTATTGGGGCAAATGCTCAACTTATATATACACATAACCAAGTGCAGGCAGATCAGCCTGCAGTCATTCCAGACGAGGCGATTCGACTGCGCATTTTAGCAAACAGCGATGGTGAAAAAGACCAGTACGTAAAACGTCTGATTCGTGACCGGGTGAATGAACAAATTACAGAATGGGTAAAAGATTTAACATCCGTAGCGGTAGCTCGAAAAACAATTAAAGAAAATTTGCCGGCGCTTGAAACAATTGCGAAAGAAGTGTTAAAAGAAGAAGGCGTAAATGAATCTGTTCATGTTAAATTCGGAAAAGTAGAGTTTCCTACTAAGTTGTACGGTCAGTTCTTATATCCAGCAGGTGAGTACGAAGCCGTGCTTATTACTCTTGGCAAAGGAGAGGGAGCAAACTGGTGGTGTGTACTATTTCCTCCTTTATGCTTCTTAGATTTCTCAAACGGTGAAGCGGTAAAAGCGCCGGAGCCATCTGAAGAAGAGCCAAAGGAAGAAAAAGAGAAACCAGCAGCTTCTGAATCAAAATCTGCAGACAAAACAGATGACAAATCGGCTGAAAGTAAAGAACCCGCAGCGAAAACAGAAATTCAATCTGCAACTATTACATCGGATTCTATTGAGCAGAAGGCTGAGGAACCTTCTCAACCAACAGTATCTTCTAAAGAAGCAATTGCAAAAGATACACGCAGCACAGTAAAGGAAGAAACAAGTGCTAAGGCTGAAAAAAAGGAAAGTAAAGAAGCTGAAAAGTCTGTTCCATCTAAGAAAAAAGCTGATTCTAAATCAAAAGAAGATTCTGTAGAAGTTAAGTTTTTTGTAGTAGAATGGGTATCGTCAGTATTTAATTAATAGAATCATTAAAAATAAAATTCAGTTCTACTTTTTTTAATCATCTCATAGATTTGTTACTAGAAAACAAGTTGAGGTGATTAAAATGAGAGAACAATTAAAAATTGCTAGTGAAAATGATTATATTCGAATTCAACAGTTCTTACAAAAAGCGGGCATTAGCACAGCTGGCGTGGAAGAGCATATTCATCAATTTGTCATAATGGAAAATGAAGAAGGCGAGCTGCTAGCAACAGTTGGGTTTGAAAAAGAGGGTGTGGATGGAATTCTCCGCTCCCTTGTCGTATCACCTTCTTTAATGCAATCTGATATTCTGCTGCTATTTAAAAGCATCGTCCAGTTGGCTCAAAAGCACGGCGTGAAGCAACTATATTTACTAACAAATAAGGCATCTTCTCTACATTTTTTTCAAATGATGAACTTTCAGCAAACATCTTACAGTGCACTGCCTGAGTTGTTAAAAGAGCATTCTTATTTAAAAAAGTTACCAAACCCTCAGGAGGTCTACGTGATGTTTTATGCAGCTAGTTAAAAGAAAATGTGGATAAATCATTTTAACGGGGTATCCACAATGTTATTCACAAAAATATAAGCTTTATCCACATTTTGTGGATAAAGCTTGTTTGTTGATATAATGAATGCATGTATTTTACTGCTTTTAATACATATTGTACTTTTAAAGTAAAAAAAACCTAGATATAGAAAGAAAAAGGAGTTGAAGAAGATGGAAACTAAGTTATGGGTTGTGGATAATTTTATGAACGAAAAAGGTATTTATCCACAGATAGAAGAAGCGGCAGATTTGCTGCGCAATCACGAAGTAGTTGCTTTTCCTACAGAAACGGTGTATGGATTAGGAGGAGATGCCACATCAGATAAAGCTGTGGATAAAATTTTTGCAGCGAAAGGACGTCCTAGTGATAACCCTCTTATTGTTCATATTGGAGATAAAGAGCAGCTTCATACATTTGTAGAGTCGATTCCTTCAAAAGCAGAGAAAGTGATCGATGCTTTTTGGCCGGGCCCTCTTACAGTAATATTACCCAAAAAAGATGGAGTCTCAGATAAGGTTACGGCTGGTTTAAACAGCATTGCAGTGAGAATGCCATCACATCCGGTAGCCCTCGCATTATTAAAGAAAGTGGCTTTGCCTATCGCAGCTCCTAGTGCAAACCTTTCCGGCAAGCCAAGTCCCACTCTAGCTCATCATGTGATGAATGATTTAGAAGGGCGTATTAGCGGAGTTGTGGATGGAGGAGCAACAGGGGTAGGAGTAGAGTCGACTGTCCTTGACTGTACCGAAGAGATTCCTATTATTTTACGGCCGGGCGGCATTACTCAGAAAGAGTTGGAAAATGTAATTGGTCCCGTAAAAGTAGATCGAGCGTTATTAAGTGATAAAGAAGCGCCAAAATCTCCAGGTATGAAATATACGCATTACGCACCTGATGCACCGCTTGTCATCGTTGACGGCAGTTCAGATTTTTTCCAATCTATTATTGATCGCTATAAAGATCGGGGTAAGCGAGTGGGGGTATTAACGACATCTGAACATGAAGATGCGTATAAAGCGGATGCGGTTATCACATGTGGATCTCGTTCAAATTTAGAGACGGTTGCTAGCCACTTATACGAGTCGCTTCGTTCATTTAATGAGTGTGATGTAGATATTATCGTTAGTGAAAGTTTTTCTGAAGAAGGAGTCGGTCATGCCGTTATGAATCGATTAATGAAAGCGGCAGGACATCATGTGATTAAGCAATAAAATTCATCTTCTAAACCTTTTCGAATGTGCATATTTTGAAATAGGAGCACGTCCGAGGAGGGTAAAGATGAATGTATCTCAGTTAATTAGTGAAATGATCACGTTAGTCATTATGGCGTTTGCCTTAGGAATGGATGCTTTCTCAGTTGGTTTGGGAATGGGATTAATTCGTTTACGCTTTCGCCAAATTTTCTACATTGGTGTTGTTATCGGTGTATTTCATATTTGGATGCCACTGTTAGGCATGTTTATTGGACGACTTTTGTCTGATAAACTTGGAATGTTTGCTACCTATGGCGGTGGGATTTTATTGCTGATTCTTGGAGCCCAGATGATTTATTCCTCCTTTAAGCATGACGATACGCCGTTTATCAAACCAGTTGGCTTTGGACTGTTATTTTTTGCGCTCAGCGTGAGTCTAGATAGTTTTTCTGTTGGACTTAGCTTAGGTATTTTTGGGGCAAGAACGTTTTTGACCATTATTGTTTTTGGTGTAGTGAGTATGCTATTAACTTGGTTAGGACTGCTGCTAGGCAGAAGAGTACAAGGTTGGCTTGGTTCATATAGTGAGGCGCTGGGCGGGAGCATTTTATTAGCTTTTGGAATCAAATTGTTACTACCTTTTTAAATATATATAAATTGGTAAAGGATCATGACCATGCAGGTTATGGTCTTTTTTTGCTTCTTTTGGATTGTAGCGATAAAAGAAGGAAAGCGAAGTCGTTTTTTCGAGATGGATGAAGCGGTAATGGATAAAAAATACCCAGAAAAGCGAACTGGATTTATGCAAGCAATAGAGATACAATAGGGTGGAATGTCAACATAGTCGAACATAGTGAAAGCAAGGGAGGATGTATCTTGAAAAACATCTTATTTGTATGTACAGGAAACACGTGCCGCAGCCCTATGGCAGAAGCGTTGCTCAAAGCAAAAGAGATAGATGGAATAAACGTGAAGTCTGCAGGTGTATTCGCTTCAAATGGAAGCGAAGCTTCTGTTCATGCACAAGTTGCCCTTCAACAGAAAGGCATAGCTTGTTCTCATGCTTCGGCAGCATTAACGGAAGAACAATTGATGTGGGCTACTTATATTTTTACGATGACGGAGCAGCATAAAATGCTGATTTTGAACCAAGCTCCATACGTAAGTGATAAATTATTTACGCTAAAAGAATTTGCCGACGAGCAAGGTGAAGTATCTGATCCGTTTGGCGGATCATTACAGACGTACGAACAGACTTTAGAAGAGTTAGAGCGTATGATTAACAAAATAGTCGACAAATTATAAAAGGTCCCATAAATTTTTGCTGGCTTAAAATGAACAGAAATTTAATATAAGACGAAGGTATGTATGAGGAGGAAACAAAGATGAAAGTAGCTATTGCATCTGACCACGGCGGTATAAATTTGCGACAGGAAATTATCTCTTTAATGGAAGAATTAAATATTGAATATGTGGATTTAGGGTGTGAATGCTCAGCATCTGTCGACTATCCGGATTATGCACTTCCCGTTGCCCAAAAAGTGGCGAGCCAAGAAGTAAGCCGAGGCATTCTTATTTGTGGAACAGGCATCGGTATGAGTATAGCAGCTAATAAAGTAAAAGGAATTCGCTGCGCTCTAGTGCATGATACATTCAGTGCAAAAGCAACAAGAGAACATAATGATAGCAACATTTTGGCGATGGGTGAACGCGTCATTGGGCCGGGGCTTGCACGTGAAATTGCGAAAATTTGGTTAATGACGGAATTTGAAGGCGGTCGCCATGAAAATCGCGTGAATAAAATTAAACAGTATGAGCAGCAAAGCGATGCAACAGTAACTGTATAATGTGAACGTATTCAATGAAAGAAAGGAAGAAAAACGTGTCTGAACTTACGAAATGGAAAGAGCAGTTGGAAACAGTTTTATCTGATTTTTTAGCACAAGTGCAGTTGTCTTCAGAACATACACTTGTCATTGGATGCAGTACAAGCGAGGTAATTGGTGAAAAAATAGGAACCGCAGGCGCAATGGAAGTCGCAGAAATGATTTTTGATACACTAGCAGATTTTCGGAAAAAAACGGGTGTCCACTTAGCATTTCAATGCTGTGAACACCTCAATCGAGCACTGGTAGTAGAAAGAGAATTAGCTCGAAAAGAACGTTTAGAAATCGTTAGTGTTGTGCCTATTCATAAAGCAGGCGGAGCGATGGCTACACAGGCCTATGGCCAGCTTAAAGATCCTGTTTTGGTAGAGTTTATTAAAGCTGATGCCGGTATTGATATTGGAGATACATTCATTGGTATGCATTTAAAGCATGTCGCAGTACCCGTTCGTTGTACGTTAAACGCAGTTGGACACGCTCATGTTACTGTAGCAAAGACGCGTCCAAAACTAATTGGTGGAATGAGAGCGTTTTACGAACTTTCGTAATTAAATATATTAAAATAATACACATTTTTTCTTTTTTATTCTAAATAAATCATGTTACAATGTAGTTGAATCAACAAATAACGAACATTGCGAATACGAAACGAGGAGAGGATTTTGATGGAGAAACAACTAATGCAACAAGATCCAGCAGTTTATAATGCGATCAAGGATGAATTACAAAGACAACGTACTAAAATTGAGCTAATTGCTTCAGAAAACTTTGTAACAACAGCGGTAATGGAAGCACAAGGTTCAGTTTTAACAAATAAATATGCTGAAGGCTATCCAGCTAAACGTTACTACGGCGGTTGTGAACACGTGGACGTAGTAGAAGACTTAGCTCGTGATCGTGCAAAAGAAATTTTCGGAGCAGAGCACGTGAACGTTCAACCTCACTCAGGTGCACAAGCAAACATGGCTGTATACTTCACTGTTTTAGAAGCTGGAGACACAGTACTAGGTATGAATTTATCGCACGGCGGTCACTTAACGCACGGAAGTCCTGTTAACTTTAGTGGTGTTCAGTACAATTTCATCGAATATGGCGTAGATCGTGAAACACATCGTATTAACTACGATGATGTATTAGAAAAAGCTCGTACACATAAACCAAAATTAATTGTGGCTGGTGCAAGCGCATATCCACGCGCAATCGACTTCAAGCGTTTCCGTGAAATCGCTGATGAAGTAGGGGCTTATTTAATGGTAGACATGGCTCACATTGCTGGTCTGGTAGCTGCAGGACTTCATCAAAATCCTGTGCCACATGCTCATTTCGTTACAACTACAACACATAAAACACTGCGCGGACCACGCGGCGGTATGATTTTATGTAAAGAAGAATTCGCGAAAAAGATTGATAAGTCAATCTTCCCTGGTATTCAAGGTGGTCCATTAATGCACGTTATCGCTGCCAAAGCAGTAGCGTTTGGTGAAGCATTACAAGATGAATTTAAGCACTATGCTCAAAATATCATCGACAATGCTAATCGTTTAGCAGAAGGATTAAAGAAAGAAGGATTTGCTCTTGTATCTGAAGGAACAGACAATCACCTTGTGTTAATCGACGTAAGCTCAATGAATTTGACAGGTAAAGTAGCTGAAAAAGCGCTTGATGATGTAGGTATTACAACAAACAAAAATACAATTCCTTATGATGAGCAAAGCCCATTTGTAACAAGCGGTATCCGTATTGGTACAGCTGCGGTTACAACTCGCGGATTTGGCTTAGAAGAGATGGATGAAATTGCTTCTATCATCGGATTAACGCTTAAAAATATTGAAGATGAAGAAAAGTTAGCTGAAGCTAAAACACGCGTTGAAGCTTTAACAAGCAAGTTTGAAATGTATAAATCACTTTAAGAGAGACAGGCCTTTGTGCCTGTTTTTTTTATGGAGAAAGTGGTAGCAATTCAATCATTTTTTGAATAATGCTTGAACTCAAAAACTTTTTTCTGTAAAATGAATGCAATGTATAAATTTAATTAGCAAGAGATATGTTTTTACTAGTACGTACCATTCAATTCGTTGAATGGTATTTTAATGTGTACATCTTTATATATAAGGAGAGATATCAATGGGCAAAGTATACGTATTTGATCACCCGCTTATTCAACACAAATTAACTTACATACGCGATGTAAAAACGGGAACGAAAGAGTTTCGTGAATTAGTTGATGAAGTGGCAAGCTTAATGGCTTTTGAAGCAACACGTGATTTACCGCTAGAAGATGTTGAAATTGAAACACCGGTTTGCAAAACAAAGTCAAAAGTTATTGCAGGGAAAAAGCTTGGTATCGTTCCAATTCTTCGTGCTGGTATCGGCATGGTAGATGGATTTTTAAAACTAATGCCAGCTGCTAAAGTTGGACACGTTGGCTTATATCGTGATCCAGAAACATTACAGCCTGTTGAATATTATGTAAAGCTACCTAATGATGTAGAAGAGCGTGACTTTATTGTAGTAGATCCTATGCTTGCAACAGGAGGGTCAGCTGTAGAAGCAATCAACTCTCTGAAAAAAAGAGGCGCTAAAAACATTAAATTTATGTGTTTAATTGCTGCTCCTGAAGGCGTGGAAATTGTAAAAGAAGCACACCCTGACGTAGATATTTACATTGCAGCATTAGATGAAAAATTAAATGACCATGGATATATTGTTCCAGGTTTAGGTGATGCAGGGGATCGTTTATTCGGTACAAAATAATTTGTAGATTTGGGTGATGAACATGAAGCAGCCAATTAAAGTAATGACGATATTCGGGACAAGACCAGAAGCAATTAAAATGGCTCCTCTAGTATTAGAGCTTAAAAAGCGACCAGAAGAGTTCGAAGCAATTGTTACAGTAACGGCTCAGCACCGTGAAATGTTAGACCAAGTATTGAGCATCTTTGACATTCAGCCTGACTATGACCTGAACATTATGAAGGATCGCCAAACCCTTATGGACGTAACGACCAGAGGATTACAAGGCTTGGACGACGTAATGAAAAAAGTAAAGCCGGACATGGTACTTGTACACGGTGATACAACTACGACGTTTATTGCTGGGCTAGCAGCTTTTTATAATCAGATTCAGGTCGGGCATGTTGAAGCAGGTTTGCGCACATGGAATAAATATTCTCCATACCCGGAAGAAATGAACCGTCAGCTTACAGGTGTTCTCGCTGATTTGCACTTTGCTCCAACAGATAAGTCTGCAGCTAATTTGCAAGCAGAGAACAAAAAAGAAGAGCGAATCTTTGTGACTGGAAATACAGCTATTGATGCGTTAAAAACAACAGTAAAAGAGACATATGAGCATGAAGTGTTAACGAAATTGGGAGATGATCGTCTTATTTTGTTAACGGCACATCGCCGCGAAAATTTAGGCGAACCAATGAAAAATATGTTCCGTGCTGTTAAGCGTATTGTAGATGAACATGAAGATGTGCAAGTTGTGTATCCTGTTCATTTGAATCCAGTAGTTAGAGAAACAGCAAACGATATCTTAGGAAATGACCCGCGCATTCATTTAATTGAACCGTTAGATGTAATTGACTTCCATAACTTCGCTGAGCGCGCTCATATTATTTTGACAGATTCGGGCGGTGTTCAAGAAGAAGCTCCTTCATTAGGCGTACCTGTATTGGTACTTCGCGATACAACAGAGCGCCCGGAAGGAATTGAAGCAGGAACGCTCAAACTAGCAGGCACGGAAGAAGAAACGATTTATACGCTAGCAAAAGAGCTGTTAATAGATGAAGACGTATATAAGCAAATGTCACAAGCATCGAATCCTTACGGAGACGGCTTAGCTTCTAAACGCATTTGTGATGCTATTAGCTACTATTTCAACCGCCGTGAAAACAGACCGGAAGCTTTTAATCCGCTTTCGTAAGATTTCTAAACACCTTTCACATGAAAAGCGTCTCTTTGAGACACGATAGTGTGAGAGGTGTTTTTTTATGTGGATTAAATGGTTAATGATTAGCTTTATATTGGGAAGTGGAGGAGGGCAAATGTCGCTCAATCCGACATTTCCTTCTATAAAACAAGAAATGAATCATCAGGAAAAATCAATCATTGTGATGATTAAAAAAGAAAAATTCACGAAATTTAAAAGTCAGCTACAAAAAAATTATCCTAATATAAAGATTAAGAGCGAATTTCACACAGTGTTTACAGGACTTTCATTAAACGGCTCCATCTCGGATTTGGAAAAACTATCTCAG
Source organism: Priestia sp. P5 (assembly GCF_029522155.1). Lineage (NCBI taxonomy): Bacteria > Bacillati > Bacillota > Bacilli > Caryophanales > Bacillaceae > Priestia > Priestia sp. P5. Next base: position 225,386 of record NZ_JAKWFJ010000003.1, on the reverse strand, counting down.
AATCCATCTATTATTAGTTCACATTCTATTAAAAACTATCAGGTTACAGAAGAAAATAGCGTAACGTTCATTGGCTCAGAACAGGTAAGAGGCTTGTTTGATACTCACAATCAGCGCTTAACAGGAAAAGGGATCAAAGTAGGCGTTATCGATACGGGGGTTGATTATTCTCACCCTGATTTAAAACAAACCTACAGAGGGGGTTACGATGTAATAGATGAAGATTATGAGCCGATGGAAACCACTCGTGAGCAAGGAGAACCGACTCTGCACGGTACTCATGTAGCTGGTATTATTGCAGCGAATGGGAATATTAAAGGCGTAGCACCCCAAGCGGAAATCTATGCATACCGAGCTCTTGGACCTGGAGGAGCTGGAACGTCTGAAAGTGTTATTCTAGCTATTGAAAAAGCAATTCAAGATGATGTAGATATTATTAATTTATCATTAGGAAATGATGTGAATGGCCCTGATTTACCAACAAGCTTAGCGTTAGATCGAGCTGTTGAAAAAGGAATTGTAACGGTTACATCTAGCGGCAATTCAGGTCCAGGTTTATGGACGGTGGGCTCTCCGGGTACAGCGGGAAAAGCTATTTCCGTTGGCGCTTCTGTTTCTCCGACAACAGTTCAATTTCTAACAATTGGATTTAACAAAGAAAAAATTATGATGGCGCCAGTAGAAGGGTCTCGTCCATGGACGTTTAATCAAACGCTGCGTGTAATAAATGAAGAAGATTCCAAAGAGCAAAAGCATGCGTCGGGTAACGTCATTTTGCTAAAAGCAGAAGGAAATGCGGTTCAAAAAAAGATTAAACAAGCTGAACTGGCGGGAGCAAAAGCGGTTATTTTATATAGCCCGACAGAAAAAAGCATAGTCAGTAAACTAAAAGAGTCAGTAAATATTCCCGTGATATGGGTAAGTAAAAAAAGCGGTGACACCATTAGCCAACACATTCAGTCTCAACAACCGTACTTACGCACTGGCCAGCAAGTGGTGCAAGACTTGCTCACATCTTTCAGTTCAAGAGGGCCTGTAACGACTACTTGGGGAATCAAACCAGACGTCGTCGCACCAGGTTACTTCATTAATAGTACAGTTCCTGGAGGATATGAACGCATGCATGGCACAAGTATGGCTGCGCCCCATGTAGCTGGAGCGTGTGCGCTGATTTTACAAGCTCACCCGAACTGGTCTCCTGAACAAGTCAAAGCTTCATTGATGAACACCAGTAAAGTAATGCAGCAGCTAAACGGTCAAACGTATCGCGTATATGAACAAGGAGCGGGAAGAATTCAAATAGCAAAAGCCGTCACAGCAGAATCTTTGTTTTATCCATCTTCTTTATCTTTTGGTATTTTTACGCGTCCATCAAAGAAAGTTTTATCTTTTAAAATTGATAACCAGTCTGATAAAGCAAAAACGTATCGCTTAAACGTTCCAAAAAGGGATGAAGGAGTGAACTGGGATGTTCCATTACCCGTCACGGTGCCACCCCGTCAGACAAAAGAGATAGCTGTCACTTTATCGGTGCAGCCCCGTTTTAAAAATAAAGGTATATATGACGGATATTTGGAAATAAATGATTCACGTGAAACATTTTCGCTTCCCTATATGTACATGATTAGCATTCCAGATTATCCTCGTGTCATGGGATTGCAAGTAGCAGCGGAAAAAGAGAAAAATACGTATAGCTATGAACTGTTTTTGCCTGAAGGAGCAGATCAGTTAGGCGTCGCTCTTTTTGATAAGCAGTCTTTACAGTTTGTATCGTATTTAGATGTTGACGTGGATGTAGAAAGAGGCATGAGAAAACGAAAAATAACGATTGATGAATCGCTTGTACCAGGAGTGTACCAAATATTTGCATTTGTGAAAAAGCATAGACAAGAGCAGGTTGTACACAGTACAATAACGATTGAATGAACCTCTTTAAATGTTTTCATTTGAAGAGGTTTTATGTGTGGCAGAAATGTGAACAATAAGAAGAGATTGTGAAGTTTTTAGCTTAAACACATTGACATTAAATATACGCTATTGTATGCTTACAGGGAATATAAATGATAAGGTTTTCAACCTGTGAAAACCGTTGATATTTCTGCGTATTTTATTAGCTGTTTTTACCTTTTTTAGCAATTTTTTTTGCCTTTCTATCATATATTGAGCTATGAAAACGATAGAGAATTCGGAAAAAAGAAAATTTTGCAAAAGGGGTATGAGCTTATGAAAGATCGCAACCGTCATCCTTTGCAAGCGATGGCATTAGTGTCAATCATTCTATCACAGTTAGCAGGTTCAGTCTTAATTGGCTTATTCTCTGGAAGATGGGCTGATCAATGGCTTGACACCGAACCACTATTTTTGATTTTAGGCCTTCTTTCAGGGCTAGCAGCAGGTGTTTTTATGATGCTGCGGACAGTCCACCATTTTTTTTCAGGAGATTAATAATTCATGCAGGATTTGCAGCACGTTTTTCCAAGACTTCGTTCATACATATTGTATTTGTTAGCATTATACGTTCTCGGCTGGGGATTTACAAGTTATAAGGCTGTTTTTGCAGGTTTAATTTTAGGAACCGCCTTGAGTTTGTATAATTTGTGGAACTTAGTAAGAAAGTTTGAGCAGTTTGGACAGGCGTTGGATGAGGGGAAAAAGCCCCGTTCAATTGGGACTGTTGTAAGATTTGCAACAGCTGCTCTCGCAGTTGTGATTACCATCTCTTATCCAAAAACCTTTCATATTATTAGTGTAGTTGTGGGATTAATGACGTATTATGTTGTCATTATCATAGATTTAGTTGTTCAAAATATGCGTAGAAGATAGAAAGAGAGGTGAACACAGTTGGGTCATGAATCACCAACTATAGAGTTTCTAGGCCTTACTTTTAGTCAAAGTAACTTGCTTATGGTTACCGTAGCTTCTGTTATTGTATTCTTAATTGCAGTTTTATGTACTCGTACTCTTGCTATGAAGCCAAGCGGTGCACAAAACTTTATTGAATGGGTCTTAGATTTTGTTAAAGGACTCGTTAATAGCAATATGGATTGGAAAACAGGTGGCCGCTTTTTGACGCTAGGTGTAACTTTACTTATGTACATTTTTGTGTCAAATATGTTGGGTCTTCCATTCGCCATCGTGATTGACCATAACTTATGGTGGAAATCGCCAACCGCTGATCCAGCAATTACGCTGACGTTAGCCGTTATGGTAGTTGTACTATCACATTATTATGGTATTAAAATGCGAGGTTTCTCTGCATACACGAAAGATTACTTCAAGCCAATGGCATTTTTATTCCCGCTTAAGATTATCGAGGAGTTTGCCAATACGTTAACGCTTGGCCTTCGTCTTTACGGTAATATTTATGCTGGGGAAATTTTGTTAAGCTTGCTAGCTGGTTTAGCAACAACAGGCTTCCTAGGTACAATTGGAGCTGCTATCCCAATGCTTTTATGGCAAGGATTCAGTATTTTTGTAGGCGCAATTCAGGCCTTCATTTTCACAATGTTAACGATGGTTTATTTATCTCACAAAGTGAGTAGCGACCATTAATTTATAAAGCTTTGTTCAAGTAATACCCAATTTGGACAAAACAAAACTTAGTTAAACAAAATCATATATATTAAGGGAGGACTTTATAAAATGGGTTTAATAGCATCTGCAATTGCGATTGGTTTAGCGGCACTAGGTGCTGGTATTGGTAACGGTCTTATCGTTTCTAAGACGATTGAAGGCACAGCTCGCCAACCAGAAGCACGTGGTACATTAACTTCAATGATGTTCGTTGGGGTTGCCTTAGTTGAGGCGCTTCCAATTATCGCCGTAGTTATTGCATTCATGGTACAAGGTAAATAATAATGTGTTACATGTGGCGAAGATCATTCAAAAGAACCTTCGCCATTACTTTATGTCTTTAAGAAGTAAATTATATATGTGGAGTCTCTGAAGGGAGTGAACATGGCCGTGTCGAACATGTTTGTGTTAGGAGCAGCAGGCATTAATGGTGGAGATATTCTTTTCCAATTAGTGATGTTCCTTATCCTACTTGCGTTACTTCAAAAATTCGCGTTTGGTCCTGTAATGGGAATCATGAAAAAACGTGAAGAGCATATTGCCGGTGAGATTGATGAAGCAGAAAAGCAAAATGAGGAAGCGAAGAAGCTTGTTGAAGAGCAGCGTGAAATCTTAAAGCAATCTCGTCAAGAAGTGCAAGTAATGATGGAAAACGCTAGAAAGTCTGCAGAAGATAAAAAAGAAGAAATCATTGCAGCAGCACGCGAAGAGTCTGAGCGTCTAAAAGCTGCAGCAAAACAAGAAATCGAACAGCAAAAAGATCAAGCAGTTGCTGCGTTACGTGAGCAAGTTGCTTCATTATCTGTTTTAATTGCGTCGAAAGTTATTGAAAAAGAACTTTCTGAACAAGATCAAGAGAAGTTAATTCATGAATATATCCAAGAAGTAGGGGATGTACGATGAGTCAACCAGCTGTAGCCAAGCGCTATGCACTAGCTCTTTTTCAATTAGCAACAGAAAAACAGATGATCGATGAAATGCAAGACCAGCTACAAATCGTTGAAGAGGTGTTTGCTAAAACACCTGAATTAATGGATGTATTAACTCATCCAAAAATTACAATTGAGCGAAAAAAACAGTTTGTAAGTGAGGCATTTGCTGAACTTTCACCAACTGTTCAACATACGGTTCTTCTATTATTAGAGCGTCACCGCATTCAAATTGTTAGCCAAATGGTGCAAGAGTATCGTTTCCTAGCGAACGAAGTACGTGGCGTGGCAGACGCAACTGTTTATTCTGTCAAACCTTTAAGCGCAGATGAGAAACGAGCAATCTCGCAATCATTTGCTTCAAAAGTTGGAAAACATACGTTAAATATTTCAAATGTAGTAGATAAAAGCCTAATCGGCGGCGTGAAGCTTCGCATTGGTAATCGTATCTATGATGGCAGCATTAGCAGCAAATTAGAAACGATCCACCGAGGACTTCTTGCACACAGATCGTAGATAGGGGTGAAATTCATGAGCATCAAAGCTGAAGAAATTAGTGCGCTGATCAAGCAGCAAATTGAAAACTATCAGTCTGAGATTAAAGTGAGTGATGTAGGTACTGTTATCCAAGTTGGGGATGGTATCGCACGTGCTCATGGCCTCGACAATGTCATGGCTGGAGAACTGGTTGAATTTTCAAATGGTGTCATGGGAATGGCACAAAACTTAGAAGAAAACAATGTAGGTATCATTATTTTAGGACCATATACAGAAATTCGTGAAGGTGACGAAGTTCGCCGTACAGGACGCATCATGGAAGTTCCAGTAGGAGAGCAGTTAATCGGTCGTGTTGTTAACTCATTAGGTCAGCCAGTAGACGGCTTAGGCCCGGTAGAAACAACAAAAACACGTCCAATTGAAGGTGCTGCACCTGGCGTTATGGATCGTAAATCAGTACATGAGCCGCTTCAAACAGGTATCAAGGCGATTGACGCACTTGTGCCGATCGGCCGTGGACAGCGTGAGTTAATTATCGGTGACCGTCAAACGGGTAAAACATCGGTAGCAATCGATACAATCTTAAACCAAAAAGATCAAGATATGGTATGTATCTATGTAGCGATTGGCCAAAAAGAATCAACAGTTCGTAACGTAGTAGAGACATTACGTAAACACGGTGCTCTAGATTACACAATCGTTGTAACAGCATCAGCTTCACAACCAGCTCCACTATTATTCTTAGCACCATACGCTGGAGTAACAATGGGTGAAGAGTTTATGTATAACGGTAAGCACGTACTTGTTATTTACGATGACTTAACAAAACAAGCATCAGCTTATCGTGAACTTTCATTACTATTACGCCGTCCTCCAGGTCGTGAAGCGTACCCAGGGGATGTATTCTATCTGCACTCTCGTTTATTAGAGCGTGCGGCAAAGTTATCGGACGCAAAAGGTGGAGGTTCATTAACAGCTCTTCCATTTATTGAAACGCAAGCAGGAGACGTATCTGCTTATATCCCAACGAACGTAATTTCGATTACAGACGGACAAATTTTCTTACAGTCAGATCTATTCTTCTCAGGCGTACGTCCTGCGATTAATGCTGGTCTTTCTGTATCACGTGTAGGGGGATCTGCACAAATTAAAGCGATGAAAAAGGTAGCAGGTACACTGCGTCTAGACCTTGCATCTTATCGTGAGCTTGAATCGTTTGCTCAGTTCGGTTCTGATCTTGACCAAGCAACTCAAGCAAAATTAAATCGAGGAGCGCGTACAGTTGAAATCTTAAAACAAGGTTTACACAAACCGCTTCGCGTAGAAAAACAAGTAGCTGTGCTTTACGCATTAACAAAAGGCTTCTTAGATGATGTTCCAGTATCAGATATTACACGCTTTGAAGACGAGTACTTAACATGGTTAGAATCAAACCGTAAAGAAGTACTTGAATCAATCCGTACAACTGGTGGCCTTCCTGAAGCTGGCGTATTCGAATCAGCACTTGAAGAATTCAAGAAAACATTTATTGCATCTGAATAATATATTGTCAGCATGGTATGTTAAGACAATCTTTCAATAAGGTGAAGGTGAACATTTGTTCACCTTTCATACCACGTGATCTTCTAAAACAAGGTGGTGAAACCTTTGGCATCATTACGTGATATACAAACTCGAATCACATCGACGAAAAAAACGAGCCAGATTACGAAAGCAATGGAAATGGTTTCAGCTGCAAAGCTGAATAGAGCGGAACAAAATGCAAAATCGTTTGTTCCATATATGGAAAAAATTCAAGAGGTAGTCTCAAGTGTAGCCCTAGGCAGCAGAGGCGCTTCACATCCAATGTTAACTGCGCGCAGCGTGAAGAAGACTGGTTATATCGTAATCACTTCAGATCGCGGTCTAGCAGGAGCATATAACAGTAATATTTTGCGAAAAGTATCTCAAGCTATTGAAGAACGCCATCAATCACCTGATGAATACGGTGTGATTGCAATTGGACGAGTAGGGAGAGATTTCTTCGTAAAACGCGGTATTCCGGTTTTGCTTGAAATCACAGGCTTAGCAGATCAGCCAGCTTTTGCTGACATTCAAGGAATTGCTTCACAAACAGTTCAAATGTTTGCGGACGGTACGTTTGATGAACTTTACTTATACTACAATCACTTTATCAATACGATTTCACAAGAAGTGACGGAGAAGAAGCTATTGCCTCTAACAGATCTTCAACCTTCTGGTAAACTTGTTGGTTATGAATTTGAACCATCACAAGAAGAGATTTTAGAAGTATTACTTCCTCAGTATGCAGAGAGTTTAATTTACGGCGGCCTACTTGATGGAAAAGCAAGTGAGCATGCTGCTCGTATGACAGCGATGAAAAGTGCAACAGACAATGCAAAAGATCTTATCAATAATCTTACATTGTCATATAACCGTGCACGTCAAGCGGCAATTACCCAGGAAATTACGGAAATTGTTGGCGGAGCGGCAGCGTTAGAATAGAAAGTTTAATGGAAAAGCAAGTTAGGAGGGAACACGATGACAAAAGGACGCGTTACTCAAATCATGGGTCCAGTTGTAGACGTAAAGTTTGACAACGGACACCTTCCGGCAATTTATAACGCCCTTAAAATTTCACATAAACCGAGCAGTGCAAGTGAAGTTGCAATCGAATTAACATTAGAAGTTGCGATTCACTTAGGTGATAACACAGTTCGTACAGTAGCAATGTCATCCACTGACGGCTTAGTTCGTGGATTAGAAGTAGAAGATACAGGTGCAGCAATCTCAGTACCAGTTGGTGACGTTACGTTAGGTCGTGTATTTAACGTATTAGGTGAAAAAATCGACTTAGACGCCCCAATCGATGCAGGTGCACGTCGTGATCCGATCCACCGTCAAGCACCAAAGTTCGAAAATCTATCTACACAAGCTGAAATTCTTGAAACAGGTATTAAAGTAGTAGACTTATTAGCTCCTTACATTAAAGGTGGAAAAATCGGTCTATTCGGTGGTGCCGGTGTAGGTAAAACAGTATTAATTCAAGAGTTAATCAATAACATTGCTCAAGAGCACGGCGGTATTTCGGTATTCGCTGGTGTAGGTGAGCGTACGCGTGAAGGTAATGACTTATACCATGAAATGACAGACTCTGGTGTTATTAAGAAGACGGCTATGGTATTTGGACAAATGAATGAGCCGCCTGGTGCACGTCAGCGTGTTGCATTAACAGGATTAACAATGGCAGAATACTTCCGTGACGAACAAGGTCAAGACGTATTATTCTTTATCGATAATATCTTCCGTTTCACACAAGCGGGTTCAGAAGTATCAGCATTACTTGGCCGTATGCCATCAGCAGTAGGTTATCAGCCAACATTAGCGACAGAAATGGGTCAGCTTCAAGAGCGTATCACGTCAACAAGCGTAGGTTCTGTAACATCGATTCAAGCGATTTACGTACCAGCCGATGACTATACGGATCCAGCTCCAGCGACAACATTTGCTCACTTAGATGCAACAACAAACTTAGAGCGTAAATTATCAGAGATGGGTATTTACCCTGCGGTAGATCCATTAGCATCTACATCTCGCGCTTTATCTCCTGAAATTGTTGGAGAAGAGCACTATGCAATTGCGCGTCAAGTTCAACAAACGTTACAGCGTTATAAAGAGTTACAAGATATCATTGCAATCCTAGGTATGGATGAGTTATCTGATGAAGATAAACTTGTTGTACAACGTGCTCGTCGCGTTCAATTCTTCTTGTCTCAAAACTTCCACGTAGCAGAACAATTTACAGGTCAAAAAGGTTCTTATGTTCCTGTAAAAGAAACTGTTAAAGGATTTAAAGAGATCTTGGAAGGTAAATACGATCATTTACCTGAAGATGCGTTCCGTTTAGTTGGTCGCATTGAAGAAGTTATTGAAAATGCGAAACGTATGGGAGTAGAAGTTTAATTTAAGGGACATAGGAGGTTTTTTAAATGAAGACAATCCATGTCAGTGTAGTGACTCCTGATGGCCCAGTTTACGAATCAGAAGTGGAAATGGTAAGTACCCGAGCACAGAGCGGTGAGCTTGGTATTTTACATGGCCATATTCCGATGGTTGCTCCTTTACAAATTGGAGCCGTCCGCTTGAAGAAAGCAAGCAGTACAGAACTTGTGGCTGTTAGCGGAGGATTTCTTGAAGTAAGACCTGACAAAGTAACAATTCTTGCACAGGCTGCTGAAACAGCTGAAGCGATTGACGTAGCTCGTGCAGAAGAAGCGAAAAAGCGCGCTGAAATGCGCCTTGATAGCAAACAAGACGACGTTGATGTTAAGCGTGCTGAAATTGCCTTAAAACGGGCAGTCAATCGTTTAGATATTAGTCAACGTAAGTTCTAAAAAAAGCCCTCTCAAACGAATGAGAGGGCTTTTTTGCTCTATTATATAAAAGAGGAAGAGCAAATAGCATTCGTCTATGATTATATATTCTATTTAACTAAGCGTATCCGTCTTCTTTATTTTTCTTAATAATGGAAAAGGATCTTAAAATAGGGAATAAAATAAATGTTTTTCATGTTACCGTTTACGAATTTGCATAAGTGTGCTTTAATATGAAAAGAAGAGACGATGATCGTCTCTTCTTTTCATATGGTGTTTAAAAGGAGTGCTTTTATTGTTTGGAGGAATTGAGCAGCAAACGTTACTAACCATGATTTCACATTTGATTTTTATTGTGATTACTTGGTATGCTTTGCAAGGCTTTCAAATTGAAAAGCCGATGAAACCTAATCATGTGTTTCAAGCAAAATTAATGCTTATTTTATTGACCATTACTATTTCATCAACAGTAAGTAATTTCTTTTTGGATTATTTATTTTGGTCACAGCGCATTCCCTCATTTTTTCAATGATTGGCAGGCTATGAGTCTATGATAAAATAGACGTTCATTCGTTGAAGATATACGAATTTATACGCTAATGTATGTCGCTATGTCTAAATATGACGACCCTTTTCATGTATGTATCATCGCCTTCTGGAAAGACTGATGAGTACGGAGAGGGAGTGGCGAAATGTTTAAAAAAATTAGTGTCTTTTTGGCTATTTTCATTACTGGCTTATTCGTATATCATGGAAGTTATGTGAGCAATGCCCAAAACAATGAAACTACTATTGAGAAGATTGTTCACACCTTAAATAAGCAGCATGTTTCGTTAACTGAAGTATCGTTGTATGCAAGAGAAGAAGTAAAAGCTGTTACTGACCAAAAAACCTTTTATTCGCAAGCAAAAAGTATTAAAAGTAATTTTAGAGGTTTTAAATGGGAAGTGAAGAGGGAAAGAGACCTATGGAAAGCAATAGGTACACGCAAAAGTGAAGATGTGAACGAAGTCATTCTGTTAACTTATGCGATCGATGAACACAGCAATGCGTACATATCGTATCATGTAACGGGACAAGGTTTAAAAGAAAAAAATATGACCCATTTTCAAAATGTATTTCAGACAAATTATGAAAAAATTTTCCTGTCAGAACCCATAATTTTCTCTTGTGCAACAGGGGAAATCAATGATAAGATGGAAAGTGTTTTGTCTGTTGAAATTCAAGACCTATTACGAGCTTTCAATGCTAAACCAGTGGAATCTCTAGTGGAAGAGTCATTTACCTCTGTTTCAGCATATACTGGACTGTGGAAAGAAGCTCTTCAAACGAAAAAGCAGGAAATGAACTTACAAATTGCATTACGCAAGACAAGAATGGGCGGTCAAACAACCATAGTTGTTGGCACACCTATCATTACGTCTGAATATTAATATAGAGAAAATGGACGCGGAGGGGAATACCTTGGAAAAAATCATCGTCCGCGGTGGAAATAGATTAAGCGGTACAGTTAAAGTTGAAGGAGCAAAAAATGCCGTTTTACCTATTATCACTGCAACCTTATTAGCTAGTGAAGGAAAAACAATTCTAAATGATGTACCAGCTCTCTCCGATGTATTTACGATTGGCGAAGTTTTAAGACATCTGAATGCAGAAGTAGATTTTGAAACAAATCGTGTAGTTGTAGATGCATCAAGAGAGTTAAAAACAGATGCACCTTTTGAATATGTAAGAAAAATGCGCGCTTCAGTACTTGTAATGGGTCCTTTATTGGCGCGTATGGGTGAGGCTCGTGTAGCTTTACCTGGTGGATGTGCGATTGGATCAAGACCGATTGATCAGCACCTTAAAGGCTTTGAAGCAATGGGTGCTAAAGTTCAAGTAGGAAATGGTTTTATTGATGCAAAAGTTGAAGGAAGACTAAAAGGTGCTAAAATTTATTTAGACTTCCCAAGTGTAGGTGCCACAGAAAATATTATGATGGCAGCAGCATTAGCGGAAGGCACTACAATTATGGAAAACGTAGCAAAAGAACCTGAAATTGTCGACTTAGCAAACTTCTTAAACGCAATGGGCGCTAAAGTTCGCGGTGCAGGAACTGGTACGATCCGTATTGAAGGTGTTAATAAATTATATGGTGCAGAACATGCAATTATTCCAGATCGTATCGAAGCTGGAACATTCATGGTAGCAGCAGCTATTACAGGTGGAAACGTACTTGTACGCGGTGCAGTAGCAGAGCACATCAGTTCACTTGTTGCTAAAATGGAAGAAATGGGTGTTGAAATTACTGAAGAAGGCGACGGCTTACGTGTTGTAGGACCTGAAAAGCTAAAATCAGTAGATATTAAAACAATGCCTCATCCAGGGTTCCCTACGGATATGCAATCTCAAATGATGGCATTATTATTAGCAGCAGAAGGCACAAGTATGATTACAGAAACAGTTTTTGAAAACCGCTTTATGCACGTAGAAGAGTTTCGCCGCATGAACGCTGATATTAAAATTGAAGGACGCTCTGTTATTATTAACGGACCTTCTCAACTACAAGGCGCTGAAGTAGCAGCAACAGATCTTCGTGCAGCAGCAGCGTTAACATTAGCAGGACTTGTAGCAGACGGTTATACGCGTGTAACGGAATTAAAACACCTTGATCGTGGTTATGTAAATTTCCACAATAAATTAGCCGCTTTAGGCGCTGATATTGAACGTGTAAATGACGAAACAAAGCAGGTAGAACAAACTCAACAGGCTTCAGACGTCAAGTAAATATGTCATAAAAAAGCATCTCATAGCGAGATGCTTTTTTTGTCGTTGGACGACCCTTATGGCCGGTTTGCTGTCATAAAAGGTTGTCCACCTCCATACATATGGAATATAGGGATATAGGTGTTCCTTGTCAAAATAATAGATATGGAGGCTAGGCGTTCATGAAACAAGCAAAGCCAATCGTCGTACTAGGAGTCATCTTTTTTTTCGTTGTGTTACTCATCCCAACACTTCTCGTTGTTCCTTTTACTGAAAAGACAGATGGAAAGCTACATGAAAATGTCAAACAGACCCCAAAAACCGAAAAACTACAAAAAGTGACAGCGTCTCCTCTTGATGTCAGTGTTTATCGTACGGAAACGAAAAAAGTAGAAAAACTGCCGCTCGAAGACTATCTTGTAGGGGTAGTAGCAGCTGAAATGCCTGCTACTTTTGAACTTGAAGCACTTAAGGCTCAAAGTTTGGCAGCCAGAACCTATATTGTGCAAACTATGATGAATGGAAATAGTCATCTTCCCCAAGGAGCGGATGTGACTGATACCGTAGAGTACCAAGTATATTTAAATAAAGATGAGCTAAGAAGCCGATGGAACAAAGACTATGATTGGAAAATCAAAAAAATTCAAGAAGCAGTGAAGGACACCCAAGGTCAAATTCTTACGTATAAAAATAAGCCAATTAATGCTACGTTCTTTTCTACCAGCAATGGTTACACTGAAAATTCAGAAGCGTATTGGAAGAATTCCATTCCTTATCTAAAAAGTGTAGCTAGTCCATGGGATAAAAAGTCTCCTGAATTTACAAATCAGAAAGTAATGTCTGTTGCTAGCTTTGAACAGAGGCTTGGAGTGAAATTAACAAACAGTGGATCAGTAGGTGAAATCGTCTCTAGAACACCGGGGCAGCGCGTAGATTACGTAAAGATAAACGGTAAAGAACTGTCGGGAAAAGATGTTCGGGAAAAACTGGATTTATCGTCAGCCGACTTTCATTGGACAAAAAAAGGGAATGAAATTATCATCAATACAAAAGGATATGGACATGGTATTGGGATGAGTCAGTACGGAGCAAATGGTATGGCACTGGAAGGAAAAACGTATAAAGATATTGTTACTCATTATTATACAGGTGTTGCGATTACTCCTAACGATCAGTTTGTTGCACAATTGACAGCTAAACGCTAATTCAACGACCCTTATAGCAGGGTCTTTTTTATGTTTTTCACTTTTTTTAAATAAAATGTATATTTTAGATTCATCTGTTGAAAAATAATCGAAAAAAATTTTTTATCGCTGTGTATATATTCATTCAATTGTGTTCAGACTGATTGCTGAGGTGATGATATATGAGAGAGGAAGAAAAGAAACGTACTTCTCCAAAATCGAAAGTTCAAAAATTAGTTAGAAAGCGTTGGGTGTTCCCGGCTATCTATTTAGCGAGTGCAGCAATTATTCTTACAGCAGTCCTTTGGTTTCAAGCTAATGGAAATGATATTAGCAAAGAAGACAAAAGCGGCTATAGCCAAGACGGTACGGCTTATCGAGACGACGCTGTAGAGGTAAATGCTTCGCTTGAAAATTTAAAAATGCCAGTTGCTAGTGAAGCATCAGCTATCGTGAAAAAGCCTTTCTACGACGATCAAGCATCTGAAAAACAGCAAGAAGAAGCACTAGTTTTCTACAACAATACGTATCATCCAAACACAGGTGTTGACTTAGCTGTTAAGGGAGATAAATCATTTGATGTTGTAGCAGCAGCTAGCGGTACAGTAACAAAAGCAACAAAAGATCCTTTACTAGGTTATGTAGTAGAAATTGATCACAAAGACGGTTTAGTCACACAGTATCAATCTCTTGAGAAAGCTGATGTAGAAGTAGGAGATATTGTTAAACAAGGCCAAACGATCGCAAAAGCTGGAAAAAGCTTATATAATCAAGAAGCAAAAACACATGTGCATTTTGAAGTTCGTAAAGATGGTGTAGCAATTAATCCAAGCAGTTATTTTGGAAAATCTGTTAGTTCTATCAAAGAAGTCAAAGCAGCTGAAGTGACAGAACCAAAAGACGACTCTTCTTCTGAAGAATCAAAGGATAGCGAAAAATCATCTGATGAAAAGACTAAAGAAGATAAAGATTCAAAACATCCTTCAACAGATACGTCTAAACCAAATGCATAAAGCAAGGCTATAAATACGAAAAGAAGCTTGGCAAAACCGAGCTTCTTTTTTTATGAAATTTTTTAAAATGGGATGCATTATGTTAAAAAAATAAATAAAAAACACTAAATTTTCAAAAAAATATAAGAAATCACTTGTCCTTACTGACTTTTCTAGCATATATCTGCACACAAGCTAATAAACTGTTACAAACCTATAAAGAGAATGTTAGAAAAGGGATAATATATACATTCCCTTGGATACTTCTCATATCCAATTTGGGGAGGGCGAGTAGTGTGCACGATTACATCAAAGAGAGAACTATCAAGATTGGAAAGTATATTGTAGAAACAAAGAAAACAGTTCGTGTAATTGCGAAAGAATTTGGCGTTTCGAAAAGTACTGTCCATAAAGATTTAACAGAGCGTCTACCAGAAATAAATCCTGAGTTAGCAAATGAAGTAAAAGAAATTCTTGATTATCATAAATCTATTCGGCATTTGCGTGGAGGAGAAGCAACAAAATTAAAGTACAAAAAGGAAGAAGAAACTGTAAAATGAAAAAATGCCCAATATTGCCTTTTTTATAGAGGTAGTATAGGGCATTTTATTTTTTGGATAAAATAGGTATATAATAAATATTTTTGCTAATAACAACATACATATACAAATTGTGATAAAATAGTAAATTAGGAAAAAAGAATGGGTATCATGCAAAGATATGTAAATAGAAGGAGGATTTAAGGTATGTTAGCAAAAGACATTGGTATCGATTTAGGTACAGCTAACGTCTTAATTCACGTTAAAGGCAAAGGAATTGTGTTAAATGAACCGTCTGTTGTGGCGATTGATAAAAATACAAATAGAGTGCTAGCAGTAGGGGAAGAAGCGAGACGTATGGTAGGAAGAACGCCCAGTAATATTATTGCCATTCGTCCACTAAAAGATGGTGTTATCGCTGACTTCGAAATTACAGAGTCTATGCTCAAACACTTTATTAACAAATTAAATGTAAAAGGTTTTTTATCCAAGCCTCGCATTTTAATTTGTTGTCCAACAAATATTACCTCTGTTGAACAAAAAGCCATTCGCGAAGCTGCTGAAAAAAGCGGTGGAAAAACCATTTATTTGGAAGAAGAACCAAAAGTCGCGGCTATTGGCGCTGGAATGGATATCTTTCAGCCGAGCGGAAATATGGTCGTAGATATTGGTGGAGGTACAACCGATGTGGCCGTCCTTTCAATGGGCGATATCGTAACAGCAGCTTCTATTAAGATGGCTGGTGATCGTTTTGATGCCGAAATTTTGCAGTACATTAAGCAAAAATATAAGCTCTTAATCGGAGAGCGTACAGCAGAAGAAATTAAAGTGAAAATTGGTACGGTGTTTCCTAAAGCTCGTAATGAAGAGCTGGACATTCGTGGGCGAGACATGGTTTCAGGCCTCCCTCGTACAGTTACTGTTTATTCTGAAGAAGTGGAGGAGGCACTTAGAGAGTCTGTCAGCGTCATTGTACAAGCTTCGAAAAGTGTATTAGAGCGTACACCTCCCGAACTTTCTGCCGATATTATAGACAGAGGCGTTATTTTAACTGGCGGTGGAGCATTGCTTCACGGTATGGACCAGCTGTTAGCGGAAGAATTAAAGGTGCCTGTGCTAATTGCAGAAAATCCAATGGGTTGTGTAGCTGTTGGAACAGGTATTATGCTCGATAATATTGATAAACTATCTCGTCGCAATATTGTTTAAATAAAGACTCCTCTATTGGCTCGTTTCATACAGAGGAGTCTCTTCTTTTATTTATTATACTCTGTGAGCTGGCTATAACGAACAACGTTTACTTGTAAGGAGGATGAAGTATGTTTAAAGGGTTTTACACGGCAGCAGCGGGTATGCTGTCTCAGCAGCGTCAAACTGACTTATTAACGAATAACATAGCAAATGCTAATACGCCAGGATTTAAAGCAGATCAAGGTACGTTAAAGGCATTTCCTGATATGTTACTGCAGCGAATGGAATCTGAAGATTTACCTACTGACCGTAGCATCTCTGTTCAGAACAAAAAAGATATAGGTGCGATTAATACGGGCGTGTATATGCAAGAAACAGTTCCAAATTTTACACAAGGTGATTTTCAGCAAACGTCTCAATCAACTGATATTGCATTGATGGAGCAAAATATGCCTACAAAAGAGGGCGGATTATTCTTTGTGGTAAAAAGCCCTGATAATACGCCTCAATATACAAGAAACAGTAATTTTACATTAGATGAAGAAGGTTTTTTAACTACGTCTACCGGAGCTTATGTATTAAATACAAATAATCAGCCAATTCAACTAAAAAGTGAAAACTTTACAGTTGATTCACAGGGTAACGTAACAGAAAATAATCAGCAGATTGCACAAATCGGTATTGCTTATGCTAGTGACTTACAAACGATTAAAAAGGCAGGGAATGGATTATATGAAACCCTTAACAATCAGCCCCTGCCTTCAGCACGGAATAATCCAGGAGTTTCTTATCAGTTAAAGCAAGGATTTGTTGAACGTTCCAATGTAGATGCTGCTCAAAGTATGACTGATTTACTGACGGCTTACAGAGCTTTTGAAGCAAATCAAAAAATAATGCAAGCTTATGATAGAAGCATGGATAAAGCGGCAAATGAAATTGGGCGTGTGCGCTAAAAGCAACAGGGGAGATGAGAAGGATGAACCGTACAATGATAACAGCGGCTAATACGATGGGACAGCTGCAGCAGCAGCTTGATGTCATTGGTCATAATCTATCTAATACAAATACGACAGGATATAAATCAAGAGATGCTTCATTTAATGATATGCTGTATCAACAAGTAAACAATCAAGAAGATAAAGGAACAGAAAAGCGGCTTACGCCAGCCGGAATTCGGCAAGGTACAGGCGCTTATTTAGATCAAACGAGCTTGAATATGACGCAAGGTGCTTTTCAGAACACAGATAAACTATTAGACGTAGCTGCATCAAATCCAAACGTTTATTTTCAAGTTGCCGTAAACGATTCCCAACAGCCTGTACAATATACGCGAGATGGTTCTTTTCATCTTAGCCCTGAAGGCCCGAACAATGTTAAATTAGTAAACGGTTCTGGTCAGGATGTGCTGGGGGAAAATGGTCAAGCTATTATTTTCAGTAACGCGTTCAAAGATATACAAATTGATGGAAGTGGAACGATAACAGTTACTACGAATACAGGCGTTGACCAGTTTACCCTTGGGTTAACAAATGTCCAAAAACCGCAGGTGCTAGAAGCTAAAGGAGAAAATCTATTTGCCTTTCCAGCTGGGATGAACCAACCGAATATGTTTACAGATTTGACTGGGAAAGCTCGAGGAACAGCAGGCGTAGAGCAAGGGAAATTGGAACAGTCAAATGTAGATTTGAGCAAAGAACTCACTGATATGTCCATTGCTCAACGTGCGTATCAATTTAATTCCCGCTCTATTTCAATTGCAGATCAAATGATGGGCTTGGTGAATGGAATCAGAGCTTAAGCAAGTAGTTGCTTCTCAATTGAGCATTCTGTATATTGATAATAGTATCGTATGTTACATGCGGTTTGAAAGGAGACTTATTTATGCTTGATATTGAACAAATTAAAGAAATTATTCCACACCGATATCCATTTTTATTGGTCGATCGTATTTTAGAAGTGGAAGAGGGAAAAAAAGCAGTTGGTTTAAAAAACGTATCTGCCAATGAAGAATTTTTTAACGGGCATTTCCCTGACTATCCTGTGATGCCAGGGGTTTTAATTGTAGAAGCTTTGGCTCAGGTAGGAGCAGTAGCTATGCTAAAAAAAGAAGAAAACCAAGGACGTTTAGCATTTTTTGCAGGCATTGACAACTGCCGTTTTAAAAAGCAAGTAAGACCCGGTGATCAACTGCGTTTAGAGGTTGAAATTGTACGTGCGCGTGGATCTATTGGCAAAGGAAAAGGTATCGCAACTGTAGATGGAGAGTTAGTCTGCGAAACAGATATTATGTTTGCTTTAGGCGATAAAAAAGAATAGTACATAAGAGCTGCTGATGCAGCTTTTTTTTATTGGCGCTGCAAAGCAGAAAAAAGTTTCTTTAATAAAGGTATAATATCCGTTAGCAACTCTTTTTGAAGAGTTGGTGACAGAGATGAAAATTGTAAGAGCACATGTTTCAATAAGGGCTGTTTATCTATGAGGGTTAAAATGGTATCGTCTTGTGAATCCGATTCACGTTTTCTTGTTAAGTAAAGAAGTTGGAAGTCATGTAAATAATCTTGTTTATAAGAGGAAGGCTCAATAAGTTGGTCCAGCGTAATTTGAAAACAATTACATAGAGATAGAAAATCAAAAATGGAAGGTGTTTGTTTCGAACATTCCCATTTTGAAATAGTTGTACGAGAAACATTCAACTGATTTGCTAATTCTTCTTGTGAAAACCCTCCTTTTAGTCTGAAATGTTTAATTTTTTCTCCCAAATTTTTCATATGCATCACCTGATTTCGTAAAGATAAGTATATGTCTTATTGTTCGAATGTAGTTCATGTTCTTTGTAACATGCTGAATTTGCACAATATGAAACATATACACTTTACCTTCTGTAATAAAGGGAATAAAACCTGTTTTTATTTCTTTTTTTTCTCTAAAAAGATTCATTTTTCTGCATAGATATAAAAAAAAGAACAAAAATAGAGGTTTTTATAGTAAAAAAATCCTATTTTTTGTTCGGTATATTGAAAAAAATGGTTGAATAACGGGGAAAAATGCATTAATATACGAATTACAAAGAAAAAGGAGTGAAAAAATGACAAATTTTTATTTGAAAAGGCAAGGCGCTCGCATAAGAGATAATCGCTTCAAACGTTCTAGGTGTGCTCATTTATTTTTAGGAAAAAAAGAAAGGTACCTCTCCAGTGAGTTCTCTTTTCTTTACCCTTCTCATGGACCAACGAAAAAGACCGCAAACAATAATCCTCTCTTTTAAATCCAGACACCTTGAGATGACTTGACTTATTTTTTAGATGTACTTTTTATCGGTCTGTTTCGAAGCTGCAGTTTGAACTGTTGAAGTAAATCTTGACCTGATAACCCTTGGTTAATTAAATCCTCTAAGAGCATTTCAGCATAATGGAGTCTCCGTTCTTTTAAAACACCTTTCATCAACAAACTAATACGATTTTCACCAATTGAAGTGATGGAAGCCACGGTAGCTATAAAGGTAGCCGGATCATTTGTTTCTTTCGTAATTTTAGCTTCTACCGTCACTTTTCGTTTATCTTTCAACAAAACATGAAATTCATCGTACCATTTCTTATCGATAACTGCTTCTAAAATCCAGTTATTTTCGCCGTCTTCTTTATTAATAATAAGGCCATTAGTTAGTGAGACAGACTGACGTTTTTCTTGATCATCAACCAATTGAAATGACACAAGTTTAAATGTTTTCATTGATGTTTCCTCCTTTACGTAAATAGTAGGTTATCCATATTATAACATGAATGAGCTTAAAGATTCCCATTATTCAATCAGTTGGAGTGGTAGGCTATGATTAACCATATTGTTCTTGTAGGAAGACTGACAAAAAAACCTGAGCTTCGATATACCCATGAAGGGATTGCAGTATCTACTATTACTTTAGCAATTAATCGAACGTTTCGAAATGTTGAAGGTGAATATGATGCTGATTTTGTCAACATTACTCTGTGGAGAAAAAATGCAGAAAATACGGCTGCTTACTGTGATAAAGGAGCGGTTATAGGTGTGGTAGGGCGTGTACAAACGCGCACATTTGAAAATAATCTTCAGCAACGAGTATATATGACCGACGTTGTGGCTGATGCTGTTAAGTTTTTAAGTGGAAAGCCATCCAGTTCTTCTTCATTTGATTCAAATCAACAAGAAGAATAAAGTTATCTAGCATGAAAGGGGGTGATTAATTCAGCTAAGGTTCTAAGTCCTCTTATCTATCATAATAGAAGATAGATCCTCTTTAAGAGCAAGGCTCTTTCTATATTCTCAAGAGAGAAAATTAAAGTATTTACTATCCCCGAACTATTCCTCTATTTCAGCCGTTAAATCATTTAACGGTTTTTTTCTGTATATAAGAAATTGAGACGTAACTGAATCAATGCAATTTAAAGACAAACAAATGGGATGAGCTAGTATAGGTCACTTGTTACACCACTGTTGATTTCCGTGCAAGACTTCGCTTTCCGCAGGCGGCCGATGAGCCTCCTCGTCACTTGCGCACGGTCTCATCTATTCTGCTTTTCTCGCAGGAGTCTTCGCTTTGCCCTCCACTTAACAGCTAGAAGCACCTACACATATGAAACCTACGTCTACCCTACCAATGAAAAGATCCGAACGAGTTTGATTCTCCATCAAGAATTAAACTCGTTCGGATCTTCCTTCAACTAACATAATTTTGTTTCAGCTTCTATCAATTATTTAGAAAATCTTTTTGCACCTAAGTAGCGCTTGCTCCAGTAGCTGTTATCTAAGCTTGCAATGGTTACACCCGTAGAAGATCCAGCATGAATAAATTGACGATTACCAAGGTAAATGCCCATATGTGTAGGACCGCTAGAATATGTATTAAAAAACACTAAGTCTCCAGGCTGTGGATTACTCACGGGTGTTGATACACTCCAATAACCAGCCGTCGTATAGCGCGTTGTAGAAATTTGTTGTTTCGTTACGTAATAAATGAATCCGCTGCAGTCAAAACCAGAAGGAGTTGTACCACCCCATTTGTAAGGAACACCTATATAACGTTTTGCATCTGAAATCATTTGCGATACATTTAATGTTCCGTTAGAAGTTGAAGGTGTAGATGTACTTGGTTTTGTTGTTGGCGTAGTTGTTTGGCTGCTTTTTGATACCTTTAATTGTTGATTTACATAAATCGTATTAGACGTTAATCCGTTTATTTGTTTTAGCTCACTGATGCTCATGTGAAATGTCGAAGCTATTTTAGATAGGCTATCTCCACGCTGAACTTTGTAAGTTCCGTTTGCATCCTTAGAAGGAGTTTCTGCTGGTTTACTCGTAGTTGGAGTTGATGCGCTATTGCTTCCATTTACTTTTAACGTTTGGTTAATATAAATAATGTTAGAAGAAAGAGCGTTCAAACGTTTTAATTCTTCTACGCTCATATTAAAACGAGTAGCAACTTTCCAAAGGGTATCGCCGCTTTGAACTTTATAGGTTGAACCAGTAGCAGGAGCTGAAGGCTTTTCTTCCTTATTAGATGGTTGAGAGGTTGAAGCAGAAGGAATCGATAACGTTTGTCCTACACGAATTGTATTTGAAGATAACTTATTTACGCTTTTTAAAGCTTCTACCGTTGTATGGTATTTGGTAGATAATGACCAAAGTGTATCTCCAGCTTTCACTTGAACAGTTGAAGCAGATGCTTCAGCTGAAGCTTGATATAAAAATGTCCCGCCAACAATGGCGCCTAGAGATAAAGCGAGCTGCCTTTTTTTCATCAATAAATCCCCCTAATTATGTAAATATTTCGTGTTTATTTTTCCAATATGTCTATTAAATTACAAAAATATTATATGTATAAATATGCTGGAATTTAAAGAGAAAGTAAAGGGTCTTTTTCGCTATAAAAATACCTTTTTATTCAAAAAACGCTATTTATTGTGCTTTTTGTATCTTTATTAGTAGCTGTAGAATGATTTACACTTATTTTTTTGTGTCGAATGATCTAATAAAAAAAGAGGACAAGTAAAAAAGTCCTCTTTTTAGTAACGTTTTAACACATTTTATAATTTTTCTTATTCATTTCTGTACGCAAGAAGCTCTTGTAGTTCTTTATTAGAAAGTTCTGTTACCCATTGATCTCCTTGGATGAGTTCATTGTTTAGATGTTGTTTTTGATTGATCACTTCATCAATTTTTTCTTCAATCGTTCCTCTTGTAATAAACTTATGAACATGAACAAATTTATTCTGCCCAATTCGATGAGCCCGATCGGTTGCTTGGTTTTCAACGGCTGGGTTCCACCATCGGTCAAAATGAATAACGTGATTTGCAGCTGTTAAATTCAATCCAGTTCCACCTGCGCGAAGAGAAAGGATAAAGATGGCTTTTTTTCTTGCTTGAAATTGAGCAACCATTTCATCTCTTTGTTCTTTTGACAAACTTCCGTGAAGAAATAAAACCGGCTCGTTGATTTCTTTTTCTAAGGTTCTTTGCAGCATGAGTCCTGTTTCAATATATTGAGTAAAGATTAAACAGCTTTCTTGCTGTGTGCGAATGCTCTCTACGAGTTCAATAATCTTTTCACTCTTATGAGATCGCCTTACCGTTTGTTTAGATGGACTTTCCTTTAAGTACAAAGCTGGATGATTGCATAATAATTTTAGCTTATTTAGTGTTTGCAAAATCATGCCTTTTCGTTCAAATCCTGTTTTTTCCTCTGTTTCTTGAAGCATTCCTTGAACTAGCTCTTGGTAAAGTGAAGCTTGTTCCGCTGTCAGCGGGATATATTCTTTTTGTTCTTGTTTATCAGGCAGTGAGCGGGCGATGTTTTTATCTTGTTTTGTTCTTCTCAATAAGAAAGGTTGAATGAGTGCTTTAAGCTCAACAGCTCGTTCAGGTTTCTCGCCTTTTTCAATGCCGGCTACAAATCGGTTTTTAAATGAATTGATTGTTCCTAAGTAACCAGGATTGATGAATTCAAATAATGACCATAGTTCCAGCAGACGGTTTTCAATTGGAGTTCCAGTAAGCGCAATTTTGTGTCTTCCTTGCAGCTGACGGATGGCTCTCGCCTGTTTAGTCTGCGGGTTTTTAACATGTTGTGCTTCGTCTAAGGAAATGCTGTTCCACATAAACCCTTTCAACAATTCGACATCTAAAAGAGCAACTTGATAAGTCGTGATCACAACGTCAGTACTTTCACATATCTTCTCAAATGCGTATCCGTTGGTTCTTTTCGGTCCGTAATGAACATGAACACGAAGAGAAGGGGAAAATTTTTGTAATTCTTTTTCCCAGTTTCCAATTAAAGAAGTTGGGCAAACGATAAGAGAAGGAGAGCTATGTAACTGATGAATATTTGTTAAATAACTAATCAATTGAATGGTTTTACCTAGCCCCATGTCATCTGCTAGACATCCTCCTAAGTTAAACTTTCTTAGAAACATGAGCCAATTCAAACCTTGCTGCTGATAAGGTCTTAATGCACCTTTAAATTCAGAGGAAGGCAGCACTTCCGGCAGCCGTTCTAAATCCGTTAAGGATGTAATAAATGATTGAAAGGAAGCGGGGAGTTGGAACTCAACTTTTACCTCTTCTTCATCAGTTTTACTGTCTGCCAAGTAGGTTAGCTTCGTTTTTAAAATTTCATGAATTGAGACGCCTTTTTTACTAGCTTCTTTAACAATTTTCTGCGCTTGTTTAATTAATCTAGAATCCAGTCTAATCCACTGTCCGTTAATAGATAATAATCGGCGTTTTTGTTCGACTAATTTCCGAAACTCTTCTTCTGAGAAAGTTTGATCGCCAATAGAAAATGACCAGCGGAAGCTGCTGATAGCTTGTTTACCAAACAATGCAGATGAAGTATTTTCTATAGCGCCAGATACTTTTATGGTGGCTTTTTTTAATGATTCCCACCAGCTTGGCAAATGGATAGAGACGCCTTGTTTAATCAATGCTGCACTATCTTGAGTTAGAAATTCCCATACTTCCTCATCTGTTAGGACAGACTGAATAAACGCTCCTTTTTGGTATAAAGTAGGAGCCAATGTTTTCCATCGTTCGTGTTCGTAAGCGATATATGACTCGTAGTGATTCCACTCTTTAGGAAGCGTTCTTCCCAGCATAAAAGGTTCTTTAGCTTCATCGTGGGGAATCACGAATGTTTCAGCCGTCCATACATCTCCATCGGTCGCTGGCTCTACAATACGCAATGAAAGGTCAAAGGGAGGATTATAGCTCTCGCCTTCTATGCTTATTAAAAAGTCCTTTCCTTCTTTTTTTAATAGGCTCTCTTTAATTTGTGCTCGCCACTCTTGCTCATCAGCTTGTGAAAGCGATCCAGTCATTTGTTTTTTTAAAGGAAGAGAATGAAATTTCCCTTGGATAATCCTCTTTGTCATATCGACTGCAATTTGCTGATAAGCTTCCGCTGAAGCGGACAAAGCCGGTTTCAACACATGCTGTTGAATAGGTAATTGTATGAAAGTGAACATTTGCCATGCAGAAAGAAGAATTCCTTTTTTTCCATTAATCTCAACCTGTGTAGCTTCGCTTCCGTAATAGGTCTGTTCATGCCATAGAAACAGCGCATCTTTCCATGTATCAGGGAGCAAAATTTGGCCGCTAGGTGATACACAGTAGAGAAAAAAGTCACCGTGTACAGGTTCGACTTCAAGTGTTAAATGAAACAAATCAAACATTCAGTAAATCTCCTTTTTCTAATAGTTGTTGAAACGCGCGCTGTTTCTTCGTTTTTATCGCTAATTCTTCCATATAATGTTCCCATAGTAGAGAGCGATTCATTTGTAGATAAAGTCTCTTTAATTCTTGTAAGTAGATATAGGCTTCTTGATAACTGCTTTTCTTTTTTTCATAAATCAGCTTTGAAATCATTTGATGATAAAGAGGAATAACCAGCTTTTCATCTTTTTGTTTTAAGGCTTCTATCGTTTGCTCGTCATATTTGATACTGTCATATTGAAGAAGCACCTGTAATTCAACCCACTTTTTCAATTGGTCAGAAGCATATAGAAAATCACTGTATTCAATAAAACTATAGGGAAGTAATGTTTGCAATGCTTCAGTATACAAAGTTTGGTCGTTCGTTAAGTCTTTATAGTGCTGAAATAAATTTACAATCATGGAGACCATGTTTCGGCTTCCTTGATAAGTAGTCGGAACGGTGCGTACGTAATCTCCTATATAGGTCATTATATAAGAGCCCCACTGAGCAAAGCGGTCAGTTTCTTTTTCGTGCAATAAATCATTTAACCAAGGAATAAGATAGGGAATCATTTGTAGTGTTTCATCGCTCAAACGTTCTTTTGCTTCGCCATCTTTTTCTTGAAGGAATAAAAGATAGGAAAGAGCTGTATTGTTTATAAAAGAACCGTGCTTAGCTTTTAATTCGCTTTCCTCAGTTTTTCGCCACTTTTCTAACGTGAAGATTTTTTGCCAAATAACGCGATAAATCTCAATACGTTCATATTGTAAAGGCATATCTTTATGCAATAATTCTCGGATGTATGGGATGCTGTCCTTTACAATAGATAATGCATCTCCATCGTATTTCATTTGCTTTAATGAATCAGCGGTAGCATAAATTTCATTTGTTATTTTGTAGACGTGACTATATACAAATGATTCCTCGATGTTAGTAGAAAGCTGATGTGCCTGTAATTGAGCTGATAGTTTATAGAATGTATGAACCGCTCCATACATACAAAATAAAGCATAAAGCAATGGATGCTCAGGAGCCTTTTTCACTAAAGAACGGTAATAGTACTGATAATATTCGTGATAAATGGAACGGTCATTTTCGTTCCGCCCCTGCATAAAAAGCGTATACTGCTCCTCAAAAGTTTGTCTCCACTCTTGAAAAGTTGCCTTCGGCTTTTTTAACACTTGTTTGGCAGATAGCATAGTCAAAGCTGCTTTTTCATGGTTTCGCCATTCTTTGAATAGGGGCGCAAGCGGTTCTATTAATGAATACATATAAAAAAACGCTGCAAAGCAGTGTTCACAAAATCCGTTATACTGACAAGAACAGGTACTTTCAGGGAGCAGCTGCTTGTTTAGTTCAACATAAAACGAATCGATTTTAACGTTTAATATCTGTTCATCATTGTGCAAAATGAAGAATGAATGGGTACGGTAAAGGTCTAGTCCTGCTTGGGCATTCGTACGATAGCGTGCATCACTGTACGGGAAATGATGTATAAATTGGTGCTGTAAGTGATCTGAAAACGAACTCATAATCCCATTCCTTTCTATACATAAGTGGAGCATAAAATTATATTTATAAGTGATTAATTTTCTTTTCATTATAAATGATAAAAATAGAATTATACAAAATCTTTTGTTATGATAAAGCAGAATCCAACATGACTCTTTATAAAAAGAAATGGATTCAACATGACTTTGTGTACATACTCAATCGCAGACTTACTATACTATAACCAATAAGCACGATTGACATTGACAGGAGGAAAAGTAAGTGAAAATTCGTAAAGCTATTATTCCAGCAGCTGGATTAGGGACACGCTTTTTGCCGGCTACAAAAGCACAGCCTAAAGAAATGCTGCCAATTGTAGATAAACCAACGATTCAATACATTGTGGAAGAAGCAGTAGCATCAGGTATTGAAGATATTCTAATTGTAAGCGGTCGCGGAAAACGAGCAATCGAAGACCATTTTGATAAATCATATGAGTTAGAAGAAACATTAGCCGCAAAGGAAAAGTGGGACATGCTCGAAGAAGTGCAGGGAATTTCGAATTTGGCTAATGTTCACTACATTCGTCAAAAGGAACCTAAAGGATTAGGTCATGCCATTCACTGTGCAAGAAGTTTTATCGGAGATGAACCTTTTGCTGTTATGCTAGGCGATGATGTAGTTCAATCAGAAACACCTTGTTTGAAACAGTTAATGGACGTATACGAAAAATATGAATGCGCTGTAGTTGGTGTACAAGAGGTGCCTAGAAAAGAAACTTCAAAGTACGGAATTGTAGGTCCTAAAGGAGAGCCTCTTGAAAAAGGATTATTAGACGTAGAAACGCTCGTTGAAAAACCGAATCCAGAAGAGGCCCCTTCAGGCTATGCAATTATGGGGCGCTATATTTTAACACCGGAAATTTTTGATATCTTAAGCAGAGAAGAGATTGGCGCAGGAGGAGAAATTCAATTAACAGATGCTATTTTACGTCTGAATGAATTCCAACGTGTTCTTGCTTATTATTTTGAAGGAAAACGTTATGATGTTGGAGATAAATTTGGATTTATTAAAGCAACAATTGATTTAGCTCTGCAAAGAGAACCGCTGCGAGAAGAGTTAGTGAGCTATTTTAGAGAAATTGTCGAAAAAGAAGGGCATATGTAAAATATATTTACTAAGGGAACTATTGGGAATCATGGAGATTTTCAATAGTTCTTTTGGGTTAGAGCCCGTTGTACAAAAGATGGTTATATCGTTTATTGATGAATTCTCATAAAATGTTACATAATAATAAGTAAAAGAAATTATTTCATGTTTTTATATAAATGCTATCATGAAATGACATTTTTCGATATAATATCAGATAGGTTTTATTTATTAAGCATGTCATATAAAGGAGATTTTCTGCAATGACAAAGAAATTGTGTGTAGTTGGTTTAGGATATATAGGTTTACCGACAGCTGTTATGTTTGCCAATCACGGCCTATATGTACATGGTGTCGACGTAAATGAAAAAGCAGTAGAATTAATTAAAAATAAGCAGCTTCATATAGAAGAAAACGGCTTACAAGAACGTTTAGAATCAGCAGTTGACAACGGCCACTTCACGGTAGGCACAACAGCTGAAGAGGCGGATATTTTTATTATTGCTGTACCATCACCAATTAATGAAGATAAAACGGCAAACTTGAACTATGTTCGAGAAGCGACAAAATCAATTGTTCCTTACGTTCGTAAAGGAAATTTAGTTATTTTAGAATCCACAGTTCCTCCGCGTACAGTAGAAGACGTTATGCTACCTGTGCTAAAAGAAACTGGTTTAGAATTAGGCAGTGAGTTATTTGTTTCTCACTCACCTGAACGTGTTATTCCAGGAAAGGTATTTGAGGAACTAGTAAATAATGACCGTATTGTCGGTGGTATTAACGAAGAGTCCAGTCGCTTGACTGTTGAGCTTTATAAAACATTTGTAAAAGGAAATATTCACGTAACGGATGCTACAACAGCTGAAATGGTGAAAGTAATTGAAAACACATATCGTGATGTGAACATTGCCTTTGCAAACGAGCTGGCAAAAATCAGTGAAAAAATTGGTGTAAATGCGTGGGAAGCGATTAAATTAGCGAACTATCATCCACGTGTAAACATCCACTTACCAGGTCCTGGTGTAGGCGGCCACTGTATTGCTGTTGACCCTTGGTTCTTAACGGAGCTTCAGCCAGAACTTGCGAAAATTATTTCTCTTTCTCGTCAGACAAATGATTCAATGCCTGAATATACAGCGTTAAAAACGAAAAGCCTACTAGATGAAAAGGGCATTCAACATGGACGTGTAGCTGTTTTAGGTTTAGCTTTTAAAGGAAATATTGATGATATGCGTGAAAGTCCATCAACGGATGTGCTTCATCACTTAGAAAAGCTAGGTGTTGATTACACAGCATTTGATCCTCATATCAAAGAGAATAAAATCGAACGTCAAACGCAAAGTTTGGATGAAGCTGTTGCACATGCGGATGTGATTCTTATTTTAACAGATCATAATGAGTTCAAAGAGCTTCTTCCATCAGCTGTTGAAAATCATATGCGTACAAAAGTTATTTTTGATACGAAAAACTGCATTCAGCGTGATCAATGGAAAGCAGCAGGCTTTGACGTAGTGTTACTTGGTGATTCAAAAGTTTCTACTTTATAAAAAGACGGGCTGAACAGCCTGTCTTTCGTTTGTAAAAAACTAAAAAATCAACATACGGGTGATTTAATGAAGGAAAACATCTTAGGAATAGACGTTTGTAGCGACACGTACGATGAGCTAGCGGTAAAGTTACTTCAGGATATAGATAAAGGCCGAAAATCATTTATTGTAGCAATCAACCCTGAAAAAATTATGAAAGCACAAGAAGACAAGGAATTAAAGTTACTATTAAACCAGGCGACTTATCAAATTCCAGATGGAATCGGTGTGATTTTAGCTTCAAAGCTCAAAAAGGGACGTATTCGTGAGCGTGTAACGGGTATTGATATGATGCTGAAGCTGTGCAAAGAAGCAACAAATAACGGTAAAAGAATTTTTTTATACGGAGCCAAGCCTGGCATTGCAGATGAAGCCAAAGCTAAGTTGGAAGAGATGTTTCCAGGGATTTTAATTGTTGGAACATTAAATGGCTATGAAAAAAATGAAGAAGTCATTGAACGTACGATTAATGATTCAGGAGCAGAAATTGTGTTTGTCGCTTTAGGCAGTCCAGCGCAAGAAAATTGGATTATTGCTCATAAAGAGAAACTTAATCCTTCTGTTTATCAAGGCGTAGGCGGCTCGTTTGATGTTATTTCAGGACGCTTGAACCGGGCACCGGCTGTTTTTCAAAAATTTGGTTTAGAGTGGCTTTATCGACTCTTAAAAGAACCATGGAGATGGAAGCGTCAGTTAGAATTGCCTAGGTTTCTTCTTAGAGTGTTAAGAGGTTAAAAAAGCATGCGGATTATATCCGCATGCTTTTTATTTTTAGATATCTTCTTTTTTGTTTTGTTGCTTGATTTCATCCGTTAGTTCGTGCAAGCTTTGTCGCACATTTCCTTTTCCAGAAAAGTTTTCAATCAATTCCTTTACATCTATACCTGAGGATGCTTTCAGCGATTCTTGAAGAGAAGACATTAAGTTTGTTGCATAACCAGTCACTTTATTAGCTCCGCTGCTTTCACCGTTGCCTCCTGTATCCACAACCGTAATTTTATCAATATTTGCTAAAGGACTTGCAACTTGTTTTGCATATTCAGGAAGCATTTTGATAATCATATCTAAAATAGCCGCTTGACCAAACTGCTCGAATGCTTCCGCAACTTTTTGTTTAGCTTCTGCTTCTGCTAAACCTTTTAAGCGGATAATATCAGCTTCAGATTCACCTTGGGCACGCTGAGCGTCAGCTTTTGCTAAACCATCAATTCGAACGCGTTCAGCTTCAGCTTTAGCCATTGCTTCAATTCGATATTTGTTGGCGTCTGCTTCAGCAAGCTGTTTTGCTTTTTCAGCTTCTGCGGATTGCTCAACAGAGTAACGATCTGCATCTGCTTTCTTCTTTACTTCAGAATCGTATTGACGTTCACGACGAAGAATTTCTTTTTCTTCTAATTCAATTTGTTTCTGGCGTTCAATAATGCGGATTTGCATTTCTTGTTCTGTTACATCTTGTTTTGCGCGAGCCGTTTCTAGATCATATGCTTGGTCAGCACGAGCTTTGGCAATATCTTGTTCGCGACGATATTCAGCGGTTTTTAACTGATTCATCTTTTCAGCTTCCGCGATTTCTGTATTTCGCTCAAGCTCCGCTTTTTGGGCATCTTTATGAGCCTCAGCACGCTTGATTCTTGTTTCTTTTT
Organism: Priestia sp. P5; assembly: GCF_029522155.1. Taxonomy (NCBI): domain Bacteria; kingdom Bacillati; phylum Bacillota; class Bacilli; order Caryophanales; family Bacillaceae; genus Priestia; species Priestia sp. P5. The sequence goes on along the minus strand of NZ_JAKWFJ010000003.1, from coordinate 194,768 downwards.
CAGCTTCAGCTGTTGCAATGTCAGCATCTCGCTTAACTTGAGCAATACGAGGTTTCCCTAGAGATTCTAGATAGCCGTTCTTATCCCGAACGTCTTTAATTGTAAACGATACAATAATTAACCCCATTTTAGCTAGATCTTGTGAAGCTACGCGCTGTACTTCTTGAGAGAATTTTTCACGGTTTTTATAAATTTCTTCTACCGTCATAGAACCAAGAATCGAGCGAAGGTGACCTTCTAAGACTTCTCTAGCTTCGGTTTCACGATCTTCTTTTGCTTTGCCTAAAAACTGCTCAGCGGCCGTTGCAATTTCTGAAATAGAACCTCCAATTTTGATGATTGATACCCCATCAGCCATAACAGGAACACCTTGTTCTGTATATACTTCAGGTGTAGATACTTCCAGTTTGCTTGACAGCAAGCTCAGAGGCTCAGCCTGCTGAAAAACTGGCAGCACAAACGTACCGCCGCCGCGAACAATTTTAATGCGGTTTCCGGATTCATCGACGTGCACGTTTTTATTTCCTAGATAGCTTCCTGTTACAATTAACGCTTCATCCGGACCTGCTGTACGGTATTTTGTAATAAATACGGCAATCAGCGCAATTAATAAAAAAACAACAATTCCAACGACAACTAATATAGGTGTTGAAAACATAAAACTCCCCCTAATACTATTTATAATGAGTGATTGGTCATAACTTCTTCATAAATCACAACGAGTGCGTTGCCCCTTTGTATATCTACAACAAGCACTTTGCTGCCTAAAGGTATAGCAGTGTTTTTAAAGCTGGCAGCGGGTTTGGAGATAGTGCCGCTAACCCCTTCGATAAATACTTCTCCATAACCATCTGCAGGAACGGAAGTAATAATGGTACCAAGTCTTCCTTTTAACGAATCTTCAGTAAAAGCAAGAGATTCTTCAGCCGATGATAAAGGAATTAATACAAAAACGTTGAGCAAAATAACGAGTAGAAGGGCAATAAGAGCGGAAATTGAAATAATCCAATAATTTTGCAATGACGTATAGGTGAACAAATATCCACTGGCACTAAAGAATGTTAAAAAAGAAAAAAGAAGAGTGGGGTTAAAAAAAGGTATCGCTTCAGATAATCCATCTAACAAATCGCTAAATAAAATGTATAAGAAGGTGAGACTTCCGCAGATAATTAATCCATACAAATACACTGTTTGAACAGATAGACCAAACATAGTTCATTCAACACCCCCTTTATGTAAGATAATTGATGCTGTTTCTACTATGTATTACGAACCGTATCGAAAAAAGTTTCATTTTTTTGATTAAATTCCTTTTTTGTTTAATTTTACCTCTGTCTATTTCATTATATTTTAACTTTTAAATGATATAAGATAAGGACAACGATTCAGTGAATGTGGTTTGAAGTAGTGGACATGCATAGGTCAAAAGTTTGTTCATATAATGAGTGGGGCTATGTGAAATAAAAATAAAGGTTTAAATATGCTTAATAAAAAGGAAAAAGAGTTAGAGATGACGAATAAATTAGACGAAAAGGGGGGAGTTCGCTTATATTTTAATAAAGTATAGTAAAGAAAATGTTCTACATAAAACAACCACATAACAATAAAGTAAATCAGCTGTTTATACACCAAAAAATACAGTTTTTTTCTATTGATAGTTTGTAAATGTGCTAATTTTTGAGAATAAATTTCTATTTAAGTAGTAGAATCATTGTGATATAATCCATTTTGGGAATAAGTAAGTAATTATTGTGATACGCAATTTGAAATACTATCCAATTATATAAAGTTGGATACATTTTTTATGGTTTTGGTTAACATAAACCTGAGGAGGGTCTCCATGCTATATTTGACCTTGTTTATTTGTTTTATTACATCTATTCTGATCACTCCGCTGGTTAAGAAGCTGGCGTTTAAAATAGGTGCAACGGATAAACCAAATCAACGAAAAGTTCATCAAAAAATTATGCCTCGCCTTGGAGGTTTGGCGATATTTTTTAGTTTTCTTATTGGATACCTCGTTTTACAGCCTGACAGTAAATATGCGCTGCCGATTTTAATCGGAAGCATCATTATCATCATTACCGGTGTCTTGGATGATATGATTGAGCTATCCGCTAAAATCAAATTAGGCGGTCAGCTAATAGCGACATTAATTGTTGTTGTATACGGTGGAGTCCAAATTGACTTCATTAACTTGCCGTTTGGCGGAAAATTAGAATTCGGAATGTTAAGTATTCCAATTACGGTATTATGGATTGTAGGAATTACCAATGCTATTAATTTAATTGATGGATTGGATGGATTAGCTGCCGGCGTTTCCTCTATTGTATTGATTACCATCTCGGGTATGGCTATTATGATGGGCAATGTGTTTGTGACAAGCATGGGTTTCATCGTATTGGGAAGTACGCTCGGATTTTTGTTTTACAACTTTCACCCCGCTAAGATTTTCATGGGTGATACCGGTGCACTATTTTTAGGCTATATGATTTCTGTATTGTCTCTGTTAGGGTTTAAAAATGTAGCGGTCATTTCCTTCATTGTTCCAGTTATCATTTTAGGGGTGCCAATTTCAGATACATTCTTTGCTATTATTCGCCGAATCGTAAAAAATCAACCGCTATCGGCTCCTGATAAATCCCATTTGCATCATTGTTTGTTGCGCTTAGGGTACAGCCATAGACAAACGGTTTTAATTATTTATGGAATGAGTGCGATATTTGGTTTAGCGGCAGTTATCTTCTCAAAGGTACAAACAATGTGGGGGTCTTTTCTTGTACTAGCTATCCTCCTTGTAGCGATTGAAATTATCGTTGAAAAGATAGGGCTAGTTGATAAGACATACAGGCCAATCCTCAATATGGTTCGTGGGCTTCGTTTGAAAAATTAATTAAAAAGACCTCTTGGATATCCAAGAGGTCTTTTTAATTATTCTGTTGTATCTGAAGTTGATTCAATGCCTAAGTGCTTGCGGAGCTTTTCACTTACTTTTTCCACTGAATCATTATCTAGTTTGAAGTAGTAAACGCCGTTAATTTTTTCATCACTACCGTTTAAGTTAATGGTTTCAATATCAACTTTTTTCGAAGCATAATCATAAAACGAAAGCATTTCACCAAACATTAAGTTCGTTTTCATATTATCGCCGACCGCTTCAATAAGATTGCCATATTTATTTAAGGACCCGATGGATGCAGCTTTTTTAATCATAGCTTCGATCAACTGCTGTTGTCTTTTTCCACGCTCAATATCGTTGTCTTGTTTTCGTGTTCGAGCAACGGCTAATGCTTCTTCACCGTTTAAATGTTGATTTCCTGGTTTTAAGACAATGGCATTATGACGATCTTTTGAGTCCTTTTCACTCATCGCATAAGGTACATCAAAATCGATTCCTCCAAGTGAGTCTACAATGTCTGTGAAAGCTTTAAAATTCACTTTAACATAGTAATCAACAGGAACATTAAACAGCTGTTCTACCGTTTCTACAGTTGCTTTTGGACCTCCGTAAGCATGCGCATGAGTAATTTTATCTTTTTTGTTCACTTCAGGTATATAAACCCGCGAATCTCGAGGTATGCTTACAAGCTTTACGGTTTTATTTGTTTCGTTAAAGGTTGCCAAAATTAAAGCATCTGTACGGGCTGAATTTCCGAATTTCCTGGTTTCACTATCATCTACGCCCATAAATAAAATGGATATATCATCTTTTTTGGGATCGATTTTACGATCACGCATAGGAGAATTATCGCGATCTCCGAGTCCTTCATAAGAATCAGAAGCTACTGTTTTAGCTTTAACAAATAAATAAGAGCCATAAGCGGTTGCAGAAAGCCCTAAAATAAGGATAGGTAACAGAAAAAATGTAAAAAGCCTTCGTTTTCTTTTCCGTTTGTTTACTCTTTTTTGAAAACGTCTATATTGAGCCATACGGTTTCTCCTTTTATTCGTATATTCGAACACTTATTGTGACACTTAGTATGTGTTATAAATTGGAATGTATGAATCAAACTCGTCAAAGCTATGCATCTGTACGAGGTTTTTTACTCATTGACAAGTAGCGCAACCATCAGAATAGTTGCGCTATTTATCAATTGTACAATGTTTTTTAATGAGAGTAAATAATTCATTCTACATCTTCTTCTAAATAGGTCGTCTCACCTGCTCGAATATCTGCTTGGCCGTTTGTTAGCTCGGTCATCCATTCAGTAAATGCTTCTGTTTGAGCTTCCTCTACAAATGTTTCAATCTCTACCATATCTGCGTAGTGGATTTCTTTTAATAGATAAACGGAACTGCGAAGCTCATTTTCTAATTTTCCAAGCCATGTATAGTCGACGGTTGTATGCATAACCGCCATGAGAGTTCGTTTCACTGTACCTAGTTCATTTAACGCTTCGGAAACAGATTTCCCATATGCGCGCACCAAGCCACCTGCGCCCAATTTAATGCCTCCGAAATAGCGCGTAACGACGACCACCGTATCTTTTAAGCCTCTTTTTTTGAGCACTTCTAACATTGGTACGCCTGCTGTTCCACTTGGTTCTCCATCATCGTTTGCTTTTTGAAATTGATCTCGTTCTCCAATTAGGTAAGCTGAACAGTTATGAGTAGCACTCCAGTGCTGTTTTTTAATGTCTTGGATAAATTGCTGAGCTTCTTCCTCAGTTGTTACACGTTTCATATGACAAATGAATCTAGATTTTTGAATAGTGATTTCATGTGAACCTTCTTGTTTTACGGTATAATATTGTGATAACAATCAAAAAATCCTCCTTAGCGTTATAAATAGAAGAAAAACGGGTATTTACGTACTGTTTACTTGCTATTAGTATAAAATGTTTATGAAAAGACATCAATTAATCAAATTCAATATCACTTGAACAAGCTATACAGAATATACGTTATAATAAAAGAGTGTGCAGGCTTGTATAGCTAAATAATGAAATGATTTAAACAGGCAGTTAGTCACTGTTGAAGAGTGAGCGTAAATGGTAATCTATTCAAATAACGCGAGTCAAGCGTCGATTGATGTCGAGTTTGAGGGTACTAAAAACAACCGTTACTTTTTGGATATAAAAAGTCAGATAGGGAGAAAATATGGATCTTATCCTCACAATTCAGATAGGTCATACGAATACTATATATAGCATGAACGTATAGACATTTCTCCGAATGTGAGTATAGTTTGGGGTGAGTAAATGTCGAAACATAAATTAACAAGCAAGGCACTTGATGAAATTTTTGAGAAGATTATTGGCACAGTGGGAGATAGTAAAAATGAAGTCTATCGCCTTTCTGAAGATGCCAGACAAGAATATCAGCAAATTAAAGAAGAGTTAGAAGTGTTAAAAGGAAAAGTTCTTGAGACGATAGAGCAAGGCGATAAATTGGAAACTCAGGCAAGGTTGGCTCGAAAGCGTTTGTCAGATGTGAGCAGACATTTTCAAATTTATTCAGAGCCTGAAGTAAAAGATGCTTATGAAAAAGCACACGAGTTACAAACCAAGCTGTTGATGAATCAGCAAAGCGAATATCAGCTGCGTAATCGTCGAGATGAACTAGAAAGACGCTTGCTTACATTGGAAGAAACGATTAAACGTGCAGATCACTTAGTAGGTCAAATTTCCGTTGTGTTAAATTATTTAACAAGTGATTTAAAACAAGTAGGGGAAATAGTAGAAGATGCTATTCAAAAAGAGTATTTTGGCTTTCGAATTATTGAAGCTCAGGAAGAGGAACGGAAACGTTTGTCAAGAGAGATTCATGACGGCCCAGCTCAAATGCTTGCAAATGTTATGATGAGATCGGAATTAATTGACCGAATTTACCGGGAACGTAGTGCAAAAGAAGCGATGGAGGAAATTCGGGATTTACGAAAAATGGTTCGTTCTGCCCTATACGAAGTGCGTCGAATTATATATGATTTAAGACCGATGGCACTTGACGACTTAGGTCTAATTCCGACGCTGCGTAAATATCTTGATACAATCGAAGATTATAACGAAGGCAAGCCTCGGATTACGTTTATTTCCATTGGACAAGAGAAGCGAACTGCTTCAAAATTGGAAGTAGCACTGTTTCGTCTAGTGCAAGAAGCTGTAACGAACGCATTAAAACATGCAGACGCGACGGAAATCCAAGTGAAGATAGAGTTTAACAATGAACACGCTATTTTGCTTGTCAAAGATGACGGCTGCGGTTTTGATCAAGAAGAGAAAAAAGAGAATTCGTTCGGCTTAATAGGAATGAAAGAGCGTGTTGATTTATTAGATGGGACTATTTCTGTTCATTCGAAAATTAACCAAGGCACGCTTGTTATGATTAAAGTACCGATTATAGCCGCTTAAAAAGGCAGAGATATGTATATAAATAGGGGTCAATATAGAGTAAAACATTTGTTGTTCGATTTGGGGAGGAATCAAACATGCAGACAAGAATTATCATAATCGACGATCACCAATTATTCCGTGAAGGAGTAAAAAGAATTTTAGATTTCGAAAAAGATTTTGAAGTAGTTGCAGAAGGTGACGACGGTAGCGAAGTTATTGACCTTGTAGAAGAACATCAACCTGATGTTGTAATCATGGATATTAACATGCCGGCTGTAAATGGTGTAGAAGCTACGAAAAAGCTTGTAGAAGTAAATCCGGACGCTAAAGTTATTATTTTATCTATCCATGACGATGAGACATATGTAACTCATGCCTTACAAACAGGGGCACGAGGCTATCTGCTAAAAGAAATGGATGCGGATGCGTTAATTGAAGCGGTGAAAGTAGTTGCAGAAGGTGGTTCATATTTACACCCTAAAGTAACACATAGTTTAGTAAAAGAGTACCGTCGACTAGCAGCTCAAGGACAATCGTCTTCTTATCCGCACGAACCAATTGAGATTCGCCGTCCACTACATTTGTTAACACGTCGTGAGTGCGAAGTGCTACAACTGTTAGCTGATGGTAAAAGTAACCGAGGAATCGGAGAAGCATTATATATTAGTGAAAAAACCGTTAAAAACCATGTAAGTAATATTTTGCAAAAAATGAATGTAAATGATCGTACTCAAGCTGTTGTTGTGGCAATCAAAAACGGTTGGGTAGAAGTAAGATAAGTTCAAAAGTCCGATATACCACTAGGTATATCGGACTTTTTTTTTCTTTTTATAACTTCTTTTGAAATTGTAGGTAAAAAGTCATGTTTAATGAGAGAGGGAAACAACCGATAAGTTAAGGAGAGAAAATATCTTTTAGGAAGGAAAAGGATGATACCTTTACACATTTACTCGTCCTTTAACTTCACTTAACCATAAAGGAAATCTTAAGGGTCCTACAACCTTCGACGAAAGCATCCATACCTCAAAACAATGTCCATCAAGTTGATGCATGCTCTTGTAAAAAAAGGTCTTTAATACATTCGGATACATATGAGGTCGTAGAAGAATTTATTCAAACCTCAACGGGTGTCCTTTAAAAAATTTAAAAGTTAGCTTTTAGTGGAATAAATAGAAAACTGATTTAAAGAAGACAAGAAGGTGATGAAGCTGAATTTTATAACGGAAGAATTAATCTATCATAAATCTCCGCAAGAGCTAACAGCTATGATGTATGAAAAATTTATTCAAAATATTGATGACGCTGTTATAGCAATTCAACACAGCGATTATTTTACAGCGAATGAAAAAATTAAACAGTGCAACGATATTTTATATCGGCTAGGAATTGGTTTAACATATCAAGCAGGTATCATTGCAGAGCAGTTAGATATCTTATACAACTATATGTCTGAGCGATTAATTAGGGCTAATTTTAAAAAAGATACGTTTATTTTATGTGAAGTTCAACAAATGATGAAGAAGCTTTCTAACGCTTGGAATGAAGTGTTAAAAGCGACGCCTAAAGTTACCTCTTCGCTCCGAAAAAACAAGCTGTCTTCTTATGAACAGCACATAAGTATCATTCTTAGCTAAAGGATAATCATCACATCCACGCATCAGATGCCTCTCGAAACTTTCAGCTAATCAAGCTAGCGCATCTAAAAGTCTAAATTGAATGGATTGTATACTAACAGAGAAAGGAGAGATACATAGTGGAGGTACAGCGAATTAACAGTCTTTCTTCTTCCGTGAATCTCATTAGAGAAAAAGAAGTAAGTGGTTCGGTTTCATTTACAGGAGTAATGGCCAAGAAACAAAAAGAACTAACTCATGAACATTTAACTCAAGTGATAAATAAAATTGAAGAACAGGGAAAGCAGTTAGTGAAAAGTCAAACTATTGATTCTTTGCGGAAATACAAGACGCTTGTGAAGCAGTTTATGAACGAAGTCGTTAAAAATGGTTTTGAACTTCATGAAGAAAGAGGATTTAATCATAGAGGAACGACTAAAGTATATAAGTTAGTGAAAGAAGTGGATACGAAACTAGTTGACTTGACAAATGATATCCTTCGAAAAGAAAAAGACAGTTTAAATTTACTCAAGCGGGTTGGAGAAATTCAAGGTTTGTTAATTAATATGTATACGTGAGGGAGCTTTTACTAATAGGTAAACCTCTCGTTACATGCATTTTAATCCTAAATGTTGTAGAATAGAGTGAAATTATTTTATATAACAAAGGATGGATCCCTATCTTATGAAAACAGCAATTATTACAGATAGTACCGCCTATATATCAGAGGAAATTCGATCAAACTATCATATACATATGGTACCGCTAAGCGTTATTTTCGGTGAAGAAACATATCGTGAAGAAGTAGATATGACTGCAGATCAATATTTTGAAAAAATTAAAGAAGCAAAAAATCTTCCAACCACTTCTCAGCCTGCTATCGGAGAATTTGTAGAGTTGTTTGAACAGTTAAAACGAGATCAATTCGATGCTGCTATCGTTATTACGTTATCTAGTGGAATTAGTGGAACGTATCAGGGTGCTTTGACAGCAGGTAGCATGGTAGAAGACTTTGATGTGCACGTATTTGATTCAGAAATCAGCTGTATGGTTCAAGGCTTTTATGCGATTGAAGGAGCCGAGATGGTCGGATTAAATAAACATCCTGACGAAATCATTGCCCGTTTTGAAGAGATGAAACTATCAATGCGTGCGTATTTTATGGTAGATGATTTATCTCACTTGCAGCGTGGAGGTCGCCTAAATGCTGCTCAGGCTATTATCGGAAGTCTGCTTCAAGTAAAGCCCGTGCTCCATTTTGAATCTAAAAAAATTGTTCCGTTTGAAAAAATTCGTACGCGTAAGCGAGCATTAAAACGAATCACCGAGCTTCTTGATGAGGATGCAAAAGAAAACGTACCTATGAAAGCTGTAGTTATTCATTCTAATCGTGAAAATGAAGCAAAAGAAATTCAACGAGACTTAGAACAAGAATATCCTCATATTGAATGGAGTCTTTCTTATTTTGGCGCTGTCATTGGCACGCATTTAGGTGAAGGTGCCATCGGTATAGGCTGGTATAAAAAGTAACTGAAAACCAAATCATTTGATTTGGTTTTTTTGCAGGAAAAAACACCTTTTTTTGCGTGTATAGATGTGTACGATAAACATGGAAAGGAATGAAGATATGCTTTTTACTGTTAAACAAGAATTGCTAAATCCCGTTCAAGTACCTAGCCCAGCTGCTTTTCCTCTCTCAAAAATCAATACGTGGAGAACTCCACCTTTAAATCCTTCATATCCCTACTCTTTAGATCTTCAGCGCTCTCTAAGCGGAAAGCAGCTTCTACTAACCCAGATTCCCTATCCTTTATCTCTCATTCATGAACATTATCTAAACGGATATATTTCCTATCAAAAAGCACTTACCCAAAAAGAAAACGGATATAAATGCAACCGGTGTGGAAGTGATAGCCCCTTTTATTTTGCTTCATTTCCATGCAGTAGATGTCACCAGGACTGCTACTATTGCCGAGCATGTATCGTAATGGGCAAAGTAAGTGAGTGTACACCCTTTATAAACTGGGAAGGACCAGCAAGTAATGTCATGCCAAAAAGCAGCGTGATGAATTGGAAAGGAACGCTGTCTAAAGCTCAAGAACGTGCTTCAAATGAACTCATTCAAGCTATCAAAAAGGATGAAGAGCTGTTAGTTTGGGCTGTTTGCGGAGCAGGAAAAACGGAAATTTTATTTAAAGGTATTGAAGCAGCGTTGAACAGCGGAAAGAAAGTCTGTATTGCTACTCCAAGAACAGATGTAGTGATTGAGTTAAAGCCAAGAATTCAATCGGCATTTCCGGATATGTCTGTGCTGGCTATGTATGGAGGCAGCGAAGACCGTTTTCATGAATCCTCTCTTATTATTTCCACCACTCATCAACTTCTGCATTATTATCAAGCATTCGATGTGCTGATTATTGACGAAGTAGATGCATTCCCGTATTCGACAGAGCCTATGCTGCACTATGCTGTTGCAAAAGCAGCTAAACACGCTGCATCAAAGATTTATTTAACAGCGACTCCAAGTGAATCATTAAAAAAAGACGTTGAGCAAGGAAAAAAACAAGTAGTTAAAATTCCAGCCCGCTATCACCGAATGCTTATTCCTGTTCCTCGGTTTGAATGGTGTGGCAATTGGAAGAAAAAAATGAAAACAGATACTTTGCCTGCTAATGTTGAGAAATGGCTGAAAAAAAGAATAGATGAAGGGAAACAATGTTTTATCTTCGTCCCGCAAATTAAGTGGATTGCTCCGATCACAGACATGATTCGAAAGCTGACCGAAAAGGTAGACGGTGTCCATGCTGAAGATTCCCAGCGAAAAGAAAAAGTAATGAAATTTAGAGAAGGGCAGCTAGTTATTCTAGTAACGACAACAATATTAGAGCGAGGCGTAACGGTTCCCAACATAGATGTTGCAGTATTGGGAGCAGAAGAAACGATTTTTACTGAAAGTGCTCTTGTTCAGATTTCAGGAAGAGTAGGGAGGAGTGCTCAATTTCCAACGGGCGACGTGGTCTTTTTTCATTATGGGCAATCTCTGTCTATGCGAAAAGCAAAAGAACATATTAAATATATGAATGCTCTAGCTTGTAAAGAAGGGCTGATTGATCAATGACAATATGTCTGATTTGTTTTGAACCTCTTGTCTCTTCATTCGATTGGAGGTCATTGTTAAAACCTTCTTCAATGGACAGGATTTGCACTGTTTGCTTGCAAAGATGCTCTATCATTAGCAGTAGCATTTGCAGGGGGTGCGGCCGCTCCCTTGCAGACCTGGCTCCTTCTCATTATGAGCTAGACACATGTATGGACTGTCAGAAGTGGAATAATGCTTCTTTTTCTAACCGTTCTCTTTATACGTACAATGATTTTATGCAAAGCATAATAGAACGTTTTAAATTTCAAGGAGATTATGAAATTATCCAAGCATTCAAGGAGCAGTGGTATAAGTTCTATAAAAAAGAATGTAATCCAAAAGCTATACTAGTTCCTATACCTTTAACGGACGAAAGATTATATGAGAGAGGGTTTAACCAATCCTTAGCGCTAGCTGAGCTTCTCAGTGACAATATAGAAATACCTCTTATTCGCTGTTCAGGAACAAAGCAATCAAAGAAAAATAGGCGAAGTCGGCTGACAGAAAGGCTGGAATTTAAAGTAGTCGATTCCTCAAGGGTTACGAATCAAGAATTTCTCTTAATTGATGACATTTATACAACGGGAGCAACCGTGCGCCAAGCGGCAAATTGTTTGCAGGAAGCTGGGGCACGTTCGGTTCGTTCGCTCACTTTAATTCGTGCATGAAGATGTATAATTTCAAACTTTGACCGATAGTAAAATAAAAAACAAATGAGGAGTTTCGAATATGGGAACGTTAGATAATTGCAGGGAATGCGGTCATTTATTTGTAAAAAATGGATCAATAAACATGTGTAAATCATGTTTTGACAAAGAAGAAGCTCTGTTTCAACGTGTTTCTTCATTCTTGAAGAAAAGAGCAAATCGTACAGCAACGACTTACGAAGTGATGAAAGAAACGGGCGTTTCAGATTCGTTAATTCATCAATTTATTCGACAAGGTCGCTTAGTACTAACTAATTTTCCAAATATAAGCTATCCATGCATGCAATGCAACGCTCAGATTCGAGAAGGGAAACTTTGTCATTCATGCTCTCAAGAAATTAAACATGGGTTAGAAAAGCATAATCGTGAGATGATTCGTTCAAATGAAGAGCCGACGCGTCCCACCTATCGTTCTAACGAAAGGAAAAAAGAGTAAAAGTGTGCTGAGTGTTTGCAGGTTCTCTATCTATAGACCTATGTTTAAGGTGGACTGTGAAAATGGTCTCAACTTCCTTGCCGATGCTAAAGGTTTGGGTGGAAATTCCGATATAATGAATAGAGATAACGGATACAAATATAAAAAGAGGTGAGAGAGATGAAGATTAACCCATCGAACTTATTTGGAATAAATCCGTACAAAAAACAATCAGAAAAAACAGAACAGGTCTCTAAAAAGAATCCACAAGATCAGATTCATATTTCATCTGAGGCGAAGAAACTTCAGGGAAATGAACCATCTCCAGAAAGACTTGAAAAATTGGAGAAACTAAAACAGCAAATTAACAGCGGAACATACGAAATTAACGGAAAAGAAATTGCTAAAAGTATTGTAGATTTCTATAAAAAATAAAAGGACTGACATTGATTGAACGTGCAAGAAATTCAAACGATACTAGAAAAACAAGTAACGCTTCACAAAAGTTTGTCTGTCATTGTTAAAGAGAAAACGAATTTTATTATTAAACAAGATGTAAAGGCATTGACGGCTTCTTTGCAAAAAGAGCAATCTCATATAGCTGCTATTTCTGCACTGGAAACAAAACGTGTAGAAGCGATGGAAAAAAGCGGGCATGCTGCTCGCTCTATTGAAGAAATAGCAGGCTCATTCTCTGAATACTCCATCTTGATACCCTTTCAAAAACAGCTAATAGATATCATTCAAGATATAAAGTATGCAAATGACTTGAACAATCAGCTGCTCACACAGTCTTTGCAGCTGATTCATACCGAACTAGACCTTCTTGTTCCATCGAAACGAGAGGATTCGTTCAATTACACAAAAACAAATAATAGATCGTTTCAGTCCAACTCTATTTTTAATTCGAAGGTATAAAGAACGGAGGAAAGCAGAATGAGTTCAACATTTCATGGTTTGCAGGTGGCTAAACGAGGAATGGATGCCCAACAAGCGGCTCTTTACACGATTGGCCATAACGTATCTAATGCAAATACGCCGGGCTATACGCGTCAGCGAGTAAGTTTAGAAACGTTCCCAGCTTATCCAGCCCCAGGGATGAATCAGACTGGAACTGCGGGTCAAATAGGAATGGGAGTAGAAGCCAGCACGGTAGAGCGAATACGTGATACATTTTTAGATACCCAGTATCGAGATGAAACCATTAAAGTGGGGTATTGGGATGCACGCGCTGGTGCTCTTGAAAAAATGGAGGAAATTATGAATGAACCTACTGAAGATGGACTTTCAGCTGTTTTTAATCAATTTTTTGAGTCCATTCAAGATGTAGCTTCACACCCTTCAGAAGCAGGAGCCAGGTCTGTTATTATTGAACGAGCTGAAGCAGTAGGCGATACTTTCTCTTATTTATCTACTTCTCTAAAAACGATTCAAGGTGATTTACAAAACGAGCGTGACGTAGCCGTAACGCAAGTGAATTCTTTGCTAGAGCAAATAAATAACGTGAACCAACAGATACAAAACGTAGAACCGAATGGCTATTTGCCTAATGATTTGTATGATGAAAGAGATCGGCTGCTAGATGAGATTTCTAAATTTATGCCGGTTTCTTTAGAGTATACAAAAAGCAGCGGAAACGCTTCTGCAACGTCAGAAGGAGTGGTAACGGTTCAGCTTCAAACGTCTCAAGGGCCTATTACTCTTTTAGATGGGAAAACTCATCAAGTAAATGCCATCAGTTTGACAACAAATCAAGATTCCTATGTAACGGAAATTCATATAGGGGATGAGATACGAAATCCCGAGTCATTTCCTCAAGGAAAACTTAAAGGGTTAATTGAGGCTTCTGGATATATAGATAATAGTGGTGATAAAACAGGTGTTTACGCTTCAATGATTAATGATTTAGATGAAATGGCATATGAATTTGTGAACTGGTTTAATGATAAGCACCAACAAGGTGTCACGCTAGATGGTGAAACTGGTATGTCCTTTTTTAATGAGATTTCTCAGAAAGAAGGAGCTGCAACTAGAATTGTTATTGCTGATAAAATCAAACAAAACACAAACAATATTGCTGCTGCTTCTTCGGCCTCCTCTGGAGATGATGGAACTGGCCGCAAAGGAGATGGACAAAATGCTCAGCTATTGTCTCAATTTCGTCAAAAGGTGCTTATTAATTCCGGGAATCAAGCTGTTTCCCTAGATGGCTTTTATCAATCTGTTATTGGCCAAATGTCAGTAGATGCTCAACAAGCCAACCGCTTAAAAAGTAATTCAGAAACTCTCCAGGGAGCTGTGGAGCAAAGGCGCCAGTCTACCAGTGCAGTTTCATTAGATGAAGAGATGACCAATATGATTCAGTTTCAGCATGCATATAACGCTAGTGCCCGTATGGTGACTATGATTGATGAAATGCTTGATAAAATTGTAAACGGTCTTGGAACTGGAGGAAGGTAAAGATGCGTGTCACACAAGGAATGTTAGCGGCTAATTCGTTAAAACAGATTAGCAATAGCTATAATAAGCTGGAAACACTTCAAAACCAATTATCAACGGGGAAGAAAATTACTCGTCCTTCAGATGATCCGGTAGTGGCTACTAAAGGAATGGCTTATCGTTCTAATCTTTCTGAAGTAAATCAATATAAACGTAATTTAACAGAAGCTCAGTCTTGGTTTGATAGTTCAGAATCTGGACTTGAACAAGTCAACTCTATTCTTCAGCGCACCAAAGAGCTGGTTGTGCAGGGGTTAAACGGTACGAATGAAAGTGATGACCGCCAAGCAATTGCACGTGAAATTGAACAGTTAAAGCTGGATTATATGCAAGTAGGCAATACGCAGGTGGCAGGAAACTATATCTTTAACGGTGTAAATGTAGGAGCAGCGCCTATAAGTGAGAATGCAAGCGGTATGATAGAATCGAATATTAACCTGGATCCTTTTTCAGTTGAAGTCTCAAAAGGTATCCAGCTGAGAGTCAATATTCACCCTGAAAACATTTTCGGACAAGGTGCATTCGACTTAATGAACAATGTTCAAACAGCTTTTGAGCAAAATGATGTAAACTCACTAAAAGATCTTTCTACACAGGTAGACACGCAGCTGTCTACGCTATTAGCGGAGCGATCTGAATTGGGAGCAAGAAGCAATCGGCTTGAGCTGATCGAAAACCGCCTTGATTCACAGGAAATTACAGCTACTAAGATGCTTTCAAATAATGAAGATGCAGATATTGAAAAAGTCATTACGGATTTAACCGTACAAGAAAGCGCGCATCGTGCTGCTTTGGGAGTAGGGGCTCAAATTATTCAGCCTACGCTGCTAGATTTCTTGCGTTAAAAAGTTCCTTCTAAACAGAAGGAGCTTTTTTACAATGAAAAAAGATAACAAGAAAAAATCAATTAGCAAAGGTGTGATGAGATGAAAATTTCAACAAGCTATCATGGAGATATAGAAATAGATAATCAGCAAACACTGACATTCAATCAAGGGATTCCAGGTTTTTTGGATGAAACTGAATTTGTTATTTTACCACTTCCGGAAGCCGAAGCTTTCCAAGTTCTGCAGTCTATTCAAACCAAAGAACTCGCTTTTATTATCACGGATCCATTTCAGTTTTTTTTAGATTATGATTTTCAACTAGAACCTCAGGAAATTGAAAAGCTTCAATTACAACAAACGGAAGATGCAGCTGTTTACGTAATGCTTACGATGTCAGATTCTGTGGAAAAGATAACGGCTAATTTGCAGGCTCCTGTTATTATTAATACAAAGCAACAGCTTGCTAAACAAGTGATTTTAATGAATACAGCTTATGAAACGAAGCACAGATTATTTGAGTAAGAGGAATAGATAAGGAGTGAGTCCATGCTTGTTTTAACACGAAAGTTAAATGAAACAATCAAAATAGGTGATGAAATTGAAGTGACCGTCCTTGCAGTTAATGGTGATCAAGTAAAGTTAGGAATTCAAGCTCCAAAGTCTGTAGATATTCATAGACAAGAGATTTATGAAGAAATACGTAACGAAAATAAAAGTGCTTCTCAAATTACACTGCATGCTATTGATATGCTGAAACAATTACCAAAAAAGAAATAAAACGATCAGTTTGAAAATAATCAAAAATATACGGTATAAATAATATCTAAATCGGGAAAGATAAACATATAGTATTCCCCACTATGTCTTAAGCCTTTCTCTTCAAGAGAAAGGCTTCTTTTTTATCAAAAAAATTGAACTGAATTTCTGTTTTTTTCCTTTTTATCGTGTATCATTAAATTTATTAAGTATAATTCAAATAAATTTAACAAAAGAGGAGGAGAGTAAATGAGTGATGTTCAAGAGTATCATGATTTATTAAAAGAAGCGGAAGATGTGGTTGTCAGCGCTTTAGCTGATACGATGGATTTATATGGGGTCACACCTTCAGTAGGAAGGCTGTATGGTATGCTTTATTTTATGGATGAGCCTGTTACATTAGATCAAATGAGTGAAGAATTGGGTATGAGTAAACCAACGATGAGTACATCCATTCGTTCACTGCAAAATATTGATATGGTTCACAAAGTGTGGAAAAAAGGTGTTCGAAAAGACTTATATGAAGCAGAAAAAGATTTTTCAAAGTCCTTTTTTTCATTTTTCTGTAAGAAGTGGCAAAGAGAAATTTCAGTTAATTTAGAGGCAATCGAAGAAGCGGAAAACAAGCTGCAGATTCTTTTAAACGATGAGAATGTACCTGAGGGGATCACAGTAAAAGCAAAGCGTAATTTAACGCAGATTAAAGAGTCAAAACAGTATTATTATTTCTTGAAAAAAGTAGTGAAAGTTTTTGACGACCGAAGAATCATTGATATTTTAAATGAAGAATTAGCGAAAGAGTAAATAAAAAAGGCTGTTGAAAAATCAACAGCCTTTTTATTATTTTTACACGGTTAACGGTGTAGCTTCAAAACAGCGGTTATAAATCCATTCGTAACTTTTTACCGTTAAATCACGAGGGTTACCAACTGTTTGTGGATCATTAAATGCTTCTTGAGCTAAGCGAGAAACGGCTTCTTTTGGAACACCTTGTTCTTCTAAAGAAGGGATTTGTACATCTTTAACTAGTTGATATACTTCACGAACAGCTGCTTGAGCTGCTTCTTCAAGCGTTAATTCATGTGTATTAACTCCTAAAGCTTGAGCTATACGCGCAAATTTTTCAGGCTCGCCCATCCAGTTATATTCCATTACAGGACCTAGCATAGCTGCTACGCAAGGGCCATGGGCAATTGGATAAATGCCTCCTAATGTTTGTGCCATCGCGTGAGCTGCTCCTGCAGATTCACTTCCATATGAAAGGCCAGCAAGCATAGCCGCATGCGCCATTCCATAGCGTGCTTCGATGTCCTGTCCATTTGCAACTGCACGTCGTAAGTATTTTCCAACGTACTCAATAGCCAATAAAGCAACAGAGTCTGTCATTGGTTGTGCAAAGTGACATGTATAACATTCAATTGCATGAGCTAATGCGTCAATTCCTGTACCGGCCGTAATATGTGAAGGCATAGATACGTGCAGTTCTGGATCAATAATTGTTAAGTGAGCAGCAATTAAAGGTCCACCTGTATTAAACTTAAACTCACGAACAGGATCTGTAATGACAGCCCATTGTGTGACTTCACTTCCTGTACCCGCAGTTGTAGGAATGGTTGTTAAAGGAGGAATACGTTTTGTTAAAGGTTTTTTTCCTTCAGCTGCTTCATAATCTAAGACGGGAGCATTATGAGCTACTTCTACACCAATAGCTTTTGCCGTATCCATTGAGCTTCCGCCTCCAACAGCTACTAGTCCGTTGCATCCATTTTCTTTGTACATTTTTGTGCCGTCTGCTACTACGTGAATAGAAGGGTTGGCTTCTACTTGGTCAAATAAAACAACGTCTACGTCCGCTTCTTTTAAACTAGCGATTACAGGGTCTGCTAAGCCTACTTTTTTTACACCAGGATCTGTTACTAGTAAAACCTTAGATACACCTAGGTTTTTTACTTCTTCTCCAGTATGCTTAACAGCACCAATTCCATGTTTTACAACCGTTGGCATCTCAAAACTTTTTAAACGTTCCATTCTTTCAAATCGCATAAACATCTTTACATTCCCCCTTGAATTTTATTGAAACCAGCGCATTGGCTGTGGATTTGTATTCGTATAAATATGTTTAATTTCCGTATATTCTTCTAGCCCAATGTGGCTAAGCTCTCTTCCAATCCCAGATTGCTTATATCCTCCCCAAGGAGCCTGCGGGAAGTAGGGATGATAATCGTTAATCCAAGTTGTTCCCATACGGAGTGCTTTTACTACACGTTCAGCTCGATTCATATCACTTGTCCAAACGGCTCCAGCTAATCCATAGATTGTATCGTTAGCAAGTGCCACCGCTTCTTCTTCGGTGCTGAAGCGCTCAATGGTCATAATTGGACCAAATGACTCTTCTTGGACAACTTTCATATCTCCATGACAGTCTGTAAAAATAGTTGGTTCAATGAATAAACCTTTTTGTAAAGACTCTTGAGTTGGACGCTTGCCGCCTAAAATAAGGGAAGCACCTTCTTGTTTGCCAAGCTCAATGTAATGCTCTACTTTAGCTAGGTGCTCTTTTGAGATAACAGGTCCCATTTGAGTGGCTTCATCCATGCCATCTCCTAGCTTAATTTTTTTTGCTTGTTCAATAACTGCTGAAACAAATTTATCGTGAATATCATCTTGAACGAGTAATCTCGCACCAGCTGAACAAACTTGGCCGGCATGAAAGAAGACCGCATTTAATGCATAGTCAACCGCAGTGTCAAAGTCAGCGTCAGCAAAGACGATATTCGGATTTTTTCCACCGAGTTCAAGAGCAATTTTTTTAAAGTTGCCTGCGGCAGCCTGCATGACTTTACGTCCAGATACACCGCCACCTGTAAAGGAAACTAAATCTACTAAGTGACTTTCTGCCATTTCTTGTCCAACAGTCGCACCCGGGCCGAGTACAATGTTAATGACGCCTGCTGGAAAGCCAACTCTTTCAAAAATTTTCATCATATGAATAGTTGTTAAAGGGGTGATTTCGCTTGGTTTAATAACAATTGTATTCCCAGCAGCAAGTGCCGGAGCCAATTTCCAAGAGGCTTGCAATAAAGGGTAATTCCAAGGAGTAATTTGGCTGCATACACCTACAGGTTCGCGGACAACGCGGCTAACAGAATCGGGATTAGGTGACTCAATCATCTGTCCACCATCTTTATCTGCTAATCCAGCATAGTATTGAAAGACATCAGCAATCCCATCCATGTCTGCTAGGCTTTCAACGAGGGTTTTTCCAGTATTTAAGGTTTCGAGTTTAGCGAGTTCTTCTCGATCATTACGAATTTCTTCCGCTACTTTAAATAGTAAAGAACCTCTTTGGGCCGCTGTAAATTTAGACCATTCACCTGCATCAAAAGCTTTTCTAGCTGCTTCAATAGCTTCTACAGTATCAGCACGATTTCCTTCTGTAACAACAGCGATAACCTCTTGATTAAAAGGATTTATAATCTCTCTTTTCTCGCCGCTGCGTGCTTCAACCCATTCGCCGTTTATGTGCATTTTTTCAAGCGTAAGTGTTTGTTCCAATAGCATCGACCTCCAAATAATAGAATTTGTTAAATTTATATTTAACGTTCTTAACAATTCGAATTATAGCATCGGTTATTTAATTTAGTCAAATCCTAAAACTCTAAATGTTCTGAATTCATTAGAGTATCTTCTCTGTAAGAGACTAATCATTCGGATATTAAGAAAAAATTTAATAAAAAGTGATAAAAAATCACTGATTGCTATGTCCCTTGATACCAAAGGTTTTTTTGTGTATGTGCTATGAGAATATTATTCTTTTTTTATATGAAAACACTCAAACTTTTTTGACAATATCCTAAACATTCAGATATATTAACCATAGTACTATATCTGCTTGCATACAAACCTTGAAAAACAAAGGATTTTGAATGTGGAAATTAAGAAAGGAGTTTAGATGGAAGATGAAAATAATTATGATTTCTTAGCAAAATATTAAAAAAGGTCAATTTAAATTATTTTAATATAATTATATAAACGTAATTTCTCCCCTTCGCATTGGTATTTATAATCCAACTATTTATATTTTATTCTAAAAAATCTATTTTTAGGTTTAATTGTATGCTGGTAGGAAAAAGGAATAGAGGACAATTATGTCTTTAGATTTCTTTATCAATTTAAAGGATGTGAGACGATGCAAAATGCTAAAAAGCCATTTCGTTCAGACACACAACAAGCCAGGCCTGAAAAGTCGAATGAGACTTCTGACTTTTCAGGGAAATCAAAGAGGAACAACCGTCTACTAACCCCCTTATGGACAACTATTATAGGATTTTCCATCTTTATGGTTGTCGCATTTATCTATTCTCTCTATAATCCAGATCTCTATTGGCCAGGCCTCATTTTAATGTTCATTATGTATGGTGTTATTTATTTTATTGGTGCTCGAGCCGCTGCAAGTAAAAAAGGAAAATCAGATGATATGCTTGTTGCAGGAAGATCTATGCCGCTATGGATTTCAATGTTCACAATGACCGCCACTTGGGTAGGTGGAGGGTATATTGCTGGAACGGCCGAAACCGTTTATTCCTCAGGGCTGACATGGACTCAAGCGCCATGGTGTTATTCAATCAGCTTGATTTTAGGCGGTATCTTTTTTGCTAGAAAGATGAGAAGGTTTGAGTTTATGACAATGCTCGACCCTTTAGAATCTCGTTTCGGTAAGAAAATGGCTACGGTTCTTTATTTTCCAGCTATACTGGGAGAGCTGTTTTGGAGCGCAGCTATCTTAACTGCTTTAGGAACAACATTCGGTGTGATTTTAGGCCTCAGTTTTTCAATTTCCATCATTCTTTCCGCACTTATTGCCATTGCATACACCGTGATTGGCGGCTTGTGGGCAGTAGCACATACCGATATCTTACAGCTTTCTATTATGTTTTTAGGACTATTTCTGGTGCTTCCCTTTGCATTTTCGAATACGGGAGGAGTGGGAGCTGTTTTTTCTACTTATTCAGAAGGCATGACTGGTTCTCTTCATTTATTTCCTCCATTAAAAGGCTGGGAAGATCCGAAATGGGGAAATACATATTGGCAATGGTGGGATAGCACATTCTTACTTATTTTTGGTGGTATTCCATGGCAAATTTATTTTCAGCGCGTGTTATCTGCTAAAAATGAAAAAGCAGCAATGTGGCTATCTATTACAGCCGGCATCTTTTGCGCGCTAGCGGCATTGCCTCCAGCTTTAATAGGAATGATAGGTTATAGTGCAGACTGGTCTTCATTTGGAGCGTCAAGCCCTGAGAGCGCGTCCATGATTTTAACGTATGTATTTAAATACTTAACGCCTGATTTAGTAGGAGCGATTGCGCTTGGAGGACTAGCTGCTGCCGTCATGGCTGCAGTAGCAGCTTCGTTACTTTCAGCTTCGGGAATGGCAGCCTGGAACGTGTATCGTCCGATTGTAAAACCAAATGCGACACAGGCGCAGTTAGATAAAGTTATTAAACGTTCAATCATTATTATTGGAACCGGAGCAACTCTAATTGCTTTAAACTCTGAGAGTGTTTACTCTTTATGGTATTTATCAGGGGACCTAGTGTATTGCATACTTTTTCCGCAGTTGGTTTGTGCTTTATTCTTTAAAGGAGCTAACTGGTACGGATCTTTGGCTGGGTTCATTGTGTCTCTTGTTCTGCGAATTGGTGGAGGAGAACCATTGCTTCATTTAAAGGCACTGCTTCCGTACCCGATGATTGAAGACGGAGTGGTCATGTTTCCGTTTCGTACATTTGCGATGGTAGGCGGGTTGTTAACTATTTTTATCGTTTCTTACACGACGCGACGTATTTGCCCTCCTCAGCCGCTTCGAAATCTTCATCGTGACATATCGGTTGAGAAATAATCAAAAGCAAAATAAAAAAGCCGCAGATGCGGCTTTTTTATTTTGCAATATTTTCTGACTCGGAAAATTGATCGTCAGGTCGCTTGTTGTTTGTTTTTTTGATGAACGAGTATGAAAGAAGAACCACAGCGGTTAATCCAAGAGTTAAGAAAAACTGTGAGCGCATCGAATCGATAAATGCCATTGATAAGAAGATTACGGTAATAACAGCAATTGTTACGTATGTTAAATACGGGAACAACCACATTTTCATCCCTTTAATTGGCTGGTTTGCTCGATTCATTTTCTTGCGCAGGCGTAAATGAGAAATAGCGATAGCTAAGTACACAATAAGAGCAATGGCTCCTGATGCATTAACTAAGAATAAAAAGAGTTTATCCGGCGAAACGAAGCTAAAGATAGCACATACATATGCAGCAGCTGTGCTAATCCATACGGCTCTTGCCGGCACGCCTGATTTGCTTACTTTTGCTAAAGCGCGAGGAGCTTGTCCTTTTTGAGCTAATGATAAAATCATTCGTGAGTTCGTATACAAAGCAGAGTTCAAGCAAGACAAAACGGATACTAATACGACTAAATTCATAATTTGTGCAGCTGCTGGAATATTGACCATTTCTAACATTGTTACATATGGACTTTTTAGTAAATCAGCTGAGTTCCAAGGTAAAAGAGTTACTAAAATAGCAACTGAACCAATATAGAAAATTAAAATTCGCCATACGACACTGCGAATAGCAGTTGTGATAGCTTTTGCTGGATTTTCTGATTCACTAGCTGCAATAGCCGCAATTTCAGCTCCAAAATAAGAGAAAATAACGGTAATAACTCCTAAAAAGATAGAGTTCGTACCTTTTGGCATAAAGCCTCCGTGGCCCGTTAAATTAGCTAGACCAGGTGAAGATGTACCTGGGATCAATCCGAAAATAATAGCTAAACCGATTCCCATAAAGGCAACGATTGCCACAATTTTAATCATAGCAAACCAATATTCAAATTCTCCAAATGATTTGACAGAGAACAAGTTTGTTAAAGTTAATGCAAAGGTTAAAATTAAGCTTAAAAGCCAAATTGGTACGGAAGGGAGCCATTCATGAACAATTGCTCCTCCTGCAGTGGCTTCAATCGCAATGACAATTAGCCAGAAAAACCAGTAAAGCCATCCAACAGCATAACCTGCCCACGCGCCAATTCCTTGCTGAGCATATGTTGCAAATGAGCCTTTATCTGGGTTTACCATAGCCATTTCACCGAGCATACGCATCAATAGAACGACTAGCAGTCCGGCTGCTGCATATGAAACTACTGCTGCTGGGCCTGTTGCGTTAATAACGGATCCGCTTCCTACAAACAAGCCGGCTCCGATAATACCTGCAATGGAAATCATGGAAACGTGACGTTGCTTTAACTTTCCGTGTGATTCTGTTTTGTTTCCCATCGTATTCACTCCTTTAAAATTATCGAAAGACTATTAGAAAATAAAGTAAATTCTGAAAATATAAATAGAAATTCCTCCCCTTACCTTTATAATAAGCAAGAAGTATGCCAATTATCAAATTCCTATAAAAATCGACTTTAAGTTACTAAAATTGACGCATTTTGAGTCGGAAAAGACTCGTTTTATTCACTATAGACTTATTCACCATTTGGGATGTCGGGTATATACGTACATTTTATACAAGTTTTCGACATACATCTTATTTATCTTGTATGATAAAAGAGAAATCGGTATTATATTCCAATAAGAATGTTTGAGAGGGTGCGTGTGTTTGAGAAAATTTATAGCTGTTATTTTTCTATTTATTATCCTTTTAGTTGGGTTGTATTTTTTCATTAGTCCAGTCAGAAATATTGAAAAACTTGATCAGACTGCTTCATTATCTTCACTGGCACAAGAAAAGTCCGCTCATGCGACGTCGCTAGAACTGAACGGAGGCTCTCCTATTTTAGGGTACCGATTAAGCGAGAGCGATGTTAATGATTATTTGCGCAGCTACCTTTACGAAAATGATGAAACGGTTGACGGAGCAGAAGCCGAGTTGCTTCCAGAACATATAAAATTTTATATTAATAAACATGTAGTATCTTTTATGGAATCACAGTTTGTAGTTGACGTAACACCAAATGCCGAAAATGGAAAGCTTGTTTTAAAGGTGAATAGCGTGCATCTAGGAAGAATGCCGATTCCGATGTCTCTTGTATGGGATCGCTTAAATATTAATAAGGCTTCTGATGTCACGGTCGATAAAGAAATGAATGAAATTACTCTGCTCAATAATTTGCCAGATTCCATTTCGTTTGAGCAAGCAGATACAACGGATGAATATATAAATTTATCTGCCTCTGTAACCATTGATTCGTTACGAGATATTATAAATCTAGCACCATACCTTATTCCTAAGGATATTCAAAGGAATTTATCCCAGAAATTGAACTTGTTTGGCCAATAATAAAAAGCTCACTTATTGTAGAAAAATAAGTGAGCTTTTTCTATCTTACACCATTTGACCTATGAAAAAAATGTTTGTTTTACCGATACAAAATAGAGAAGTGTTGAACCTATGAACGAATAAGGAAATTCGAAAAAATGTACTCATATTTTATGGCTAACAGTTGATGAATAGATGAATAAAAAAACGGTGGTGATGGTAAGTGGTAAGAGTAAGTGGGTTAGCAAGCGGAATGGATATTGATCAAATCGTCAGTGATTTAATGAAGGCTGAACGTATGCCTATTGATAAAATGAAAAAACAAAAGCAAACGTTAGAGTGGCAGCGAGATGATTATCGCTCTATGAATTTGCTGTTATCAGAATTTAATAATCTTGCTTTTAATATGACCTTGCAGTCTTCTTATTCGTCTAAAACAGTATCTTCAGCAGATGAAACGAAAGTAAAAGCAGCAGCTACTTCCTCAGCAGCAAATGCCTCTTATACTCTTTCAAACGTGACAATGGCGACTGCTGCGCAAAATATCAGTAGTGGGAAAATTTCAGAAGGCACTATTGACCCTACTAAAAGTTTATGGGAGCAAAAAACCTTGCTTGGCAGTGCGTGGAGTGGAAAAGAGGTCAAGCAACCTGATATTACAATAAGTGCTGATACAAAGACTGCCAAGTTATCCAAAGGAGCCATTTTTGAGGGAAGCCTGCCTTCTTCTATTCAAGTGAAAAATGGGGAATCTTCTCAAGAATTTAATATAAAAACTACAGGCGATCCTACTTTAATAGGAGAGAATGATGTATTCGTTAATATGAATACGGGCGAAATGACATTCGGTTCCACGTTAGCAAACGGTAGCACTGTTCAAGGATTTACGTATAAGCAAAATGTCCTCCAGTTTTCTATTACAACGTATGACAGCAATGGAAAAGCAACAGGAGATAAGGAAGACGGCAGTATGTCATTTGAATTTGATGGTTCAGCGTCATTAAATACTGTTTTGACCCAACTTAGTAATTCAAAAGTAGGTATTTCAGCCTTTTACGATGAAGGAACAGATAAAGTTGTCTTTACTCGCAAAGACACAGGAGATTTGTCAAAAACCGGTGGTGCAGGCGGTCAAAAGATGGTGTTCTCAGGAGAGTTTTTAACAAGTTTCTTAAAATTAAATACTCAAAAAGAAACCGGCGGAACAGATGCAAAATTTACGCTAAACGGTCTAGAAACAACTCGTAAGTCCAATACATTTACAACGGGAGGCGTTACCTATACTCTCCAAAACAATTTTACAGGAGATGTGCGCGTTAACGTAAGCAATGATACGCAGAAAGTATTTGATACAATTAAAGATTTTGTGACCAAATACAATGAACTAATTGAAAAGATTAACGGAAAGATTACGGAAGAAAGAGACCGGAACTATCAGCCTTTGACTGATGAAGAAAGAGAAAAACTAACGGATAAACAAGCTGAGCAGTGGGATGATAAGGCGAAAAGCGGTTTGTTAAAAGGAGACTCAATTTTATCAAGCGGTCTAAACCAAATGCGTTCTAACTGGTATGCCTCTGTATCAGGAGTGAGCGGAGCATTTTCGCAGCTAACCGACATCGGTATTTCAACTAGTGCAAACTATAGCGATCGAGGCAAGCTAGTAATAGAAGGTGACGGGACTAAATTAAAAGAAGCAATTGAAAAAGATCCGCAGTCTGTCATGGACTTATTTATGAAAAGTGGAAGTACAACAAGTGAAAAAGGGATTGTACGACGTTTACGAGATACGATTACTCAAACCGTATCCAAAGTTGAGCAGCGCGCTGGCCGTTCAACATGGACAAGTGAACAATTTTTGCTGGGGCGGAATTTAAAAAGCGTAAACAGCCAAATCACTAGTTTTGAAAGCAGGCTCACACAGGTAGAGGACCGGTATTATCGTCAGTTTACAGCAATGGAAAAAGCCATTCAAAATGCAAATGCTCAAAGCGCGCAGTTATCGCAATATTTTAGTTAAGAAGGAGTGAACGTTTATGGCAGCAAATAATCCGTATCAAGCGTATCAGCAAGGAGCTGTTCAGACTGCTTCCCCAGGAGAGTTAACGCTTATGCTGTATAACGGATGTTTAAAATTTATTAAGCTTGCACGAACAGGCATACAGGAAAAAAATATTGAGCTGAAAAATACGAATCTGTTAAAAGCACAAAATATTATTCAAGAATTAATGATTACCCTTGATACAAACGTGCAAGTTGCTAAGTCTATGATGACTATGTATGACTATATTAACCAGTGTTTAATTGAAGCAAATACAAAAAATGACACAGCAAGCTTGGATGAAGCCGAACAATATGTAACAGAATTTCGCGATACATGGAAGCAAGTTGTGCAGCTTCACCGCCAGCAAGTCCATGGAAGCGGCGGTCAAGCATAAATATGATTAACGACCTATATCAGCTAACGGATGAGATTTATCGGCTTATTCAAACATTTTCTGACAAAAATCGAGAAGAAGGTATTCAAAAGTTAGAGTATCTTCTATTAAAAAGAAGTGACCTCATAGAGAAACTGCCGCCAAAAAGTAGGGATAATGAATCGATGGGTAAGAAAATTGTCGAAATGAATAAGGAAATTGATCAAAAGCTGATCTTAATTCGGCATCAAATTATGGTAGATCTCCGTTTGTTAAAAGCGAAAAAAAAGCATAATAACAGCTATGTAAACCCTTACGAAACAAAAACGTTTGACGGGATGTTTTACGATAAAAAAAATTAATTTTGTGTAAAAAAATACAACCCTTCTTCTTATGAAGAAGGTCTATTTTTTTGGTTTTTTCATAAACTTTTCTCAGGTTCCAAAAATTTTCACTAAATTTTCTAAAAATTTTAATAGTTTAGGAAGGGATTGTGTCGGGTATTGTAGAAATGTAGAGGTATAGCAATGGATTAAAGGAGGAGTTCGAACATGATGTATAACATTCGCGGTGAAAACATTGAGGTGACTCCAGCAATTAGGGAATACGTAGAGAAAAAGCTTGGTAAGTTAGAGCGTTATTTCGACGAAACACCAACTGCTGACGTAAATGTAAACTTAAAAGTCTACAATAACGATCAAAAAATAGAAGTCACAATCCCAATGAATGATCTCGTATTGAGAGCTGAAGAGACACACAGTGATTTATACGCAGCTGTCGATCTTGTCCTAGATAAATTAGAGCGTCAAATTCGTAAACATAAAACAAAAGTAAATCGAAAAATGCGTGAAAAAGGCGCTGAGAAGTATCTGTTCGCAGCATTAGAAAGCGAAGCGAACGTAGCTGTTGCAACTGAAGAAGATGAATTAGAGCTAGTTCGTACAAAACGATTTAATTTAAAACCAATGGATAGCGAAGAGGCTATTTTGCAAATGAATATGTTAGGACATAGTTTCTTTGTATTTACAAATGCTGAAACAAATATTACGAACGTTGTGTACCGAAGAAAAGATGGACGATATGGATTGATTGAACCAAACTAAGACTATAGGCTCTCTTAAACAAGAGAAGTAAAGAAAAAGCAGCGTGCCTCCGCACGCTGCTTTTTAGCTGCTTAAAAAAATAGTTCCATGACTACATAGCACGTAGAAGATTTGGTGAATACACGCGCCGTTTTTTTCATGTTGAACGCCTGATAAAAAGAGACTTTATTTTCTCGTGCGTTACACCAGATCTTTCGTACCCCAAGGTTCTTGGCTTTGAGAAAAACTTCCTCTAATAGACGACTGCCATATCCTTTTCCTTGTTCTTCCTTGAGAGTAGCAAATTTTCGAAATTGAGCTTCATCACCTGTTATAAATAAGGAAACAACTGATTTTAACTCTCCTTCTTCAAACAGTCCATAGTGAATGCCTGATGGATCATCTTTCAGCTGAATATAACTGAAATCTTTATCAGGCCACATGACGGTATGTCGGAATTCCCAAGCTTGTTCTTTTGTAATTGATTGAACGTTTATTCTACATTCCCCTTTTCTATTGTAAGAGTGAGGAAGGGGGAATCACAATAGAAAATAACTCGTTAATAGAGTAGTACTCGCAAAGAGACAGACGAAAAAGGGTACAAGTTGCTACTTGTTTAGCTGCAATGTTACAATTTTACTCAGAATGTTTTATAATGAAAGATACAGATATGAATGAAAATAGTATAAAATGTACTGATTATAAATAGAGGAGCGTTTTAATATGCTTGGATTATTTAAAAAAGTGTTTGACGGCAATCAACGCCAAATCGGCCGTTTAGAAAAAATGGCAGACCAAATTGATGCGTTAGGTCCTGAAATAGCGTCTTTAACTGACGATCAGCTTCGTGAAAAAACAGCTGAATTTCAACAACGCTACCAAAATGGCGAATCGCTCGATAACCTATTAGATGAAGCTTTTGCGGTTGTACGTGAAGCGGCGAAACGTGTGTTAGGCATGTATCCGTACAAAGTTCAGCTAATGGGAGGTATTTCTCTGCATGAAGGGAATATCTCGGAAATGAAAACGGGTGAAGGTAAAACGTTGACAGCTACTATGCCTGTATACTTAAATGCTATTACAGGAAAAGGTGTACATGTAGTAACAGTCAATGAATACTTAGCAAGCCGTGACGCTAGTGAAATGGGTCGTTTATATGAATTCCTAGGCTTGAAAGTAGGATTAAACTTAAACCATTTAACGCGTGAAGAAAAACAAGAAGCATATGCCGCGGATATTACGTATAGTACAAATAATGAACTAGGATTTGACTATTTACGTGATAACATGGTGCTTTACAAAGAACAAATGGTTCAACGTCCGCTTCATTTTGCTGTAATTGATGAAGTTGACTCTATCTTAATTGATGAAGCACGTACGCCGCTTATTATATCGGGCAGCGCGCAGAAATCGACTGCTCTTTATATTCAAGCTAATGCATTCGTTCGCACGCTTGATAAAGAAACCGATTTTACTTTTGATATCAAAACAAAAAGCGTTCAGCTAACCGAAGAAGGTATGTCAAAAGCAGAGCGCGCATTTGGCATTGAAAACTTATTTGATATTTCACACGTAGCGCTAAACCATCACATCAATCAAGCGCTCAAAGCACATGTAACGATGCAAAATGATGTGGATTATGTAATTGATGAAGATCAAGTGGTAATCGTTGACCAATTTACTGGTCGTTTAATGAAAGGAAGACGTTTTAGCGACGGCTTGCATCAAGCTATCGAAGCTAAAGAGAATGTTGAGATTCAAAATGAAAGCATGACGTTAGCTACGATCACATTCCAAAACTACTTCCGTATGTATGAAAAATTATCAGGTATGACGGGTACAGCTAAAACGGAAGAAGAAGAATTCCGTAATATTTACAATATGCACGTTGTTGTTATTCCGACAAACAAGCCAATTTCACGTGATGATAAAGCAGATTTAATTTATAAGTCAATGGAAGGCAAGTTTAATGCGGTAGTAGAAGATATTGCCGAGCGCCACGCAAAAGGACAGCCTGTTCTTGTTGGTACAGTTGCGATCGAAACATC
This sequence comes from Priestia sp. P5, assembly GCF_029522155.1. NCBI lineage: Bacteria > Bacillati > Bacillota > Bacilli > Caryophanales > Bacillaceae > Priestia > Priestia sp. P5. The sequence continues at coordinate 164,605 of NZ_JAKWFJ010000003.1, read as the reverse complement.
TGAAGTTTTATCAGCGTTATTAAAGAAAAAAGGCATTCGCCATCACGTGTTAAATGCAAAACAGCATGAGCGTGAAGCGGATATTATCGAGAATGCGGGTCACAAAGGTGCGGTAACAATCGCAACAAATATGGCCGGTCGTGGTACGGATATTAAACTAGGTGAAGGTGTCGTTGAAGCTGGCGGTCTTGCTGTAATTGGTACAGAGCGTCATGAATCACGCCGTATTGATAATCAGCTCCGCGGACGTGCCGGACGTCAAGGGGATCCAGGGGTATCTCAATTCTATCTATCCATGGAAGATGAATTAATGCGCCGATTTGGTTCAGATAATATGATGGCAATGATGGATCGTCTTGGTATGGATGACTCACAGCCAATTCAAAGTAAAATTGTAACAAGAGCTGTTGAATCCGCTCAAAAACGTGTTGAAGGTAATAACTTTGATGCGCGTAAACAATTGCTTCAATATGATGACGTGCTTCGTCAACAGCGTGAAGTTATTTACAAACAGCGCTTTGAAGTGCTTGATTCAGACAATCTGCGTGCGATTGTAGAACGTATGATTGAATCAACGCTACAGCGTGTGGTTGAAGTAAACACACCGCGTGAAGAATTAGAAGAAGAATGGAATTTACAAGCGATTATTGATTACGTAAATGCTAATGTTCTTGAGGAAGGCGAAGTTACAGAAGAAGATCTTCGCCGTAAAGAGCCTGAAGAAATGGTAGAACTGCTGGTAGATCATGCAAAAGCTCGTTATAATGAAAAAGAAGAGCAGCTCCCTGAGGAACAAATGCGTGAATTTGAAAAAGTTGTTGTTCTTAGAGCAGTTGATTCTAAATGGATGGATCATATTGATACGATGGATCAGCTTCGCCAAGGTATCCACCTTCGTGCGTACGGCCAAACAGATCCTCTTCGCGAATATCAAATGGAAGGTTTTGCGATGTTTGAAAATATGATTGCAACCATTGAAGAAGAAGTGACGAAGTATATCATGAAAGCAGAAATTAACAACAACCTTGAGCGTCAAGAAGTAGCGCAAGGTCAGGCGGCTGTTCATCCAAAAGAAGGAGACGCGCCGGCTAAGAAGAAGCCAAAAGTAAATGCGATAGAAGTTGGCCGAAATGATCCTTGTATCTGCGGAAGTGGCAAAAAGTATAAAAACTGCTGCGGTAAAGAATCATAAAGTAAGAGTCAATTAGTATAGAATGAACTAGTACAGGAAGGAAATGAGTCTTCTCATTTCCTTCCTGTGCGTCAAAAATAAAATAGAGGTGTTCAACTCATGGATTTAGTAGAAATTAAGCAAGAACTTGACAAAACAGCTAAGCGATTAGCGGACTTTAGGGGGTCTCTTTGACCTCGATACAAAACAAGCTCGTATCGATGAATTAGATGAGACTATGGCTGATCCAAATTTTTGGAATGACCAGCAGGCAGCTCAGACTGTTATTAATGAAGCCAATGGTTTGAAAGATGCAGTAAATCAATTTAACCACTTGGATGAAACATATGAAAATTTACAAGTGTCTTATGAACTTGTAAAAGAAGAATACGATGAAGATTTAGCAGAAGAACTAGTTAGTGAATTAAAAGAGCTTATATCAGGCATGAATGACTTTGAATTACAGCTGCTTTTAAGCGAGCCTTATGATAAAAATAATGCCATTTTAGAACTGCACCCAGGTGCTGGTGGAACAGAATCACAGGATTGGGGTTCAATGTTACTACGTATGTATACGCGCTGGGCGGAGAAAAAAGGTTTCAAAGTAGAAACGCTTGATTACTTACCTGGAGATGAAGCTGGTATTAAAAGTGTAACGCTTTTAATTAAAGGTCATAATGCGTACGGGTATTTAAAAGCTGAAAAAGGCGTTCATCGTCTCGTTCGTATTTCTCCGTTTGATTCATCAGGCCGTCGCCATACGTCATTCGTATCGTGCGACATAATGCCGGAATTTAACGATGAAATTTCAATTGATATTCGTACGGAAGATTTGAAGGTTGATACGTATCGTGCAAGCGGTGCCGGAGGTCAGCATATCAATACAACAGATTCAGCTGTTCGTATTACTCACCTCCCAACTAATGTAGTCGTATCTTGTCAGACGGAACGTTCACAAATTAAAAACCGTGAGCAAGCAATGAAGATGTTAAAATCTAAGTTGTATCAATTAGAAATTGAAAAGCAGCAAGAACAGCTAGCTGAAATTCGCGGAGAACAAAAAGATATTGGATGGGGAAGTCAAATTCGTTCGTACGTATTCCATCCGTATTCATTAGTAAAAGATCACCGCACAAATACGGAAGTCGGAAACACGCAAAGCGTAATGGATGGAGATCTAGATCCGTTTATCGATGCGTATTTACGTTCTCATATTTAATCAAAAGGCAGCATACTTAGGTATGCTGCCTTTTTTTAGTTGTTAGGACTTTGTAAAATTTGGATGAAGAAAAACGAGCGTAAAGAACTATTGTTAAAAAGAAAATTAAGAAAATACAGAAATTTAAAGGTTACTGTCGTCAGTTCGCTTATTTTGTCAATGAAATAAAATGGTTAAAAATACCTGTTTTGCGATAAGAGCTTCTTTACAATCCTTTATACCCCTTTTACAAACAGAATTTATAATTTGAGTTAAATCATTAGGAAGGGGCATGTGCAGTGGAAAATAAATCGTTAAACGAATTAATAGAGCAAGTGAAACAGAATAGCTTTTCTTCGCGTAAAGGATTTGATAGACGGCGTTTTTTACAAGGAGCTGGAAAAGTAGCGGGAGTATCACTTGGCTTAACAATTGCTCAGTCTATCGGTTTAAATGCAGTAGAAGTTTCAGCTGCAGCGCCTAAATTTTCAAGTTATCCGTTCACTCTAGGCGTCGCATCAGGAGATCCTTTAGCAGATAGTATTGTTCTTTGGACAAGATTAGCACCAGACCCGTTGAATGGCGGGGGAATGCCTAATCAACCCGTTCCAGTAAAATGGGAGCTTGCCGAAGATGAAGACTTTCATCGAATTGTCAAACGTGGAACAGAAGTGGCTAGACCTGAACTTGCTCATTCTGTTCACGTTGATGTAAAAGGATTAAAGCCGAGTCATATTTATTATTATCGATTTAAAAGCGGTCATGAGTTAAGCCCGGTTGGAAAAACAAAAACACTTCCTTCAGCAAATGCAGAAGTAGCCAGCATGACGTTTGCATTCGCTTCGTGTCAGCAATATGAACATGGGTACTTTACAGCTTATGAACATATGGTTAAAGAACAATTAGATTTTGTCGTTCATTTGGGTGATTACATCTATGAATATGGACCAAACGAGTACGTGGCTGCAAGCGGAAACGTTCGTACCCACAGCAGCGCAGAAATTCAAACGCTGCAAGACTATCGAAACAGGCATGCTCAGTACAGGTCAGATGCCAATTTGAAGTCTGCTCATGCTGCTTTTCCGTGGATTGTGACGTGGGATGATCATGAAGTAGAAAATAATTATGCAAATGTAATTCCTGAAAAAGGCCAATCAGTAGAAGCATTTATCCAACGCCGCGCGGCAGCTTATCAAGCTTATTACGAACACATGCCTTTGCGTCAAACATCCTTGCCTCACGGAACGGATATGAGATTGTATCGTGATTTTTCATATGGCAAACTAGCTTCTTTTCAAGTGTTGGATACGCGTCAGTACAGAGATGATCAAGCAAACGGAGACGGAACAAAGCCGCAAACGCCAGAATCTCTTGATCCCAAACGTACGCTATTGGGGAATGAACAAGAAAAATGGCTATTTACTAATCTTGAAAAGTCAGCGTGTCATTGGAACGTACTGGCTCAACAAATTTTCTTTGCACCAAGAAAATTTGGAACGGCTGCTAAGCCTACATACAGCATGGATGCATGGGATGGGTATACGGCGAATCGTCAGCGCGTCATTGATTTTATTGAACAGAAAAAGTTGGACAACGTCATTGTATTAACTGGAGATGTACACGCTAACTGGGCTTCTAACTTATACGCGGATTTTGCTAACCTTAATTCAAGAATTATTGGTGCAGAGTTCATCGGCACCTCCATCACTTCCGGAGGGAACGGAGCAGATAAACGAGCTGATACGGATAAAATTTTAAGTCAAAATCCACACCTCACATTTTTTAATGATTACAGAGGATATGTAAGGTGTACGGTAACTCCTGATATGTGGCAAGCCGATTATCGCGTTGTGCCTTTTGTAACAGAGCCTGGTGCAGAAATTTCAACTCGAGCTTCCTTTCAATACAAAAAAGATGGAAAAGGTATGAGGGAAGTTGAAGTAAATAACGTACCGCGTGGACTAAAGATTTCTAAGGAAGTAGAGGAAGATCGGATGCGGGCACACGGGAAAGCACATGAAAAACAAGAGTTGAAAAAGAAAGAAAAAGTCCAGCAGTAAACTGAGTAAGAAAAAGGAGGTCAAATATGTTTTCTAATATTGGAATCCCTGGTTTGGTTATTATTTTAGTCATTGCCTTAATAATTTTTGGACCGTCTAAGCTGCCGGAAGTTGGAAGAGCGTTTGGACGAACATTAACTGAATTTAAAGGAGCAGCAAAAGGGCTCGTATCAGATGATGAAAGTGTTAAAGAAAAGCAGACCGCAACCGTTTCTGAACAAAAAGGGAATGAATCCACATCGTAAGTAAGGAAATAGACGAGGAAACTCGTCTATTTCTACTTGTCAGAAAGGAGAGAAAGACAATGGGAGAAATGAGCTTGATGGAGCACCTTGAAGAATTGCGTGTTCGTATTATTAAAACACTTTGTGCATTTGTAGTTTTACTTATTGTCAGTTTTGTATTTGTACAAGATATTTATCAGTGGCTAGTGAAAGATTTGGACGGCAAGCTTGCGGTACTTGGACCAAGTGAAATCGTATGGATTTATATGGTGATTGCATTTGTTTTTGCGCTTGCTTTTACACTTCCGGTAGCTGCTTATCAAGTATTTCGGTTTGTTTCACCCGGGTTAAAAAAGGAAGAATATAAGGTTCTGATTACCTTCATTCCATTCTTTTTTCTTTTGTTTGTAAGCGGGCTGGGATTCGGTTATTTTGTTTTATTTCCAATGGTTTTAGCATTTTTAATGGGCCTGTCGAATGATCATTTTTCACTAATGTTTACGGCGGAGCATTATTTCCGTTTTATGCTTAATCTGTGTTTACCGTTTGGGTTTTTATTTGAAATGCCTTTAGTTGTTCTATTCTTAACGCGCTTAGGGGTTTTAAACCCTTTAAGATTAGCTAAAGCAAGGAAGCTCTCTTATTTTGCTTTAATTGTGATATCCGTACTTATTACTCCTCCTGATTTTATTTCGGATATTTTAGTCATTGTCCCGCTTCTGCTTTTATATGAGCTCAGTGTGACAATTTCACGCGTAGTATACAAAAAACGTTTAGGAAACGAATCAATTGCTTAATCGTATACATAAGTGTGATGAGAGAATTCATGAAATTGAAACAAAGTCCTTGTAAACAGAGTGTTTTAAACATTCTGGAGTAGGTTATAATAGAGTGAAAACTCTACAGCAAGGGGGAAAAGGCTTGAAAAAAGTATTACTGACGTTAACAATCGGTCTAGCGCTTGTTTTGTCCGCGTGCGGCGGAGGAAGCTCTAAAAATGAATCTGCTGGTAAATCTTCAGCGAGTGCAGAAGACATTGTGAAGAAAAACTGTACAGGCTGTCACGGAGTAGATTTAGGAGGAGCGAATGGACCAAGCTTGCAGCATGTAGGCAGCAAGCACTCAGAAGCTGAAATTGAAAACATTATTAACAATGGTCAAGGCGGTATGCCAAAAGGACTAATTAATGAAGAAGATGCAAAAAAAGTTGCCGCTTGGCTGGCAAAGAAAAAATAAGACGGGTATCCGTCTTATTTTTGTGTTAAAGCTGCTTTAATTCTTGGTTTAAGACAATGGCTTGCTGTTGAGCTTTGACATCTTTTGCTATGTCTCCAGGTGCATTGGCTTCTCCAATGATGTATCCGCTAAAGGAAGAGCCAATAAAATCGACAATGTATTGAAATTGCATAATAAGAGGAAGAGCTTTTACAGATGCGCCTGTGCCCCCCACTACTAATACATACACGCGCTTATTTTTCATTTGTTCTTTAAAGTTGATTGTCGAATCTCTAAGACTTTCAGACCAACGATCCACAAAGTTCTTCATTAATCCGCTCATACCGTACCAGTAAAGAGGCGTAACAAATAAAATAGTGTCGTGCGCTGCCATCTTTTTCGCTATATCATAATAATCATCTTGTTGATTGGTAAACCCAAGTTCATCGTGACGCATATCAGTAATGGGGTTAATGGTGTGCCGGCGCAAGTAAACTTCTTCCGTATTGATATCCTTTAAGACTGCTTTAGCTAATTCCTCCGTATTTCCGTTTTCTCGTGAACTTCCATAAATGGTGATCATGTTATCTCTCCTCATCGTTTTTCTTATCTATCATACCTTGTTTGTAAAAAAAGTAGACATGAATGTGCTTTGTCTAACGACATTTGTAAAAAATGAACAGCAAAAAACAACAGAATTAAAAATAAGGATAAATTCTCATACCCTGCTAAAAATATCCTACTTATGTCATATTTGAAATAAAAATGTAATATTTTTGAGGCTTATTTTCACGAAGAGTGATGTTATAATGAGAAAGCGCGTGAGAAGAGTCGAATTTTTGGTTTGAATTGTAGAGTTTTGTCGTATTTTGACAAGTTTTACATAGTATTAAAATAACACACTTGATTAGGTGATTACTTATGATTGAAATGCAAAATGTATATAAAACGTATCCGAACGGTGTAAAAGCAATCAATGGCATTAGCATCAAGATTAATCAAGGTGAGTTTGCTTATATCGTAGGACCAAGTGGAGCAGGAAAATCCACTTTTATTAAAATGATGTATCGTGAAGAAAAGCCTTCTTCAGGAAATATCATTGTAAACGGTGCAAATGTAGCAAAAATAAAAGATAGCAAAGTTCCTATCTTTAGACGTCATATTGGGGTAGTCTTTCAAGATTTCAAGCTGCTTCCAAAATTAACGGTCTATGAAAATATTGCTTTTGCACTAGAAGTAATTGAGCAAAGTCCCGAAGAAATTAAAAAGCGAGTGCTAGAGGTGCTAGAGCTTGTTAAGTTAAAGGGTAAAATGGATTCTTTCCCTGATGAATTATCTGGAGGCGAGCAGCAGCGTGTGTCTATTGCGCGTTCAATTGTGAATAGTCCTAAGGTGGTCATCGCCGACGAACCGACAGGGAATCTTGATCCGGAGACTTCGTGGGAAATCATGGATATCTTTGAGGAGATTAATAAACGCGGTACGACTATTTTAATGGCAACGCATAACCGTGAAATTGTAAATACAATTCGAAAGCGCGTAATTGCGATTGAAAATGGAAATGTTGTGCGCGATGAAGTAAGAGGTGAATACGGATATGAAGGCTAGGACATTCGGTCGCCACTTACGTGAAGGATCTAAAAGTTTAGGAAGAAACGGCTGGATGACATTCGCATCTGCAAGTGCTGTTACCGTGACGCTCTTGCTTGTAGGCGTATTTTTTATGTTGATGATGAATTTAAACCACATTGCTAAATTGATTGAAAATGATGTGGAAATTCGCGTTCACGTTGATGCTGCAGCGACAGCAGATGATCGAAAAGCAATGAAAGAAAAGCTAGATGCAATTAAGCAAGTTGATACGGTGACATTTTCTTCTAAAGATAAAGAGTTAAAAGATTTAATTAATAGTATGGGTGATGAAGGACAAGCTTTTGAACCGTTTGAACAGCAAAACCCATTAAATGATGTATTTGTTGTTAAAACAAAAGAGCCGACTGATGTCGCAAAAGTAGCTAAACAAATTGAGAAATATCCGTATGCAGCAAAAGTTCAATACGGACAAGATCAAGTTGAAAAGTTATTTAAAGTGCTGAAAGTAGCTCGTAATATCGGAGTAGTGCTGATTTTAGGGCTTCTATTTACAGCGATGTTCCTCATTTCAAATACAATTAAAATTACGATTGTAGCTCGCCGTGAAGAGATTGAAATTATGCGCTTAGTTGGAGCTACAAACTCCTTTATTCGCTGGCCGTTCTTTATTGAAGGTCTGTTTTTAGGAGTGCTTGGTTCTATTGTGCCAATTGCAGTTATTATCGGTGTGTACAGCGTTTTATATAATGAAGTTCAACCTAAGTTTGATGGATTCTTTGAACTTTTACCTGCCTTTCCATTCGTGCTTCAAGTGTCGCTATTATTACTAGTGATCGGCGGTCTAATTGGGATGTGGGGAAGTACATTATCCATCCGTAAGTTCTTACGAAAATAAGAATAGATTTTTAACATAATAGATTACAACAACCTCACATTTGATGTTTATCAAATGTGAGGTTGTTGTGTAATTACACATAAAAATAGAAAAAAGTGCTAATGGGGGTCTTGCTAATGCCCGTTTATACGGGGAAATATGTGCAGATGGGGAGAAACAAATGACACGTAAGACATTAGTAATGACAGCAGCAGTTTTAGTTGGACTAAGTGCGGCTTGGATAGGTAATGAAAAAATTGCTTATGCAGAAAGTGCCAGCACTACTAAACTCAGTGATTTAGAGAAAAAAAGTGATGATGTGAACCAAAATATTAATCAAAATAAAGAGAAATTAAAAGAGGTTCAAGAAAAGCAAAAAAACGAAGAAGCTGAGATTGCGCGCTTGGATTCAGAGGTCGGACAAACGAATGCAGATATCCGCAGCCGTGAATCTGAAGTAGAAAAAGCAAAGCAAGACATCGAAAAGCTGAAAAGCGAGATTGACGTTGTAAAAAAACGAATTGAAAAACGAAATGAGCTATTAAAAAAACGTGCTCGTGCTTTACAAGAAAATGGCGGGTCTGTGGATTACATAGATGTACTGCTAGGCTCTGAAAGCTTCGGAGACTTTATTAGCAGAGTGAGTGCGGTTTCGACAATTGTAGGGGCTGACCGCGATTTGTTAATGCAGCATGAAGCCGATAAAAAGGCAAAAGAAGAGAAAGAAACAAAAGTTCAAAACAAGCTAACGGAAGTAAATCAAGCGCTTGAAGAGCTTAAAAATCTTCGTGCGCAGCTGCAAAAACAAGTGGATGAAAAGAATCAGCTCATGCAAACGCTCAAAGATCAGGAAAAAGAATTTAATGAAGAAGCAGTTGGATTAGAAGAGCAAGCTTCTATTTTAGCTGATCAAAAAAATGCAGCACAAGCTCAACAGCAAGAAATTGAAACAGCCGGGGCAACAGAGGAGGCACCCCCTGTTACAAGCGGGTCGTTTATGAGGCCGGCAAAGGGCCCGGTAACATCTCATTTTGGGTATCGAGAAACGTTTGGAAGAGGACACTACGGTATTGATATTGGAAAGCGAGGAGAAAGTGTGCCAGTTGTAGCCGCAGCAAGCGGAAAGGTAATTAGAGCATATCATTCTTCTTCTTTTGGTAATGCCGTATTTATTCGTCACAATGTAGAAGGTCAGACGTGGGTTACAGTTTATGCTCATTTAGAGAGCTACAGCGTCTCAAGCGGTCAATCTATCAATAAAGGTCAACAATTAGGTTATATAGGGAACACAGGACGTTCGTTTGGTGCTCACCTGCATTTTGAATTGCATAAAGGCGATTGGAAAGGCAAAAGTTCCGCTGTAAACCCTGAAAGTTATATTAAATTTTAAGTTCCTAGCATACGTGGTACAAGCTCAACATATAGTTTAACAAAAAGGCATCGCACTTGATTTGTGTGGTGCCTTTTGCTACAAATAACACATGCATCCTTTTTATTACATAGTTTTGGTTGTATCTATTATAATAAGAAGAGATGGCTTAAGGTTGAGGAGGATGAAAGAACTTGAATCGGAAAATCGTTGCACTATTAATGGCACTCTCCTTAGTTGTTGGAGCAGCAGGTACATATTTTGGCATTCAGTATGCAAATGCTGGAACGGTCAGTACCCCCCTTACAACTTCTTCAAATGATAGTAAAGTGGAAAAGGAAGAGCTAGACAAGATCAAGCAAGCTTATGAACTGATATCTTCAAAATATTACAAAGATGTAGATGACAAAAAATTATTAGATGGCGCAATCCAAGGAATGGTACAAACCTTAGGAGACCCTCACTCATCTTACATGGATAAGAAAACGGCACAGCAATTCACGCAGTCTCTTGATTCATCGTTTGAGGGAATTGGCGCTGAAGTAAGCATGGTAGATGGAAAAGTAACAATCGTAGCTCCGTTTAAACAATCTCCTGCGGAAAAAGCAGGATTAAAACCAAATGATCAGATTTTAAAGATCGATGGTAAAAGTATCGCGGGTCTGGAATTGAATGAAGCAGTATTAAAAATTCGCGGTAAAAAAGGCTCTACCGTGACATTAGATGTTCAACGACCGGGCGTGAAAGAAACGATGAAAGTAAAAGTTGTAAGAGATGAGATTCCAATTGAAACCGTCTATTCTTCTGTTAAAAATGTAAACAATAAAAAAATTGGCTACATGGAAATTACGTCATTCTCTGAATCAACGGGAGACGAATTTACGAAACAGTTGAAAAAACTTGAAAATAAAAATATTGATGGCTTAGTTCTAGACGTTCGGGGAAATCCTGGTGGCTATTTAACGAGCGTTGAAAAAATGCTTGATAAATTAGTAACGAATAAAAAGCCATATATCCAAATTGAAGATCGTAACGGTGAACGTCAAAAAGTGGTTTCTTCAATGAAAAAGCAAAAGGATTATCCAATTGTGGCCTTAATTGATGGAGGAAGTGCATCCGCTTCTGAAATTCTTGCCGGGGCATTAAAAGAAGCAGGAGGATACAAGCTAGTTGGTGAAAAATCCTATGGAAAAGGAACGGTTCAACAAGCTGTTCCAATGGAAGACGGCAGTAATTTAAAATTAACGTTCTATAAATGGCTAACGCCTGATGGAAACTGGATTAACGAAAAAGGTATAAAACCAACAGTAGAAGTCAAGCAGCCGGATTATTATTATGCAAATCCAATTCAAGTTGATAAAAAGCCATTAACACGTGATATGACAGGTGACCAAGTTAAGAATGCTCAAGTGATGCTAAAAGGCCTTGGCTTTGAACCTGGACGTACAGACGGATATTTTAGTAAAGAGACAGAAACAGCTGTAACTGCATTCCAAAAAGCCAATAAGCAAAAAGCTACAGGTGAAATCGATGAAGATACAGCAGCGCTTTTACAAACAAAACTTCTAGAAAAAATTAAATCAAAAGATGAAGATCGTCAGCTTCAAACGGCTTTAAAGCTAGCTAGTCAATAAGAAGTAGAAAAAGTTCCGTGCTTTTCCAAAGCGCGGAACTTTTTTAGTAAAAACAACATTGTCGGTTAGTGATGCATTTTGATAAAATAAAGAAGCCTATGATACATAACAATCAATCGTAAATGTTGTAATAAAAATGTGAAAAATACAGGTGGTGAAAAAATGGATTTTGCATTAGAGCTCTTAAAAGGTATCGGGCGTTTGTTTTTACATCCGTTAACTTATTTATTTCTGCTCGTCTCGTTTTTTGTAGGTCTTTCTCGCGTCAAGAGAGAGCGTCAGAATTTTCATGTTCGCGTGTTTGATTTTATTTTAGAAGCAAAATATTTATTTTTTCCAGGTATCATTATTGGGTTGATTTTATCCGTTGTTACCGTGTTGCTAGGTGTCTATGTATCTATAGGAATGATTGTACTTGTAGCTGTTTTAACTTTTATCATAAGCGGCCCTTGGACGTTTAAATGGCTTTCTCCTTCTTACACCGTAGGACTGGCTGTGCTTGCAACCTTGCTTATTCCGGCATCTGGTTTCGGTGAAGGATTTATTCAAACGTGGTCTGTGCAAGCCCATAACGCAGATCTACCTTCCCTGACTATTTTAATGTCTCTGCTTGTATTAGCAGAAGGATATTTAATTTGGAAATTTGGAGCAAAAGGTACGTCTCCAGCCATTGTGAAAAGTAAAAGAGGGCAGGAAATTGGGGCTCATTACTCTCAAAAATTATGGGTAGTCCCGCTTTTTGTCTTAATTCCAGGCAGCGCCATTACGTCTGTGTTTCCATGGTGGCCTGTGTTATCTATTGACGGAACATCATTTAGCTTGTTTTTTGTTCCTTTTGCTATCGGTTTTTATCAGCGAATTCAAAGTATGGTGCCGTTTAAATCTATTGAATTTACCGGTAAGCGTGTATTAGCATTAGGCGTGGGATTAACGATCATTACGATTGCTGCCATTTTTTATCCTCTTGCCGCTGTAGCTGTTGTTATTCTAGCGATCATAGGAAGAGAGTCGATTCGTTTGCAGCAGCGTCGAAGCGATGAAAAAGCGCCCGCACTATTTACTAAGCGCACACAAGGTTTGGTTGTATTAGGAATCATCCCTCATTCTCCGGCAGAGAAAATGGGTTTGAAAGTAGGAGAAGTGATTATTAAGGTAAATGGAATCGCTGTATCTGAAGTCCATAAATTTTATGAAGCATTACAAGTTAATAACCGTGCTTTTTGTAAGCTAGAAGTTATTGACGAAAATGGAGAAGTTCGCTTTACTCAGCGAGCATTGTATGACAACGAACATCATGAACTAGGTATTTTGTTTGTACACAATTATACAAAACGTGATTCACAAGCTGGTTAAAAGACGGATAAAAAGGAGAAATGTTTGTGGAAGTCAAAACGATTGCCGCAGTTTTTCTACCCGCCATATTGCTTGTTCTGTTTGCTAGAGTAACATATAACTTATATGTTGCCACAGCGCTGACGCTTTTGTTGATAGCTGTTTCTGTATATAAAGGGTACGCAGATTATCCGCTTATTATTTTAATAGATTTACTTTCAGCAGCCATCGGTTTTATATATGCAAAAAGCATGCTAGCAGCTGGAAAATAAAGATTGTTGGTTTGATGATAAGTTAATCGCTTGTTATTAAACTGTACACAAAAGCTCTCTGCACAACGTGGAGAGCTTTTTTATGTAAAAAAATGAGTTAGAACTTATAACAATATTGTTCCGGTTCATTTAACGAGCGAGTATAATCAAATTAATTAGACAAATATGTTTATGAATGAAATATTTTAAACACTTATGTATAAATTCATTTAAATAGGTGTACAGAAATGTGAGAAGGGTATAGAAAAATAAAATTATTAATCTGAAAATTTAGTTTATTTTTTGATTTTAAAAAATAAAAGGAGGTTTAGGATTGATGGAAGTATTAATGAGAACGATGTTTCAGTCGCTTGGCAAAAATCATTCAATGAACAAATTAGCTAAAAAGTATGGATTGAGGATGGGGGCAGCTCGTTTTGTTGCTGGAGACTCAACCGAATCAGCAATTCAAACATCTAAGGAGCTTAACAATAGTGGAAAAGTTGTTACACTCGATCATTTAGGAGAATTTGTTTTTACAGAAGAGGAAGCCAGGTTGTCTACTGCCATGTGCATTCAGACACTAGAAGCCATTGCAGAATCGGGAGTTCAATCAAATTTATCATTAAAGATGACTTCTTTAGGGTTGGATATTAGCAAAGAGCTTTGTATGGAAAATATGCGCAGAATTTTACACATGGCCAGAATGAATAATATTTTTGTTCGAATTGATATGGAAGACTACTTGCACTGCCAAATCTCCCTTGATATGTATAAAGAATTACGCAAAGAGTTCGATAATGTTGGAATTGTGATTCAAGCGTATCTTTATCGTACAGAACAAGATATGAATGACTTACATCAATATCAAGCCAATTTACGTCTAGTAAAAGGAGCTTATAAAGAATCACCAGAAGTATCATTTCCAGAAAAGAAAGACGTAGATGAAAACTATAAAAAAATCATTAAAATGCATTTATTAAATGGTCACTATACAGCTGTAGCAAGTCATGATGAAGAAATGATTCAGTACACAAAACGATTAGTAAGAGAAAATGGTATTTCAAATGACCAATTTGAGTTCCAAATGCTTTATGGAATTTGCGTAGAGCTGCAGGATCGTCTAGTAAAAGAAGGATATAAAGTAAGGGTTTATGTTCCTTACGGCATTGATTGGTTTGGGTATTTCATGAGACGCCTAGCCGAACGCCCTGCCAATGTATGGTTCGTATTAAAAAATTTCTCCAAATAAGTTCAGTCAAAGAAACATAAAAAATTCGACACAAGTACTCTGAGCTTCGTGTCGAATTTTTTAATTAGTTTAATCCGTATTCTTTGATTTTGTTATAAAGGGTGCCGCGTGAAATGCCAAGCAGATCTGCTGCTGCACTTTTATTTCCATAGGTTTTTTGAAGAGTCTCTTCTATTAGCCTAGCTTCTTGAAGAGACTCTTCTTCTTTTTGAACTTCTGTGAAAGAACTTGCATCTTTCAGATTGTCAGGTAGGTGCGTAAGGGTAATCAACGACTGATCGCTTAGAAAAATCATTCGTTCAATCGTATTTCTCAGCTCGCGAATATTGCCTGGCCAATCGTATTGCATAAAGGCTTCGAGAACTTCAGAGCTAATGAAAGGAGCCTTCTTTTTATACTTCTTGCTGAATTCCTGTACAAATTGCTGAGTCAATGCTTCGATGTCTTCTTTATGGTCTCGAAGCGGCGGAATAATAATGTTGATGACGGTCAGCAGATAGTAAAGATTTTCATGGAATTCACCGGCTTTTAGCAACTCTTCCAAAGGCGTCGTGGTAGAGGCTATAATTCGGGTTTGAACTTGAATTTCTTCCGTGCCTCCAACGTGATAAAAGGATCGTTCTTCCAAGTAACGGAGAAACTTAACTTGAATTTCAAGAGGCATTTTATCAATTTCTTCAATAAATAAAGTCCCGTTGTGAGCCTGCTCCAGTTTTCCCGCAATGGTTGTTGGATCTTCTGAAAAGACATCTTTTTGATGACCAAAGAGCTCAATTTCCAGGAGTCCCGATGGAATAGTGGCGCAATTTAAAGATAAAAAAGGTTCTTTATGTTTAGATCCCCCGTAGTGGATGGCCTGAGCCAGCATTTCTTTCCCAGAACCAGGTTCTCCTGTTAATAAAATAGGCATATCTGTAGATGCCACTTTTTTGGCAATGTCAACGGCTTGCTTAATTTCAGGACTGATACCCGCGAAAGAAGAAAATGGATTATCTTTTGGAATGAGAAGAGACACATCAATTTCTTCATTTAATCTTACAATATTGGTAATGTCGTGTTCAGTTGCGACTCCACCTATGACTCGATTGTTTCTTATAATAGGAGATGCATTGATGAGCACGTGAGTTTGTTCATTAGGACGATGATACGTTCCGCGTACAGGGCGCCCTTCATTTAGAATCGTATGTAGAATGATTGATTCATCTTTGAAATGCTCTCCGATTTTTCTACCCATAATATCATCTCTCTGAATCTTATACGTATGTTCCGCAGCAGTGTTCCACAAGATTACATTTCCTTCATTATCGACCGCTGTCACTGCATCATTAATGGTTTCTGCCAATGTATCAAAATAGGAAGCTAATATCTCATTTTGGCTATGCAAATGTGTAATCCACTGTGAAGGTGTTACAAGTCCTATTGTGGTTTCTTGGTTTTCTGCTTGAATGAGGACTGGTCTGTTCCAGTTTGTGTTGGCTTGTAAATTGGCTAACGTAGAAGTAGAAGATGAAGGCCAATTTGTATCCGCTATTACTTTTTTTATGGAAGATGCCTCGTCATGACCCGTTAACAGGTATCGTTCATCTTTTTGTATTACATAAAAGGTACTTGCTGTGACTACAACGAAGTCATAGTTTGAAAGTTCAGATTTCACTTTAGCTAAAGAAGTTGATTCTTCAACTGTTATAAAGGAGTTATTTATAAGAACTTGATCAACGCTTGCCATACTAAACCCCTCTCAGTACATATTTTTTATACTGTATCATAATTTAGAAATTGGCGCAAAAGCCTATCTTTTTCAAACAATTACGCAGCTTACTTTCTTTTATCGCTTTCATCCAAAGAGTTGTATTCCCTTCGAAAAGGGTAGTATAAGAATTTAGTGGGTAATAAAGTAACAGGGTAAAAAATAAAAACAAACAAACACTATATAAGATTAATACTCATTAGTTTCATTTATGATTATAAAGTGATAAAATACGAATATCAGTTCGTGTTTTCGGTTTTTACATATCGTAATAAAAAATAGATAAAACAAGAAAATGGAAACGGAGGCCTTCATTTGAAAGATCAGTTTGAATTAGTATCCCCATATCAACCGCAAGGTGATCAGCCAAAGGCAATTGAAAAGATTGTGAAAGGAATTAAAGAAGGTAAGCAGCATCAAGTTTTGTTAGGTGCTACAGGAACGGGAAAAACCTTCACCATGTCTAATGTTATTAAGGAAATAAATAAGCCGACATTAATTATGGCTCATAACAAAACGCTTGCTGGTCAATTGTACAGTGAGTTTAAAGAGTTTTTCCCTAATAACGCAGTTGAATACTTTGTCAGTTACTACGATTACTATCAGCCTGAAGCTTATGTACCTCAAACAGATACATTTATTGAAAAAGATGCAAGCATTAATGATGAAATTGATAAACTTCGGCACTCGGCAACTTCTGCTCTTTTTGAACGAAAAGATGTCATTATTATTGCCAGCGTGTCCTGTATTTATGGATTAGGGTCTCCGGAAGAATACAAAGAAATGGTCGTATCTCTTCGAGTAGGAATGGAAAAAGAGCGGAATCAGCTGCTTCGTACGCTAGTGGATGTACAGTACGAAAGAAACGATATTGACTTTAAGCGCGGAACGTTTCGCGTTCGCGGCGATGTTGTGGAGATTTTTCCTGTATCTCGAGATGAACACTGTATTCGCGTCGAGTTTTTCGGAGATGAAATTGACCGCATTCGAGAAGTTGACGCTCTAACAGGAGAAATTATTGGAGATCGTGAACATGTAGCTATCTTCCCGGCATCCCACTTTGTCACGAGAGAAGAAAAAATGCGTGTTGCTATTCAAAACATTGAAAAAGAATTAGAAGAACAGCTAGAGAAGCTAAAAGAAGCAGGAAAGCTTTTAGAAGCGCAGCGCTTGGAGCAGCGCACGCGCTACGATCTAGAAATGATGAGAGAGATGGGCTTTTGTTCGGGAATCGAGAACTACTCTCGTCATTTAACGCTTCGTCCAGCTGGTTCTACACCTTATACACTGCTGGACTTCTTCCCGGAAGATTTCCTTCTTGTTGTGGATGAATCACACGTTACGATTCCTCAAGTTAGAGGAATGTATAATGGAGACCAAGCGCGTAAACAAGTATTAGTAGACCATGGTTTCCGCCTGCCGTCTGCATTAGATAACCGCCCGCTTAAATTTGATGAATTTGAACAGCATATTAACCAAATTGTTCATGTTTCTGCAACACCAGGTCCTTACGAACTTGAGAAGGCACCTGATGTGATTGAACAAATTATCCGTCCAACGGGATTATTGGATCCAAATATTGAAGTTCGACCAATTGAAGGACAGATTGATGATTTAATTGGAGAAATTCACGACCGGATTAAGCGAAATGAACGAGTGCTCGTTACGACGTTAACAAAGAAAATGTCTGAGGATTTAACGAACTACTTAAAAGAAATTGGCATTAAAGTTCAATACCTTCACTCTGAGGTGAAGACGCTCGAGCGTATTGAAATTATCCGAGAGCTGCGGCTTGGAAAATATGATGTGCTTGTAGGAATTAACTTACTTCGTGAAGGTTTAGATATTCCGGAAGTTTCGTTAGTAACCATATTAGATGCCGACAAAGAAGGATTCTTGCGTTCAGAACGATCGCTTATTCAAACCATCGGACGTGCTGCGCGAAATGCTAATGGACATGTCATTATGTATGCAGATCGCATCACAAACTCCATGGACATTGCTATCAATGAGACCAAGCGTCGTAGAAGTATTCAAGAAGCTTACAATGAAGAGCATGGTATTACACCGACAACGATTCAAAAAGAAGTTCGAGGCTCAATTCGTGCAACAGTAGTAGCAGAAGATACAGAAACGTATGAAGAAGCACCGGCATTTGATAAGCTCAACAAAAAAGAAAAAGCAAAGCTCGTAGAAGAAATGGAACAAGAAATGAAAGAAGCAGCCAAAGCGCTTAACTTTGAACGCGCAGCTGAGCTTCGTGACTTGATTCTAGAATTAAAAGCGGAAGGGTGATAAAACATGGCGATGGAAAAAATCGTGGTAAAAGGTGCACGAGCCCACAATTTGAAAAATATCGATATTGAAATCCCGCGAGACAAATTAGTGGTATTAACAGGGTTATCAGGTTCTGGTAAATCTTCTTTGGCTTTTGATACAATCTATGCAGAAGGACAAAGACGTTATGTCGAGTCGCTTTCGGCATATGCAAGACAGTTTTTAGGTCAAATGGATAAGCCCGATGTAGATTCAATCGAAGGATTGTCGCCTGCTATTTCAATCGATCAAAAAACAACGAGCCGAAATCCTCGTTCAACCGTCGGAACTGTGACCGAAATCTATGACTATTTGCGCCTTTTGTTTGCTCGTGTAGGAAAGCCGATTTGTCCTAATCATGGAATTGAAATTACATCTCAAACGATTGAGCAAATGGTAGATAGAATTTTAGAATACCCTGAACGCACAAAACTTCAAGTACTGGCACCTGTGGTATCTGGACGAAAAGGTACCCATGTAAAAGTGTTAGAAGATATTAAAAAGGAAGGGTACGTTCGCATTCGAGTAGACGGAGAAATGCGTGAAATAACAGAAGAAATTGAACTGGAAAAAAACAAAAAGCACTCCATTGAAGTAGTGATTGATCGCGTTGTTGTAAAAAAAGGTGTAGCCGCTCGTTTGTCGGACTCTTTGGAATCAGCTCTTCGCCTTGGAGAAGGGAAAGTAATTATTGATGTGATAGGTGAAGAAGAACTGCTTTTTAGTGAGCATCATGCTTGTCCAAAATGTGGTTTCTCCATTGGAGAACTTGAGCCCCGCATGTTTTCATTTAATAGTCCGTACGGGGCGTGTC
Source organism: Priestia sp. P5 (assembly GCF_029522155.1). Lineage (NCBI taxonomy): Bacteria > Bacillati > Bacillota > Bacilli > Caryophanales > Bacillaceae > Priestia > Priestia sp. P5. Next base: position 145,555 of record NZ_JAKWFJ010000003.1, on the reverse strand, counting down.
CAACGTGTGACGGGTTAGGAACGAAATTGGAAGTGGATAAAGATTTAGTTATTCCTAACTATGACTTAACGCTTCGTCAGCACGCAATTGCACCTTGGGAGCCAACAAGTTCTCAATACTATCCGCAGCTGCTTGAAGCCGTATGTACACATTACGGCATCGATATGGACGTGCCGGTGCGAGATATCCCGGAACATTTATTTGATAAAGTATTATATGGCAGCGGTAAAGAAAAAATTTACTTTCGCTATGAAAATGATTTTGGCCAAGTAAGAGAAAATCATATCGAATTTGAAGGCGTGCTTCGGAACGTAGAGCGCCGTTATCATGAAACAAGTTCAGATTATATCCGTGAGCAAATGGAAAAGTACATGGCTCAGCAAGCTTGTCCAAAATGTAAAGGAAATCGCTTAAAGCGTGAAAGCTTAGCGGTGCTTATTGACGAAAAGCATATAGGAGATACAACCCGCTTCTCCGTAAAAGAAGCATATGATTTTTTTGAAAGTCTCAGCCTATCTGAAAAAGACATGAAGATTGCGGATATGATACTGCGTGAAATTCGTGAGCGTCTAAGCTTTCTCATTAACGTGGGACTTGATTACTTAACATTAAACCGCTCTGCTGGAACTCTCTCAGGAGGAGAAGCACAGCGGATTCGTTTAGCTACTCAAATTGGTTCTCGTTTGACGGGGGTTCTTTATATTTTAGATGAACCTTCTATCGGTCTTCATCAGCGTGACAATGATCGCTTAATTCGCACGATGCAAGATATGCGCGATATTGGAAATACGTTGATTGTTGTAGAACATGACGAAGATACGATGATGGCAGCTGATTATTTAATTGATATCGGACCAGGAGCTGGCGTACACGGGGGTGCTGTTGTTTCTCAAGGTACGCCTCAGGAAGTGATGGAGGATGAAAACTCTTTAACGGGTCAATATCTATCAGGAGAGAAGTTTATTCCTCTTCCAGCGGAAAGACGGTCAATAGATAAAGATCGAATGATTGAAATTATAGGAGCAAAAGAAAACAATTTAAAAAATGTAAAAGCAAAGCTTCCGTTAGGTATGTTCACGGCTGTTACAGGTGTATCTGGATCAGGTAAGAGTACGCTAGTAAATGATATCCTTCATAAATCATTGGCGCAAAAGCTGCATAAAGCAAAAAGCAAAGCAGGAGAACATAAAGAAATCAAAGGCATTGAACACTTAGATAAAGTCATTGATATTGATCAGTCTCCCATAGGCCGTACGCCTCGTTCGAACCCTGCAACGTATACAGGTGTATTCGATGACATCCGAGATGTATTTGCCCAAACAAACGAAGCAAAAGTGCGTGGATATAAAAAAGGTCGTTTTAGCTTTAACGTGAAAGGCGGCCGCTGTGAAGCTTGTCGAGGAGACGGTATTATTAAAATTGAAATGCATTTCTTGCCAGATGTATACGTCCCTTGTGAAGTCTGCCACGGCAAACGATATAACCGTGAAACTTTAGAAGTGAAATACAAAGATCAAAATATTTCAGATGTGTTGGATATGACCGTTGAAGACGCGCTTCACTTCTTTGAAAATATTCCAAAGATTAAGCGCAAGCTGCAGACAATTTACGATGTAGGACTTGGCTATATCACGCTTGGACAGCCGGCTACTACTTTATCTGGTGGAGAGGCACAGCGTGTAAAGTTAGCTTCAGAGCTTCACCGCCGCTCAACAGGAAGAACGCTGTACATTTTAGACGAACCGACTACCGGTCTTCATGTCGATGATATTGCACGATTATTAAAAGTGCTCCAGCGTTTAGTTGAAAATGGAGATACGGTTCTAGTGATCGAACATAATTTAGACGTCATCAAAGCTGCTGATTACCTGCTTGATTTAGGACCTGAAGGTGGAGATAAAGGCGGACAAATTGTGGCTACGGGTACGCCAGAAGAAGTGTCAAAAGTAAAAGAATCCTATACGGGTCATTATTTGAAGCCAATTTTAGAACGTGACCGCAAGCGTATGGAGAAAAAAGTTGAAAAAGCAGAGGCATTAACTCGTTAAAAGACACCAGCATTGGTGTCTTTTTTATAAAGAATGAAACTTTTTAACTCATTAAACCGTAATACATGATATAAGGAGCTGATTATTATGGAAGGAAATCGCATACTATCTTCCTTAAATTATTTTAGCGTTTTCTTTGCACCATTTTTATTACCTATTATTATTTATTTTGTTGTTCATAACATAGAAGTAAAGGAACATGCAAAAACTGCATTTTTGTCACATTTATTACCTATCGCTACAGCGATCTTATTCTTATTTTTCTTGCTTCCTGCTCTTACTGGCTCTAGTGGAACGGTATTTATTCTTTTAATTGTAGCTTTAGTTATTGTTTCTTTAGTTAATGTTGTTGTGTTTGTATGGAATATTGTAAAAGGGATACAAATATTAAGCAGATAGAAAGTTAAATGACTAAAACGTAAAGAGGAGATGGAACGTATGAGTGAAAAGCGCAAACAAATTTTACAGATGGTAGAAGAAGGGAAACTTAGCGTAGATGAGGCTTTAACTTTGCTAAATTCACTGGAAAAAGACTCAGCTAATGATTCTTCCTATGCTACGCCTGATAAAGCTGAGCTATCCCCTTATGTAGGAGGAAAACAGAAAAAAACGTACGCTTCTAAGTCATCTCAAAGCTCTTTAAAGGAAAAATTATTTACATTTGTAGATCAAACGGTAAAAAAAGTAAAAGAAGGAGATTTAGATTTTAACTTTGGTCCTTCGATTGACGTTCAGCACATCTTTCAACAATCAGAAGCATATATTCAAGAGATTGACGTAGATTTAGCAAATGGAAGCGTTCAACTCCGCCCTTGGGGGAGTACAGAAGTACGAATAGAATGTGAAGCTGCTATCTACAAAGTAGAGAATTCGGATGAAGCGCGCCGCACTTTCTTGCAGCATACGGCATTTTCCATCGAAAATGGCAAATTGCGCTTTGCAATTCAGCAAAAGCAAATGAAGGTGAAAGCGATTATTTATATTCCAGAAATGGAATATGAACGCGTCAAGCTCCGTATGTTTAATGGTTCAATCGATGGGGAAAGACTAAGCGTACGAGACCTGAAAGCCAAAACAGCTAATGGTACCATCCGCTTTTACGATGTGAACAGCCATTCTCTTGAAATGGAGACATCAAACGGGCATATGGAACTTTCTCGAATACTCGCTTCGAAATGTGAGCTTGAAACAATCAATGGAACGGTTAAATTTGATGGAGATACAAAAAAGATTGATGTTCAGACATTTAACGGAGATATTGATACGTATTTAAAAGGAGAGCGCATTGAAAAAGCATTTTTCAAAACGACTACAGGAAGCATTACGCTCTATACGCCGCCTCATCTCTCCGTTGATGGAGATTTGAAATCTAACTTTGGGAATTTTACGTGTACACTTCCTGAGATGGAAATAGTAGATGAGAAAAAAGAAACGGTGATGAAACAACTTCGTTTCAAAGCAAATGTCGCTTCGCCGAAAGGCTATAAATTGTTAGCTGAATCCAAAACGGGCTCAATTGTTATAAAATAGAAAACGCTTGTTTTAGTAAAAAAACAAAGGAGATGATTAACGTGCGAAAGTTGTATCGTTCGCGAACAAATCGCAAGCTTGCGGGTGTTATCGGCGGTATTTCTCAGTATATCGGAATAGATGCTTCACTACTCCGCGTATTGTTTATCATCAGTTTATTTTTTACAGTAGGTACTCCGGTCATTTTATATATGATTTTTGTGTTTTTAGTTCCAAATGAAGAAGGAGATTTCTAAAGATGTTATTGCGTGGAATCATTAGTATTTTAATCAATGCCCTCGTATTAATCGTAATTGCAGGTTATATCGACACTTTCCACTTGGAATCAGTCAGTGCAGCTATTATCGCCAGCTTGATTCTATCTATTTTGAACGTGTTTGTTAAGCCAATTTTAGTTTTACTTACCCTGCCGGTGACATTTCTTACGCTTGGGCTGTTTTTATTCGTCATTAATGCCATTACGCTGATGATTACACAAAGTGTTATGGGAGATTCTTTTAATATTGACGGGTTTGGTACAGCACTTTTAGCCTCAGTAATTATGTCGCTTTTAAATGCGCTTATTCAACGAGTGATTGTTGAACCGCTTCAAAATAGAAGATAACTTTCTTGCAATATTTAATTTTCTAAAAAAGATGGTAAGGCGATGCAGCCTATGCCATCTTTTTTTTCTTTTCTTTCCGTATTAATGATAAAATAAAATGGCTAGTAGAATCAAACGCGACATAAAAGCGAGAGTTGGATATACTGTAGACATGAACAGATATATGACTGTTCATAAAAGGAGGATGCACGGTGGTTAAAGTACGTACAAAAGACATCATTGAGAAATTTAAATTAGAGCTTATTAGCGGAGAAGAAGGAATCGACCGCCCTATTTCAACAAGTGATATTTCACGTCCAGGTATTGAAATGGCAGGTTATTTTACATATTACCCAGCAGAACGTATCCAGCTGTTAGGTAAAACAGAACTATCATTTTTTAAACAATTAGATGATGAACAAAAAAAAGTTCGAATGGAAAAGATGTGTACAGATATCACGCCGGCTATCATTGTTTCGCGCGAAATGGATGTACCGAAAGAACTTATCGAAGCTTCAGAGCGTGAATCAGTTCCTGTGCTGCGTTCAAGCTTTAAAACAACGCGACTTTCCAGCCATTTAACGAATTTTCTTGAAAGCCGGCTAGCACCTACTACTGCCATGCACGGCGTATTAGTTGATATATACGGAATTGGTGTATTAATCATGGGGAAAAGCGGCGTTGGTAAAAGTGAAACAGCTCTAGAGCTTGTTAAGAGGGGACATCGTCTAGTAGCCGATGACTGTGTGGAAATCCGTCAAGAAGATCAAGACACGCTTGTAGGAAATGCGCCTGGTTTAATCGAGCATTTGCTTGAAATTCGAGGACTAGGGATCATCAATGTGATGACGCTATTCGGCGCAGGAGCTGTACGAAGCTATAAGCGAATTTCACTTGTTATTCAGTTAGAGACATGGGATCAGCAGAAACATTATGATCGCCTTGGTTTAGAAGAAGATAAAATGAAAATTATTGATACAGACGTTACAAAAATTACATTGCCAGTACGTCCGGGACGAAACTTAGCTGTTATCATTGAAGTGGCGGCAATGAACTTCCGCTTAAAGCGTATGGGTATTAACGCAGCAGAACAATTTTCCGCGCGTCTAACAGATGTAATTGAAGAAGGAGATCGTGAAGATTTATAAGAAAGGGTGTTAACTTGTGGAAGCAACTATTCAGCCGTTAGATCGCGTGTTCCTTGAAATTGGCCCTCTAACGGTCTACTGGTACGGCGTAATTATCGGTGCAGGTGTTCTATTAGGTCTTTATATTGCGACAAGAGAAAGCGTAAGAAGAGGCTTATCAAAAGATACATTTGTTGATCTTATCTTATTTGCTGTGCCAATAGCTATTATTTGTGCACGAATTTATTATGTATCCTTTGAATGGGGATACTATTCAAAGCATTTAAATGAAATACCTCAGATTTGGCAAGGTGGGATTGCCATTCATGGTGGCTTAATCGGAGGCGTATTAACTGCCATTGTATATTCGAAAGTAAAAAAGATTTCATTTTGGAAGCTGGCTGATATTGCTGCGCCTAGTTTAATCCTTGGCCAAGCCATTGGGCGCTGGGGCAACTTTATGAATCAAGAGGCACACGGGGGGCCGGTTACCCGTGCTTTTTTAGAAGGGTTGCATCTTCCAAATTTTATTATTAACCAAATGTATATTAACGGTACATATTATCATCCTACGTTTTTATACGAATCATTATGGGATTTTGCCGGATTTATCCTGTTGATGGTACTTCGCCGCACCAGTCTGCGAAAAGGAGAAATTTTCTTATCTTATTTAATCTGGTACTCAGTTGGACGCTTCTTTGTAGAAGGGCTTCGCACGGATAGTTTAATGCTGACGCATACACTCAGAATCGCTCAAGTTGTTTCACTTGTACTGATTGTAATAGCCATTATTTTAATTATTGTCCGCCGCGTGACGGGAATGAGTAAACAGAAATACTTAGAGAATGAAGAAGCACAATCTAAGGTGTAAATGAAGAAAAGCTACAAGATTTACACAAACTTGATTTGACGCAAGGGAAGGAAATGAATAATGACGATTAATACGGTTTTGTTTGATTTAGACGGTACGTTAATTGATACCAATGAATTAATTATTGCCTCGTTTACTCATACGCTTAATCACTATTATCCTGAACAATATACTCGTGAAGATATTTTACAGTTTATGGGACCTCCTTTATACGACACGTTTGTAGAAATGGATAAAACGAAAGTAAACGAAATGATTGAGATGTATCGCACGCATAATCTAGCTAATCATGATTTGCTTGTTAAAGAATTTGAAGGCGTTCTTGAAACAGTTAAATGGCTGCACGAGCAGAATTATAAATTAGGTATTGTCACAACAAAGCAAAGAAATACGGTCATGATGGGGCTTAAGTTAACAAAGTTAGACCAGTTCTTTGATACGATTGTCGCAATTGAAGACGTAACAAATGCAAAGCCGCATCCTGAGCCAGTAGAAAAAGCACTGAAGCTGCTTGATGCTAAACCTGAAGAAGCACTGATGGTGGGAGATAACCATCACGACATCGTTTCTGGCCAAAGAGCTTATACGAAAACAGCTGGAGTTGCTTGGAGTGCAAAAGGAAGAGATCATATCGCTTCTTATAATCCTGATATTATTTTAGAAAATATGACGGATTTAATTGATATATTAAAAGGAGAACGTCAGTGAGAAAAACGACGCGCTATCCGGTTAAAGGAGCTAATTCCCTTTGGCATGTCTATAAGACCGTGCCTTTTTGGAAAGTAGTGCGCAACTTCCTAATCATTCAATGCGCTCGCTATACGCCTTTTCTTTCGATGAAAAACTGGCTGTATAAAACGTGCTTAGGGATGAAAGTAGGGCCTCATACATCCTTTGCCCTTATGGTGATGCTCGATATTATGTTTCCTGAAAAAATACAAGTAGGACGCAATACGGTCATTGGATACAATACGACTATTCTCGCTCATGAATATCTGATAACGGAATATCGTCTTGGAGATGTCATCATTGGGGATGAAGTGATGATTGGAGCAAATAGCACCATCCTTCCAGGTGTAACAATCGGCAATGAAGCGGTTGTAGCAGCTGGAACGGTGGTTCATAAAGATGTAGCACCCGGTTTCTTTGTTGGAGGTAACCCTATGCGTGTCATCTATACAAAAGAAGAAATGGAAAAGCGCAGGGAAGCAGAACCTAAAGCCACAACTTAGCAAGAACTAAGCTGTGGTTTTTTTTGTAAATTTGAACAGCTGGCGGTTGACGGCTGACTTTATCGGGTGTAAACTATCAATAACTTTAATTTGTTATCACGCTAATACATTAGCGTGATAAAGTAAAAACAACCTATCAATGGTTCCTTAATAGATAAAATCAAGCTTAAAGGACGTGTCGGAATGTCAAAGTTATTTATGTTTGAAAAACCCCTTGGAATGAGAGATACCCTGCCAGCTCTTTTTGAAAGAAAAAAACAAGTTCGCAATCAGCTGGCAGATGAAATCAGCAGCTGGGGCTATCAATATATGGCAACGCCTACGGTGGAATATTACGAGACGGTAGGAAGCGCATCAGCTATTTTAGATCAACAATTGTTTAAACTTTTAGATAAAGAAGGGCATACGCTTGTGCTGCGACCGGATGTAACAACGCCATTTGCACGTGTGGCCGCTTCAAAACTTTTAAATAATTCTCCTTTGCGCTTAGCTTATGAAGCAAATGTATTCCGAGCTCAGCAGCGTGAGGGCGGCCGCCCGGCGGAGTTTGAACAAATAGGCGTTGAGCTAATTGGAGATGCTACGATGAGCAGCGATGCTGAAGTCATTGCTCTCATGATCGGCGCATTAAAAAGAGCGGGACTTAAATCATTTAAAGTGGCAATTGGCCACATAGGGTTTGTTAATTCGCTTTTTTTAGAAATTGTCGGAAATGAAGAACGTGCTAACGTGCTTCGCCGCTTTTTATATGAGAAAAATTACGTGGGTTATCGTAATCATGTAAAAGATTTGAATCTATCTTCTATTGATAAACAGCGTCTCCTTCAGCTGCTTAACCTGCGCGGAGATGAAAAGAAGATTGAAGAAGCGGTTGAACTAGTTGAAAACGAAGCTGGTAAAAAAGCAGCAGGTGATTTGAAAAAGCTATGGAATATGCTTGATGCGTACGGTGTAACGGATGAGATTAAAATTGATTTTAACTTAGTCAGTCATATGAGCTATTACACAGGTATTTTATTTGAAGTCTTTGCTGAAAACGTTGGTTTCCATATCGGTAATGGAGGACGTTATGACCAGCTTCTTGAAAAATTTGCGTCTAAAACACCAGCTACAGGATTTGGAATTCAGCTCGACCGCTTAATTGAAGCGCTGGGCGAAGAAGTATATGAGCCTTCAGCAGTATACGGCATATTATATAGCCAGGAGCGTTTAGATGAGGCATTAGCTTTAGCTGCTGAACAGCGCAAGCAAGGATATCGGGTAGTGACTCAGGAGATTGCAGGCGTTGATGATGTTGATGTATTTACTGCACAGTTTGAAGAAGTCACGTTTCTAATTGGAAAACGAGGCAAGGGGGGACAATAATGAGTGAACTATTAACAATTGCAATGCCAAAAGGACGTATTTTTGAAGAAGCAGCTGAACTTTTGCGTCAAGCAGACTTTCAATTGCCGCCAGAATTTGACGATTCGCGCAAGCTGATTGTAGACATTCCTGAAGAGAACATGCGCTTTATTTTAGCAAAACCAATGGACGTTACTACTTACGTAGAATACGGGGTAGCGGATCTTGGTATTGCAGGTAAAGACGTAATGTTAGAAGAAGAACGAGATGTCTATGAGCTGTTGGATTTAAATATTAGTAAATGTCATCTGGCCGTTGCCGGTTTGCCTAATGCTAAAAAATCAGAAATTGCTCAAAAAGTGGCAACCAAATATCCAAATGTAGCATCTACTTATTTCAGGGAGCAAGGAGAGCAAGTAGAAATTATTAAATTGAATGGTTCCATTGAATTAGCGCCTTTAATCGGCCTGGCTGATCGGATCGTTGATATTGTATCAACGGGACAAACACTAAAAGAGAACGGACTTGTTGAATTGGAGCACATTGAAGATATTACATCGCGTTTGATTGTGAACCCGGTGAGCTATCGTTTAAAAGACGAACGAATTGATGATTTAGTGAATCGTTTAGCCCAAGTGGTTCAACCTGTATAAAAGAGGTGACATACATTGAAAATTACACGTGTAACAGAACAAGTGAGCTTAAAACGTACGATTGATCAAGGGACGAGTGCTCAAAGAGAAATTGTCGTAAATATTTTAAAGCAGGTGCAAGAGCAAAAAGACGAAGCTTTAAAAAGGTATACAGCACAATTTGACGGCGTTGAGCTTTCTTCTTTACTTGTGACAGAACAAGAAAAGAAGCGTGCTTATGAGCTGGTTGATGCAGATATGCTGTCAATCATTCGTGAAGCGGCTGACAACATTCGTGATTACCACGAAAGAATGGTCGAGCAGTCTTGGATGACAACAAAAGAAGACGGCACCATTTTAGGTCAGAAAGTAACGCCTTTAGATGCAGTAGGTGTTTATGTACCGGGAGGCCTTGCGGCGTATCCTTCTTCCGTTTTAATGAATGTTATTCCTGCGCAAGTGGCAGGGGTAAAACGTATTGTGATGGTTTCACCTCCAGGAAAAGACGGCGCGCTGCCTGCTGGAGTAGTGGTAGCAGCGAATGAGCTTGGGGTCGAAGAGATTTATAAAGTAGGGGGAGCTCAAGCGATAGGAGCACTTGCCTATGGAACAGAAACAATTAAACCTGTCGATAAAATTGTAGGGCCTGGTAATATCTTTGTTGCATTAGCGAAAAGAGAAGTATATGGATTAGTAGACATTGACTCAATTGCTGGACCTAGTGAAATTGTCGTACTAGCAGACGAAACGGCTAAGCCGAACGAAGTGGCAGCTGATTTATTGTCTCAAGCAGAACATGACAAATTAGCTTCAAGCATTTTAGTCACGCCTTCTATGAAATTAGCCGAAACTGTTAAAGAAGAAGTAGAAAGACAAGTAGAATCTTTACCTCGTAAAGAAATTGCAAAACCTTCTATTGATAACCATGGTGCTATTTATGTGACAGGGTCATTAGAAGAAGCGGTTGAAGCTGTTAATCAATTAGCTCCTGAGCATTTAGAAATTATGACTGAAAGTCCGCTTGAACTTTTAGGTTCCATTCGTCATGCCGGTGCTATTTTTCTAGGAAGATACAGCTCAGAACCTGTTGGCGATTATTTCGCGGGACCAAACCATGTTCTTCCAACCAATGGGACAGCGAAATTCTCAAGTCCTTTATCAGTTGATTCATTTGTGAAGAAGTCTAGTATCATTTCATACAGCCAACAAGCCCTGCAGAAAAATGTCTCGAAAATCGCAGCGTTTGCTCGTTTAGAAGGGCTAGAAGCTCATGCAAGGGCGGTTGAAGAACGCTTTAAAAAATAAGGTGGAGATTAAAAGAAAAGAGTAGAAATGTTCTTTTCTTTACTTATTACATGCACAGTTGAAAGGAGTTTCACAATGAGAGAGTCAAGTATTAAACGTACAACAAACGAAACGGATATTGCATTAGCGATTGGAATCGATGGAGAAGGAAAAGCGAACATTGATACAGGCGTTCCTTTTTTAAATCATATGCTCGATTTATTTACAAAACACGGACAATTTAACCTTGATGTAAAAGCAGATGGAGACACGGAGATAGATGATCACCATACAACGGAAGATATCGGTATTTGCCTTGGTCAAACGTTCAAAGAAGCGCTCGGTGATAAAAAAGGAATTAAGCGCTATGGAAATGCTTTTGTACCAATGGATGACGCGTTGGCTCAAGTTGTAGTGGATTTAAGCAATCGTCCTCATTTTGAATTTAAAGGTGACATTCCCGCGTCGCGCGTCGGTACATTTGATACAGAACTTGTGTATGAATTTTTATGGAAATTTGCATTAGAATCTCGCATGAATGTACATGTAATTGTACACTACGGTAAAAATACACACCACATTATTGAAGCGGTATTTAAGGCTTTAGCACGTGCTTTGGACGAAGCGACAACGATTGATCCGCGTGTCAAAGGTGTGCCTTCGACGAAAGGGATGTTGTAAATGATTGGAATTATCGACTATGGGATGGGCAACTTATACAGCGTAAGTAAAGCTCTTGAACGATTAAACTATGACTATATTATCTCCGCAGATCCGGCAGAACTAAGAAAGGCAAAAGGGCTGATCCTTCCCGGAGTTGGAGCATTCAAAGATGCGATGGAACAGCTGAATCAAACAAAGCTGACGGACTTTATTAAAGAAGAAGTAGCAAAAGGAATGCCTTTGCTTGGAATTTGTTTAGGTATGCAGCTTTTATTTGAAGAAAGCGATGAGAACGGCGTAACAAAAGGGCTGGAACTGTTAAAAGGAAGAGTCGAGCGTATTCCCGGCATTACTGCCGAAGGACAGACATATAAAGTTCCGCATATGGGCTGGAACTCTTTAGATTTTCATCAGCCGTCTGCTCTGCTTGATGGAATCAGTGAAGGACACGTGTACTTTGTTCACTCTTATTACGTAAAAACAAATGACCAAGACGTGCTTTTAGCAACAAGTCCTTATGACGTTGAAGTTCCAGCAGTTGTTGGAAAAGAACACGTATTTGGTACTCAATTCCACCCTGAAAAAAGCAGTGAAATCGGAATGCAAATGCTGCAAAATTATGCAAACTTCGTAGAGAAAAGGAGCCCATCGTATGAGCAAATTTGAAATATATCCAGCCATTGATATGCGCGGAGGAAAGTGCGTCCGTTTGCTTCAAGGAGATTACACAAAAGAAACGGTGTACGGAGATTCTCCGGTAGATATGGCCACACAATTCACAAGTGAAGGCGCTCAGTGGATTCACATGGTTGATTTAGACGGCGCAAAAGCGGCCAAGCGCGTGAATGATGAATTTGTGCTAGGCGTGAAAAAGAAATTAAATGTACGTGTGCAAATTGGAGGAGGCATTCGCTCAGAAGCTGATGTTGCTTACTATTTAGAAAACGGAATTGACCGCGTTATTTTAGGAAGTGCAGCTATTTCTAATCCTGAATTTGTGAAAAAAATGCTGAAGGAATATGGTGCACGTATTGCTATTGGTATTGATGCACGTGATGGCTACGTTGCGACGGAAGGCTGGGTGGAAACATCTACAATCAAAGCGACAGAACTAGGAAAAGAATTGGCTAATGCTGGTGCGCAAACATTTATTTTCACGGATATTTCTACGGATGGCATGCTGTCTGGTCCTAATGTGGAAGGGATTGTTGAAATGGCTAAGGCTACGGGAAAAGGTGTGATTGCATCAGGTGGAGTTAGTAAACTTGCTGATCTAGATGCACTAAAGAAATATGAAGCTGACGGCGTTATTGGTGCGATTGTAGGAAAAGCACTTTATACAAATAAGTTTACAGTAGCTGAAGCACTTCAAGAGGTGAAAGCGTAATGATTACAAAACGAATCATTCCTTGTTTAGATGTAAAGGACGGCCGTGTGGTAAAAGGAGTTCAGTTTGTGGAACTTCGAGATGCAGGAGATCCTGTAGAGTTGGCGAAATTTTACGATGAAGAAGGCGCAGACGAATTAGTCTTTTTAGATATCTCTGCTTCTCATGAAGGACGCAAAACAATGGTACATGTTGTAGAAGAAGTAGCATCTCATCTAGCGATTCCTTTTACGGTGGGCGGAGGAATTAATGCATTAGAAGATATGAAGAGAATGCTTCGTGCTGGTGCAGACAAAGTGTCATTAAATACAGCGGCCGTACTCAATCCAGCACTGATTACAGAAGGGTCCGACTTTTTTGGGGCTCAGTGTATTGTGGTAGCCATCGATGCTAAGTACGATGAAAGTTTACAATCATGGCGAGTCTATACACACGGAGGCCGCAACGCAACGGACTGGGAAGTAATCGACTGGGCAAGAGAAGCAGTGAAGCGCGGTGCGGGTGAGATCTTGTTAACGAGTATGGATAAAGACGGCGAAAAGTCAGGGTTTGACTTAGCATTAACCAAAGCAGTTAGCCAAGCGGTGAGTGTTCCTGTTATTGCTTCTGGCGGCGCAGGAAATGGTCAACATTTTGTCGATGCGTTTGAAAAAGGAGAAGCTGACGCGGCTTTGGCGGCTTCGATCTTTCACTATAAAGAAACATCTGTAAAAGAAATTAAAAGCTATGCAAAACAACAAGGAGTGAGCATTCGATGACGATTGAAAACATTAAATTCAACAGTGATGGACTTGTACCAGCTATTGTACAAGATGCTGTGAGCAAAGAAGTTTTAACATTGGCTTATATGAACGAAGAATCACTTCAAAAATCAATTGATACACGTGAAACGTGGTTTTACAGCCGTTCTCGACAAGAGTTGTGGCACAAAGGCGCAACCTCAGGAAATACACAAAAGATTGTAAGCATGGCATATGACTGTGATGCTGATTCTCTTGTTGTAAAAGTGGAGCCTCAAGGTCCTGCTTGTCATACGGGGGCTTACAGCTGTTTTAATGAAACAATTCTTGGTGAAAATAAACAAAATGATAATCGGTTTGCTATTATTAATGAGCTAGAAGAAGTAATCGCTAAGCGTGAAGCTGAAATGCCAGAAGGAGCTTATACGACGTACTTGTTTGATAAAGGCGTAGATAAAATCCTCAAAAAAGTAGGAGAAGAAGCTGGTGAAGTCATTATTGCAGCAAAAAATCGTGACCATGATGAGCTGAAGTGGGAAGTTGCAGATTTATTGTACCACGTACTTGTTTTACTTCGTGAGCAAAAGCTGCCTTTAGACGATGTCCTATCAGTATTAAAAGAGCGTCACTCTAGCTAATAGCTACATAGTGAAAAGAGAGAAGGAGTTGTCTCATTTTAGATAAAAGAGGCAAAACCTTCTCTTATTTGCGTCAAGAAACGACTGCTTGCAGGCTCCTTTTTTGAATAGAGGTATTAAACTTCTTGGCAAATGTGATATACTACGAACGTCGAAATTATCAACTTATTTGGAGGGCTTAATGGAAAAACACTCAAAAGTAATTCAAAAAATGGCACAAGTAATTCCATTTTCGCAAACGGGTGACTTCTATTTCGAAAAAGCGCTGCAGGCGTTTGAAGAAGAGGAGTCAGATAAAGCGCTCAAGTATTTAACGCGTGCAAACAAAGAAAATGCCCGTAATCCACAGCTTCTTACAAACGTTGGAGTAGCTTTAACGGAGCGGGGAGATTATCAAGATGCCAACGAGCTTTTTCTCCATGTGATTCATCATATGGACGATACATTAGGAAGCTGTTACTACTATATAGCCAACAGCTATGCGCATCTTGGACTGTTTGAAGAATCAAAAAAATACGCGATGTATTACATTGAGCATTTTCCAAATGGTGACCTCTTTCGATCGGCTACAGATCTGTTAGATTTACTATCAATTGATGTGGATGAAGAAGATGAAGAGCCTAAAAGTCAGCTAGGCGACATGCTGATTATAAAACAAGAACAAGCAAAAAGACTGCTTGAAGCAACGAATTTTGAAGAAGCAGTGGATTTGTTAACTGAAATAATTGATGAGTATCCAGAATTCTGGTCTGCATATAATAATTTAGCGTTAGCTTATTTTTATTTAAATAAAATTGATGAGGCAATGGATTTGCTGAATGAAGTATTGGAGAAAAACCCTGGAAATCTTCATGCGTTATGCAATCAGCTGATTTTCTATTATTATTGCCATAAGCAAAAAGAAGTTGAGGAGCTTACAGACGGGCTTAGCCGCGTTTATCCGATGTCCTTTGAACACCGCTATAAGCTTGGAGCAACATTTGCGTTGATTGGTCAATACAAACTATCATACAGATGGTTAAAAAAGCTTTATACACAAGGATTTCAAGGAGACAACTCATTTCATTATTGGCTCTCATATGCCTCTTACTATACTGGACGTGAAGCGTTCGCTAAAGAAATGTGGAAGCTGGCATTGGAAGACGTTCCTGATAAAGAAGGAGAGGAGCCTTGGCGCATCAGTCAAAAAGCTGCGAAGGTTTTTCAATCGAAAGTGGATGTTACAGCGAAAAAGAAATGTGCAACAAAAAATGTTCATGATCAGCTTTACAGTCTGTATATGGCGAAGAAGCTTCCTGAACAACAGCGTCTGCTTCTTTTAGAAGAAATCAAGTCGTCCATACATATGAGTACACTTTTAGATGAAGTATATACGTATGTATGGCAGGATAAACACCATGTGATTTTTGAGGTGGCAGATGTTATTGAGCTGGAGATGGAATCGCAGACTGAAAGTGATATCCAGGATCTTTTAAGCTTTTGGTTTTATGTATATGTACAGGTATATAAACAATCCTATGATTTTCAGCATGTGAACGTAAATGCATGGGCCGCAGCCGTCACATATATATGGGCGAAAGAACAAAACCAGTCTATTACTCAAGCCGATGCGGCAAAACAATATTCCATTTCCGCTGCAACAGTGAGAAAGTACAGTAAAATTGTGAATACGTTATTAAATTGAGCAAAAAAATAGACGATAATAGGAAGAACATATTAGGATAGTGGTAACGAAATAATTATCCATAAATTTGGAATCAACTACGAAGGAATTTCCTAAAAGGAGTGTAAAGAAATGACAGAAGAAAAAATTTATGATGTCATTATTATTGGGGCAGGCCCAGCAGGTATGACTGCTGCCGTATATACATCTCGTGCAGATTTATCAACACTAATGATTGAACGAGGAATTCCAGGCGGTCAAATGGCTAATACGGAAGATGTAGAAAACTATCCAGGTTATGATCATATCCTTGGTCCTGACCTTTCTAACAAAATGTTTGAGCATGCAAAAAAATTCGGTGCGGAATATGCGTACGGTGATATTAAAGAAATCATCGACGGAGAAGAATACAAGACAGTTCGTGCAGGCAGCAAAGAATATAAAACACGTTCAGTAATCGTTGCTACTGGTGCTGAATATAAAAAATTAGGTGCGCCAGGAGAAAAAGAACTAGGCGGCCGCGGCGTATCTTATTGTGCGGTATGTGACGGCGCATTCTTTAAGGGCAAAGAGCTAGTCGTTGTAGGCGGTGGAGACTCTGCGGTTGAAGAAGGCGTATATTTAACACGCTTCGCAACAAAAGTAACAATTATTCACCGACGCGATGAGCTTCGCGCGCAGAAAATCCTACAGCAGCGTGCATTTGATAACGAAAAAGTTGACTTTATTTGGAATACAACGGTCAAAGAAGTAAATGAAAAAGACGGTAAAGTAGGCAGCGTAACGTTAGTAGACACAAAAACAGGTGAAGAGCGCGAGTTCGGTGCGGACGGCGTATTCATTTATGTTGGAATGGTTCCACTAACAAAACCATTCGAAAGCCTAAACATCACGAATAAAGAAGGATATATTGAAACGAACGAGCAAATGGAAACAAAAGTACCAGGGGTGTTCGCAGCTGGAGACGTTCGTGAAAAGGCTCTTCGTCAAATTGTAACAGCTACAGGCGATGGCAGCATTGCTGCTCAAGCGGCTCAGCACTATGTAGAAGAGTTAAAAGAAAAGTTAAAAGCTATTCAGCAATAAGGCTGAAATCAATCTTTTACAAAACGTAATTCGGTTTTAACTGTTCTGTAACACATGTGAAACATTGATGGGGTACTATATAGATAGTAATTGACCCCCTTTTATAAAATATATGTATGTCGGGCATAGGACGTGTTCCTATGCCTCTTTTTTGTGACTATAACAGATTGAATTTACGTATATAACAGCAATAGATTATTTTCAGAAAATTTAGTAATAGTTAGTTCATCTCCGTTGTGAGAGAAGTTTGTTTCGTAGTATAATAAAAGAAAATGTCAGTATACATATGATGAGGTGGAAAACATGCAAAGGGTCACAAATTGTGTATTAATGAAAGATGATAAAGTATTGTTGCTTCAAAAGCCACGAAGAAACTGGTGGGTGGCCCCGGGTGGGAAAATGGAGCAAGGAGAATCTGTAAAAGACTCTGTTGTAAGAGAATTTCGTGAAGAAACGGGAATTTATTTGAAAAATCCCACTGTAAAAGGTATCTTTACTTTTACGATGAAAGAAAACGATCAAATTTCATCTGAATGGATGATGTTTACTTTTTTTGCTACAGATTTTGATGGGACAAATGTGCTAGAATCAGAAGAAGGCAAACTCGGTTGGCATAATTTGAGTGAAGTAAGTGAATTGCCGATGGCACCGGGAGATCATCACATTATCGATTATGTAGCAAAAGGGTCGGGTGTTATTTATGGCAACTTTACGTATACAACGGATTTCGAGTTATTATCTTATCGAATTGATCCTTGTTAATGATAAATAGACATGTTTGCATAGATTGAGGGGGATGGAAAATGAGTACTGGGTCTGTAAGCGATATTCAATTAGTGATTATTACTGGAATGTCAGGTGCAGGGAAAACAGTAGCAATTCAGAGTTTTGAAGATTTAGGGTTCTTTTGTGTAGATAATTTACCCCCTACATTGCTACCGAAATTTTTAGAACTCATGAAAGAGTCAGGGAATAAAATGAATAAAGTTGCTCTTGTTATGGACTTGCGAGGCAGAGAGTTTTTTGAAAGCCTGTTTGAAGCATTAGATAACATGAGTGAAACAACGTGGGTCACGCCACAAATTTTATTTTTAGATGCAAAAGATTCTGTATTGGTGACGCGCTACAAAGAAACGAGACGTTCACATCCGCTAGCTCCTTCGGGTTTACCTTTAGAAGGAATTGGTATGGAGCGCGAGCTTCTTGAGGAGTTAAAGGGAAGAGCTCAGCTTATTTATGAGACGTCAGAGTTAAAACCAAGAGAGCTTAGAGAAAAAATTTTAACTCAGTTTTCGTCGCACGCTTCACAGGTTTTTACTGTTAATGTGATGTCGTTTGGTTTTAAATACGGGGTGCCTATTGACGCTGATTTAGTCTTTGATGTGCGCTTTTTGCCAAACCCTCACTACATTGACCATATGCGTCCGAAAACGGGGCTTGAAGAAGAGGTTTCTTCTTACGTATTAAAATGGACGGAAACTCAAAAGTTCATTGAAAAAGTAGTAGACTTACTTTCGTTTATGCTTCCACAGTACAAGCGAGAAGGTAAAAGCCAGCTGGTTATTGCTATAGGATGCACAGGCGGACAGCATCGCTCCGTCACACTAGCTGAATATTTAGGTCACCATTTCCAGAATGAATACAAAACTCATATTTCTCATCGTGACATTGAGAGGAGAAAGGAAAATCATAGATGAGCAGTGAACAGCTTCCAAAAGTTGTCGTCATTGGGGGAGGAACGGGTTTACCAGTGCTGTTAAGAGGGTTGAAGGAATACCCTCTTGATCTTACAGCCATCGTAACCGTAGCAGACGACGGGGGAAGTTCTGGCCGATTGCGCGATGAACTTGAAATCCCTGCTCCTGGTGATATTCGAAATGTGCTAGTTGCTTTATCTGATGTAGAACCACTAGTTGAAGAGCTTTTTCAGCATCGATTTGATACAGGAAATGAGCTTACAGGCCATTCTCTTGGCAATTTGTTGCTTGCAGCTATGACGTCTATTACTGGCGATTTTGTGCATGCTATACGAGAAATGAGCAAAGTACTAAACGTCAGAGGGAAAGTACTTCCAGCAGCTAATCAAAGTGTGGTGCTGCATGCAGAGATGCAAGATGGATCCATCGTAACAGGTGAATCTAAAATTCCAGAAGTTAATAAAAAAATTAATAAAGTATTTTTATCGCCCGCCGATGTGAAACCGCTTGTCGAGACAATAAAAGCGATTCGACGAGCTGATTTAATTGTGTTGGGGCCCGGAAGTCTTTATACAAGTATTTTGCCGAATTTACTGGTGCAAGATATTTGTAACGAGCTTTGTTCGACAAAAGCAAAGAAAGTGTACGTATGCAACGTGATGACGCAGCCGGGTGAGACATTGGGCTTTAAGGCAAGTGATCATATTAAAGCGCTTTACAATCATATGCCGTGTGCATTTTTAGATGCGATTATCGTCAATAATGCACCTATTCCAGCACCTTTGAAAAAGAAATATCAAGTAGAGCAGGCTCAGCCTGTAGAATATGATCGTGAAGTATTGCTAAAATTAGGGTTAGAAGTGATTGAAGATCAAATTATTCAGTATGACGGCAGCGTAATTAGGCATGATACAAAAAAAGTAGCAAAGCTTGTGTATTCTATGCTGACATCGCTGCAAGGTAAAGCGAATACGGGTGTTTAACACTATTTCCGTATGTAGATTGGAGGTGAAGTTATGTCATTTGCATCAGAAACAAAAAAAGAGTTAACGAATTTAGAAGTCAAAGATTGCTGTGCAAAAGCAGAGCTTTCTGCATTAATTCGAATGAATGGTTCACTTTCTTTTTCGAATAAAAAATTCACGGTTGATGTTCAAACAGAAAACGCAGCGATTGCTCGGCGCATTTATGTCCTGCTTAAGAAAAATTATGATGTGTCAGTAGAACTGCTTGTGCGTAAGAAAATGCGGTTGAAGAAAAACAATGTGTATATTGTTCGATTAGTAGAAAAAACGAGAATGCTTTTGGAAGACTTGAAAATTGTAGAAGAAGGATTCACGTTTACACATCGTATTTCACCAGTGCTAGTACAAAAAAAATGCTGTAAGCGATCCTACTTAAGAGGCGCATTTTTAGCGGGCGGTTCTATTAATAACCCAGAGACATCATCGTACCATCTTGAAATCTTTTCATTGTATGAAGAGCACAACGAAGCTTTATGCAATTTAATGAACGAATTTCAATTGAATAGTAAAACATTAGAACGGAAAAAAGGCTATATTAACTATTTGAAAGAAGCTGAAAAAATTACGGAGTTTCTAAATATCATTGGAGCCCATAACGCTCTGTTACGGTTTGAGGATGTAAGAATCGTCCGAGATATGCGAAATTCCGTTAATCGCTTAGTTAATTGTGAAACAGCTAACTTAAATAAAACGATCGGAGCGGCTATTCGTCAAGTGGAAAACATTCGTTATATTGATGAAACAGCTGGATTAGACATCTTACCAGAAAAGCTAAGAGAAATTGCTCGTTTGCGTGTGGAATACCAAGACGTTACGTTAAAGGAGCTTGGTGAGATGGTATCTGGAGGTCAAATTAGCAAATCGGGCATTAACCATCGGTTGCGTAAAATTGACCAAATAGCAGACAAGCTTCGCGCCGGTCAGCCAGTCACATAAGGGGAATTGCAAGGGGGAGGATTTTATCATGGAAAAACAAGTAGAAGTAAAATTAAAAACGGGATTACAAGCTCGTGTTGCAGCACTGTTTGTGCAAGAAGCAACTCGTTTTACATCTGATGTGTACTTGAAGAAAGATGAGAAAATAGTCAACGCTAAAAGTATCATGGGGTTAATGAGCTTAGCGATTAATAATGGTTCTCTCATTACGCTCATTGTTGAAGGGGTAGATGAAAAAGAAGCAATGGATGCGTTAGTAGCTTACGTAGAGAACGATGCATAAAAAAGCCTTTCCCGCTGCGGGAAAGGCTTTTTTTTATTTAGGGTCGTTTTCTAATACTTTGTCAATTAGACCGTATTCTAAAGCGCGTTCAGCAGTCATGAAATTATCACGATCTGTATCACGTTGTAGCACTTCTAACGGTTGACCTGTACGCTCAGCTAAAATTGAATTTAGTTTTTCGCGTAAGAATAGAATACGTTTTGCCGCAATTTCGATTTCAGTAGCTTGTCCTTGAGCACCACCAAGAGGTTGATGAATCATTACTTCGCTGTTTGGAAGAGCAAAACGTTTGCCCTTTTCACCAGCAGCCAGTAAGAAAGCACCCATTGATGCAGCCATACCGATACAAATTGTAGAAACTTTTGGCTTAATGAATTGCATCGTATCGTAGATAGCCATTCCAGCTGTAATAGAGCCACCTGGACTGTTGATATAAAGTGAGATATCTTTTTCTGGGTCTTCAGCAGCTAAGAATAGAAGCTGAGAAACGATTGAGTTAGCTACATTATCGTCAATAGCACTACCTAAAATAATAATGCGGTCTTTTAATAAACGTGAATAAATGTCATAAGCACGTTCACCACGGTTTGTTTGTTCAATAACTGTAGGAATTAAGTTCATATTAAATTCCTCCTTAACAAGAATAATTTGTTATGTACCTATAATACACGTATGGTCAATAAAGGTCAAACAAAAGAACCTCTACTACACATATTCGCTTAAAAGACTATGTATTCCTCTTTGACATTATTAAAATTTTTCCCCCTTCTAAAAAAAATAAACGTAGTATTCTATTGAAAAGAGAAGTTTTCTCTCCTATAATGGAAGTTGTGACAAATATGCCCTCGTAGTGTAGTGGATAGCACAAGAGATTCCGGTTCTCTTAGGGTGGGTTCGAATCCTGTCGAGGGCGTCTTAAAACGTTGCGGATTACGCAACGTTTTTTATTTTGAGTAAAAAGGCTCATATTCCTAAAAAATAATATTTATTTTTCTCCTCTAACCCTTTATACGCGCAAGGAAGCAAGAAATTAATTCCATTGTACCGGTTGCAGAATTTGTCAGAATACTATAAAACAGTATATAAGGAAAAGAAACACGGAGGAGGAATAAATATGAAATATGTGAACAAACTTTTCATTGTCAGTGCATCGGTAGCACTATTGCTGTCTGCATGCGGGACGAACGAAGATTCTGCTCAGCCAAAGTCTAATGATCAAGCAGAAAATGTTCAGCAGGATAAGGCTTCTAAATCTGATCAAACATCAGGCGCTGCAAAAGAAGATTCGAAAAAAGATGCGGATTCTTCCGAGGTCTCAGCCAAACCTTCAGGAAGTCAATCATCAACTAGCAAAACAGCGGAAGATGGACAGTCAACGTCTTCTTCAGAAACAAAATTAACAAAAAGCCCAGAACAAGATTATTCTATTCAAGTAATGGACGGTTATAAACTAACGGGTGAAGAACCAGGAAAAGATGCGTTAGTATTAACTTCAGATGATTCTCAATTTATGCGTATTGAAATGCTTTCATCAGAAGCATCGCTGGACGACGCTGCTCAATCTGTTAAACAAACGGCAACAGCAGTTAATAAAAATGCAGCAGAGAAAAAGAATCTTGAAGAGAATGGAATCTTCAAAGATTCTGTTTGGTATGAAGCCACATCTGGCGATCATACGGTAAACGCCGTGCTGGTTAAAGGAAAGAAACCAATGAAGCTAACCATCTTCATGAAAAATGACGAAGAAAACTTGGACAAGTTTATGCAAATGGCACAAACCATTCAATAAGCAATTTTTCTATATATTATACACATGCAGAGAATTCGACATGACGAAGAAAACGTCATGTCGGATTATTACTCGGATCATGTGGCTGGTGGGAATTATAATGAAAAGTTATAAAAGTGCATAGCTCTATTACTTTTTTGATGGTTAGTAAGTAAAAATAGGATGAAGCGCTTCGTTAACAAAGGTTGACGGAGATTTTTTGATGAAAAAATTACATATAAAAAATAGTTACATGCTCTTTGAAAGCGTTTTTATAGTAAAATAGATGAAGGGGAGGGGAGAAATAATGGAGATTGGATTATTTCAGCAGCAGTCGTTAAAGCTGACGATGTCAAAAGAATTATCACAAGCTATTTCTCTTTTACAATATTCATCGATGGATATTGTAGCGTTTTTACATGAGCAGGCGCTTCAAAATCCGCTTATAGATTTTTCAGAGCTGCCCGTCTATACATCTCACAATCAAAAAAATCATGCAACTTCTGATTCAACAGATTATATGAGCAGTATACCAGCTCCTAAAGAAACGCTGTACGAACATTTAATGAATCAATCCGCATTATTAAAGTTAGATGAATGTGAGCAGGCAGCCGTTGAGTTTGTTATTAATAGCCTGGATGATGCTGGCTATTTGCATGATGAGTTAATTATACTTGCTAACCAGCTTGGTCAAGATCAAGAGCAGGTTGAAAAGGCTCTCCAGCTTGTGCAGCAGATGGACCCGGCAGGAGTAGGGGCGAGAAGTTTACAAGAGTGCTTAATGCTTCAATTAAAAAGAAGTAATCAATGGACAGAAAAAATAGAGCAAATTTTGACACATCATTTTGAGGAATTTGCGTATAAAAAATGGATGAAAATCTCAAAGTTATGTCAAATCTCACTTGAAGCTCTTCAACAATTACATGAACAGATTAAGAAATTAAATCCTCGTCCTGGATCATTTTATATGAAGTCCAATGAACGATTCATTGTACCGGATTTTATTGTAAAAATTGAAGATGGAAATGTCGTTGCTTATGCAAATGAGGATTTGGAACCTCGCCTTTCAGTGAATGAACAATACAAACTTCAGCTGAAAAACAGGCAAAACCAAGAAATGTTTTCTTATTTACAAGAGAAATATCGTGAATTCCAATGGATTATGAAAAGTTTACACACACGCAAAGATACATTAAACGCATTAATGAATACCTTACTCGTTGAACAAGAAGCATTTTTTAAAAAGGGTCCTTCGTATTTGAAGCCCTTAACAATGAAGGAAGTAGCGGAACAAACGTCTGTGCATGAATCAACGATTAGTCGTGCTACTCGGCACAAATATATTCAAACGCCTTTTGGCACTTTTTCAATGAAATCTTTTTTCTCAACTAGTATTCAACTGGGCAACAACGAAGCGACTTCTACAACTCACGTAAAAGAACTGCTTAAAAAGCTAGTATCAGAAGAAAACAAACAGCGTCCGCTTTCAGATCAGCAGTTGGCTAACGTCTTGCAAAGCAATTATAACGTTACTATTTCAAGAAGAACGGTAGCCAAATACCGAGATCAATTAAACGTTTTACCATCCAGCCAACGAAAACTTTTTGTCACGCAGTAAAGGAGTGAGAATGTGGAAGTCGTACTGTATACCAAAAATAGCTGTCATTTATGCGATGATGCAAAGAAGCTGCTTGCAGAGATGCAGTCTGAGTTTCCCTTTCAGCTTATTGAACGAGACATTTACAAAAACGATGAGTGGCTGGAAAAGTATCACCTTGCGATTCCTGTAGTAGAAATGGACGGAGAAGAAGTGGAATATGGAAAAATAACAGGTATTCCATTAAGAAAACGCTTACTTTTAAAAATAGGCAACACATGAGTTGAATAAAGGATTCACTCCTGTTAGAATAGATTTTGTAGCAGGGTGAATTTTTTTTGCGCAAGGTGGGACATAATATGTCTATATGGGACAAAATATGTCCAGCAAGTTTATGCCTTAAGGGGATTTTAACATGCGTTCTTTAATAGAAGTACAACGAAAATTATTACCTGAACTTCTCTCAGTTATGCAAAAGCGCTATCAAATCTTGCAATACATACGTTTAATGCAGCCGATTGGCCGCAGAAACTTAGCTGTAAGCCTTGGGCTAACAGAGCGTGTGTTACGAAGCGAAGTAACATTCTTAAAAGAACAAGATTTGATTGACATTTACCCTAGTGGGATGACGCTTACAAACCAGGGAGAACTACTTCTAGCTGAATTAGAAGAAGTAATGAAGGAAGTTTCAGGACTTCGATTATTGGAAACAACATTAAAAGAGGCGTTTTCTTTATCAGAAGTTGTTGTTGTATCTGGAGATAGTGATCAGTCTCCTTGGGTCAAAAATGAAATGGGTCGAGCATCTGTTTCGTGTATCAAGGAGCGCCTTGTTGGTGAAAAAAATACCGTTGCTGTTACAGGTGGTACAACGCTTGCCGCCGTTGCCGAAATGATGACACCTGATTCAAAACACCCTGATGTACTTTTTGTACCTGCTCGCGGAGGGCTAGGTGAAAATGTACAAAACCAAGCAAACACGATTTGTGCTAAGATGGCTGAAAAGTCCATGAGTCACTATCGCTTGCTTCATGTTCCAGATCAGCTTAGTGATGAAGCATACCGATCCATTATCGGTGAGCCATCTATTAAAGACATGCTTCATTTAATCAAGTCTGCTGGTATGGTTGTTCACGGAATAGGAGACGCTATGACAATGGCAGAACGCCGTAAAACACCACAAGCTGACTTAGAAAAAGTGAAAAATGGACATGCTGTAGGTGAGGCATTTGGATACTATTTTAATCATCAAGGCGAAGTTGTTCATAAAGTTAAAACAGTTGGCATACAACTCGATGATTTAAAGAACAATAAATGTGTTATTGCTGTTGCAGGAGGTTCATCAAAAGCAAAGGCAATTAAAGCGTTTATGCAACAAGCGCATGATTCGATTCTCATTACAGATGAAGGCGCCGCAAAAGAGTTAGTAAGGGATTTTAATTAATCCCTCATATAAAAAAATACTTTTTACATTCAAGGAGGAAATACCCATGGCAGTAAAAATTGGTATTAACGGATTTGGTCGTATCGGCCGTAATGTATTCCGCGCAGCTTTAAAAAATGATAACGTTGAAGTAGTAGCAATCAACGACTTAACAGATGCTAACATGCTTGCTCACCTTTTAAAATATGATTCTGTACACGGAAAATTAGATGCAGAAGTAGTAGTAGATGGTAGCAACTTAGTAGTAAACGGTAAAACAATCGAAATCTCTGCTGAACGTGACCCAGCTCAATTATCTTGGGGCAAACAAGGCGTAGAAATCGTTGTTGAATCTACTGGATTCTTCACAAAACGCGCTGACGCTGCAAAACACTTAGAAGCAGGAGCTAAAAAAGTAATTATCTCTGCTCCAGCATCTGATGAAGACATCACAATCGTAATGGGTGTTAACGAAGACAAATACGATGCAGCTAACCACAACGTAATTTCAAATGCTTCTTGTACAACTAACTGCTTAGCGCCATTTGCTAAAGTGTTAAACGACAAGTTCGGTCTTAAACGCGGAATGATGACAACAGTTCACTCTTACACAAACGACCAACAAATCTTAGACTTACCACACAAAGATTACCGTCGTGCTCGTGCAGCTGCTGAAAACATCATCCCAACTTCAACTGGTGCTGCTAAAGCTGTATCTCTAGTATTACCTGAATTAAAAGGTAAATTAAACGGTGGAGCTATGCGTGTTCCAACTCCAAACGTTTCTTTAGTAGACTTAGTTGCTGAACTTGATAAAGAAGTAACTGTTGAAGATGTAAACAACGCTCTTAAAGAAGCTGCTGAAGGCGATCTTAAAGGTATCCTTGGTTACAGCGAAGAGCCACTAGTATCTGGTGACTACAACGGTAACATCAACTCTTCTACAATCGATGCATTATCTACAATGGTAATGGAAGGTAACATGGTTAAAGTTATCTCTTGGTACGATAACGAGAGCGGATATTCTAACCGTGTAGTAGACCTTGCTCAATACATCGCTGCTAAAGGACTATAAGAATAACTTAAAATTCGCTTCTATTTGATTCAATAAGACAGAAATCGACTAGACTTTCCTTTTTTATTGGATATCTGAAAATAGAACGACTATAATAAGACTTGCTAAGGAAGAGAGGGGCATACCCCCTCTTCCTTGATTTATGTATTGGCTTCTACATGAAAAAGCGTCATAAACAGCTAACTTGAGTTTCACTTTATATAGAAAGGCGCCAATATATAAAATGAAATGTACGTTGGTCTGTGGATTGATGATTACATAGAAGCCTACTTGCTTAGTACCATAAATACTTAAGGAGGCCTTTTAACGATGAACAAAAAAACGTTGAAAGACATCGATGTAAAAGGAAAGCGAGTATTTTGTCGCGTAGACTTTAACGTACCAATGAAAGACGGAAAAGTAACAGACGAAACTCGTATTCGTGCAGCTGTTCCTACTATTCAATATTTAGTAGAACAAGGTGCAAAAGTAATTTTAGCTAGCCATCTTGGACGTCCAAAAGGCGAAGTTGTTGAAGAATTACGTCTAAATGCTGTTGCAGAACGTTTACAAGCTCTTCTTGGTAAAGACGTTGCAAAAGCTGACGAAGCTTTTGGTGAAGAAGTAAAGAAAACAATCGACGGCATGAGCGAAGGCGATGTTTTAGTACTTGAAAACGTACGTTTTTACCCAGGCGAAGAGAAAAACGATCCTGAATTAGCAAAAGCGTTTGCTGAATTAGCAGATGTATACGTAAACGATGCATTCGGTGCAGCTCACCGTGCGCATGCTTCAACAGAAGGAATTGCTCAACACATTCCAGCAGTAGCAGGTTTCTTAATGGAAAAAGAGCTTGATGTGCTTTCAAAAGCATTATCGAACCCAGAACGTCCATTTACTGCAATCGTTGGTGGAGCAAAAGTTAAAGACAAAATCGGTGTAATTGACCACTTGCTTGATAAAGTAGATAACTTAATCATCGGTGGAGGACTTTCTTACACATTTATTAAGGCACTAGGCCATGAAGTAGGTAAATCACTTCTTGAAGAAGACAAGATTGAACTTGCAAAATCTTTCATGGAAAAAGCTAAGAAAAACGGAGTAAACTTCTACATGCCAGTGGACGTGGTAGTAGCAGATGACTTCTCAAATGATGCTAATACTCAAGTTGTATCAATTGAAGATATTCCAAGCGATTGGGAAGGCTTAGACGCAGGACCGAAAACGCGTGAAATCTATGCTGACGTAATCAAAAACTCTAAGTTAGTTATTTGGAATGGACCAATGGGTGTATTTGAATTAGACGCATTTGCTAACGGAACAAAAGCAGTAGCTGAAGCTTTAGCAGAAGCAACTGACACATATTCAGTAATCGGCGGAGGAGATTCTGCAGCAGCTGTTGAAAAATTCAACCTAGCTGATAAAATGAGCCATATTTCTACAGGTGGCGGTGCGTCACTAGAGTTTATGGAAGGTAAAGAACTTCCAGGCGTAGTTGCACTAAACGATAAGTAAGTTTATGTTTCAGTAAGACGGAGGACCGACCTGACGACTGATAATATAAATAATTATCAAGCAGCGAAGAAGGATGACCAAGAGATAAAAGGGACCGAATCACTTTTAACAGCACCCTCTTGGACATCTAACGCGTGAAGTGAAAACCCACAATAAACAAAGGACGGTGTTACACATGCGTAAACCAATTATTGCAGGAAACTGGAAAATGAACAAAGTACTTTCTGAAGCAACTAGCTTTGTTGAAGAAGTAAAAGGAGCAGTACCATCTCCTGAAAGCGTAGATTCAGTAGTATGTGCACCTGCACTATTTTTAGATCGTCTAGTAGAAGCGACTAAAGGCACAGACTTAAAAATTGGTGCACAAAACATGCACTTTGAAGAAAACGGTGCGTTCACTGGAGAAGTGAGCCCTGTTGCATTAGCAGACTTAGGTGTGAACTACGTAATTTTAGGACACTCTGAACGTCGTGAAATGTTTGCCGAAACGGACGAAACAGTAAACCAAAAAACAATTGCTGCATTCAAACACGGTTTAACACCAATCGTTTGCTGCGGTGAAACAAACGAAGAGTACGAACAAGATCAAACAAAAACAGTTGTAGCTAATCAAGTACAAAAAGCATTAGCTGGTCTAACTGATGAGCAAGTAAAACAAACGGTTATCGCATATGAGCCAATCTGGGCAATCGGTACAGGTAAATCTTCAACTGCTGAAGGTGCAAACGAAGTTTGTGCATACATCCGTAGCGTTGTTGCAGAACAATTCTCTCAAGATGTTGCAGATGCTGTACGTATTCAATACGGCGGTAGCGTAAAACCTGCTAATATTAAAGAATATATGTCTCAATCAGACATTGACGGAGCTTTAGTAGGTGGAGCAAGCTTAGAAGCAGATTCTTTCTTACAGCTTTTGGAGGCTGGTAAGTAATGAGTAAAAAGCCAGTAGCATTAATCATCTTAGATGGTTTTGCATTACGCGATGAAGATAAAGGTAATGCGGTAACACATGCAAAAAAACCAAACTTCGACCGTTTCTGGAACGAGTATCCTCATGCTACACTTCAGGCGTCTGGAGAAGCTGTAGGCTTACCAGAAGGCCAAATGGGTAACTCTGAAGTAGGTCACTTAAACATCGGCGCAGGCCGAATTGTGTACCAAAGCTTAACTCGTGTAAACGTAGCAATTCGTGAAGGCGAGTTTGAACAAAACGAAACGCTTCTAGCAGCTGTAAAGCACGCAAAAGAAAAGGGTACAAACCTTCATCTTTTCGGGCTTTTATCTGATGGCGGTGTACACAGTCATATTGAACATCTTTATGCATTATTGCGTCTAGCTAAGAGTGAAGGCTTAGAAAAAGTCTACATTCATGGCTTCTTAGATGGTCGTGACGTAGCACCTCAATCTGCTGAAACGTATTTAAAAGAACTTAATGAAAAAATTGAAGAGTACGGCGTTGGTGAAATTGCAACACTTTCAGGACGTTACTACTCAATGGACCGCGACAAACGCTGGGAGCGCGTAGAGAAATCATACCGCGCAATGGTGTACGGTGAAGGTCCATCATATACAAGCGCTGAAGAGTGCGTAAAAGATTCATATGAAAATGGAATCTATGACGAATTCGTTTTACCTTCTGTTATTACAAAAGAAGACGGATCGCCAGTTGCGACAATTCAAGACGAAGATGCAGTCATTTTCTACAACTTCCGTCCGGATCGCGCAATTCAAATTTCAAATACGTTCGCAAACGAAGATTTCCGCTCATTTGATCGCGGTGAGAAACATCCGAAAAACTTACATTTTGTATGTCTAACTCACTTCAGCGAAACAGTTGACGGATATGTAGCCTTTAAGCCAATTAACTTAGATAATACGCTTGGTGAAGTATTATCTCAAAATAACTTAAAGCAGCTTCGTATTGCTGAAACGGAAAAATATCCTCACGTAACGTTCTTTATGAGCGGTGGACGTGAAGCAGAGTTTCCTGGTGAAACACGTATCTTAATCGATTCACCAAAAGTAGCAACATATGACTTGAAACCTGAGATGAGTGCTTATGAAGTGACGGACGCGTTGCTTGCAGAAATCGAAGGCGATAAGCAGGACGCTATTTTATTAAACTTTGCAAACCCTGATATGGTAGGTCATTCAGGTATGTTAGAACCAACGGTAAAAGCAATTGAAACAGTAGATGAGTGCTTAGGCAAAATTGTAGATGCAATTTTAGCTAAAGGCGGTACAGCAATTATCACAGCAGACCATGGTAATGCTGATGAAGTGATTACACTTGAAGGTAATCCAATGACGGCTCATACAACGAATCCTGTTCCAGTAATTGTAACAAAACAAGGCTTAGAGCTTCGTGAAGACGGTATTCTAGGGGATCTAGCTCCTACAATGCTTACTCTTCTAGATGTAGCACAGCCAAAAGAAATGACAGGTAAAACATTAATTAAATAATTAATTATAAAGGAGAGTTTTAAAATGCCAACAATTCTTGACATTTATGCACGCGAAGTATTAGATTCTCGCGGTAACCCAACAGTTGAAGTGGAAGTATATACTGAATCAGGCGCTTTCGGACGCGCAATCGTACCAAGTGGTGCTTCTACTGGTGAACACGAAGCAGTAGAATTACGCGATGGTGACAAATCTCGCTACCTAGGTAAAGGTGTATTAAAAGCAGTAGAAAACGTAAACGAAATTATCGCTCCTGAATTAGTAGGTATGGACGCAACTGATCAAATCGGTATCGACCGCCTTATGATTGAGCTAGATGGTACGGAAAACAAAGGTAAATTAGGTGCTAACGCTATCCTTGGTGTATCTATGGCAGTAGCTCACGCAGCGGCTGACTTCGTAGGTCTTCCATTATACCGTTATCTTGGTGGATTCAACGCGAAGCAATTACCAACTCCAATGATGAACATCATCAACGGTGGTTCTCATGCTGATAACAACGTTGACTTCCAAGAGTTCATGATTTTACCTGTAGGAGCTCCTACATTCAAAGAAGCAATCCGTATGGGTGCTGAAGTATTCCACGCGTTAAAATCTGTTTTATCTGCAAAAGGCTTAAACACAGCTGTAGGTGACGAAGGTGGATTCGCTCCAAACCTTGGTTCTAACCGTGAAGCATTAGAAGTAATTGTTGAAGCAATCGAAAAAGCTGGCTACAAAGCTGGTCAAGACATCCAATTAGGTATGGACGTTGCTTCTTCTGAATTCTTCAACAAAGAAACTGGTAAATATGACTTAGCAGGCGAAGGCCGTACAGGCGTAACTTCTGCTGAAATGGTAGATTTCTACGAGCAGTTAGTTAACGAATTCCCAATCGTTTCAATCGAAGACGGATTAGACGAAAATGACTGGGATGGTCACAAGCTATTAACTGAGCGCATTGGCGGCAAAGTACAGCTTGTTGGTGACGATCTATTCGTAACAAACACGAAAAAACTTGCTCAAGGTATCGAACAAGGCGTAGGTAACTCTATCCTTATCAAAGTTAACCAAATCGGTACATTAACTGAAACGTTCGAAGCTATCGAAATGGCTAAACGTGCTGGTTACACAGCAGTAGTTTCTCACCGTTCTGGTGAAACTGAAGATGCAACAATCGCTGATATCGCTGTTGCAACAAACGCTGGTCAAATCAAAACTGGTTCTATGAGCCGTACAGATCGTATTGCGAAATACAACCAATTACTACGTATCGAAGACGAGCTAGGTGTTCTAGCTGTATACGATGGCGCTAAATCTTTCTACAACTTAAAAAAATAAGTTGAAAGTATAAAGAAACGGATGACGATTGTCATCCGTTTTTTTACGTTAAAATCCGGTGTATTTCACTGCCATTACTTGTACGAGAGGGTTTTTTATGATAAATTAACTTTAGCGTAGTGCGCGTACTTTATCCCCGGTAATGCCAATCAGAAGGGATGAAGAAACCCCGCTGATTGACTATTACTTGGTGTAGGAGGTGTGTCTTAGTGCATACATTGCTGATTACTTTGCTAGTGATTGTTTCAATTGCTTTGATTGTTGTGGTAGTTTTACAATCAAGTAAAACTACTGGATTATCTGGAGCTATTTCCGGTGGAGCTGAAACGTTATTTGGGAAACAAAAAGCACGTGGAATTGACTTAGTTTTACACCGTTTGACAGTAGTGTTATCTATCTTATTCTTTGCGTTAACACTTGCTGTATCTTATTTCAAACTTTAATATGTTACTGGATAGACTGCCACCTAATGCATATGTACTTGGTGTATACCAACTTATGTATTAGGTGGTTTTTTAATGGGCGTGTTGAATACTTTAATTTCATTTTTAAGTAATGATATAATATAGCTTTAGAAAAAAGTACTAAATATAGTATAAAAGCGTAAAAGTGGATGGCTCCATCTCTTGTTATGTGATGGCCGTCACATAAATACATGTTTTTTTCTATTAGGACTGCAGATATTATAACTAAAAGGAGTTAAATGATATATGAAAATTGCACAACCAAAGCCATTTACATTTGAAGGCGGCGAAAAAGCTGTTTTATTACTTCATGGTTTTACCGGAAATTCTGCTGATGTTCGTATGTTAGGTCGTTTTTTAGAGAAAAAAGGATACACATGCCACGCACCTCATTACAAAGGACATGGCGTAGCGCCTGAAGAACTTGTTCATACTGGTCCAAAAGATTGGTGGAAAGATGTCATGGACGGCTATGATTTTTTGAAAAGCAAAGGTCATGAAAGTATTGCCGCTGTAGGTCTTTCACTAGGTGGCGTATTTTCACTGAAATTAGGTTACACTGTACCTATAAAGGGTATTGTGCCTATGTGCGCCCCTATGTATATAAAGAGTGAAGAAGTCATGTATGAAGGTGTTTTAGCGTATGCACGCGAATATAAAAAGCGTGAAGGTAAATCGTCTGAACAGATTGAACAAGAAATGGAAGAATTCAAGCAAACACCAATGAACACATTAAAGTCTTTACAGGAATTAATCGCTGAAGTGCGAAATTCAGTAGATATGATTTATGCACCGACATTTGTTGTACAAGGTCGTCATGATCATATGATTAATACAGACAGCGCCAATATTATTTATAATAGCGTCGAGTCTCCTACAAAAGATATAAAATGGTACGAAGAATCTGGTCATACCATTACCTTTGATAAAGAGCGTGATCAGCTTCATGAGGATGTATATGCATTTTTGGAATCACTTGATTGGTGATAGAGATAATACGAATAAAGAAAAAGGAGGGACATGATGTGAAAGAAGAAAATCAGCCCTATATAAATGAAATATTGGATTTTATGAAAAGGGATAATTATAAACCTTTGACTGTCCAAGAGCTTGCAAAAGAATTCAACACTGAGGATGCAGAGTCATTCAAAGAGTTTGTAAAGGCACTTGTTATTATGGAAGAGAAGGGTTTAATTATCCGAGCAAGAAACGATCGCTACGGGCTGCCGGAACAAATGAATTTTGTCAAAGGGAAAGTAAGCGGACATGCAAAAGGGTTTGCGTTCGTAGTTCCTGAAGAAAAAGATGCGGGTGATGTATTTATTCCCCCTACCGAAACAAACAATGCTATGCACGGAGATATTGTGCTTGCAAGAGTGTCATCAGAATCATCAGGTGCTCGTCGTGAAGGAACCATTGTAAAAATCTTAGAACGAGGTACTCAGCAAATTGTAGGTACGTATACGCAAAGCAAAAATTTTGGCTTTGTGATTGCGGATGACAAAAAAATTGCAGGTGATATCTTTATTCCCAAATCAGCAAGAAACGGTGCAGTTGAAGGGCATAAAGTAGTAGTAGAACTGACAACCTATCCGGAAGGCCGCATGAATGCAGAAGGAAAAGTGGTTCAAATCCTTGGACATAAAAACGATCCCGGGATCGATATCATTTCTGTTATCCATAAGCACGGTCTTCCTCAAGAATTTCCTGCTGATGCTTTAACACAAGCAATTGATACACCTGAAACGATTGACGAAAAAGATATCGGCAACCGCCGTGATCTTCGTGATCAAGTCATTGTAACCATTGACGGAGCAGATGCAAAAGATTTGGATGACGCGGTAACAGTTACAGAGCTTGAAAATGGAAACTACAAATTAGGCGTCCATATTGCAGATGTAAGTCACTACGTTAAAGAAGGTTCTCCGATTGATATAGAAGCAGCAGAGCGCGGAACAAGCGTCTATTTAGTAGACCGAGTTATTCCGATGATTCCTCACCGTTTATCTAATGGAATTTGCTCATTAAATCCAAAAGTTAACCGTTTTACGCTTTCTTGTGAGATGGAAATCGATTCACAGGGTGAAGTAGTGAAACATGAGATTTTTGAAAGTGTCATCAAAACGACAGAACGAATGACGTATTCAGACGTTAACAAAATCTTAGTGGATAAAGACGAAGAAGTGTTAGAACGCTACGAGCCAATTGTTCCGATGTTTGAGCGTATGGAAAAGCTGGCAGCTATTCTTCGTAAAAAGAGAATGGATCGCGGTGCCATTGATTTTGATTTCAAAGAAGCAAAAGTATTAGTAGACGATGATGGCCATCCTCACGATGTTATTTTGCGTGAACGTTCGGTTGCTGAAAAGCTAATCGAAGAATTTATGCTAGCGGCGAATGAAACAGTAGCAGAGCATTTTCACTGGATGAACGTACCATTCATTTATCGTATTCATGAAGATCCAGATGCAGAGAAGCTTACTCGTTTCTTAGAGTTCATTACAAACTTTGGTTACACGGTGAAAGGAACAGGAAACGATATTCATCCGCGTGCACTGCAGGATATTTTAGAAGAAGTAAAAGGTACGCCTGAAGAGATGGTTATTTCAACTGTTATGCTTCGTTCGATGAAACAAGCGAAATATGAAGCAGAAAGTTTAGGTCACTTTGGTTTATCAGCTGAGTTCTATACGCATTTTACGTCTCCAATCCGTCGTTATCCGGATTTAATCGTTCATCGTCTCATTCGCACGTATTTAATTGAAGGAAAAACAGATCAGCAAACGCAAGAAAAATGGCGCGAGCTTCTGCCTGATGTTGCTGAGCATTCTTCTAATATGGAACGTCGTTCAGTTGACGCTGAGCGGGAAACGGACGATATGAAAAAAGCTGAGTTTATGGCTGATAAAGTTGGGGAAGTATTTAATGGTATTATTAGCTCTGTTACTAACTTTGGAATGTTCGTGGAGCTAGAAAATACGATTGAAGGTTTAGTTCACGTCAGTGACTTAACAGATGACTATTATCGTTACGACGAACGTCACTATGCGATGATTGGAGAAAAAACGGGCAATGTCTTCCGAATTGGAGACGAAATTGAAGTGAAAGTTGCCGATGTGAATAAAGACGAGCGTTCAGTTGACTTTATTATTGTAGGAATGAAAGAAAGTCGCAAACGCTTATCTAAAGACCGTCCTAAAGTGATTAAAGCAAAACAAAAGTCACGCAAAGATGACAAAGGAAAAGGTCGTGAGGGCAGCCGAAGCAAAAATGAAGAGTGGTCTACTCAAAGTCCAAAGAAGAAAAAGAAAAAAAGATTCTTCGAGGGTGCCCCAAATGTTAAGCGCAAAAAGAAAAAGCGTAAATAATCGACAGCAGTGAAGCAGAAGGATAGTCCTTCTGCTTCAAAACAGCTCCATTAAACGTTTTAGTTGTTGTTTAGATTTCCATACAGTAAAATAATACATAATATCATACATATACGTAAGTACGGCTGAAGGGAAGGAACGTTTTATGCCAAAAGGTGAAGGGAAATTAATTGCACAAAACAAAAAAGCCCGCCACGACTTTTTTATTGAAGAAACATATGAGACGGGTATTGTTCTACAAGGAACGGAAATCAAATCAATTCGTAATGGGCGTGTAAATTTAAAGGACTCTTTTGCTCGTGTGCAAAACGGAGAAGTATTTCTACACAATATGCACGTTAGTCCTTACGAACAAGGAAATCGATACAATCATGAGCCGTTGCGTACACGAAAGCTATTGCTGCATAAGCGTGAAATCAGCAAGCTAATTGGCTATTCAAAAGAAACGGGTTATTCACTAGTTCCTTTAAAAGTGTATTTAAAAAATGGATACGCAAAGGTTTTACTAGGTCTAGGTAAGGGTAAAAAGAAATATGACAAGCGTGAAGACTTGAAGCGAAAAGAAGCGAAGCGCGATATCGAACGAGCATTTCGTGATCGTCAAAAGATGTAACATTACAAAATCTTACAATTGCAAAATGCTCATTTTATGATATAATAAATATTGTTATCAGTTAGATTTCATTTTGCACACTGAAGTCGCTATCTGATGTAAGATTTTTTCTTACACATTCCGACTCCCTTTTATTTTATATGGGGACGTTACGGATTCGACAGGGGTAGTTCGAGCTTAGGTTGCGAGTCGAGGAGATGGCCTCGTTAAAACATCAACGCCAATAATAACTGGCAAATCTAACAATAACTTCGCTTTAGCTGCATAATAGTAGCTTAGCGGTTCCTCCCTCCATCGCCCATGTGGTAGGGTAAGGGACTCACTTTAAGTGGGCTACGCCGGAGTTCGCCGTCTGAGGACGAAGGAAGAGAATAATCAGACTAGCGACTGGGACGCCTGTTGGTAGGCAGAACAGCTCGCGAATGATCAATATGCCAACTACACTCGTAGACGCTTAAGTGGCGATATTTCTGGACGTGGGTTCGACTCCCACCGTCTCCACCAATACATATTGTATGGTGGCTTACCTTACTTATAACAGGAGTTAATCAAATGTATGTTCTTCATTTGATTAGCTCCTTTTTAATTTATGATGTATGTAAAAAGGATGCCTCTTACACAAAGAGACATCCTTTTACTTTTGTTTAAGCTGAACAAAAAGCAGCATAAGAAAGGAAAGAAAGACGATTGAAATAACCCATAGCCAAGCGAGATTCATGTTTCCAGAGTCAATCGCTACGTAGATAGCGGTAGGCACAGTTTGTGTTTCACCTGGAATATTGCCAGCAAACATCAAAGTGGCTCCAAACTCTCCGAGTGCTCTTGCCAGACTTAGCACTCCTCCTGTTGCGATGGCTTTAGAAGCTAAAGGGATGGAAATAAAGAAAAAGACTTTCCATTCGCTTGCACCATCTACTCGAGCTGCGTCTTCAATTTCGTAATCTACGCCTTGAAAGCCTGTTTTGGCAGATTGATACATAAGCGGAAACGCAACGACAACGGAGGCAATAACAGCTGCCCACCATGTGAAAATAACGGGTTGTTGAAAGACCCATTCAATTGCCCGGCCGAGCAGGCTGTGTTTCCCGAATATGACAATCAATAAAAATCCAACAACGGACGGAGGGAGCACCAACGGGAGCATTAACGCCGTTTCAAGCATCACTTTTCCCTTAAAGTGTTTCCTGGATAACAGTTTTCCTATCACAGTGCCTAAAATAATAACGACAAATCCTGCTACTAATGCAATTTTAAGCGATAGCTGAAGAGGAGATAAAAATTCTTGAATCATAGCGGCCTCAATTTGCAGTGAAACCGTATTTCTTTAAAGTGTCAAGAGCCGTCTTACTTTGTAAAAATTGATAAAAAGCTTTTGCTTCTTGTGGATGTTTCGAATCCTTAATAACGCCTACAGGGTATACAATTGGTTTGTGAGTGCTATTATTTGCAGTAGCGACAATCTTCACCTTTTTTGAAATCAAGGCATCGGTTTTATAAACCACCCCAGCTTCAACGTTTCCTGTCTCCACATAGGAAAGAACCTGGCGTACGTCTTTCGCATAGACGGTTTTTGGCTCAATGTTTTTCCAGAGGTTCAGCTGTTCAAAAGTCTCCTTCGCATACTGTCCGGCAGGAACGGATTCTGGTATTCCAAGTGCAATTTTTTGAACAGTCGGCTTTGATAGATCTTCAAAATTTGTGATAGCAGACGTATTATTCTTTGGCACGATAAGCACAAGGTCATTGCCAACCAAGTCAGTACCATTTTCCTTGGAGATAGCTCCTGCTTTTACTAGTGCATCAAACTTGTCTTCCGCGGCTGAAAAAAATAAATCAACAGGTGCGCCGTTTGTAATTTGCTGTTGCAGCGAGCCTGAAGCTCCAAAATTAAATTTTAAGTCTATATTTGGATGCTTTTTTTCATATTGCTTTTGAATATCAGTGAGCGCATCTTTTAAGCTGGCCGCAGCGGATATCGTTAAGCTGATGTTTTTGTGCTGAGCTGCGGATTGAGCTGTATTTGTTTCGTTCGAACAAGCAGCAGTAAACATAATTAAAAATAATAGTGCGAATAAGGGTTTAAAGTATTGTTGCATCGTGTCACCTCAATTAGTTGTAGTAAAGCAATTTAGTATAACTATATCACGTTCATTTAAAATTTGACTTCCTAAAAAGAAAACAGCGACTTGAAAGGGGGAAAACTTTCAAGTCGCTGCTTCATTTATTCTTCCAACGCTTTGCCCATTCCTTTTAAAAAGTGAAGCCCAAATCCAATTGCACGATTGACATCTGGATCGTTTAGCGCTTTTATAAGAGCTAATGCACTTACTTTTTTTCCTGTTTTTATATATTCATTCGCTTCGTTCATACCAGCTGTTGCGCTATTTACAAGTTTAGCGGTTACCTCTGGATCTGCCTTCATCAAACCGCTGCTTGCACCCATAAGAGTATTAATTAAATTGGTTACCGGTTCTCTGGAAATTTGATGAAGCGCAATTTTTGAGATTTTTTCTTTTGCTTGAATCATTGAATCAGCAGCTTCAAGAACACCCATGTCGTTAAGTTCGCCAACAATACCGAGAATACGGTTCAAAGCTTCTTCATTATCTGCTAGCAGAGAAGTTAAATCTTCTAATTTTTGTTGTTTTTCTTCTTCCTCGCTTAGAAGAGGTTTCCTAATTTCTGTAATAGGTTGTGCCATCTTTTCTCCTCCTATTTACTTGTTAAATGGACGTAGCCAGGACGGTTCCATTTACGCTGAACCTCGACCCCATTTTGAGGATGACGTTTTTTGTTACGGGGATTTGTAGACGGTAAAGGCGTTTCTCCACCTTTACTTAATACTTCCATCCGTACTTTTGTTTGTTTGTAAGCCGGCGTATTTGTTCGTTGGTCAACTGCAGGTCCCGTCAAAAAGTTAATAGCCGAATCTTTATGAACAGAGTGCATTGGAAGATACAGCTCATTTGCTTTTACTCGCTCTGTAATTAATGCCTGTACTTTTACTGCTCCAAACGGTGAGATTAATCTGACAAGCGAACCTTCTACAATTTCACGCTCCTTGGCAAGCTGAGGTGAAATTTCTACGAATACTTCTGGTACTTTTGATTGGATGCCGCTCGATTTATTGGTCATATTCCCTTCGTGAAAATGTTCTAACATTCTTCCATTATTAATGTGTAGATCATATTCTTCTGGGAATTCGGCAGGAAGTACCCAATGTGATAAAGCAAAGCGCGCTTTTTTATCTGGGAAATTAAACCCATCGACGTAAAGTAACGGCGTGCTTTTTCCCTCTAAACTCCCCCATAAGAAGCTATTCCAGCCTTCAAGGTTTTCGTAGCTGGCTTGGCTGAATAGAGGTGATAGACTAGCCATTTCTGCAAAGATATCACCAGGATGTGTATACGTCCAGTTCGCACCTAAGCGGTTGGCAATCTCTTGAACAATCCACCAATCCGGCTTTGAATCACCGAGCGTTGGTAATGCTTGATACAATCTTTGGACACGTCGCTCCGTATTGGTAAATGTTCCGTCTTTTTCAAGAGAAGGAACAGCAGGAAGTACAACATCAGCATATTGAGCCGTTCTCGAAAGGAAAATGTCTTGGACGACAAAAAAATCTAAATTTGATAATATTTCGTGTACATGGTTAGCATTTGAATCAACAAGAGCCATATCTTCTCCGACAAGGTACATGGCCTTCATTTTTCCTTCATCAATTGAATGCAGCATTTGAATATTATCAAGCCCTGGCTTATCTTTAATTTTTACACCGTATGCTTTTTCAAATTTCGCTCGGGCGACTGAGTCTGTGACGTGCTGATAGCCTGGAAGCCAAGCAGGAAGAGTTCCCATATCACATGCTCCTTGGACGTTATTGTGGCCTCGGAGCGGATAAGCGCCTGCTCCAGGGCGTCGATAGTTTCCAGTAGCAAGCAACAGGTTTGAGATAGCCGCTGATGTATCAGAGCCTCCCGTATTTTGCGTTACGCCCATGCCCCACAGCACACAGGTTCCATCTGCGTCGCGAATCATTTCAGCTATTTGAATGAGCGTTGCTGCTGGAATACCCGTAATTTGTTCAGCATATTCAAGCGTGTACTTTTCAAGCAAAGAGCGAAAGTCTTCAAAATAGTTGACGTTTTCTTGGATGAACTTTTCATTGTGCCATCCCTGGTCAATCATGTATTTTGTTACAGCCATTAGCCATACTTGGTCCGTACCTTGTTTTGGACTGATGAAAATGTCAGAGCGTTCAGCCATTTCGTTTTTGCGCAAATCTGCGACGATTAGTTTTTGGTCATGAAGCTTATGCGCGCGTTTGATGCGAGTTGCTAATACAGGATGACCTTCAGCAGGGTTAGCTCCAACGATGATAACCAGTCCAGCTTTTGCGATGTCTTTTATCGTGCCGGCATCGCCTCCCATTCCCACTGTTCGAAATAATCCATCAGTTGCAGGAGACTGACAGTAGCGAGAGCAGTTGTCTACGTCATTTGTTTCAAACATTTGGCGAGCCAGCTTTTGAATAACATAGTTTTCTTCGTTTGTAATCTTAGAAGAAGAAATAAAACCAACTGATCCATGTCCATACTGCTGATTAATAGAGCTTAACCTGCTTGCTACTAAGTCGAGGGCTTCTTCCCATGACGACTCTACAAATGCACCATTTTTTCGGATTAAAGGCTTAGTAATACGTTTTTCAGAGTTTACAAAATCCCAGCCGAATTTTCCTTTCACACAGGTTGAAATGGCATTTGCGGGAGCATCAGAGCTAGGCTGAACTTTAAGGATTTCACGGCCTTTTGTCCATACTTCAAATGAACATCCAACTCCGCAAAATGTACAGACAGTTTTTGTTTTTTTCGTGCGTGTTTCGCGCATAGCGGCTTCCACTTCTGAAACAGCAAAAATTCCGCTGTATCCAGGTTCTACTTCTTTAACTAAATCAATCATTGGATTTAAAACGTCTTTTGGAAGCCCAGTCATAAATCCAGCTTCTCCAAGCATGGATTTTTCCATCAAGGCATTACAAGGGCATACGGTTACACATTGACCGCAGCTCACACAAGAAGATTCATTGATTGCTACACCGTCATCCCAGAGAACGCGGGGACGTTTTGCTTCCCAGTCGATAGAGAGTGTTTCATTAACTTGAAGATTTTGACAAACCTCTACGCATTGGCCACAAGCGATGCATTGATTAGGGTCATAACGGTAGAACGGATGAGACATATCGACTTCATTCTCTGAGGCCTTTGGCGTATAGGGGTATTTTTGATGTTCAATCTCCATCATTTCGGCTGTGTTATGTAATTTACAGTTTCCGTTGTTATTGTCGCAAACGGTGCAGTATAGCAAATGATTCTCTAATAAACGATCCATTGCTTCCGTCTGTGCCGCTTTTGCGGGTGCTGATTGTAATTCAATCTTCATGCCGTTTTCAGCTTTTGTAGAACAAGAACGAACTAACTCGCCATTCATTTCAACGATACATGTGTCACAAGTTTGAATAGGATCCACTTCAGGAACATAACAAATCTGAGGGTGCTCAATGCTTTGCTGATTAATAATTTCGAGTATGGTAGAGCCTGAAGCTGCTTTGTATTCGTTGCCATTTATATGAACAGTGATGATTTCACGACTCATTTGTTTTCCTCCTTTATATAAAAACAAAAAACCACCATGAATACACACGCCTAATTAAATAAGGGAAGTGCAATCATGGTGGAATAGTTTACTAGCAGGTCTTACTAATATGCCAATCCGGCCCATTTATATCGTTAAGAAAAAGTGATAGAGTAATAACAATTCATTATTATTATTCCATCTCGGTTATTTACAATTATATCGCTACGTTTTTAAATGCACAACTTTTTTAAATACCCAACTCTCTTCAAAAGTTTTGCTGCAAAGATTTTAGGCTTTTATTTTTTGAAGTGTTGATTTATGATAAAAAAACTGTAGGAATAAAATGCACAATTTAATTTTAATCGGTGGGAGAGCGTTGATTATGTCAAAAACTATTCATGAATTTAATGATATTATTCGGAAGCTTCGAAAAGATTTATTTGGAAAAGGACCGGAAAGAATACATACGGTTTTTGTTGAAAATATGGCTGTCTCAACACTGTATGGAAATTTAACTCCGACAGAAACATTTATTGCAAGCACTGCTGAAGGATGTGACATGGTTCATCTAGCTCGAACAAAAATGATCCAAGATGTATATGCATCGAATCCGCCGGAAGGGCTAGAAGAATTGGTAGGAGCAAAGTTGGTTAATTTATTTTCAGATATGAAAATAAAAGAAAATATAGCGGTTTCCGTATTCGTTTTTGATAAAAACATTATTTAAAAAAGGAGACATCACATGAACTCGACCGTTAAGAAGCGTACAGTTCTTAGATTTAGAAATGGTCAAATGGAAAGCTTCGAAGATAAAATTGTAACGGAGTTTCCTGTGACTGTGAAAATTAATGAAGAAGAGTTTGTCACGATGGTATGTAGCCCACAATACATTGAAGATATGGTAATTGGCTATTTAGCATCTGAAGGGGTTATCCGAGCATACACAGACATTAAAAACATATGGGTTCAAGAAAAAGAAGGGTATGTTCATGTTACAATAGATAAATTAAACCCATATTTTCAAAACCTTCAAAATAAACGATATATCACGTCTTGCTGCGGGGCGAGCAGACAAGGGTTTGTCTTTATAAATGATGCGCTGACTGCTAAAAAAATGAACGATATATCGGTAGAACTTTCAATTAAGGATTGTTTTCAATTGATGAATAAGCTGCAGCAATCTGCTGCTACGTTTCAAGAAACGGGTGGCGTTCATAACGCTGCTATTTGTGATAAAAATGGCTTTATGCTTAGCAGAATGGACATTGGTAGGCATAATGCTCTAGATAAACTATACGGGTATTGCTTAAAACACCATATTTCAATTAGAGATAAAGTAGTCGTTTTCAGCGGCCGTATTTCTTCAGAAATTTTGTTGAAAGTAGCGAAGATCGGGTGTGAAGTGGTTCTTTCAAAATCCGCTCCGACTGAACTTGCTTTAAATCTAGCAGAAGAATTGGGAATTACAACGGTAGGGTTTATTCGAAATGATTCGTTGAATATTTATACATGCCCGGAAAGAA
This sequence comes from Priestia sp. P5, assembly GCF_029522155.1. Classification (NCBI taxonomy): domain Bacteria; kingdom Bacillati; phylum Bacillota; class Bacilli; order Caryophanales; family Bacillaceae; genus Priestia; species Priestia sp. P5. Next base: position 102,044 of record NZ_JAKWFJ010000003.1, on the reverse strand, counting down.
TTTTAAGAGAGAGTTAATCTGCTGTGGAGAAGCTGACAGCTAGAGAGAGGAGAGATGAGGCAGATGTCATACGCTATAGGTGATACTTTAAAGCGTCCTTTACGAGACTTGCGTTTGTCAGTAACAGATCGCTGTAACTTTCGCTGTCGATATTGTATGCCTGAAGAAATTTTTGGGGCAGACTATCCATTTTTACCTGCCGAAAACATTCTTTCGTTTGATGAATTAGAGAGACTCACTAGATTATTCGCATCGCTAGGAGTAAAAAAAGTGCGTATAACGGGAGGAGAGCCGCTGCTAAGAAAAGGCTTGCCAGATCTAATCAATCGTCTGAAGCAAATTGAGGGTATAGATGATATTGCCATAACAACAAACGGCTCACTGTTAAAGAAGCATGCAGAAGCCTTATCAAAAGCGGGATTATCAAGAGTAACCGTTAGCTTAGACTCGCTTGATGAAGTGAGATTTCAAGAGTTGAATGGAAACCGGGGAAGCGTAAAACGAGTATTAGAAGGAATAGAAGCAGCAGCTCTTGCGGGGATTTCAGTCAAAATAAACATGGTTGTCCAAAAAGGCAAGAATGAGCAGGATATTCTTCCGATGGCCCACTATTTTAAAGACAAAAAACATACGCTGCGTTTTATTGAATATATGGATGTTGGAAATTCAAACGGATGGAAAATGGATGAGGTTATAACAAAGAAACAAATTCTTGATATAGTTGGACAAGAAATGCCTCTTGAAGAAATTACACCTCATTATACGGGAGAAGTAGCCACCAGGTATCGATACGTCGGGACAGAAGAGGAAATTGGTATCATTTCATCTGTCACAGATTCATTCTGTTCCACTTGTTCACGCGCAAGAGTATCGGCTGAAGGAAAGCTCTATACCTGTTTGTTCGCGTCAAAAGGATATGACCTCCGCACACTGATACGGTCAGAAGCCTCTGATCATACTGTTTGTGACACCATTTCTGATATCTGGAATCATCGGAAAGATCGTTACTCAGACGAACGAGCTAATGGAAGACAGGTCCAAGGCGCTGAAAAAGTGGAAATGTCTCATATTGGTGGATAATTCAAAGAAGCTTTATACATCCCAATCACTGCGATGATTCACATTTATAAAAGTGGGATCTTCTGCTGAAAAAGGCACGCGAAGGACGTTTGTCTGATTCAACAATTGCGTAAGCCTTTTTTCACCTTGTGTAACGAGTTGTTCAATAAGAGGAAGCGTTCTACGGTGATAGAGTGCTAGAAGCGGGTGAATGTGATCAGGCTGAACAGGAAGAACAATGTCAGGTGAGTCCGTTTGAGTCAGTGTGATCATGTGATGAACAAACTCAGCATTAATAAAAGGAATATCGCAAGAAAGAATAAAGAACCATTCAGCGCAGCAATCGATCGCAGTTAAAGCGTGATGAATTGCATACAAAGGACCTTGATACGGGCATTTTTCAACTGCAAATGCAACATCATTTCTTTGAAAATAAGGGAGTAAATCTTGGTTGGTAGACACAAGTATAGGTGTGACGTGATTTTCTTTTAATGCATCTATACTATATTCGTAAAATGATTTCTTGTTATAGGTTTCAAACATTTTTGGTTGACCGTAGCGAGAAGATTTTCCTCCTGCTAATACAATGCCTGCAATGGACATTTATTAAATACCTCCATCAAAATATATTTGTATATTTATGCAAAAAAAGCCTCCGTAAAGCAGCGTAGCTTTATGTGTATAATAGCATGTTTTTAAAGAAATATCTTTGACGAAGGAATAGATAGTGAAGTCAGAGATTGAATGAGAAAGGGAGAGAAAAGAGTGACAGAACGTTATTCACGTCAGCAGCTTTTCCAGCCCGTTGGAAACAAAGGGCAGCAGCAAATTAGAAGTAAGCATGTTTTAGTTGTAGGTGCAGGGGCTCTAGGCAGCGCTAGCGCAGAAGCCCTCGTGCGTGCTGGAATTGGAAAATTGACTCTTGTAGATCGCGATTATGTAGAATGGAGTAATCTACAGCGTCAGCAGCTTTATACAGAACAAGATGCGCAAAACAAACTACCTAAAGCTGTAGCAGCAAAAAATCGTTTGCGTCAAATAAACACGGAAGTGAAGATTGAAGCGCTGGTGATGGATGCTCAGCCTGCTAATTTAGAAAGTATCGTCCAAACAGCCGATGTGATCATCGATGCGACAGACAACTTCGACATCCGTTTTATTTTAAATGATTTGTCACATAAGTATGAAGTTCCTTGGATATACGGCTCATGTGTAGGGAGTTATGGCGCCACTTATACCGTTATCCCAAATGTAACCCCTTGTCTGCACTGCATATTGAAAAAAGTGCCTGTCGGAGGAGCAACCTGTGAGACAGCAGGAATTATCAGTCCAGCTGTTCAAATCGTGGCAGCCTATCAAATAACCGAAGCATTAAAAATTTTAGTCGAAGATGTTGAAGCTTTGCGCCACACATTTTTAACCTTTGACGTCTGGAATAATCAGCACGCTGAATTTAAGACGGGCAAAATGAAAAGTGATAAATGTTCTTCTTGCGGATCGACCCGAACGTATCCGTACTTAGCGTATGAAAATCAACTTAAAACAGAAGTTCTTTGCGGCAGAGAGACGGTTCAAATCAGACCCTCACAGCAGCATTTACACAACTTTGATGAATTGGAAAAGCGGTTAAAAAAACAGGGGGAAGTGGACCGCAATCCATACCTTCTGTCATGTCAGCTTCCAGAGCAGCGCTTTGTAATTTTTCAAGATGGCCGTGTATTTATTCATGGAACGAATGATATTCAATTTGCGAAAAGCTTATATTATCGTTTACTAGGATGAGTAAAGGAGTGAAAAGAATGAGAGAAAAGCGAACTCCTATCCCTGTTGGAGAATGCGTTGGACGAGTGATGCAGTATGCAAAAAACAGAAAGCAAGAAATCATTGCGCTTGAAGAAGCTCACGGCAGATTTTTAGCTGAAGATTTAATAGCAGATCATGATATTCCTGCTTTTGATCGTTCTCCATATGATGGTTTTGCCGTTCGGTCGCAAGATACGAAAGAAGCATCATCACTTCATCCAGTAGAACTGGCTGTTCGAGGAGAAATAGGAGCAGGTTCTGTTTTTGAACATACAGTCAACGCGATGCAGGCTGTGCGTATTATGACAGGAGCTCCTATTCCCAAAGGCTGCGATGCGGTTGCCATGCTTGAAGTAACAAAAGAATATACAAAAGACAATCAGCCGATCGTTCAAATCAAGCGTTCGTTTAACAGCGGAGATAACATTTCTTTTCAAGGAGAAGAAACAACAAAAGGAACTGTGTTAGCTTCGAAAGGAACGTATATCACTCCGGGAGTAGCTGCTCTTTTAGCCACATTTGGCTATAGTAACGTAGCTGTCTTCAAAAAACCTGTAGTTGGATTACTTGCAACTGGAAGTGAACTAGTGGAAGTGAGTGATCCTGTTGAACGGGGCAAAATTCGTAATAGCAATGCTCATATGCTGCGTGCGCAAATTGAAAAAGCTGGAGGCGAAGTGAACTATTTTGGTATTATGCCTGATGATTTAAGTCAGTGCTACAATGCGGTAAAAGCTGCACTATCAGAAGTGGACATGCTGATTACAACGGGAGGCGTTTCAGTAGGAGACTATGATTATCTACCAGATGTGTATAAACAATTACAAGCCGAAGTTCTTTTTAATAAAATAGCGATGAGACCAGGCAGTGTAACAACGGTTGCTCGTATGGAAGAAAAGCTTTTATTTGGCCTCTCGGGAAATCCTACAGCGTGCTATGTCGGTTTTGAACTTCTGGCTCGTCCGGTAATCAGTACATATGCGGGTAAAAGCACCCCTCATCTTCGGAAAGAAAAAGCTTTGTTAGGAAAAGACTTCTTAAAGCCAAATCCTTTTATGCGATTTGTATCTGGCAGGCTTTCATATAGGGAAGGGCAGCTGATTGCTTCTCCGTTAAGCTTTACAAAATCTAGTGCGGTTTCGTCTTTAGCTCATGCGGATACGTTAATTATATTTCCTGGAGGGACGAGAGGGTACAAAAAAGGAATGCTGGTTGATGTCTTATTGCTAGATGACGTACAGGGAAGTGAATGGCCTTGGTAGCACGTTGCACCGTTTTACAAGTAGTTGGATTTCAAAACAGCGGAAAAACTACTTTAGTGGAAAAGCTAATTAAAAGAGCGAAACAATTCAATCTATGTGTAGGTTCTATTAAGCACCATGGACACGGCGGACCTCCAGATAGCAGCAGCGGGTTAAAAGACAGTCATCGCCACCAGCAAGCAGGTGCCGATGTGGCAGGTGTAGAAGGAGGTGGAATCCTTCAGCTTACGGCAGATAGTAAAGACTGGAGCCTAAAAAAGCTGATCGATTTTTATCAATTTTTCTCGCCAGATGTCATTTTTGTTGAAGGATATAAAAAAGAATCCTATCCAAAAGCAGTCTTGATTCGAAGTGAAGAAGATCTTATTCTGCTTTCCTCTCTAACCAATATTATATGCGTGATTAGTCACGTTCCGCTTAAAAAAGAAGTGCAGCGAGCATATCCAATGTTTCAATTACAAGAAGACGAGTTTTATCTTAATTTTTTATTGAAAGAAGTGGGGGAAAGAAGATGAACCAGCACTTATTTGAAGTAGTAAATCAGCCAATTGCCGTAGATGAAATAATTAAAAAAGTTTCTAGAAGAGACGCGGGAGCTATTACGACATTTATTGGAACGGTAAGAGAATTTACAAAAGGCAAGAAGACGCTCTCTCTTGAATATCAAGCCTATGTGCCAATGGCAGTGAAAATGCTGAGCCAAATTGGTGACGAAATTCAGGAAAAGTGGCCCGATGCGTTGACAGCTATTACTCATCGAATCGGGAAGCTTGATATAACAGAAGTTGCAGTAGTTATTGCCGTTTCTTCTCCGCATCGTAAAACAGCTTATGAAGCAAACGAGTATGCTATTGAACGTATTAAGCAAATTGTGCCAATTTGGAAAAAAGAATTTTGGGAAGACGGAACAAAATGGATTGGAGATCAGTTAGAAACAAAAGAATATCCTGAAGGACAGCCATTGAAGGAGATGTAAAAATGATTAACGTCTTATTTTTCGCTGCTATACGTGAAGAGGCTGGAGTGGAACAAGTAACAGTTGATAAGCAAGATATAACAGTGAAGGAATTAAAGGAATATGTGCAAAAAACATATAAGCTGTCCTCTCTGAATCAAACGATGACAGCAGTCAACGAAGAGTTTGTAACAGATGAAGAAACCATTGGAACGGGAGATACCGTTGCATTTATTCCACCCGTTAGTGGAGGATAAAAAAAAGGTGCTGAATACACAGCACCTTTTTTTATTATCTAAATTGAGCTACTTTTTCGATTGGTAAACGTACAGACGGGTAACCGCTATTTGCGGCTTTGCCGATTGAAAGTAACATAACCGGTGCATAGCGCTCTTTGTCTAAACCGAATGCTTCGGCAATTTGATCTTTTTCATAACCGCCAATAGCGTTTGTATCATAACCGTGAGCACGTGCAGCAAGCATTAACTGCATAGATACTAAACCGCCGTCAATTAATACTGTTTCTTTATTTAATTCTTCAGAAGCAGCTGCGTAGTGCGCTTTGATTTTAGGAATTTGCATGTCTCTAATTTCTTGTGGCATATAGCCTAGTTCAACAGCTTTATCGTAAATTTCATCTAAATTTTCTTCACTTTTTAAATCGCCGAATATCGCAATAACAGCTGCTGATGTTTCTACTTGTGATTGATTAAATTTAGCAAGCGGAGCTAGTGTTGCTTTTCCTTCAGGGCTATCAATTACTAGAAAGCGCCAAGGCTGTGCATTAACAGAAGATGGAGCTAGCGTCGCTTCTGTTAAAATTTCTTTCATTTCTTCACGGCTGATTTTGACAGTTGGATCGTAATAACGAATAGATCTGCGCCCTGTAATAATATCTTGGAAATCATTGTTTAGTGTTTTTGTTTGTGTCATGATGAACTCTCCTTTATGTTAAAAATGTTATGACCGTTCAATGGCCGAAATGTTTACTTTTAAACGCTCGAGCATTTTGGAAAGCAGCAGCTGTTCTTCTTCGCTGAAATCTTTAAATGCTTCATCAATAAAGCGAGCTTTTTCGTTTCGAAATGCACCGATTTTTTCATGTCCGCTTTTCGTAAGCTTTACAAATGTTACGCGGTTGTCATCAGGATTTTTACGGCGTGATACAACATCTCTTTCTTCTAGCTGCTTTAAATGCCTTGTAATTGCAGCATTGTCAATGTTTACTTGCTGTTGAAGCGCCTTTTGACTCATTTCACCTGTTTCATAAAGCTGATGTAAAATATCAAGACGTGATTGGCTAACACCGGTACAATGCTCAAACTTTTGATTAATTTGTTTATTAACTTCTTGCAGAGCATACAGAACATTTGCTTTTTCAGAACATGAATGTGACAAGAAAGTCGCTCCCTTTTTTCTATGATATTTATTGATGGATTAATAGTTGATACATCAATGTTTGATACATCAACTAATATAAAATAAATAAAAGTGAAAGTCAAGAAAGTGAATAATCTTTTTTTATAAATAATAAAAAGAGAGTGAGATATAACGAAATCAATTTAATCTAAAGACGAACAAATCGGATAAATGAGCCCTTATGGACCGCTTGTGACACGGCAGTTGATTTCCGTGCAAGGCTCCGCTTTCCGCGGGCGGCCGGTGAGCCTCCTCGTCGCTTGCGCTCCTGCGGGGTCTCACCTGTTCCGCTGTTCCCGCAGGAGTCTTCGCCTTGCCCTCCAATCAACTGCTGGAAGGAACGAAACAGATAAAATCTACGTTCACCATAATAAAAAAAAACGAACCACTAATCAAACTGTTTGATTAGTGGTTCGTTTTTCACTTCAGCTAAACTATTTTTGTCTCAGCCTCTTTAAGCTGAATGATTTTTTTTGTTAATTTGTTCATGCGTATAGGGAGATAGAAACGGAATACGCTTGATAATTAAATCGTGAATCCAGAATAATCGCTGAATAAGAGGAGCTGTTTTAGCTGAAACGTATATAATAAAGCATCCGATAGCTCCTGCAATCACCATGCCTCCAAGTACATCTGCTGGATAGTGAACGCCTACGTAAATACGTGAAAGGCCCGAAATGACAGCCCATATAAAAATGATGCTTCTCCATTTGTTTTTCCGTAACCACATGATCCAAGCAGCAGAAAAGACTAAAATTGAATGATCACTGACAAAAGATGAATTAGCCGGGTGCGGAATCAGCTTATGAACGTGATGAGTCACAAACGGACGCGGGTGGTAATACACCAGGTGAATGACTTCATTGATACATAGAGAAAGTACAATTGTAAACAACATGTATAAAGCCGTATAACGGTGATAAATTGTTCTTTCTGTTTTTCCGCTAAACCAAAGCAAAAGCAAACAAGCCATTATAAAATAAGGAACGCTATTCGTGATGATAACCATTACAGAATCCATTGCGCTGGATTTACCAGCAAACGAGTTAATCCATTGAAATACTTCGTAATTGAGGTTCATTTGTTTTCTCCTTATGCAGTACTTTTCACTCTTAGTTTAGATTGACACTCTAAAAAAACGATGAATTTCACATTAAAAATCAATTAAAATCCGAAATTCAAGGGCATTTAATGATATAAAAAGGAGAGGAAGAAACTGCTTTTAGAATAGGAGATGAAACAGTTGAAAAAGGTTTTATTTTTACCTCTTCTAAAAATGCCTTCTGGCCATCATCAAGTGGCAGAGGCGTTAATGGATATATTGGAAAGAAGAACAACAAATATTTGTTATAAAAAAATAGATTTATTAAGCTATACAAACGAACTATTAGAAAAAGTGGTCACAGGCACATATTTGAAATGGATTCGTTATGCTCCAGAAACGTACAATATGGCATACAAACATCTCTTTTATGAACCGCCTGTTCATTCATTCAAATGGTATCATCACGTATTCGCAAAAAAAATGGAGCACTTAGTTAAAGAAGAAAATCCGGATTTAATTATATGCACACATGGATTTCCTTCTTATTTGCTCAGTCAATTAAAAGCAAAAGGCAAGTGCGATGTTCCTATTATAAATGTCTACACGGATTTCTTTATTAATAATTTATGGGGAAAAGAAGAGATTGACTTTCACTTTCTTCCTAGTGAAGAAGTAAGAAGAGGGCTTCGTGCTCAAAGTGAAATTCCACTTCAAAATATGATGGTCACAGGGATACCGGTACATGAAGAAATAACAAAAACAAGAACTGTTAAGCATCCTGGTAACCGAAATATTTTAATTGCCGGAGGCAGCAGCGGTCTAGGGAATATTATGGATTTTTATAATGATTTAAAAGACGCGCGCCATTTTCATTACTTTGTCTTATGCGGCAAAAATCAAAAGTTATACGAAGAAATCAAGGGATGGGAATTACAGCACGTTACACCAATTCCGTATATTTCATCACGCACAGAAATGAATGAACTGTATGAACAAGTGGATGCTATCGTAACAAAGCCAGGTGGTATCACGGTCAGTGAAGCTCTTCGCAAGAATTTACCGATTTTTGTTCATTCTGCTTTACCAGGTCAAGAAGAAGTGAATTTACGCTATTTAACAGAACGAAACTTAGTTCAAGAACTAAAGGCGGATCAACCGTTAGAAAGTCAGCTGCAGGCAGTGCTGCAGGATGCTGATAAAATGAGCACATTATATAACGCGATTGCTGCTTACCATAAAGAAATCGAAGCACAAACGCCTGAAGAACTTTTAGCAGTAGTCAATTGGATTTTAGGTGAAAAGCAAACGATTGGTCTTCATGCGTAAAACATTCATGTTTACAAACAATAAGGATAAGCTAAAGAACAAGTATGTTGAAAAAGTAGGGTTTAGATAAAAAAACAAACATCTTTTGAAAAAGGTGTTGTTTTTTTATCTAAAGAAGCTATTCTTTCACTTAAGACATGTGGTGAGAGGTGTATAACATGAAAGAGAAAATTTTAATTGTGGAAGATGAAGCGCAAATTGCGAAAGTGTTAAAGATTGAATTGGAATTTGAAGATTATGAAGTAGATGTTGAGTACGACGGGAAAGCGGGGTTAGAGACGGCAACATCCGCTCAATATGACCTCATTTTGCTAGACGTGATGCTTCCAAGTCTGAGCGGTATTGAGGTGTTAAGAAGACTTCGGAAAGCGGAAGTATTTACGCCAGTTATTTTATTAACTGCCCGAAATACGACGCTGGATAAGGTAATGGGCTTAGACCAAGGGGCTAATGATTATGTTACAAAACCGTTTGAAATTGAAGAACTGTTAGCGCGGGTTCGCTCTTGTATTCGCTATCGTTCGCTCGTAGAAGCATCAGGAACGAAAGAAGCTGAAGCGGAGCTCTTAACGATCAGTGATTTGACCATTAATCTTGAAACAAGGGAAGTCCTAAGAAACAATGAATCCATTACGCTGACACCGAAAGAGTATGATTTAGTCGTGTATTTGCTTACGAATAAAAATAAAATTGTCACGAGAGAAGGAATTCTCACAAACGTTTGGGGCTATGAATATGAAGGAGAAACAAACGTAATTGATGTGTATATTCGCCACTTACGAAAAAAAGTAGATGAAGGTTTTTCTACTTCTCTCATTCATACGGTGCGGGGCGTAGGATATATGATGAAAGAGGAGAAACATGAAGATCACGACGAAGATTAATTTGCTGACAACAGCATGGCTAGTGGTTATTTTATTAATCATGAACATTGTTGTTTTTTTCTCCTTTACTAAATCTACGGTGAATATGGAACAGGACATTTTATTCGAAAAAGCACGCGAGATTATTCAAAAAGGTCAGCAAGATCATTCCGTGGAGCTCTCGCCGGAGTTACTAAAATTTTATTTGACCAACCATTCATTTATCCGAACAGTCTCAGAAAATTCTACGGTCATTAACCAAGTATCAAATGATCCTCATCTGGTGAAAATTAAGCCTGAATTTTCAAAGAAAAAAAAGGTGAAGCTTCGCAAAATCAGAGAAAAGCAAGTATTGGTTATTCGCATGCCTGTCAAAGTCAATAATCAAGTCGTTGAAACGCTTGAGATTGGCGAGCTGCTGACTGGTTTTGAAACCCGTAAAGATATTTTGCTATCAATTTTGATTTTTTGTTCGCTTGTATCCATTTTACTGTCTCTTTTAGGAGGAAGATGGTTATCACGCGTCATTATGCATCCTATTAAAAATATGGTCACAACGATGAAAGAGATCGAAGAGAGCGGTGTTCCTAAAAAGGTCCTCATTCAAACGGAAACGAGAGATGAACTGCAGGGGATGACCGTTACGTTTAATCATATGATTGACCGCTTGCGAGAAAATATTGAAAAGCAAAATCAGTTTGTTTCCGATGCTTCTCATGAATTAAAAACCCCTCTAACCGTTATTCGCAGTTATTCTAATTTATTAAGAAGAAGAGGGATTAAAAATGAAGAAATTACGCTGGATGCGATCGACACCATCTATGCGGAAGCAACCAAAATGCAAAAAATGATTGAAACGCTGCTTGATCTGGCAAGTGTGGAAAAAGAACAAACGCTTGATATGAAGCAAACAGATCTTGTTCTTATTTTTGAACAAATCGTTAAGCAGCTGCAGCAGGTATACAAAAGAGAATTAGTTCTTCATTATGATCAAACGCCAATTATGATTGAAGTGGATGAACTAAAAATGAAGCAAGTGCTGATTATTTTGCTTGATAATGCAATTAAATACAGTACGGATAAAATTGAAGTGACCGTTGAAAAAAAGCAGGAAGATGTCATTATCAAAGTAAAAGACTATGGAATTGGTATTCCGAAGGAAGATCTTGCACATATTTTTGAACGTTTCTATCGAGTCGATAAAGCTAGAAGCAGAGCTACGGGAGGAACGGGGCTTGGACTATCGATTGCACAAACTATTGTCCGTCAGCATAAAGGCGAGATTTTTATTAATAGTGAAGAAGAACAAGGAACGGAAGTTGTGATTCACCTTCCCGTTTCATCTACAAATTAAGAAAGCCGCCGTTAACAGGCGGCTTTTGTGTAATTATGATGCCGATTTTTGTTTTCTTACTCGTAATTTTTTCAAGTCCGTTTGGAAAAACAGATAAAGTGATGCAACTGTAAAGATACTAAATCCAATTATTTCAAGTGATTCTCCACCAGCTTCAAATAGCTTAGCCAAACCTTCACCGCATAACTCTCCGCCAATAAAAATAAGAAAAACACCAAGCGCTTTAAAGATAATCCACAGGTTCAGCTTAATAGCCGTTTTAAACAGAATGTATGTAATAACGACGGCCAGCAAAATACCACTTATACTTCCAAATGCGATAGAAGAGGCGTGTTGATTTACTTGTGTCAGATTAAAAATAATTAGTTCTGTTCCTTCACGAAAGACAGATAAAAAGGCTAAGGTAATTAATCCCCATTTAGAAGAGTTGCTGGAAATTTTTGATGTGACCGAAGAAGTCATTTCTTTGCTTCGATGCAACCATAGAATAAAATAAGCGATAAGACCTGCAGCTAAAAGCATCATGACTCCTTCAAAAATTTCTTCTGACTCTTCTTCTAACTCTTTCGCCTCATTGAAGCCAATGAAGCCAAATACTAAGCTGAAGATAAGACCAGCAGCAGCCCCGATGAAGACAGGATACTTTAAATCTTTTCGGCCAACTTTTGTAACATGAGCTAAAATAATTCCAATGATAAGTGATGCTTCTAAACCTTCACGAAGCGACAAAGCCAAACTTGACCACATAAAAAGCTCCCCTTACTTTAAATGATAATAATCAATTTCCCTCTAATTTTAATGATAATGATTATCGTTGTCAATGTGATTTTTGGCTCTTTAATAAATTCTTATATAGGATTTTTCAGACTAAAGTATGAGAGTATTTCATTATAAAGTCGTTCGAAACGTAAGGACAAAGCGAATAAAATAAGAGTATCAATAATCAGTGGAGGTTTTAGTATGAGTTATACTCTTTTTATAAAAGCAAATGATAGGTCGGCAAGTGAAGCGGTTAGCGTGAAATTATATAATGCGTTTTTAGAAAGCTATCAACAATCCCACCAAGGTGAAGAAATAATAGAACTAAATTTGTTTCAAGAAGAACTTCCTTATCTAAGTGCCGATATGATAGACGGTCAGTTTAAACTAGCAAGAGGGCTAGGAGTGACGGCAGCGGAAAATAAAGCAGCCGAAATTGCTAATCATTACTTAGAACAATTTGTGAAAGCTGATAAAATTGTCATTGCCTTTCCGCTTTGGAATTTTACTGTGCCAGCAGTGCTTCATACGTACTTTGATTATTTAAATCAAGCAGGCAAAACGTTTAAGTATACGCCAGAAGGTCCTGTGGGATTACTAGGCGATAAAAAGGTGATGTTATTAAACGCGCGAGGCGGAGTATATTCAGAAGGTCCAGCAGCTGAGGTCGAAATGGCCGTTAAATATGTCAGCAGCGTACTTCAATTTTTTGGAGTTACGGATGTGAACTCTGTTATTATTGAGGGACATAATCAGTTTCCCGATCGTGCTCAAGAAATTATTGAAAGTGGCCTAGAACAAGCAGCACAAGCAGCCAAAACATTTTAAATAACCGTAGTAAAAAAGGACAGGACAAAAGTATTTTAGGTGAAGGTATATCCGAACGATAAATCGTTCGGATTTTTCGCTGTATATCTTAAAAGTTAATAGGTAAAATGAATAAATAAGATAAAAGATATTCGCTTGATCTATAGGAGGAGCAGAGATGGATATTCGTCAGCTTAATTATTTTTTAGAAGTCGCTAAATTAAGGAGCTTTACTAAAGCATCTCAAAGTCTCCATATTTCACAGCCGACCTTGAGCAAAATGGTGAAAAACTTAGAAGAAGAATTGGAAGTAGAATTAATTGATCGGTCCGCAAGACAGATTGATTTAACGGATGCCGGGGAAGTTGTGTATGCGCAAGGACAAAAAGTTATGGCATCCATTGATGAGCTATCGACTTATTTATATGATGTGATGAATCTGAAAAAAGGGATGATTAAAATTGGAATTCCTCCATTGATTGGAGTACTGTTCTTTCCAAAGATTATTAAAGGGTTTCAGCAGCTCTATCCAGATATCACAATTAAACTTATTGAATACGGAGCCAATCGTGTTCAAAAAGCAGTAGAAAAAGGAGAGTTAGACCTAGGTGTAGCGGTGCTTCCAGTAAATGAACATCTTTTTGACATTAATCCTTTTATCTCTGAAAAAATGCTTTTATATGTTCACCACTCTCACCCTTTGGCCTCTAAAACTCATGTGGAAATTAATGAACTAGCCCAAGAGAAATTTATTTTATTTAATGAAGATTTTACGCTTCACGACCGGCTTATTCAGGCGTGTCAACAAGCAGGATTTGAACCTAATGTAGCTTACGAGAGCTCTCAATGGGATTTTATCGGTGAAATGATCGCGGAAAACTTAGGTGTATCTATCTTTCCACAATCCATTGCAGCAAAAGTGGATTCTGCTATCGTAAAAGCAGTTCCTATTACTAATCCTTCAATTTCATGGGATTTAGGATTGATTTTAAAAAAAGATAAATATATTTCATATGCCTCTAAACAATTCCTCCACTATATGAATGAACAGCATTCTGTTTTATATAGATAAAATGCATATGTTGTATTGAATATATGTATTTTACGAAAGAAAGAATGTGCGCTAAAGTAGATAGTGTAGAAAACATACACGAAAACAAACATTGATTCCGCGCGGTGTCAGTAAAAAATACGGAGGCTGATTTTACATGGCACAAAATAGTTATCAAAAAGGTTTAGATAAATTAATGGAATATACGTTAACGAGTAACGATGATATTTCGACTCATTTAAAAATTACGGAAGACTTAAAAGACCTAGCTCCCGACGTTGGGAAATATATTATTGAATTTGCCTATGGAGACATTTATTCACGACCAGGTTTAACGAATAAGCAGCGAGCATTAGTAACCATTTCATCACTGGTTACTCAGGGTACAGAGCCTCAGCTTGAGCTGCATTTAAACACAGGTTTAACAGCTGGACTAGAGCCGAATGAAATTGTGGAAAGCATCATTCAATTAATTCCATACACAGGTTTCCCTCGCGTGTTAAATGCTTTAAGCGTAGCTAAGAAAGTATTCGCTCAGCGTGACGTGGAAGTAGAGACAGGCGAAAAAGAGCTAGTAGAAAATAAATAATAAGCACAAAAAAGACGCTCTAAAAGAGCGTCTTTTTTTATGCGAGCTGCTTTTGTTTGGTTTCTTTTCCTAGAAAAACAACCGAACCAACACCGATTAAAATAGCTGCACAAAAGATTGAGAACGTAACGGTTAAAGAAGCACCTTGAGTTGACATATACCCAACTAACAGCGGTCCTAGAATTCCTCCAATTCGTCCAAAAGAAGCGGCCATTCCAGCTCCTGTGCCTCGAATAGATGTCGGATATTGCTCAGGTGTATACGCGTATAAAGCTCCCCAAGCGCCTAAGTTGAAGAAAGACAACAACATTCCTGCTGTTAGCAGCAGCCAAAGTGACTCCGCATTTCCGAAGATATATGCGCTGGCAGCCGTACCTAACAAGTATGTGACCAATACGAATTTTCGGCCCATGCGTTCAATAAACCAAGCAGCAGTATAATAGCCAGGCAGTTGAGCTAATGTCATAATCAATACGTATTCAAAGCTTTTGATTAAGCTAAATCCTTTAATGACCATGACGCTAGGTAGCCATAAAAACATGCCGTAATATGAAAATACAACGCAAAACCACAGAACCCACAGCATAATCGTAGATTGACGATAAGGCTTAGACCACACGCTTCTTACATTGTCCGCAATCGACGGTTTCTTTTCTTTTGTCGCCTCCACAAACTGAGGAGAATCTGGCAGTTTGATGCGCAAATAAATGGCATAAAACGCTGGTATAGCCGTTAGGATAAGAGCTAGCTGCCACCCGTAAGCTGGGATTACAAAGTAAGAAATAAGCGCTGCCAGTAGCCAGCCGAACGCCCAAAAACTTTCTAACAAGACGACCACTTTACCCCGTTTTTCCGGCGCCACGGTCTCAGACACAAGTGTAGAAGCAACAGGCAGCTCTCCTCCTAAACCCATTCCAATTAAAAATCGAAATACTAAAAAAGCAGCAAGGGTAGTAGTAAGAGCCGAAAGGCCGCTTGCCACTGAAAAAAGAACAAGAGTCACAATAAAAACGGTTTTTCGCCCAATTCGATCAGCCAGCAACCCGAACACCAGAGCTCCAACGGCCATTCCGATCGAATTAACGCTGCCTATCCAACTCATTTCAGTAGGGGAAAGTCCCCATTCAGCGTGAAGAGCTGCAATGATAAAAGACAAAATGCCAACATCCATTGCATCGAAGAGCCATCCGAGCCCTGCGATGCCAAGAAGCTGACGTTCTGATAATTGTTTTGTTTTCATGTCTTCCTCCTAGAAGCAAAGAATTTTGCTTTAAGTTTACACCTGTCTTGACATAATGTCACGTCTATTTTAAAGAAAAAATTCAAACGGAAAAGCTCTATACCTTATGGTATAGAGCTAATTGTATTCTCACATTTTATCGTAAAGCATTTTTCCAGGCCATGTATACGCCATATGACCGCCATCTACCGTAATGCAATCACCCGTTACATACGAGCTGTCATCAGATGCTAAAAATAATACAGCCCCGGCTACTTCTTCCGGTTTACCTAAACGGCCCATCGGATCCACCCATTCATATGCTTTTCTGAATTTTTTTCCTTCTTCAGCGCCTGATAAATCATCAAGAAGAGGTGTTTCAATTGTTCCAGGAGCGATTGAGTTAACGCGAATACCTTCACGAGCGTAGTCAATTGCCATGGTTCTTGTTAAGTTGGTAATAGCACCTTTCGCTGCGTTATAGCCAGAACGGTCTAAGTCTGCTGCCAGTCCGGATACGGATGAATTATTAATAATCGATCCGCCATTTTCTAACATCAGCGGAATAACGTATTTGCTTACAAGAAATGTTCCGCGTAAATCTACCGACATTAAGCGATCCCAAAGTTCTACTGGATATTCGTGAAGCTTGCCGCCTTCTGTGTCTGTCCCTGCATTATTAAAAAGAATGTCCACTTTTCCAAATTTCTTTTCAATTTCCTCCGTGAACTCTTTTACTTTTTCTTCTTCAGCTACGTCGATATAGTAGGCATGGGCTTTACCGCCAGCATCTTTAATTTCTTGTGCTACTTTTTTCACACCGTCTAAATTAATATCGGCACAAATAACAACCGCTCCTTCTTTCGCAAAGCGTTCAGCAGTTGCTTTTCCTATGCCGGAGCTTGATCCTGTAATCACTGCGATTTTTGATTCTAAACGTCCCAATTGTATCCCTCCGCAAAAATAAATATATAAGTATGTATGTTCATGTACCCATCTATTATTTTGATAAAACGTCGTTAGGTTATACGTGTGTGAATAGAAATAAAGAGACGCAGCAAAACAAATTCATTGTATAATAAACAGCAGTATGTCAGAAAAAATGAGGTGTTTGCATGAAAGCAATCATAAAAAGTTTTATTAATGGACTCTTAACGATTGTTCCTATTATCCTTGTTATTTATATTTTAGTAAGAGTGTTTAATTTTTTAGACAGCATTTTAGGAAACGTATTGAAGCCCTATATGAAGCAGGATTATATACCGGGGATTGGCATCTTAGCGACGCTTGTTTTAATTACGTTCTTAGGATGGTTATCCACTCGTTTTTTTGCAGGGAAAATCATTAGCTTAATTGATCGATTGTTAGAAAGAATACCGCTTGTTAAAACGCTATATACCGTTATTAAAGATACGTTTCAATCTTTTCTTGGAGAGAAAAAGTCATTTTCAAAAGTCGCTTTAGTGACGATGCCCGGCACGTCAATGAAAGTCATAGGGTTTGTGACCTCTGAAGAAGTAGAAGAGGTCATTCATTCATTAAAAGACCACGTAGCCGTTTATGTTCCACAGACTTTTCAAGTAGCCGGTTTTACTTTTTTGATTCCAAAAGAAGAAATTGAATGGTTAGATATTAAGCCGGAAGAAGCCATGAAGTTCGTGTTATCTGGGGGAGTATCTAGTTCAAAAGCAGAAAAATAACAGAAGGCTTGTTGAAGCCTTCTGTTATTTTTGTTGGAGTAAGGCTGTTAAAAGATTAAGCGGTTCTTCCAACGGTTTAAGTTCCGTTAAATTTCCAACCATGCCTTTTACAATAGCAGCGGTAGGCTTATCTTTTTTTAGCTCCGTTTGTAAAATGTGAAAGCTGTCTGCGTGTTCATCAGAAATATGATCGCTGGTGTCTAGCAGATGTTTAATTTCCTCAAGAGCTTGTTTTACCTGCTCATTTTTACTGAGAAAAGTAGTTCGTTCCTTTCCATATATATCTTCACCAAAAGAAGCGGGAATAAGGGGACGAGGTTTTCTAGCTAATAAATCTTCTACTAATACATCAACTCGGTCCATTATGTACTGCGCTACTTCTTTAAAGGTAAGCTCGTATTGATTGAAGATAATAATTTCTAAAAAGGAATGATGAATACCTTCAATCATTTTTGTTAAATCGGAGATATAAGGAGTTACGTCTTCTCCGTATACGCTAACGAGGCTTTTGCGATGGAAGTAAAACGTTTCTCGCTGCATTTTATGAACAAAGGTCTCCACTTCTTTGTTAAAGGGAATAGATTTTTCACGGATTTGCATGATAATAAAATCTCTGTGCTCTGTAATAAATTCATAGAAATAGATGAGCTGATTCATATAGCGGCTGCGGGCATCGTTTACTTCCTCGTCGAGAGCATAAACAGAGCTAAAGAGCTTTTCATAGTAAAAGTTTAAAATTGATAATAAAAGTGCATCCTTAGATTTGAAGTGCAGGTAAAACGCACCTTTTGAAATGTTGCATTCATCTACAATTTCTTGCACAGAGGTAGCATTAAATCCTTTTTTTGCAAAAAGCTTAATCGAAGCTTCAATTATTCTTTTTTCTTTTTCCTTCATGTCTTCTACCTCCTTTATTGAACAATTTGGCCATTCATTTCGTTAGATAATAGTATCATACACTAAAAAAGATAAAGGTATATATCAAAGTTGAGAACGAGAGTCAGTTCCTTTAAAAAACGATTTATCGTAAATATGTCTTTATTATGAACATGTTAGGAGAGAGCCTGCTTAGGGTTGACACTGACCGGTTAGTCATTTATATTTTAAGTTGTTGTGACCGATCAGTCAATTTTATTAGTATACATATATTTGAAGGAGGATATGCATTGGGGAAGTTTATTAAATTTTCATTGAAAAATAAATTTGCAGTATGGCTGTTAACGCTCTTTGTCATTATTGCAGGGCTGTATTCAGGGTTTAATATGAAGCTAGAGACCATTCCTGATATTTCAACGCCTGTTGTAACAGTCAGTGCAACTTATCCGGGAGCCACTCCGGAACAAGTGGCAGATAAGGTGAGTAAGCCGATTGAACAAAAGCTCCAGGGACTGAGCGGCGTTGACACAGTTAGCTCATCTTCTTATGAAAATATTGCTACCATTCAAGTTGAATATAGCTTTAGTAAAAATATGGAGAAGGCAGAAGACGAAGTTAGACGAGCTCTTTCAAACGTAGATCTGCCAGATGATGTAGAGGAACCAAATGTTTCAAGACAAAGCATTAGTGACTTTCCGATTATTTCATTAAGTGTTTCAGATGATAAAAAATCATTAGAAGACTTAACGAAGTATGTAAAAAATACTGTTGTTCCACAAGTTGAAAAAGTGCAGGGAATTTCTTCGGTCAGCGTGTCAGGAGAGCAAGTTGAAGAAGCAGAACTTGTATTCAAACAAGACAAGCTCAAGCAGCTGGGACTCGATGAAGATACGGTAAAAAAGCTTATCCAAGCATCTGATGCAAAAGTGCCGGCTGGTACGTATACGATGGATGGATCTCAAAAATCTGTTGTGGTAGACGGAAAGATGACAACAGAAAAAGATTTGGAAAACTTAGAGATTCCAGCTGTGCCTAGTCAAGGAGCTGCTCAAGGAGCTGCTCAAGATCAGCAACAAGGAATGAGCCAGCAGCAGGCACAAGGCGCCGTGCAGCAGGCGCCTTCCGCAGCTTCTATTCCAACTGTGAAATTAAAAGAAATTGCGGATATTAAAGTGACGGGGAAAGCAGAATCCATTTCTCGCACGAACGGAAAACCTTCAATTGCTGTACAAGTTGTCAAAGCGAAAGATGCGAACACAGTAAATGTTGTAAATGATATTAAAGAAAAAATGAATAGCCTAGAAAAGAAAAACAAAGACCTTCACGTTGACAATATTTTTGATCAAGGTAAACCGATTGAAGATTCTGTTCATACTATGCTAAATAAAGCTATTATCGGTGCGGTCTTTGCGGTTATTATTATTCTTTTATTTTTACGTGATATTCGTTCAACGATTATTGCCGTTATTTCGATTCCGCTTTCGTTATTGATCGCCATTTTAGCGCTGAAATCAATGGATATCTCTTTAAATATTATGACGCTTGGAGCGATGACTGTAGCCATCGGAAGGGTTGTAGATGATTCCATTGTCGTTATTGAAAATATTTACCGCCGCATGGCTTATCAGGAAGAAAAGCTTAAAGGAAAAGATTTAATTGTCGCGGCGACGAAAGAAATGTTTGTTCCAATTTTCTCTTCTACAATCGTAACCGTGGCCGTATTCTTACCCTTAGGTCTAGTAGAAGGACCGGTAGGAGAGCTATTCTTACCGTTTGCGTTAACCGTTGTTTTTGCACTGTTAGCATCACTGCTAGTAGCGGTAACACTCGTGCCAATGCTTGCTCATTCGTTATTTAAAACAAATGTAAAAGTAAAAGAAGAAAAACCAAGCAAACTAGCGCACGGATATAAGCGAATTTTGAACTGGACGCTAAACCATAAGCTTATTTCCTTTGGATTAGCCGTACTACTGTTAGTAGGAAGTTTATTCTTAGTTCCTTCTATTGGGGTGAGCTTCTTATCATCCGATCAAGAAAAAACGCTGACGCTTACGTATACACCGAAAGCCGGACAGTCTCAAAGCGACGTAGAAAAAGCAGCGAATCGCGCAGAAGCGTACTTGATGAAGCGAGATGGTGTCAAAACGGTTCAGTATTCGTTCGGTGAAGGTAACTCTTTTAATCCGGGAAGCAAAAATAACGTTTTAACATTTGTGCAATATGACGAGGATACACAAAACTTTGATAAAGAGCAGGACAAAGTATTAAAAGCTCTTAATAAACAAGCGAATCAAGGTGAATGGGGCTCAATGAATACGGCGTCTAGCGGCAGCAATAATTCATTAAACGTCCTTATTTACGGAGATAGCTTAGATGAAATCAAACCTTATGCTGATAAAGTTCAGCATGTTTTAGAAAAGCATAAAGAGCTGAAAAATGTCGATTCTACGCTTTCAGATACGTTTGATGAATATACGCTAGTACCGAACCAAAAGAAAGCTGCTGAACTCGGCTTGTCTGCTAGTCAAATCGGCATGCAAATTTCGAACCTTGGACAGCGTGAAGTATTAACGACTATCCAAAAAGACGGAAACGAAATTAACGTATACCTTCCAAAAGAAAAAGGGGATTTCTCTACTTTTGCCGAACTTTCAAGCACAAAAGTGACCTCTCAAACTGGACAGGAAGTTACATTAAATGAAGTTGTCGATATTAAAAAAGGTAAAACATCCAATACGGTAACTCGCCGTGATAATAAAATTTATGCAGAGGTAAGTGCCGATATTAAGAGTGACGATGTAGGCGGTGTTTCTTCTAACGTCCAAAAAGAAGTGAAGAAAATTGATTTGCCAAGTGATATGGATATTAACTTTGGCGGAGCATCAGAGCAAATTAATGACTCATTTAGTCAATTAGGAATTGCTATGCTCGCAGCCATCGGTATCGTGTACTTCGTACTAGTACTGACATTTGGTGGAGGGCTAGCA
Source organism: Priestia sp. P5 (assembly GCF_029522155.1). Lineage (NCBI taxonomy): Bacteria > Bacillati > Bacillota > Bacilli > Caryophanales > Bacillaceae > Priestia > Priestia sp. P5. Next base: position 80,970 of record NZ_JAKWFJ010000003.1, on the reverse strand, counting down.
CCATTTGCTATCTTATTCTCACTTCCATTTACACTCATTGGTGCACTAGTGGCACTTTTAATCTCTGGAGAAACGATCAGCATTTCTTCGATGATTGGAGCTCTTATGCTGATTGGAATTGTGGTAACAAATGCAATTGTGCTGATTGACCGCGTGATTCATAAAGAGCAAGAGGGTCTGTCGACGCGTGAAGCGTTACTAGAAGCTGGAATGACACGTCTTCGCCCGATCTTAATGACAGCTATTGCAACGATTGGTGCACTGCTTCCATTAGCTTTTGGATTTGAAGGTGGAGGCCTTATTTCAAAAGGGCTAGGGGTTACGGTAATCGGAGGACTAACAAGTTCTACGCTGCTTACGCTCATTATCGTTCCAATTGTCTATGAGTTTTTTATGAAGTTTAAGCGCAAAAAAGTAAAAAAGTAGAAGCAAAACAAATTTCCGCTTTTGAGGTGAATAGCGATGAAGTCAATTGATAAACTAATGAAACAGCTGATTCAACAAGGAATTAAAGCAAAGAAAGTAACGATTGATAAATCAAAGCGCCAGCAGTGGATGGCCATGTCATTGCCTAAAACGGCATGGCAGCATTCAAAATAAAAAAGAGCTGACTTTAAGTCAGCTCTTTTTTTATTAACGATCTGTATCTTCAAATGATCCTTCTTGATAGGCGTCGCTTACTTGCTCATGTGTTTCTGCTAGACCTTGTGAGAGTGCATCTTGTCGGTTATAATCTTCTGTTTCGAACTGACGGTCAGCCATTTCATTTGTATCAGGCTGCTTTTTAGGCTGTTTTTTTGAATTCATTTTCACCACTCCTATTTAATAAAGTGAGACCACGGTTAGTGTGCGATGAAAGGAAATACATTATACATGCAAAAAGAGCTTCGATTCGTCGAAGCTCTTTCTTTCATATTATTATTGTTTTTTATCTAAGAAGATTTTTTCAATATCATCAAGTACGATATTAGCTGCTAACACACCGCCTGCTGTATTCCACGTAGCATCATCTACTTTATGAACATGGTCTTCTTGAGCCACTTTTAACTTTTTGAAAAGCGGATCGTTTATCCATTCTTTTTCAAGCTTTGTTGCTTCGCCGTCTCCCGTTTCATAAGAGAAGTAGAATAGCTGATCGCCGTCCATTGCCGGAATGCGTTCTTTTGTTGCATTCATTTCAGCAAAATCATCCTTGTCTTGAGACTCAGGTCGAGCAAATCCAAGCTGGTCTAAAATAACGCCTGAGAATGAATCTTTATGATAAATACGAACGTCTCCAGCTGTAAAGCGTACAACTGAGATTTTTTGTTTTAACTGATCTCCAAGGCGTTTCTTTAAATCTGCTACGCGATTGTCATAGTCAGCTAATACTTCTTTACCTTTTTCTTCTTTATTTACAGCTTTTGCATATAGCTTAAAGTTTGATTTCCAGTCTCCGCGCAGCTCTTCAGAAAATACAGTCGGAGCAATTTGACTAAGCTGGTCGTATACTTTTTCTTGACGCATTTTATTTCCGATAATCAAGTCAGGTTTTAAAGCAGCGATTGCTTCTAAGCTTGGCTCACTTTCTGTACCCACACTTTTAACGCCTTTCATCTGACCTTTAATATGGTCGTACCACGGATTTCCTAACCATGATTGAACAGCACCAACAGGCTTTACACCCATTGCAAGAAGAGCCTCAGTACCTTCGTTTGTTAAAACGACAACTCGTTTAGGTGTTCCTTTAATCTCTGTTTTATCCATTGCATGTTTTACTGTATAAGTTTCGCCAGAACCCTCAGTTTTTTCTTTTTTATCATCGTCAGCGCTGTTCGAATTACCGCAGGCTGCCAGCACAAGCAGTGTCATAATGGTAAGAATGGATAACAAATATGACAACTTGCCTTTAGAATATGTATTCACATCTCTTCCTCCTCTTAAGTGATAATGATTTTCATTAACAATTAAGATAATATTCTAACTTTTAAGCGGTGTCAATTAAAAATTGAAAATGATTCTCAAAATCATTGACACTTTTTTCAATGTTTCCTAAACTAAAGGTTAGATATATAGGAATCATCTTAGAGGAGAGCAATGAAAATGATGCTACGCAGTGTTCAAATGAAAGTAATGGGGCTCATCATTGGAATCATGCTGCTTTTAATCTGTATTGGATTAAGTATCGTACTCGGATACACAGATACAAGTATCAAGACAGCATTTGAAGCTTTTCAAGCGTTTAACGGTTCGAATGAGCACATAGTTATTCAAAATATTCGATTGCCGCGCGCTATAATCGGTGCTGTGGTAGGTATTTGTTTAGGAATTGCAGGAGCAATGATGCAGGCGTTAACGAAAAACCCACTTGCTTCACCGGATATTATCGGTGTGAACGCTGGGGCCAGCTTTTTTATTGTTGTTGCAGTGATGATTTTTTCGGTCAATTCACTTCAAGCTTTTACATGGATTGCATTTGTAGGAGCGGCATTAACCGTAGTGGTTGTCTATTTTCTTGGGTCCCTCGGAAAAGAAGGATTAACGCCTATTAAATTGACGCTCGCAGGAGCGGCTATTGCAGCCTTTTTCTCTTCTTTAACACAAGGACTGCTGGCTGTGGATGAATCTTCGCTTGATCAAGTTCTCTTTTGGCTGGCTGGATCTGTGCAAGGACGCAAGGTGGAAATGCTGTATGGCATACTCCCTTACATAGTACCAGCAATCATTGTCACGTTTTTTATCGCTTCAAAAATTAATATTTTAACGATTGGTGAAGATGTAGCTAAAGGATTAGGTCAAAGAACGATTCTTATCAAAATTATAAGCGGCATCATTATTGCCATTTTAGCTGGTGGAGCCGTTGCAGTAGCCGGTCCGATTAGCTTTGTCGGAATTATTGTTCCGCATGTTGTAAGAACAATTGTAGGACAAGATTATCGTTGGGTATTTCCCTATAGTGCGGTTGCCGGAGGCATCTTAATTTTATTAGCCGATGTTGCGGCCAGGTATGTCATTATGCCTCAAGAAATCCCTGTTGGAGTCATGACTGCTGTTATTGGTACACCTTTCTTTATCTATATGGCAAGGAAAGGAGCAAAGGCGTCATGAAAACATACTTATCTCTTCGCTTAAAGAGAATTTCATTTTTGGTTAACATAAAAGCAGCTCTGATCATTATTGGATTTTCAGCTGCACTTGTTGCTCTCTTTTTATTGAGTGCAGGTACGGGTGACTTATTTATTAATCCACTTCGTGTGATTAAAATTTTAGCAGGTCATGGATTGGAGTTTGAGCGATTAGTTGTTACATCTTTTAGACTTCCACGCATTATTGTTGCCATTTGTGCCGGTATTTGCCTAGCTATTGCAGGCGCTATCTTGCAGGGGCTTGTGAGAAATCCGCTTGCTTCACCAGACTTAATTGGATTAACAGGAGGAGCGTCAGTTGGTGTAGTGTTATTTTTGACACTATTTAGTGATAAAAGCAACTCGTTAACCGTAAGTATTAATTGGATGCCTGTTAGCGCATTTTTAGGTGCAGTGGCAGTGGCGCTTTTACTTTATGTGTTTGCCTGGAAAAATGGCGTCTCTCCTATTACACTAGTATTAATAGGAATTGGATTAACAGCGTTAACGAAAGCTATGACCACGCTGTTTATGATTATGGGTCCTATCTATCGCGCCAGTCAGGCAAATATTTGGATCACAGGAACGGTGTATGGCTCAAATTGGGCCAGTGTTTCCATACTAGTTCCTGTTACAATAGGGCTGGTTATAATCACGATTTTAATGATTCGAAATTTAAATGTTCAAGAATTAGGTGAAGAAATTGCGACTAACGTTGGAAGTCGCGTTCAAAAAAATCGTTTGGCACTATTGCTGATGAGTACAGCTTTAACAGGAAGCGCCGTTGCATTTGCCGGTGGAATTAGCTTTGTAGGATTGCTTGCTCCACATATTGCCCGAAAGCTGGTAGGTTCTTCATTCGGAGCTTTAATACCGCTATCGGCATTGATCGGAGCAATCTTAATCACAGCAGCAGATTTAATTGGCCGAACATTTTTCTTGCCAATCGAAGTGCCAGCAGGTGTATTTACAGCTGCAATTGGCGCACCGTACTTCATTTATTTACTATACAAACAAAGAAACGTATAGCATTCTTTGTAGAAGGAGCGATTCGCATGCATTCGTTAGAAACAAAATCGCTAACATTATCATATGGAGAAGCGATGATTATAGATGAGCTTGACGTTACCATCCCAAAGGGTGAGATTACGGTTTTTATCGGCAGTAATGGATGCGGAAAATCTACGCTGCTGCGTTCACTAGCAAGATTATTAAAGCCACATGCCGGCTCTATTTTACTAGAAGGCTCTAAAATTTCCTCTCTTCCGACAAAGGAAATTGCAAAGCAGCTAGCAATCCTTCCGCAAGGTCCTGTTGCACCTGAAGGGTTGACCGTGCTTCAGCTTGTTAAACAAGGGCGCTATCCGTATCAAAATTGGTTCCGTCAGTGGTCTCAAGAAGATGAAGAAAAAGTACAAAATGCACTCGAAGCAACAGGGTTAGCAGACTTGGCTGATCGTCAAGTTGATTCGCTTTCTGGAGGACAGCGTCAGCGCGCATGGATTGCCATGACATTAGCACAAGATACGGATATTATTTTACTTGATGAACCGACAACGTATTTAGATATGACGCATCAAATTGAGATCTTGGACTTGTTGTTTGAACTGAATGAAAAAGAAAATCGTACCATCGTAATGGTGCTGCATGATTTAAACTTAGCCTGCCGCTATGCTCATCATATTGTGGCGCTTCAAGATAAAAAAATCTATGCACAGGGAAGACCAGAAGAAGTCATTAACTGTGATTTAGTACAGCGAGTCTTTAATATGAACTGTGAAGTGACGGTGGATCCGTTATTTGGAACGCCTCTTTGTATTCCTCATGGGCGCGGACGATGTATTGTGAATAAGCTGCGCGTTGAAACGCAGCATGCTCAATAAGAAAGAGCAAAGCGAGTTAGCAGAAAAATTCCGCTGTACGTTTAAAGATAACTCGCTGTACAGGTTGTCTCCCTCCAGCTGCATGGATGAAAGCACGCTGAGGGTGCAGCTGCTATGGATTCAACAGACGATGAAGGCTGCTAACTTGAGAGCAGCTGCTTCCATGTTAGCGAAGCGGTATAGCTTTGTTGTGGTGGCGGCTTTGTATTCATTTATTGTGTTTCAAAAAAAGATAAACGCATCGACTAAAAATGTTTCTTTGCATACAGAAGACGCTGAAACGATGTGGCTCCCAAAAGTGTTTATCTCAGAAATTGAGACGAAAGAAGTAACAGAGGACAATCGGAAAATTCTTCTTGACGAACTTCTTGATGAATTGTTTGCTCATCACATTGAGCCGATATGGTCATCGCTGCGTAAAGTGACAAAAATCTCGAAGCTGACGCTGTGGGAAAACGTAGCTGTTTATATCCACTGGCTTTATGATTTGCTTTTAGCAAATGAAGAAATAGACAACATGCAAGTGCAAAAGAATTTACGATATGTGATAGAAGAAGCTGAGGGTCATCACTTTGGTTCATATCATCATAATCCGCTTGCTCGGTACAGTTCACCTCCTCCATATGTAGAAAAGCAAAAGCAGGAGATAAGGGTTCGGCAAACGTGCTGTTTGTCTTACCAAACAGGAGCTAAAGAGACTTATTGTCAAACGTGTCCGGTTATTTGTAAACCAAAGAAAGGAGTGATTGTGCATGAATAAAACCTTTCAAGAGCAATTCGACGGTTTGATTGAAAAGTATACAGAACTAATGGTCGGTGAAAGTGACGAGCAGCTACAAGAAAAAGTAAAAATGTGGGCACTTTACAACCATATCTCAAAATCCATGCCGCCTTTAACCAAGCATTGGAATCAATTATATCCAGAAGCAAAAGCGGAAATGGTCGAGATTGTAAAGGAAATCAAAGAGCTGAATGAAGCGCATCGAGCGTCACAGCGAAAACCAGAATAAAAACATTCATCACGAAGCTGATGGATGTTTTTTTATCCAAAAGCTCCCGGTCGCGTTTTGGTTTTGTGTGCATACGTTAATAAAGGGTGCCTATCTAGTTTGAAAAATGGTAAAATTAATGATAATTAAATAAAATTTGTGAGGTGTATGACAAGTGAAGGCGGGGGGTTGCTTTGGAACAAACGATAAGAAACTTTTTTTTATTGTTATCAAAAAGCAAAAAGTTAACAAAGCTGGCTAAGCGCTATGGCTTACGTTTTGGAGCAGCAAGGTTTGTTGCAGGGGAAACCATCGATGAAGCTGTTAGTGTGATAAAAAAGCTAAATGAACAGGGATTAAAAGTAACGATTGATTATCTTGGCGAGTTTGTGGAAAGTGAAGCTGAAGTGGATCATGCTGCAGCTCAATGCATAAAGGCCATTCGCCTTATACACAAAGAAAGATTAGATTCAGAAATTTCTTTAAAATTAACGTCTATGGGATTGGATATTTCAGAAGATTTGGCGCTTCATCATATGCGGCGTATTCTTGAAGAAGCGGAAAAATATAGCGTATTTGTGACGATTGATATGGAGGACTATAAGCGATGCAGCAAGACGATTAAGCTATTTAAACAATTAAAAAATGAGTATGAACACGTAGGGACGGTGCTTCAAGCATACTTATATCGAACAGAAAGTGACATCCGTGAATTAGATGCTTATGCTCCTAAATTAAGGTTAGTGAAAGGGGCGTACAAAGAAGCAGCAGACGTGGCGTTTCCTGATAAAGAAGACGTGGACGAAAACTTTCAAAACATCATTGGACTTCACTTATTAAACGGTCACTATACAGCAGTTGCTACTCACGATGAACGAATCATTCAGTATACAAAAGAGTTTGTTAAAAAGCATGGAATTTCAATGAATCAGTTTGAATTTCAGATGCTATACGGCATTCGATCAGAAAGGCAAGTTCAGCTCGTAGCAGAACAATATAAAATGAGAGTGTATGTTCCTTACGGAACGGACTGGTATGGGTATTTTATGAGGCGCCTTGCAGAAAGACCTGCAAACGTCGCATTTGTCTTAAAAGGAATCGTAAAAAAATAATAATGAAATGGTCGTGATGACAAAGTAAGAAATAATCAAAAATCGAACATGATTCGATTACTCATGTTCGATTTTGAGGTTAATGTCCTTGGGTATTATGCTTGGTATACTGTTGGTTTTGAGATGTCTTTTTGCCGCGGCCGTGCGGTTCATTGACCGGTCCAGCATTTCCTTTAACGCTTGCTGCGCTTACGCCTGCTGACGATGGATCTTTCTTTAATTTGCTCACAAAATCACCTCCTGTGTATTAAGATAACCAAACACATTAAAAATAGTTAGAGATAATATTGTTAATATATTGCGAAAATTTAAAAAATGTTTTATAGTAAAAATAGAGATTAACAGTGACTCTCTTTTTTTACGCATAAAATGAATGACCATTCATTCAATATATTAAAGGGGATGTGGGGATAATTATGAAGATAAAAAAAGCCGCCGTTTTAGGTTCAGGAGTTATGGGCTCTGGAATTGCAGCTCATTTAGCGAATGTAGGAATTCCAACGCTTTTGCTAGACGTGGCTCCAACTTCATTAACAGCAGACGAGGAAAAAAAACAGTTAACGCTTGAAGATAGGCAAGTGAGAAATCGGTTGAGTACAACTGCTCTAGCTAAATTAACGAAGCAAAAACCGGCGCCTTTAACGTCTAAGTTGTCACTATCGTTAATTACGCCAGGAAATCTTGAAGATCATTTACAGCAGTTAAGCGACTGTGATTGGATTATTGAAGTAGTAGTCGAACGTCTTGAGATTAAACAGCAGTTGTTTGAAAAAATTGATAGTGTACGAAAAAAAGGAAGTATCGTAAGTTCAAATACTTCGGGAATATCGATCCACGAAATGGCTAAAGGACGCTCAGAAGATTTTAAAGCGCATTTTTTAGGAACGCACTTTTTTAATCCACCGCGTTATTTAAAGTTATTAGAAATCATTCCAACTCATGACACAAAATCAGAAATTGTTGAATATATGAAAACGTTTGGTGAAGATGTATTAGGTAAAGGAGTAGTTATTGCAAAAGATACGCCTAACTTTATCGCCAACCGTATCGGTACGTACGGTTTACTTGTGACCGTTCAAGAAATGTTAAAAGGTAATTACAGCGTGGGAGAAGTTGACTCTGTGACGGGCCCTTTAATTGGAAGACCAAAAAGCGCAACGTTTCGAACGTTAGACGTAGTGGGACTAGACACATTTATTCATGTGGCCAACAATGTATTTGACAAAGTAGAAGGCAAAGAAAAAGAAGTGTTTGATGTGCCTTTATTTATGAGACAAATGCAGGAAAATGGCTGGCTGGGAAGCAAGTCGGGGCAAGGCTTCTTTTTAAAGAAAGGCAAGGAAATTTTAGAACTTGATCCTAGTACACTTCAATACGTTGAGAGAAAAAAGTTAAAAACAGCTTCTACCGAATTAAGCAAGCAGGCAAAAGGGCTGCAAAATAAAATGAAAGCGCTTATATATTCTGATGATCGTGCCGGACATCTTCTTTGGAATGTGATCAGTCCCGTTCTTGTATATGCAGCACAGTTAAAAAATGAAATCGCCGACGATATCGTGGCCATTGATCAAGCTATGAAGTGGGGATTTGGCTGGAAAATGGGTCCTTTTGAGACGTGGGATGCAATTGGTTTAGAAAAGTCAATTGAGAAGATGGAGCAGTCCGGTTTAGCAATTCCGCAGTGGGTAAAACAAATGCAGGAAAATGGATTTACAAGCTTCTATAAAGAGATGGAAGGTCAAACGCTTTACTATGAAGATGAAGAGTATAAAGCGGTAAAAGAAAATAAAAAGGTGATTCACCTGTCATCTTTACGTTCTCAAAATAATGTCATTTTAAAAAACAGCGGAGCGAGTTTAATTGATTTAGGAGATGATGTGGCGTGCCTGCAGTTCACTTCTCCTAACAATGCAATCGGGCTAGATATTATTAGCTTATTAAATCAGTCTCTTGAAGAAGTGAATAAGAACTATAAAGGACTGGTCATAGGAAATCAAGGGAAAAATTTCTGCGTTGGCGCTAACTTAGCTATGATTTTAATGGAAGCACAAGATGACAATTATTTTGAAATTGAATTTGTCATTAAACAATTTCAACAGGCAATGATGAAGGTGAAATACAATGAAAAGCCGGTTGTTGCAGCTCCATTTGCGATGACTCTCGGAGGAGGAGCAGAAATTTGCTTACCGTCAGCTAAAATCCAAGCTTCTGCTGAAACTTACATGGGCCTTGTAGAAGTAGGAGTTGGACTCATTCCTGGTGGAGGAGGTAATAAGGAGCTTTATATCAAACAGCTAAATGGTTTACCGAACGGTGTAACGCTTGATCTTCAGCAAATTGCCAATAAAACATTTGAAACAATTGCTACTGCAAAAGTATCTGCTTCTGCTGCAGAAGCTAGACAGCTAAACTTTTTAAACCGCCATGATGCTATCAGCGTAAACGGAGATCATTTGCTGAATGATGCGAAGAACTCAGTCCTTGCTTTACATGACACAGGCTATAAACCACCTGTAAGAACTAAAATTCCTGTGGTTGGAGAAACAGGATATGCAACGTTGCTGCTAGGAGCTCAATCCATGAAATATTCAGGATATATATCAGAACATGATTATAAAATTGCTAGTAAGTTAGCATTTGTGTTAGCCGGAGGACGTGTAGCGTTTGGTTCGGAAGTTGATGAAGAGTATTTGCTGGACTTAGAGAGAGAAGCATTTTTAAGCCTTGTTGGAGAAGCGAAGTCTCAAGAACGTATGCAGCACATGTTAGTTAAAGGAAAACCACTGCGTAATTAAGGGGGAGAAAAAATGAGAGAAGCAGTTATTGTAGCAGGTGCTAGGACACCGGTCGGAAAAGCAAAAAAAGGTTCACTGGCAAGTGTTAGACCTGATGATTTGGGAGCCATCGCGGTTAAAGAAACTCTTCGCCGAGCAGGCGGATACGAAGGACCAATTGATGATTTAATTATTGGTTGTGCGATGCCTGAAGCAGAACAAGGTTTGAATATGGCTCGAAATATTGGCGCTCTTGCGGGTTTGCCTTATACGGTGCCAGCAATAACGATTAATCGTTATTGCTCATCAGGTTTGCAAAGTATTGCCTACGGTGCAGAACGAATTATGCTAGGGCAAGCCAAAGCAGTGTTAGCTGGAGGAGCAGAATCAATGAGTTTTGTTCCGATGTTTGGAAACGTAGCCCGTCCGAATGTTCAGCTGGTTGAAAATGCGCCGGAATATTATATGGGCATGGGACATACAGCAGAACAAGTAGCGATGAAATACGGCATTTCACGTGAAGACCAGGATGCGTTTGCTGTACGCAGCCATCAAAAAGCAGCAAAAGCACTTCAAGAAGGGAAGTTTAACGACGAAATTGTTCCGGTGGAAGTGACGCTTCGGAAAATTGATGAAAACAATAAGCTGCGTGAACAAAAGCTGATGTTCTCTCAAGATGAAGGAGTTCGTCCTGGGACAACTGCGGACGTATTAGGGAAACTTCGTCCAGCTTTTTCGATTAAAGGATCCGTAACAGCTGGAAACTCTTCGCAGACAAGTGACGGAGCTGCATCCGTTTTTCTAATGGATAAAGAACAAGCTGAAGCAGAAGGCTTGAAGCCTTTGCTTAAGTTTCGCTCATTTGCAGTTGGGGGAGTTCCGCCTGAAGTAATGGGGATTGGACCGGTAGCTGCCATCCCTAAAGCTCTTAAACTAGCAGGCCTGGAGCTTTCTGATATTGGATTATTTGAATTAAATGAAGCATTTGCTTCTCAAGCACTTGGCGTTATTCGTGAATTAAATATTAATGAAGATAAAGTAAATGTAAACGGAGGCGCTATTGCTTTAGGTCATCCATTAGGCTGTACCGGAGCTAAGCTGACTCTTAGCTTAATGCACGAAATGCAGCGTCGAAATGAGCAGTTTGGAATTGTCACGATGTGTATTGGTGGAGGAATGGGAGCTGCTGGTGTATTTGAATTGTTAGCATAATCATTTCAAAGGGGGATATGAACATGTCAAATAAAACAAAACAAATGATCAAAGGTGGAAGCTTTTTAATTGAGGAAGGCGATGCAAGCCGCGTCTACACACCGGAGGATTATACATCTGAACAAAAGATGATTGCCAAGACGACAGATGAGTTTGTAGAAAATGAAGTCCTTCCGCAAGTGGAATATTTAGAAAAGCATGAGTTTGACCGTTCTGTAAAGTTATTAAAACAAGCTGGTGAATTAGGGTTACTTGGTGCAGATGTACCGGAAGAATACGGTGGACTCGGTTTAGATAAGATTACCTCGGCTTTAATTGCTGAAAAAATGTCTCGAGCAGGCGGATTTTCCATCACGCACGGTGCTCACGTAGGGATTGGGTCATTGCCAATCGTCTTATTTGGAACAGAAGAGCAAAAACAAGCATATTTACCTGCTTTAGCAGTCGGGGAAAAAATAGCAGCATATGCGTTAACAGAACCTGGTTCTGGTTCCGATGCCCTCGGTGCTCGCACAACAGCTCGCCTTAACGCAGAAGGCACACACTATGTGTTAAATGGAGAAAAGCAGTGGATTACGAATGCCGGATTTGCTGATGTATTCGTCGTGTACGCAAAAATTGATGGCGATAAATTTTCTGCTTTTATCGTTGAACGCGAATTTCCAGGTGTTTCGGTTGGACCGGAAGAGAAGAAAATGGGAATCAAGAGCTCATCAACCAGAACGTTGATTCTTGAAGATGCGCTTGTTCCAAAAGAGAACGTGCTAGGTGAAGTTGGAAAAGGCCATGTGATTGCCTTTAACATTTTAAATATTGGGCGCTACAAACTTGGAGTTGGAGCAGTTGGAGCAGGGAAACGTGCGTTAGAAATTACGTCTCAATATGTTAACCAGCGTCAGCAGTTTAAAACGCCAATCGCTAAATTTTCATTAACTCAAGAAAAATTAGCAACAATGGCTTCTAAATTGTATGCAACTGAAAGCTCTGTCTATCGTACGGTAGGACTTTTTGAAGACCATATGGGCCAGCTTTCAGAAGAACAGCAAAAAGACGGAAAGCAAATTGCTGCTTCCATTGCTGAATATGCTATCGAATGTTCACTAAATAAAGTGTTTGCCACGGAAGCTCTTGACTACATTGTAGATGAAGGCGTGCAGCTTCACGGAGGCTACGGTTTTATGAGTGAGTATGAAATTGAGCGTCTGTATCGCGATTCTCGCATTAATCGTATTTTTGAAGGAACAAATGAGATTAACCGTCTTTTAGTACCAGGCACATATTTACGCAAAGCGCTAAAAGGAGAGCTTCCACTGCTTCAAAAAGCACAAACGCTTCAAGAAGAATTGATGATGCTTATGCCGCAGGAAGTAGGAAATGAGCCGTTAGATCAAGAAAAAATGCTTGTGCAAAACGGGAAGAAAATTGCGCTCTTGCTTTTGGGATTAGCTGCACAAAAGTATGGCAAAGAATTAGAGAAAGAACAAGAAATTCTCGTTAATATTTCCGATATGATTAGTAACGTATATGCAATGGAATCCACTGTTTTACGTACTGAAAAAGCCATTTCCAAAACAGGAGCAGATCAAAACAGCTTAAAAGTAAAATACACGCAAGTATTCTGCCAAGAAGCATTTAATCGAATCGAAGCAGATGCAAAAGAAACGTTAATTGGCGTTGAACAAGGTGATACGCTTAGAGTCATGCTTTCGTCTCTTCGCAAATTAACTCGCTATACACCAATTAATGTAATTAGTGTAAAGCGCGAGATTGCAAAAACACTTCTAGAAGTAGAGAAGTTCACAGTTTAAGGAAAAAGGAGCTCGTTTTACGAGCTCCTTTTTGTTTAAGAAGCCTCTATCTAGGTAAATGATAAAGGATGTGTTAAAATACGAAAAAAGCTTAAAATAAAGGGTGGTTGACGAAATGTCATTATTTTTTTATTCATATCCAAAGTGTGGTACGTGCCGAAAAGCAAAGAAGTGGCTGGATGATAACGGAGTAGCGTATGAAGAAATTCATATTGTAGAAAACCCGCCAACAAAAGAGCAGCTGCAATCTTATTATCAGAACAGCGGCTTGGAATTAAAAAAATTCTTTAATACAAGCGGTAAAAAATATCGGGAACTAGAGCTTAAAGATAAAGTAAGCAGTGCGAGTGAAGATGAACTTCTGTCGATTCTTGCGTCAGATGGCATGTTAATTAAGCGTCCGCTGCTAACAGATGGACAAAAAGTAACGCTTGGTTTCAAAGAAGAGCAGTTTGAGGACGTGTGGAAGTAAGTTTTCAAATAGAAAATTTTTACCTTTTACGTTACACTGTTAATAGGAAGTTATTTTAGGTTGTAGAAAGTGTTCTCCACGTTGAAGGCGCTTTTTATATAAACAAATTAAGATACATATTTTGGAGGGATTAAGATGAGTACACCAAAAGATTTGCGTTATTCTGAAGAGCATGAATGGGTAAAAACAGAAGGAGACGTTGTCCGCGTAGGTATTACACATTTCGCTCAAGCTGAGCTTGGAGACATCGTATTCGTTGAACTGCCAGAAGTAGGAGCAACAGTAGAAGCTGACGAGCCGTTTGGCAGCGTTGAATCAGTAAAAACAGTTTCTGAGCTTTATGCACCAATTAGCGGTGAAGTTGTAGCAGTAAACGACAACTTAAGCGATAGCCCTGAGCTTGTTAATGAATCTCCATACGAAGAAGCATGGATGATTACAATCAAACCATCCGATGCTTCTCAAGTAGACAAGCTAATGACAGCAGAGCAATACGAAGAAATGACAAACGAAGGATAATATTCCTCCATAAATTGTCTTTATGAAAAGTTTTTGACTGGACACTCTATTAGTAAACAAGCTAAAGGAGTGTCTTTTTATGTTTGAAAAACAAAAAATGGACGTTACAGATCGCGTTACAGCTAAATTTCATGACGGCGGTATGAAATTATATGTTGATAAGCAGCCAATTGGTGAAGTTAGTTACGGAACAAGCGGCAATGAATACCGTTTTGAAGAAGGATATTCGCAAGAAAATAATAAGTTCTATCAATACGCGGACGTACAAAAACAAGGTGAAACGCAAAAATATACAGACTGCGACGAAGAAGCAGGATGGTGCTAAACAGTGGCAACTGCCGCTGTTTTTCTTGTTTTATGGAAACAATATGGCCTAAACTGCCTTTTAAAAGAGTTCTTTCTTGCAAATTTCTTTTAAAAAACAGGTGAACTGTGATACATTAACGAATATTGTATAGCATAAAGAAATGATGTTACTATACAACTGACGATTATGGGTGATGAAAATGGGGCTAATTGAAATTGAAAAAGTAATTATTGTCGAAGGAAAATCAGATAAAAAGCGTATTCAAGATATCATTCGAGAACCAATTGAAATTATCTGTACAAACGGTACGATTAGTTTATCAAAGCTGGATGAAATTATTGACTGTACGTTTAACAAAGAGGTATACATACTCGTTGACTCTGATGATTCAGGGAATAAGCTGAGAAAACAATTTAAACGAGAGCTTCCGGAAGCAGAGCATCTATATATTGATAAAATGTACCGAGAGGTTGCTGCCGCCCCTAGACATCACATAGCAACAGTATTACTGAGTGCCAATATCGATGTTAATGCAGAATTTTTAACATAAAAGGAATGAGCAACATGCAAGAATGGAGTGAAAAACAGCTTGACGATCAGTTAAAAGAAGGACAAAGAGCGTTTATCTTTTTCCATACCCCTTTTTGCGGGACATGTCAGCTGGCAAAAAAAATGTTAACCGTAGCAGAAGCGATGCTGCCCGGTGTGACCATCGGAATGAGCAATTTAAATTATATGCCTTCAAAAGCAGAAGCATTTTCAATTGAAAGTGTACCTTGTTTGATTGAAGTGAAAAATGGCGAAATGGTAAAAAAACTCTATGCCTTTCATTCCATCGAGCACGTACTTGAAGAGCTTCGATAATCAAACGTTTGTTTAAAATGAAGAAATGGAACGAGAGCAAACCGTTGGGGCTGTTGAAATCTTGGGATATTATCCCAAGAACAAAATCTGTTGACAGCCTATCTGACACATGCTAAAATCACACTCATGAATGTTCATAAATGAATGAATATTTCCTAAAAACAAAATAATTGTTGCGAACTCTTATCAAGAGAGGTGGAGGGACTGAGCCCTGTGAAACCCGGCAACCGTCAGACTAACTGAAATGGTGCCAATTCCTGCAAAGCTATGCGCTTTGAAAGATGAGAGAAAGGATTAAATATCGAGCCTTTCTGTCATGCGCAGAGAGGCTTTTTTAATGGGGAAAATTGTTTTACGGCTTTTTTATCCTATAGGGCAACCTAACATAATTAAGTTTTTACTAAAGAAGGTGAAGAAATATGATTACATTAACAGGCGTTACAAAAATTTATCAGGCTAAAAGCGGTCAAGTAACAGCTGTTGATAATGTGAATCTAACCGTTAACCAAGGCGAAATTTACGGAATCATTGGTTACAGCGGAGCGGGGAAAAGTTCTTTAATTCGCTTGCTAAACGGGTTAGAAACACCAACGACAGGAACGGTCGAAGTAGCAGGTAATGATATTGGAAAAATTAAAGGCGGAAAACTCAGAAAAGCTAGACAAGAAATTAGTATGGTATTTCAGCACTTTAATATCTTGTGGTCGCGTACGGTGCGAGAAAATATTGCCTTTCCGTTAGAAATAGCAGGGATCTCAAAAGAAAAAAGAATGAAACGAGTAGACGAGCTTATCAAGCTAGTCGGGCTTGAAGGGCGTGAAAATGCTTATCCATCCCAGCTTAGCGGTGGACAGAAGCAGCGTGTTGGTATTGCTCGAGCGCTAGCCAATAACCCAAAAGTATTGCTGTGTGATGAAGCAACATCAGCGCTTGATCCTCAAACGACAGATTCCATTTTAGATCTGTTAGTAGATATTAATGAGAAGCTAGGGTTAACCATTGTACTCATTACTCATGAAATGCACGTTATTCGTAAAATTTGTCATCGAGTAGCCGTTATGGAAAATGGGGCAGTGGTAGAAGAAGGACAGGTGTTAGAAGTATTCAGAAAACCTAAGCAGCCGATTACAAAGCGATTCGTTCAACAAATTTCTGAACCAGAAGAAACGTTTGAAACAATTGAACAAGTAAAAGAGCTGTATCCAAGCGGGCAAATTATTCAGCTGACGTTTGTTGGCGGAAAAGCAGAGCAACCGCTCATTACAACGATTTTAAAACAGTTTGATGTAACGATTAATATTTTGCAAGGAAAGATTTCGCATACACAAACAGGTTCATACGGAACGTTGTTCGTTCATTTAGACGGAGAATTAACAGAAGTTGAAAAAGTCATTGCATACATTCATGAGCAGCAGGTAGAAGTGGAGGTAATGACAAATGCTTGAGAAACTATTTCCAAACGTTATTTTAGATGATTTTATTCAAGCGACAAATGAAACACTATATATGACGGCTATTTCAGTTATAGCCACGTTTGTTCTAGGTATTTTATTGGGCTTGCTTTTATTTTTAACGTCCAAAGGACAGCTTTGGCAAAACAAACCTTTATATGCCATTGTGTCAGCAGTTGTAAATATCTTTCGTTCCATTCCATTCATTATTTTAATTGTTTTACTGATTCCATTTACCAAAGCATTGGTAGGGAGTATTTTAGGCGCTAATGCAGCGTTACCTGCTTTAATTGTTGGAGCAGCACCATTTTATGCGCGTCTTGTAGAAATTGGTCTGCGCGAAATTGATAAAGGTGTTATTGAAGCTGCTAAATCAATGGGAGCAACAACAAGCACTATTATCTTTAAAGTGCTGTTACCTGAATCGCTGCCAGCGTTAATTTCTGGTTTGACGGTGACGACGATTGCGTTAGTCGGCTATACGGCAATGGCGGGTGTGATTGGAGCTGGAGGTCTTGGTAATCTTGCATATTTAGAAGGATTCCAGCGCAGTCATAATGATGTAACGCTAGCTGCTACGATCTTAATTTTGATTATTGTATTTATTATCCAACTTATTGGAGATGCGATTACTGCAAAAATTGATAAAAGATAAAGGGAGGATTATTTATTATGAAAAAATGGCTTTCGGCTATAGCATTAACATCTGCGCTAGTAGTAGGATTAGCTGCGTGTGGATCTAACAATGGATCAAAAGATGAAAAGAAAATTGTTGTGGGTGCCTCTAATACGCCTCATGCTGAAATTTTAGAACAAGCAAAACCGATTTTAGAAAAACAGGGAATCGACTTGGAAATTAAAAAATTCCAAGATTACATCTTACCGAACACAGCTCTTGCAAACAATGAAATTGATGCAAACTACTTCCAGCACGTTCCTTATATGAATTCAGTGCTAAAAGATCACAAGGGTGAAAAAGGGTATGATTTTGTAAGTGCCGGTGCCATTCACATTGAACCAATCGGTATCTACTCTAAAAAATACAAAAGCTTAAAAGATCTTCCGAAAAATGGCACAGTTATTATGCGTGATGCAGTAGCAGAGCAAGGACGTATTTTATCGATTTTTGAAAAAGCTGGCGTAATCAAATTAAAACCAGGCGTAAAGAAAACAGATGCACAAATTAAAGATATCGTAGAAAACCCGAAGAATTTAAAATTTAAAGCCGATGTTGAAGGCGGATTGCTACCTCAGATGTACAAAAATAATGAAGGTGACGCTGTTGTTATCAATGCTAACTATGCTATCGATGCTGGTTTAGATCCAGTAAAAGATCCAATCGCAGTGGAAAGCAAAGAAAATAACCCTTATGCAAACATCATTACGGTTCACAAAGGCGACGAAAATAAAGATACAGTGAAAGCTTTAGTGAAAGTTCTTCACTCTAAAGAAATTCAAGACTACATTAAAGAAAAATACAAAGGCGGAGTACTGCCGGTAAATAAATAATAGAAGAAAAGCGCTTGCCCAGTCTGGGCAAGTGCTTTTTTTGTATGTGGGAAAACGAATAACTCTTATTTTTCTCACGCATACTAACCGTGAAAACTTTACTGATGATGGGAGCTGACGTTATGCAGCAAGAAGCACGTCATTCAACTGAGCAAGCACTTCATGATTATAAAATGGGTGTTGGGAAATTTAGCGAAAAATTGCCGGAAGTAACAAAAACGTTTAATGCGTTTACTGAAGCATGTTTTGGAGAAGGTTCTCTTTCTAAAAAAGAAAAGCAGTTGATCGCGTTAGGAATCAGCGTAGTAGCTCAAGACGAGTACTGTATGATTTATCATACAAAAGGCTGCATTGATCAAGGTGCAACTGAGCAAGAAATTTTAGAAGCATGCGGAGTGTCAGCAGCATTTGGCGGAGGCGCAGCGATGAGTCAGTCCGTTACGCTTGTCCAAGAGTGTATTTCAGAACTGACTAGCCACACGCACTAAGTAAATATAACACGTAAAAAAAGCTTGTCTTAGAAGGCTCCGCAGAGTCTTTTAAGGCAACTTTTTTATGATTGAATTTAGTCTGAAAAAACGTACATAATGGTTTAAAACCTTTTGGGTCAAAAGGTTGCTATAAGTTTTCATTTGTTATAAGATTGTAATGAGAATAAAATGAGAATAATTAAAAAGATATAGGTATATCGTTTTTTACTATATACGTCTATAACTGGAGGTTTTAATATGGCAGGGTCAACTTTAACAATTAAAGATCTTCATGTTGCAATTGAAGGTAAAGAAATTTTAAAAGGTGTTAATTTAGAAGTTAAGGGCGGCGAAATCCATGCAATCATGGGACCAAACGGTACTGGTAAATCAACATTATCTTCAGCAATCATGGGACATCCTAAATACGAGGTTACACAAGGAAGCATCACGCTAGACGGCGAAGATGTACTTGAGATGGAAGTAGATGAGCGCGCTCGTGCAGGTCTATTCTTAGCTATGCAATATCCAAGTGAAATCAGCGGGGTAACAAATGCTGACTTCTTACGTTCAGCAATTAATGCTCGTCGTGAAGAAGGCGAAGAAATTTCACTAATGAAATTCATCCGTCAATTAGACAAAAACATGGATTTCTTAGAAATGGATCAAGACATGGCTCAGCGTTACCTAAACGAAGGTTTCTCTGGCGGTGAGAAGAAGCGTAATGAAATTCTTCAATTAATGATGCTTCAACCAGGAATTGCAATTTTAGATGAAATCGATTCTGGTTTAGATATCGATGCGTTAAAAGTTGTATCAAAAGGTATTAATGAACTGCGCGGCAGCGAGTTTGGTTGCTTAATGATTACTCACTACCAACGTTTATTAAACTACATTACACCAGATAAAGTTCACGTTATGATGCAAGGTCGCGTTGTAAAATCAGGCGGACCAGAATTGGCACAGCGTCTAGAGGCAGAAGGTTATGACTGGATCAAACAAGAATTAGGTATTGAAGACGAAACTGTAGAGCAAGAAGCTTAAGAGTTAGGAGGATCTCTATGACTATTGATACGAAATTACCATTTGATCAAGAGTACATCAGCAGCTTTTCAAAAGAAGCTAATGAACCAAGTTGGCTGCTAGATCTTCGCTTACAAGCTCTTGCGAAAGCAGAAGATCTTGCACTTCCAAAGCCAGATAAAACAAACATTTCGAAATGGAACTTTACTGCATTTGACAAGCACACTTCACAGGCAAGCACAATCTCATCTGTAGACGAGCTTCCAGAAGTGGTTAAAGCATTGATTGATACAGAAGCTGTTAAAAATCTATATGTTCAGCGTGACCAAACAGCTGCATATTCAACATTAACAGAAGAGCTAAAGTCTCAAGGCGTTATCTTCACAGATATTCAAACAGCTGCTAAAGAGCATAGCGACCTTGTTGAGAAGTACTTCATGAAAGACGGAGTTAAAGTAGATGAGCACCGTTTAACTGCATTAAACGCAGCGTTATTAAACGGCGGTGTATTTGTATACGTTCCTAAAAATGTAGAAGTACAAGAGCCTCTTCAAGCTGTATTTGTCCGTGAAGATGAAGAAGCAGCTTTATTCAACCATGTGATTGTTGTAGCTGAAGACAACAGCTCAGTAACATATGTAGAAAACTACATTGCTACTGCTGAAGAGTCAAACGGTGTTGTCAATATCGTGACGGAAGTATTCGCTAACAGCAATGCAAAAGTAACGTTTGGAGCTGTTGACTACTTAGCTAAAGGTACAACTACTTATGTGAACCGCCGCGGCGTAGCGGGCAAAGATGGTCGCATTGAGTGGGCTTTAGGCTTAATGAGTGAAGGAAATACAGTTTCAGAAAATACAACGTATCTAATGGGCGACGGTTCATATGGAGATACAAAAACGGTAACAGTTGGACGTGGAGAGCAGTCTCAAAACTTAACAACAAGTATCGTACACTTCGGAAAACATTCTGAAGGCTACATTTTAAAACACGGCGTTATGAAAGAAAGCGCGTCTTCAATCTTTAACGGTATCGGTAAAATTGAACACGGTGCATCTAAATCAAACGCTGAGCAAGAATCTCGTGTGTTAATGTTAAGTGAAAAAGCACGTGGAGACGCAAACCCAATTCTTCTAATTGATGAAGATGATGTAACAGCAGGACACGCTGCATCTGTTGGACGCGTAGATCCAATTCAGCTTTACTACTTAATGAGCCGCGGTATTCCGCAAACAGAAGCAGAACGTCTAGTTATTCACGGGTTCTTAGCACCAGTGGTAAACGAGTTGCCAATCGAAACGGTTAAAAAGCAATTAACAGATTTAATTGAAAGGAAAGTTCGATAATGAATATCTCTGATATTCGTAAACAATTTCCTATTTTAGACCAAGAGGTAAATGGCAGCCCGCTCGTTTATTTAGACAGTGCAGCAACTTCACAAAAGCCGCTTGCTGTAATTGAAGCAATTGAGAAGTATTATAAAGAATATAACTCAAACGTACACCGAGGCGTTCACACGCTTGGTACAAAAGCAACAGACGGATACGAAGGCGCTCGTGAAAAAGTTCGTAAGTTTATTAATGCAAAATCAACGGAAGAGATTATCTTTACGCGCGGTACAACGACAGCTCTTAATACAGTAGCTGCAAGCTATGGCCGTGCTAATCTCAAACCTGGTGATGAAATTGTGATTACTTATATGGAGCATCACAGTAACATCATTCCTTGGCAGCAAGTTGCCAAGGAAACAGGTGCAACGTTAAAATATATTTCATTAACAGAAGATCATGCACTTTCACTAGAAGAGGTAAAAAGCACGATTACGTCCAACACCAAAATTGTATCGATTATGCAAGTATCTAACGTATTGGGAACGATTAACCCAGTAAAAGAGATTGCGGAAATTGCACATGCTAACGGTGCAGTAATGGTTGTGGATGGTGCGCAAAGTACGCCTCACATGAAGGTGGATGTACAAGATTTAGACTGTGATTTCTTTGCTTTCTCTGGACATAAAATGGGTGGACCGACTGGAATTGGCGCTCTTTATGGAAAGAAAGAGCTTCTTGAAAAAATGGAACCAATCGAGTTTGGCGGCGAAATGATTGACTTCGTAAACCTATACGAATCAACGTGGAAAGAGCTTCCTTGGAAATTTGAAGGAGGTACGCCAATCATTGCAGGTGCAATTGGTTTAGGTGCAGCGATTGATTTCTTAGAAGAAGTTGGTTTAGATAATATTCAAGCACATGAGCACAAGTTAGCGCAGTACGCACTGGATCGCTTATCGCAAGTAGATGGAATTACGATTTACGGACCGAAAGAGCGAGCGGGTGTTGTGACGTTCAATATTGAAGATGTGCATCCGCACGACGTTGCCACAGTAGTAGACGCTGATGGAATTGCGATTCGTGCAGGTCATCACTGTGCGCAGCCGCTGATGAAATATTTAAACGTATCTTCTACTGCACGTGCAAGCTTCTATTTGTATAACACGGAAGAAGAAGTAGATAAATTGGTATCATCATTAATAAAAACGAAGGAGTATTTTACAAATGGCTTTTAATAATTTAGATACTCTCTATCGTCAAGTAATTATGGACCATTATAAAAATCCGCGTAATCGTGGAACGTTGAATGAAGATACTGTGAACATTCATATGAATAACCCGACGTGTGGAGACCGCATTGAACTTTCTTTAAAAGTAGAGGACGGCAAAGTGGTGGATGCAAAGTTCGAAGGTGAAGGATGTTCAATTTCAATGTCATCAGCTTCAATGATGACACAAGCAATTAAAGGTCAAGAAGTAGACAAAGCGTTTAAAATGGCCCATATCTTCTCTGACATGATGCAAGGTAAAGAGTATGATGATAGTATAGATTTAGGAGATATTGAAGCACTTCAAGGTGTAGCAAAATTTCCTGCGCGTATTAAATGTGCAACACTAGCGTGGAAAGCGATGGAAAAAGGTCTTAACGAACAAAAATAAGACCTTCATTCATTCCCAATCCTATCAAGTAGGGGGTAATAAAAGATGGCTAAAAAAATGCCAGAAATCGGCGATTATAAATATGGATTTTCCGATAAAGACGTATCAATTTTCCGCTCAAAACGCGGTTTAACGAAAGAAATCGTAGAAGAAATTTCTCGTATGAAAGAGGAACCACAATGGATGCTTGACTTCCGTTTGAAATCTCTAGAGCACTTCTACAACATGCCAATGCCACAGTGGGGCGGAGACATGGCAAGCTTAGACTTTGATGAAATTACGTACTACGTAAAACCATCTGAGAAGTCTGAACGCTCTTGGGATGAAGTTCCTGAAGAAATTAAACAAACGTTTGATAAACTAGGTATTCCTGAAGCAGAGCAAAAGTATCTTGCGGGTGTATCAGCTCAGTACGAATCTGAAGTTGTTTATCACAATATGAAAGAAGATCTTGAAGCACAAGGTATCGTATTTAAAGATACGGATACGGCGCTAAAAGAAAACGAAGATATTTTCCGTGAGCATTTTGGAAAAGTTATCCCGCCGACGGATAACAAATTCTCTGCACTTAACTCGGCGGTTTGGTCTGGTGGATCATTCATTTACGTACCAAAAGGCATAAAAGTAGATACACCATTACAAGCTTATTTCCGTATTAACTCTGAAAATATGGGACAGTTTGAGCGTACGTTAATTATTGCTGATGAAGGCTCACACGTTCACTATGTAGAGGGCTGTACAGCACCTGTTTATACAACAAACTCTCTTCACAGTGCCGTTGTAGAAATCATCATCAAAAAAGATGCGTATTGCCGCTATACAACAATTCAAAACTGGGCGAACAACGTATACAACCTTGTAACAAAACGCGCGGTTTGTGAAGCAAACGCAACAATGGAATGGATTGATGGAAACATCGGTTCTAAGTTAACAATGAAATATCCAGCTGTTATCTTAAAAGGTGAAGGTGCACGTGGTATGACATTATCTATTGCCCTT
The DNA here is from genome assembly GCF_029522155.1 of Priestia sp. P5. Lineage (NCBI taxonomy): Bacteria > Bacillati > Bacillota > Bacilli > Caryophanales > Bacillaceae > Priestia > Priestia sp. P5. The sequence continues at coordinate 57,484 of NZ_JAKWFJ010000003.1, read as the reverse complement.
GCTGGTAAAGGACAGCACCAAGATGCTGGTGCAAAAATGATTCACTTAGCACCGAACACATCTTCAACGATCGTATCAAAATCAATTTCAAAACAAGGCGGTAAAGTAACATACCGCGGTATCGTACACTTCGGCCGTAAAGCAGAAGGTGCACGTGCGAACATTGAGTGTGATACGCTGATTATGGATAATCAATCAACTTCTGATACAATTCCGTACAATGAGATTTTAAACGATAACATCTCACTTGAGCATGAAGCGAAGGTATCGAAAGTATCTGAAGAACAATTATTCTATCTGATGAGCCGCGGTATTTCTGAAGAAGAAGCAACAGAAATGATTGTAATGGGCTTTATTGAGCCATTTACAAAAGAGCTTCCAATGGAATATGCAGTAGAAATGAACCGTCTAATCAAATTTGAAATGGAAGGTTCAATCGGTTAATAATAGATCAAAACTCGTTTGCTGTTTATGCAAACGAGTTTTTTTGTATCGTTTGTATTAAAATAAAGAAAAGCGAAGTTAAGAACATAGAGGAGGAGTGGCATGATTTATATTGGAGTTACAGGCTGGGGAGATCATGATTCATTATATGAAGCGGGGGTTTCATCAAGAGACAAGCTTGCCGTATATGCAGGCCATTTTCCAATTGTTGAAGTCGATTCATCTTTTTATGCAATTCAACCAACATCAAATGTAGAAAAATGGGTGAACGATACACCGGAATCTTTTCGTTTTGTGGTAAAAGCCTATCAAGGTATGACAGGGCATATGAGAGAAGGAAATCCGTTTGATAGCAAAGAAGAAATGTTTCATGCGTTTTTAGAATCAGTGAAGCCGTACGTAACATCGAATAAACTTGGTATGATTTTATTTCAAATGCCGCCCTGGTTTGACTGTACAAAAGAAAATGTAGCCTATTTGAGATATAGCCGTGAGAAGTTTGGCGATTTGCCAGTAGCCCTTGAGTTTCGAAATCAGTCCTGGTTTAAGCCGTTTTTCTACGATAAAACGCTAACGTTTATGGAACAAGAGAAGTGGATTCACGGTATTTGTGATGAACCGCAGGCAGGAGAAGGATCTATTCCCATTGTGATTCATGCTACAGATAAACAGAAAACACTCATACGTTTTCATGGACGAAACGTACATGGTTGGAACAAGCCCGCAGAAGGCAATTGGCGAGCGGTAAGGTTTTTGTATCGTTACAATGAAAAAGAGCTCCTAGAGTGGAAAGAACGGCTTGAAAAGCTGCAAAAACAAACGAAGGACATTTACCTGTTATTTAATAATAACTCCGGCGGAGATGCTGTACATAATGCCAAACAGCTCATGAATTTATTAAATATTGAATATGAGAATTTAGCTCCTAAGCAACTAGATTTTTTTAACGAATTTTAGCACCGAGTTCTATAAAATGTATGAGGATTACTCTAAACGTCAAATAGGTAGAAAAGTATATGTAAAACCTCACTTTTTTCTTTCAAAATCATAAATTGATTAAGAAAGGAGTGAGCTACTATGATTACCTTAGCGCCTATCGTAATTGAAGGTCATACGTTTAATGCAGTTACCGTATTGCTGCCAAAAACAACTCTGTTAACAATTTCATCAGATAAAGGGTACATTATGTGCGGAGCACTAGACGTAGGTCTATTAAATGATAAATTAGCTGATCGTCAAATAATAGCTGGAAGAGCTGTAGGTGTACGTACAATTGAGCAGCTTCTTGAAGCGCCCCTTGAATCTGTAACGCTTGAAGCTGAAAAAAGAGGGATTTTTAAAGGCACAATTGGCAAAGATGCTTTATTGAAAATGCTTTAATATAGTGGAAAATTTAAGATAAAACTTTTTAAAAGAAGCGTGAACCTCCTTATACATGCATACATATAGCTTGTAAGGAGGGATTTTTTTTGGTTAAACTTCGTCGGAAATTAACAAGAAAAGGCCCGCTTCCTTTTCGCTACGTTCTGTTGCTCACCTTTCTTTTTTTTATGCTTTCCACAGGGGTAGGATTATGGCTAATTAATAGAGGGATTGAACCGACGTTAATGAAATATGCTGAAGCACAAACAAAAGAGATTGCAACTTTAGTTATTAATAAAGCGGTGAATAAACAGGTACTTGATCAACTGGACGTAGATGTTATTAAAGTGGAATCTACACCTAACGGTCAAGTAGCCAAAATTGACACAGCACTTGTAAATCGGGTTAGAGCTCAGACTACGTCATTTGTTCAAGCTAATTTAAAAGAGGCAGAGAAAGGGAATTTAGATGCACTTGAACTTCCAACAGATATTCGTATTGAAAAAAATGAAAAGCTGCGGAATCAAGGAATTGTCTACCAAGTTCCTCTTGGGCAAGCAACTAATAATGCGCTGCTTGGAAATCTAGGTCCGCTGATTCCGGTTAAATTTCATGCTATTGGTGACGTTCAAACAGACGTAGTGCGAAAAATCGAGGAGTATGGAATAAATAATGCGTTTCTTGAAGTATCTATCAAAGTAAAAGTAAACATGCAAATCATTATCCCATTTGCAACGAGAAAAACAACCGTTACGGCTACAATTCCTGTAGGAGGAACTGTTATCCCTGGAAATGTTCCTGATTATTTTAACGGTGGAAATTCATCTTCTCCGGCAATTGAACTTCCGAAGAAAAATTAACAATATGATATTAACTTAAAGCATCAGGATAAAAAAACAGGAAGCATCAGCTTCCTGTTTTTTTATTTTTTCTTTAGTTCTAAACGATCATTTCGTTCCCAAGTTCTTAACTGAGGATATGGGTCAAACGACCACTCATTTTTGCCGTTATCTTTATACATTCCATAGTGCAAGTGAGGAGGGAATTTCCCAGAAGTTCCAGGAGGTCCATAACCGGAACTTCCTACTCCGCCAATGAGTGTTCCTGGTTCTACAATTTGTCCTACTTTTAAATTTTTTGCAAATCCGCTTAAATGAGCTAAATAGTGATAGTTATTATGAAGGTCACGAATACCGATTCGCCAGCCTCCATATTTATTCCATCCTTTAAGCTCAATAATGCCATAGCAAGGGGATTTTACTGGAACTCCATAATCTGCAAAAATGTCTGTTCCTTCATGAATTCGTTTGCCACCCCAGCCGCGCGCATCTCCCCATGTACTGCGGTAACTGTAGTTCGCACGGAGAGGCACAGGAAATGAAGAACCTTTTAAATCAATGCGACCGTAATGGCGAAAAATTTTAGCATTCCCTAAAATAATATCAACCGCTTTAGCCCGGTGATAATAGTTCCAAAGCGCAATTTTAATATAGTCTTCGGACACCCCGAACGTCCGAATATAATCTGCCATTGTAAAAAGCATATCTTCATCATTAAATTGGTCTGCTTTTTTGTCTCCGTTCCCATCTTTACCCATTCCCCCGAGGAGAGAAATAGTAAGTGGGTTTGTATCTTCCAAATTTGGATTTAAAGAACCTGACCATTTTTCTGGAGGATAATAAATGGCGATTCCACCTTTTTCTCTTGGAATATCTTTATGAGAGCGTCGAATATTTCGTTCATACTGGTCAATCCCAGCAAAGTAGTACCAGGGAATCGTAGTAGCGGCTTCCATTTGTTTATACAGCTCTAATCTTTTTTGAATAAGTATTTTTTCTTGATCTGCTGATGATTCAGCTGTTACGTGTTGCCATCCTGTGAATATAGACATGAACATAAAAAGTAAGATAATCGTTTTGCGCATCGTGTTTCCCCCTTTCTAAAAATAGTGTGTAACACTAGTTTGCAGCGAGAAAAAAGATTTCATAAATATTAATTAATGGAAATCGCGTCAAAACTTTTTTAAAGAATTTTATTCAGAAGATAAATGGAAATTATACGGAGGATGAAAACGCACACATTTGAGTGGAAAATAGAAGAAAACTGAGGAAAATAAAGAGCAGACAACTTGTCGAATCTCACTTTTTTATGATAAAGTGACATATAGTTATGTTTTTAATATGTAGTTAAAATTAAGCATATAGGTTATAGACATTTTCTAGATTGGTGGAGTTGATAATATGGCAACAAAAGAAGAGCATGTCCGCAAACCCGAGTGGCTGAAGATTAAGCTAAACACAAACGAAAATTACACAGGCTTAAAGAAAATGATGCGTGAGAAAAACCTTCATACAGTTTGTGAAGAAGCAAGATGTCCGAATATTCATGAGTGTTGGGCTGTTCGTCGTACGGCAACTTTTATGATTTTAGGAGAAGTATGTACACGTGCCTGTCGTTTTTGCGCGGTTAAGACAGGTTTACCAACAGAATTAGATTTAGAAGAGCCAGAACGCGTAGCGGATTCCGTTCAGCTAATGAACTTAAAACATGCGGTTATTACAGTAGTAGCTCGCGATGATTTAAAAGACGGAGGAGCAAGCGTATTAGCTGAAACAATTCGTGCGATTCGTCGTAAAAATCCATTCACAACAATTGAAGTATTGCCTTCTGATATGGGTGGTGTGGAAGAGAACTTACGTATTGTAATGGACGCACGTCCTGATATTTTAAATCATAATATTGAAACAGTACGCAGCCTTACGCCTCGTGTTCGTGCTCGTGCTAAATATGAGCGTTCTCTTGAGTTCCTTCGCCGTGCAAAAGAAATGCAGCCAGATATCCCTACGAAATCAAGTATCATGCTTGGTCTAGGAGAAACAAAAGAAGAAATTATTGAAACGATGGATGATTTGCGTGCGAATAATGTAGATATTATGACGCTAGGCCAATATCTACAGCCAACTAAAAAGCACATAAAAGTTCAAAAATATTACCATCCAAATGAATTTGAAGAGCTAAAAGAAATTGCATTGTCAAAAGGATTCAGCCATGTTGAAGCAGGTCCTCTTGTACGTTCTTCTTACCATGCAGATGAGCAAGTTAACGCTGCGGCAAAAAACAAAGCACAAGAAAGCAAATAAGGTAAAAAAGGTGATGATATGCTCATCACCTTTTTTGTTTATTCCACCATATCTTTGTCTGTCATCGGTTCATTCAATTCGTTTTTCTCTCTTCCATTTGCATCTTCTCCGCCGTTCATTTTACGCCCTTGGGGAGATTTTAGCATTTGTTGAATAACGGCATCGATTCGTTTTCTAGCCTCATTCGTTTGTGTATTCATTTCACTGATATTTTCGATTTGGTCCATCTGTTTCGGATTATCTGAGACGTATACATGATAATAACGAGGGACTACAGACATAGCTGTACGTTTTACCTGATCGGCTGCGTTATTCCTATTTTTAGCATCTGTTTTATAAGCAACAAGCACATCTTTATCCGTCACTAGCGTAGCGGCTTGCTTAATATTTGGGATAGCGGTGCTCAGTTTACTAATATTGTCGGCTGCTTCCTCTCGATTAAATGTTCCTACTTGGTTCATATTGGAATTTTGTTCATTTGTGTTTTTAGTGTATCGGACATATCCATAATTTGTGCCGCTATTATTATTTGGATTATAATAATGATTAGGCTCGTTTACATTAATGGCATCTGGGTTGTTTGGTGATAAATTTTCATTTTCAGCTGTGTTTTTATTTTGACAGCCAATGGTTAAAACACTTGTTATCAAAGCGATTCCAAGAATAGATTTCTTCACCATTTCCACCTCCTGTAGTTAAATATCGTACGCCAGGTAAACCGGCGAACCTTCATGTGGAGCATAAAAGATCAGTAGGTATACCGATAAAACTCCTACAGGATTAGAGTGCTGCTTATACGTGAAAAATTTCATGTTAATTGATGGTTTCATCATCATAATTATGGTATGGTAAATTTTAAGAGAAGAGGTGTGAGCAATGGTCTGTATCAATAATATTTGTTATGAAGTATTAAAAGATGAGCGCGAGGCATTTAATGAAGAGGCGTTTAGAGGTCGCTTTATTGACGTGCTGAGCCGCTATGACTATATTGTGGGAGATTGGGGATACAATCAGCTTCGACTGCGAGGCTTTTTTGATGACCGAAATCAAAAGGCAACGTATGATACGAAGATTAGTACGCTTCAAGACTATTTACATGAGTATTGTAATTTTGGCTGTGCGTATTTTGTCTTAAAAAAAGTCCATAAGTAAAAAAAGGCAAGCCGAAGACACTAATTGTCCTTCACGCTGCCTTTTTTTTTAGATGATTTCATATAAAAATTCGCGAAGTTCCTGACCGTCTTCACTGTTTAATTTAAATACTTCTTCAAGATAGTTTGGTTCTTCAAGGTCATCTTGTCCAATGATGGCAAAGCGTCCTCCTTGAATATCAAGAACAACTTGTTTGCCATAATAACGGTCGGTTTGGATAATAGCTAAATCAAATCGTTGATTTTCGCCCATAAAGCTGACAAACCGGGTCTTTGTAGATACAACATCGTCATATAGATAAAAGCGTTCGCTCATAGGTATACTCCTTTCATAGGTTGTATTTGTATCATATCAAATAAGGTCAAAAACAAAAATGAATTTATCAAATGGATAATGGGTCATGATAAAATAGAACAGGAGCCCCGTTTGTTTATGAAAAAAGATTTATAGAGAGCTGACAACTAGGGAGGAAATAATATGTACTTTGTAGATCGTGAAAAAATAGAAGCTACGCTTGTTTTTTTTGATGAGCACGTTCGTTTGTTTGCTGAGCATGGGAGCTGGAACACAGAAATAGAGAAAAAGGCATTAGAGAGAATTGTACACCTTTTAATTGAAAACGTTTTAGATGTAGGAAATGCAATGATTGATGGGTTTATTATGAGAGACCCAGGCAGTTACGATGATATCATTGACATTTTAGTTGATGAGAAAGTGGTTAAAAAAGAGGAAGAAACGCCATTAAAAGAGATCGTTCAATTGCGTAAAAGCCTTGTTCAAGAATATGTGGATGTTAATCATCAGGATATTTATCAAAAAGTGATGCAGCATAAAGACGTACTGGCAGCATTTTCAGAGCGCGTAAGGACATATCTAGAGACAGAGTTAGGACCTGTGTCTGCTTTTCGTAACTAAAGGCAAGCAATTTGTAGTTGTATAAAAAATAAGCTATGATTTCAAGTATGAGACTTGAAAGGAGATCACACAACATGAAGGAATATAAAGGATATTTGATTGATTTAGATGGAACAATGTACAAAGGAACAGAGCTAATTGCCGAGGCGCGTGATTTTGTTATTAAATTAAAGGAAAAAGGAATTCCTTATTTATTTGTAACAAACAACTCAACAAAAACGCCCGATAAAGTAGCTGAAAAGCTAGAGGCATTTGGCATTCCTGCAACAGAAGAGCAAGTTTTTACAACGAGCCAGGCAACAGCTAATTATTTACACGAACGCAAAGCAAATGCTTCAGCTTATGTAATTGGTGGAGAAGGAATCCGACATGCGTTGCTTGAAAAAGGATTTACCATTGAAGAGGAAGATACGGATTTCGTAGTTGTTGGTTTGGATCAGGAAATTACATATGAAAAATTAGCAAAAGCATGTTTAAACGTTCGAAACGGTGCCTTTTTTGTTTCAACGAACGGAGATATTGCGATTCCTACTGAAAGAGGCTTACTGCCTGGTAATGGATCTATCACGTCCGTTATTACGGTTTCTACTCAAACAAATCCAGTATTTATTGGCAAACCAGAAAGTATTATTATGGAGCAAGCCCTTGAAGTCATCGGTACGCCAAAAGAAGAAACAATCATGATTGGTGATTACTATGATACAGATATTTTAGCAGGGATGAATGCAGGATTAGATACATTATTAGTCCATACAGGAGTAACTACAAGAGAGTTACTAGAAGGATATGAGAAAAAGCCAACTTATACGGTAGATTCACTAAAAGAGTGGATGGAGCGAATTTAAAAAGCTGTCAATTGACAGCTTTTTTTGTTTTTAAAACCTATTCTTGACTGGCAGCCCGATGCGCTAACCGGCTAGAAGCAGCGGCGGCAATTGCGCCTACTAAATCATCTAAGAAAGTGTGGCACTCTCCAGTCGATTTATCGTTTAATCGTTCTAGAATACCTGGTTTTTGTTTATCAATATACCCGTAATTGGTAAAGCCGATTGATCCGTACACATTTACAATCGATAATGCTAAAATCTCGTCGATACCGTATAAACCTTCGTCTTTTTCAAGAATATCTAACAGAGGCGGCTCAATCACTTTTTTTTCCGTGAGGACATCTAGTTGAATACCCGTTAAAATAGCATTTTGAACTTCTCGTTTAGAAATGACGCGTTCAACGTTATATAAACAGTCTTCGATTGTTAAGTTTGGGTGATACTTTTTTTGCAAGTAATAGACCAGTTCAGCAATGTCTGTAAGAGCCACGCCGCGTTCTATTAACCATTCTCTTGCTTTTTTTTCTAACTCACTTTGTTTATGTTTTTTCTCCAAGTATCATCACCTGTTTTCTATATATTTTTAAGTCTAAAGTTGTTTCATACTACTAACCCGGAGTAAATAACTATAAATGGTGTATTTCTAATCTATTCATTCCTCCGTAAATATTATGACAAGTAATGTTGTTTTCCATCATATAATTTCTTGAATGAATGAAGAGAGGGATTAAAATGATACAAACCATTTATGAGCATTACGGATTACGTCCAAATGAATTTATGCCCGTTGGTAAATTTGAAGGTTTTCAGTATCGAGATATTTTATATACAATCATTAATGTAAAGCAAATGGAGCAAGACGAGTTAAATGAACTATATCAAATGAGTCAATTTCTGATGGGCCAAGGTGATCGCCATGTGGCAACATTTATGCCTAATTTGAATGGTGAAATGATTACAGAAACTGAAACTGAAAAATTTATCATTTGCCGCTGTCTTGCGGAAGAGAAAAACCCCAATTTTTCACCTGGGCATGAGCTAGCTGTTTTTCATCAAAAAGGGAGGCTGTTTCCTTATGAAGTGGAAAAAGCAAACCGGCTAGGGCAATGGAAGTCCATGTGGGAGAAGCGTCTCGACCAGATGGAGCAATTTTGGTATGGAAGATTACGTGCTTTACCTAATCAAGAGATGGAAAAACGTTTTTTAGAAACTTTTCCTTATTACCTAGGATTAACGGAAAATGCTATTCAATACCTAGTAGACACGGAAATTGACGATTTGCCTCGTTCAGTTGACGCTGCGACGATTTGTCACCATCGGTTCGGGCAAAAAACATGGGGGGAAGACTACGTTTACAAGCTCCCAGCAGACTGGGTCTTCGACCATCCTAGCAGAGATATAGCTGAATATATAAGGGAACAATATTTATTAACATACGCTGTCGATGAAAGGCACATGCATCAGTTTTTAAGTGAATACGAAAAGGTAAATCCACTTTCTTCTTTTTCATGGAGACTGTTATATGCTAGACTTCTTTTTCCCGTTCATTATTTTGAGGTCATTGAAGGGTACTACAGTGTACAAGATGAGCGGCAAAAACAAAAGTATTATGAGAAGCTTGAAGGAGTATTGGCTCACTCTTCTCACTACGAAGCTTTTCTGAAGCGCTTTTACCAGTCGGTGGGTATTTCAACGTCTCGTTATCACATTCCTGAATTAACATGGATTCATTAAAAAGCGATTACTATAGAATATGATAAAATAGAAAAATAGGTGTTGGATAATCCAAACCCGTTTTTCTATTTTGTTTTTGTGCATGCAGTTTAAAAAGGATAAAGAGGTGGCGTACATATGGACAAGCCGTTTGTATTTATTACGAGAAAAATACCGAATGAATTAATCGAACCTTTAAAGGCAGTAGCGAATGTGGAAATGTGGGATAAAGAAGATGAGGCAGTCCCTCATGAGCTGCTTTGTGAAAAAGCTAAGCGCGCACATGCTCTATTAACAATGCTTTCAGATCGTATTGACAGTGAATTGCTTACGCAAGCTCCTCATTTAAAGCTTGTAGCTAACTTGGCGGTCGGATTCGATAATATTGACGTAGAAGCGGCAACTGAACGAGGAGTTATCGTTTCTAATACGCCCGATGTTTTATCTGATACAACAGCAGATTTAACGTTTGGTTTATTAATGAGTGTAGCTAGACGTTTAGTAGAAGCTGCTGAATATGTGAAAGAAAATCAGTGGAAAAGCTGGAGTCCATTTTTGTTAGCGGGCAGAGATGTTCATCATAAAACATTAGGTATTGTTGGAATGGGGAAAATTGGAGAGACGCTTGCGAAACGTGCTACAGGTTTTGATATGGAAATCTTGTACCACAATCGAAGCCGCAACCTTCAAGCAGAAAAAAAACTCGATGCAGTTTACTGTGAGTTAAATGAGCTGCTTGAACGATCTGATTTTGTTGTTTGTTTGACACCGTTAACGGACGAAACCAAACATTTATTTAATGCTTCAGCATTTGAACAGATGAAAAAAACTGCGATTTTTATTAATGCTTCAAGAGGAGCAGTGGTTGATGAGCAAGCATTGTTACATGCGATTCAATCCGGTGAAATTGCTGGAGCTGGCTTGGATGTATTCGATCAAGAGCCTATTTCTGCTTCTCACCCTCTTCTTCAATTGCCTAATGTTGTAGCTCTTCCTCATATCGGCAGTGCGAGTATCGAAACGCGCACGGAAATGATTTCTTTATGTGTTAAAAATATTAAAGCAGTACTTACAAACGAGTCTCCTATTACAATTGTAAATAAAGAAGCGTTTGCGAAAAAATCATAACAGAAAAAGGCAATTTCATTTCGGTGAAATTGTCTTTTTTTTATTAAAAAACAGTGGGAGCCATGTTATGATAATAAAATGAAATATTTTAAAAATTTACATTTATCTTTATATACAAATTTTTTTAGCGAGTTTATGAGAAAAGATGGCAAGTAAACCTTGTAAAAAAGAAAAATAAGGTCTATAATGTCCTCTATAAGAGAACAAATGTATACGTAGAAAGAACACAGAGGTGAGGAATATGACAAAAAGTATTTCAGTAGGATTATTAGGGTTAGGAACGGTAGGAAGCGGAGTAGTCAAAATTATTGAAAATCATCAGGATAAATTAAGTCATCAAGTCGGGTGTCCTGTAGAAGTTAAAAAAGTAGTAGTTAAAGATATTGATAAGAAACGTGACGTAGAAATCAGTGAAGATAAATTAACAACGAATGTTGAAGACGTTTTACATAACGCGGAGATTGACGTTGTCATTGAAGTAATGGGTGGCGTTGAAGAAACAAGAGATTATATCTTAACAGCCCTTCGTAATAAAAAGCATGTTGTAACGGCAAACAAAGATTTAATGGCAGTTTACGGCTCAGAATTGTTAACAGTAGCTTCTGAAAATAACTGTGATTTATTTTATGAAGCAAGTGTAGCAGGCGGTATTCCAATTCTTCGTGGATTAGCAGATGGATTAGCATCGGATCGTATTACCAAAATGATGGGAATTGTAAATGGTACAACAAACTTCATTTTAACGAAAATGACAAAAGAAGGAAGCGCTTATGATGAAGTGTTAAAAGAAGCGCAGGATTTAGGATATGCTGAAGCGGATCCAACTTCTGACGTAGGTGGTTTAGACGCTGCTCGCAAAATGGCAATCTTGGCTACACTAGGATTTTCAATGAAAATTGACTTGGACGATGTTCGTGTTCAAGGTATTACAGAAGTAACCGAAGAAGACTTGCAATATAGTAAACAATTAGGCTATACGATGAAACTGATTGGATATGCACATCGTGACGGCGACAATGTAGAAGTTAGTGTTCAGCCAACTCTTTTAGCAGACACACATCCTCTTGCTTCAGTAAGCGATGAGTACAATGCTGTATATGTATACGGAGAAGCTGTTGGAGAAACGATGTTTTATGGACCGGGGGCAGGAAGCCTGCCAACTGCCACTGCTGTCGTGTCAGATTTAGTAGGCGTTATGAAAAACATGCGTTTAGGTGTGAATGGTAAAAGTGCGGTAACACCTCAGTATCCAAAACAGTTAAAAGCAGAAGATGAAATGTTCTCGAAGCATTTCTTACGTATTCATGTTAAAGATCAAGTTGGAGCATTTGCAAAATTAACAACACTATTTTCAGAGCGTGGCGTGAGTTTCGAAAAAATTATTCAACTTCCTGTGAAAGGAAGCGAATTAGCTGAGATTGTTGTTGTTACACACAAAACATCTCAAAAAGATTATGAGGAAATCCTTCAGCAGCTTCGGGATTTACCAATTGTAGAAAATGTAAAAAGCAGTTACCGCGTAGAGGGAGTTGGCACAGTATGATGTGGAAAGGTCTATTAGCTGAATATAAAGAGTTTTTACCTGTAACAGAGAACACACCTATGCTTACACTACATGAAGGAAATACGCCTTTAATTCATCTTGCTCATTTATCAAAAGAGCTAGGCATTGATTTACATGTGAAAGTAGAAGGGTTAAATCCAACGGGGTCATTTAAAGACCGCGGAATGGTAATGGCTGTAGCAAAAGCGAAAGAAGAAGGAAGCAATACGGTTATTTGTGCATCTACAGGTAACACATCCGCAGCTGCAGCAGCTTATGCATCACGCGCTGGCATGCGCTGTATCGTTGTTATTCCAAATGGAAAAATTGCGATGGGAAAATTAGCTCAAGCAGTTATGTATGGTGCAGAAATTGTAGCAATTGAAGGAAACTTTGACCAAGCGCTTTCTATGGTTCGTAAGCTAAGTGAAACATCACCGGTTGCACTTGTGAACTCTGTAAACCCATACCGTATTGAAGGGCAAAAAACAGCTTCTTTCGAGATTTGTGAACAGCTTGGAAAAGCGCCTGATGTTTTAGCTATCCCAGTGGGGAATGCAGGAAATATTACAGCTTACTGGAAAGGCTTCAAAGAATACAGTGAGCGTCACCAAACGTCTCTTCCTCACATGCACGGGTTTGAAGCAGAAGGTGCAGCGGCGATCGTGCGTAATCAAGTTATCGAAAATCCAGAAACAATTGCAACGGCTATTCGAATCGGAAATCCAGCAAGCTGGGATTATGCTGTAAACGCAGCAAAAGAATCAAACGGAAAAATTGATGAAGTAACAGATGAACAAATCTTAGAAGCATATCGTACAATTGCACGCAAAGAAGGTGTATTTGCAGAGCCGGGTTCTTGCGCTTCAATAGCTGGTGTGTTTAAAGATGTAGCTTCTGGTAAAATTGCAAAAGGTTCAACGGTTGTAGCTGTACTAACAGGTAACGGATTAAAAGATCCAAACGTAGCAATCGATGCTCATAATGTAAAGCCAGTGGTTTTACCAAATGATGAAGAAAAGGTATTTGATTATATCCAAGGTGTCGTTGCTTCATGCTAGAAAATGAGCGTTTTGTCATTACGGTCCCAGCTAGCTCTGCTAACTTAGGGCCGGGATTTGATTCCATTGGAGTGGCTTTGTCTCGCTACTTAAGATTAACAGTAGAGCGTCATGAGGAATGGATTTTTATCCCTGAAACGAAAGAAGTGCAAAGTATTCCTACAGGTACAGATAACTTAATGTATGAAGTGGCACAAGACGTGGCTCGTCAATTTAACATTGATCTTCCAAGTGCGAAGGTCAATGTTTGGAGCAACATTCCATTAGCAAGGGGACTTGGAAGCAGCGCATCGGCTATCGTAGCTGGAATCGAGCTGGCCAATGTACTGTGTGACTTGCGTTTATCAAAAAGAGAAAAGCTTCGCATCAGCAGCTTAATGGAAGGACATCCCGATAACGTCAGCCCGTCTATTTACGGCGGCATCGTTGTTGGTTACCATCATGAAGATGAAACGTACATTGCTCAAATACCTGAATTTGATGTTGATATCGTGATGGCTATTCCAGAATATGAGTTAAAAACAACGGATGCTCGTGATGTGCTGCCTTCCGATATTAATTATCGTCATGCAGTAGAAGCAGGAGCGATCGGCAATATGCTAGTAGCAGCTCTGTTAAATAAAGATTTACCTCTGGTAGGCGAATTTATGGAGAAAGATTTATATCACGAACCTTATCGTATGAGACTCGTGCCAGAGCTTTCTCTTGTGCGAAAAGAAGCAAAAGCTCTCGGCGCATACGGTGTGTCACTAAGCGGAGCCGGTCCGAGTGTATTATGTTTAGCGCCAAAAGGAAAAGGAAAAGCGATTGCTGAACATATGTATGCTTTACTGCCGAACTGCGAAATAGATGTTTTACAAATTGATCGCAAAGGTGTATTTGTAGAAGCTGAAGTCACAACGAGTTAATAAAAAAATCCTCATTCATTTGAATGAGGATTTTTCATTCGCAAGCCCCAATACAATGGGAGGTTGCTTTTATAATAAAATCAAAGAGATTAGAATACTTGTTCTACTTCAACTACACCAGGTACTTCTTCTAAAAGGGCACGTTCGATACCAGCTTTTAGCGTAATTGTTGAACTTGGGCAGCTTCCGCAAGCGCCTAAAAGACGTAATTTTACAATACCATCCTCTACGTCTACTAGCTCACAGTCTCCACCGTCGCGAAGTAAAAACGGACGAAGTTTTTCTAATACTTCTTGAACTTGCTCGTGCATTTCTGACATAACTATCGACTCCTTTCTTCTACTCTTATTATAAACGGTCTTTCATGAAAAATCTATCGGAGTATACATCGTAATGTTACCTTAAAAGAAAAAGATGTGCAATGAATCAGTTTTGTGTAAAATAGTATTCATAATGAAGTAAAAGTGTGAATAATCGTACAGTTTATATGTAAAGATTCAAGGGGGATGTGCTATGCAATCAACTGAGGTAGAAGTGTGTATTTATGGAGCTGAAATTGTTTGTGCAAGCTGCGTTAACCTGCCGTCTTCAAAAGACACCTATGATTGGCTAGAGGCAGCTATTTCTCGTAAATATCCGAATCAGCCGTTTGCTATCACGTATGTAGATATAAACGAGCCGCCTGCCGATCCGAAGAAAGCAGCTTTTGCCAAGCGTGTGATTGAAGAAGATTTATTCTATCCTGTAGTGGTCATTAACGGAGAAATTGTTGGGGAAGGCAACCCGAAATTAAAGCGCGTATTTGAGGAAATGGAGAAGTATGGTTTCTGCGCATCATAATGAAAAAAGCCGTTAGATTGTCAGTCATCTAACGGCTTTTATTTTATCCACTATGGTGTTTATACATCCAAAGAATACCTGATTTTAATAATCGAGCTACCCGTCCTGTAATTGGACGTTCGGCAACTAAGCCAAATCCATGCTTCTTGCCTAATGAACCAAGTATGCCTTTTAATTTAATAGTTGGTAATTCATCCGGAAGCGCTTCGCCTTTCCAGCGATGGAGAAGTACTTGCACGATTTGTTCAGCCTGACCTTCTGCCAGCTGAGCGCTTGGTGCATGCGGTAGACTTGCGCAGTCACCTAAAATGTAGACATTTTCGTCGTCAGGCAAGTTATGGTATTTCGTCAATACCACGCGTCCTTGAGGGTCTTTTTCTACGTCTAAATCGCGTACCACTTTATTTGGCTGGATACCTGCTGTCCACACGATTGCATCGCTTTGAATGGGCTCATCATGATTATAAAGAATGTTCGGTTCTACTTTTGTAATATTAGCACTATTTACGATTTCAACACCGTTTGAAGTAAACCAAGTTTGAACGTAATTACTTAAACGTTCTGGGAAAGCAGACAAAATTAATTTACCGCGGTCAAATAAGATGATTTTTAAATCCGGGCGGCTTTCTCTTAGCTCGCTCGCTAGTTCTACTCCGCTTAATCCCGCTCCTACAATTGAAACAGTAGCGTGGGCTGGCAAGTTGTTTAATGTCTGATAAGTTGCTCGTGAAGCATCAATGGATTGAATGCTGTATGTATGCTCAAGAGCTCCAGGAACTCCATGATATTTATCTTCGCATCCAAGTCCTACAATCAGGTCATCGTAAGCGATCATTTGATCATCTACATAGACGCATTTTTCTTTCAGGTCTATGCGTTTTACACAGCCATAGCGAATTTTTAAGCGAGGGTGTTCAGGAAAAGCAACACGAACATGCTGATCAGAGATTGTTCCAGCTGCAAGAGCATAGAATTCAGTTTTTAGTGAGTGATAAGGTGCTTTGTCAATAAGCGTTACTTCTACATCGTTAGGCAATTGATTCGGAAAAAGGCGCTGCAGAACGCGCATACCACCGTATCCGCCGCCCAGTATGACAAGGTTCTTCATGTGAATTTCCCCTTTAGCTTCATGCATTTTTGTTTTCTCTCTATTATTCTTGCTTTTAAGAATAGGAGAGTACAAATTACCGTTAATAAGGATGGTTGCCAAAAAGATATGAAAGGCTATATAAGATAACATATTTTACTTAAATAATAATTTAATATAACCTCGTTTGGTTTTCTATACATAAAAGTATAACTAAATTAATAAAAAACCACAATATGTTTCAACATAATTTCAAGCTATCCCTGTAATAAAGCTTTCTTTATACGTTTTGTTGAAAAGTCTGTGAAGTTAAGAAGCGTGCGCAAAATGAACGTGAATTTCCAAAGTTGACGTTGAAAATGAAAGGAGATAGGATAAACTAATAGTAGAGAGGTGAAAAACGTGATACAGCCAATTATTGAATTTTGCGTTAGCAATTTAGCCAGTGGTTCTCAAACAGCTTTAGAAAAGCTTGAAAAAGATCCAAATCTAGATATTATTGAATACGGATGTTTAGGTTATTGCGGGAAATGTTCACAATCTTTATTTGCCTTGGTAAACGGAGAGATTGTTACAGCGGAAACACCTGAACAGTTAGTAGATAATATTTACATTCATTTAGAAGAAAACCCAATGTTTTAAACTATCCCCGCTGTCGTATCTCTTTTTATCAGAAGAGGGACATGAGGCTAATAGAATAGATGATGTAAGCACGGCTGTCTTGCCGTGCTTTTTTATGCGTTTTTGCGCAAATATCTGCGCTTTAACCATCCTCTTTACAATCATAATGCTTCTTTTGTTTTTTAATACTCCAAAGGAGGACAAAATAAAAAACCCCTTAATCTTTATGATTAAGGAGCTAAAAAAACGGGGGATGATATTATTGTGTACAAAAGAGAATCACTTTATACTAGAGCTACATAAAAAAATAATGGGTGATAATATGAAAAAATTTCAGTTTACAAAAATGCATGCACTTGGCAACAACTATATCTACGTAAATATGTTTGAAGAACATATAGAAGAGCAAGAGTTAGCACCGCTTGCTGTAAAAGTCTCAAATGTTTATACGGGAATTGGATCGGATGGAATGATTCTTATTTGTCCATCTGAACGTGCAGATGTAAAAATGCGCGTATTTAATAATGACGGCTCGGAAGCAAAAAACTGCGGAAACGGTTTAAGATGTGTAGCTAAATATGCATATGAACATAATTTAGTAACAAGCGAAAGATTTTTTATCGAAACGCTTTCTGGAGTTGTAGAAGCAACGGTGCATCCGCAAGGCAATGAAGTTCCAGAAGTAACAATCGATATGGGAGCGCCTATTTTAGCTAGAGAACAAATTCCAATGACGGGAGCAAGCCAAGACCAGGTCGTTAATGAAGAGATGGAATTTGGAAAAGAACGGTTAAAAGGGACGGCTGTATCAATGGGAAATCCTCACGTCGTCTTTTACGTAAATGATATTGAACAAGCGCCTCTTACTACATTAGGACCCGTGGTTGAAAAAGATTCGCGTTTTCCAGAAGGAGTGAACGTTGAATTTGTCGAGGTAGTGAACGAAAGAGAGCTGAACTTTCGTGTATGGGAAAGAGGTTCGGGTATCACTCAAGCATGTGGGACAGGAGCATGCGCTGCTGTTGTTTCGTCTGTGTTAAATGAGAAGACGAAAAAAGATGCTCATACTGTCGTACACCTCGCTGGAGGAGATTTAACGATTGTTTGGCAAAATAAAGGCAATGTATTAATGACAGGTCCAGCCAATGTGATTTGTGACGGCACGTATTATTATTAAAAAATGAAGAAGCAGACGATTTGTCGTCACAGCCATTTCGTCGTATACTAAACAAAAAAGGAGGTCTGTTTAAAAATGAGTCAAGATATCCTAACAATTACAGAAGCTGCAAGCTTTCAAATAAAAGATATGATGAAAGAACATGAAGAAGAAAATGCTTATTTACGTGTTAATGTAAATGGAGGAGGCTGTTCAGGTCTTTCTTACGGTATGGGTTTTGCTCACGAAGTAAATGAAAACGATACGCTGTTTGAACAACATGGCATTAAGATTCTTGTAGATAGCGAAAGTGCTCCAATTTTAAAAGATGTAAAAATTGATTACAAGCAATCTATGCTAGGCGGAGGGTTTACAATTGATAACCCAAACGCCATTGCAGCATGCGGCTGCGGCTCTTCTTTCCGTACAGCAAGCAACGCAGGTGCTCCTGAAGAGTGCTAAATATATTTTTATAAAGAAGCTTTCTTCACCTCATCTGGTGAAGAAAGCTTTTTTAGTGAGAAATTTTTGTATGTTACATCATCTGCCAAACATGTTGACTGAATAATCAGTCTTTTTTATACTCAATAAAAAAGAGGAGATGAACGGATTTGATAGATGCGACTCGTTACGACGCGGAACAAGTAGGAGGTTACGGAAGTTTTCGCAAAAAAAACACCCTGCCTATTCTATGGAAGGGGTTTATAAACTGGTTAAAACTTGAAAGTAGGAAAATGGAGTCTAAGGATGCAAAAAGTATTCACTTCAGTGAATCGCATTTATTTGTTCAACATTTGCCTTTTTCCTCAGGTGAAGCCTGTTATCAAAACTCGTCCTCTGCGCCTCTTAACCATTCTGAACCTTACATTCGCTATTATGAAAATGCTAACGCCTCTCTGGCTGAAAGCTACGGAGCAGTTGAAGGAGAGCATATTCTGCTGATTGAACGTATTGCCGGTCAATCAGAGGTAGTAAAATATTTAAGCAAGCTCGAAGGTTTGAAGGCCTACAGGATGAGCGTAACTAGTCAAGAAGGAAACCATTCCTTTTATGAAATCTGTTTAATAAGCAGTGATGCGGAAATGATGAGTGAAATCATTCATCGAATGGTTACACCAATCCAGCAATGAAAAAAAGCAGGCGAGAGCCTGCTTTTTTTATGAGAACATTGACGTACTGTGCATAGGCTGTAAGCGAGC
This sequence comes from Priestia sp. P5, assembly GCF_029522155.1. Lineage (NCBI taxonomy): Bacteria > Bacillati > Bacillota > Bacilli > Caryophanales > Bacillaceae > Priestia > Priestia sp. P5. Next base: position 38,388 of record NZ_JAKWFJ010000003.1, on the reverse strand, counting down.
CTTTGGATCAATGTATGCTTTAGCGTTATTAACAGCAGTCGGACCTTCGCCAAATCCTGCCACGATGAGTTTTACTTTTCCATCATATGTGCAGACATCACCTGCTGCATAGATGCCAGGAATGTTTGTTTCTTGCTTTGAGTTAACAACAATTGCATTTTTCTCTAAATCTAAGTCCCATTCTTTAATTGGACCTAGAGAAGAAACAAATCCAAAGTTTACAATAACATCATCTACGTCTACTACTGTCTTTTCTTCACCTTTTGTGTTTTCTAACACAACTTGTGTAATACGGTCATCTCCAATAAATTCAACCGGTACATAAGGCGTTTTAATATCAACTGATGAATTATGCAAGTTTTCTACGCTGTGTTCATGAGCGCGGAACTTGTCTCGGCGATGCGTTAACGTTACTTTTTCTGCGATCGGCTCTAACATAAGAGACCAGTCTACAGCAGAATCCCCGCCCCCGCATACTAGTACTTTGCGGCCTTTGAATTTATTCATATCATCCACAAAATAATGAAGGTTCGTTTGATCGAACTGTTCTGCGTTTTCTAGCTCGATTTTACGGGGCTTAAATGCACCGTTTCCAGCCGTAATAATAATTGTTTTTGAATAGTGGACTTCAGAATTAGTAGTTAATCGAAATACACCGTCCGCTTGTTTTTCTACCTTTTCTACGGCTTGCTCTAGCGCAACTGCAGGTTTAAATTGATCCATCTGCTCTTTTAGGTTATTGACTAATTCTTGAGCCCGTACTTTTGGAAAACCAGCTACGTCATAAATATATTTTTCAGGATATAAAGCAGAAAGCTGTCCACCAAGCTGTGGTAAGCTTTCAATAATTTTTACGCTCGCTTGACGCATACCGCCATAAAATGCTGTAAATAAGCCTGTAGGGCCGCCTCCGATGATGGTAATATCATATACTTGTTTATCTTCTTTCATTTATAATCACCTCTAGATTGTTCTGTGCCAATGCATATTCTACTTTATGATAGCATAGTAAATTATAAAATATCATTAAAACACGCTGGAATGTTTGAGAAACTTTCTCAACTTAAAGAACAGTATTTGTAATCATTAACATAACCACACGTTTTGGTCAAATATAAAACTGGGTATACAGGAAAGTAATTGAAAATTTAAAAGCTTGTAAATACAAAGTGAAGGGTTGAAAAACCGATTAAAAAAGCATAAGATGTTTGTGTAAATCAAGCTAGGACTTATGCTTACATTTTTTTAAAAAAGAAAAAATGTATTTTTTTAAAAAAGAACGTGAAGTGATTCACATTATTTTTCTTATATGAATAATAAATGGATAGCGATGATCGTTCTTGCTCAAACTAACATAAAAAAGCAAACCAAATAAAATTGCTCTTATCATTATATTTGTAAGACATACTTGTGACTATAACTAAAAAAGGTGGATGACATTCCTATGAAAAAGCCTAAAATCGTCATTTTGGGTGCCGGATATGGCGGCATTATGACAATTGTTAATTTACAAAAGAAACTGGGTGCTAGTGATGCGGAAATCGTTTTGGTAAATAAAAACGATTACCATTACGAAACGACATGGCTTCATGAAGTATCAGCAGGTACAATTCATCAAGATCGCTCTCGTGTTCCTGTTAAAAATTTAATTAACACAAATAAGGTTACATTTATCAAAGACACGGTCGTAGATATTAAGTTAGATGAAAAGCGTGTTCTTCTTGAGAACAGTGAGCTAACGTACGATTATTTAGTTGTTGCTTTAGGGTATGAAGCAGAAACTTTCGGAATTAAAGGTTTAAAAGAACATGCATTTACCATTACGAGCATTAATGCAGCACGTCAAATTCGTGAGCATATTGATTATGTGTTTGCCACGTACAACAATGAAGTGGAAAAAAGAGACGAACTTCTGACAATTATTGTTGGAGGCGCTGGCTTTACCGGCATTGAATTTGTGGGAGAATTAGCAAATCGAGTCCCTCAGCTTTGCAAAGAGTTTGATATCCCGCGTGAAAAAGTACGCGTTATTTGTGTAGAAGCAGCGCCTACGGCTTTGCCAGGTTTTGATCCGGAACTTGTAGAATATGCGGTAACACAACTAGAACGAAAAGGAATCGAGTTCAAGATCGGAACAGCGATTAAAGAGTGTACAGAAGAAGGGATTATTGTATCAAAAGATGACCAAGTAGAAGAAATCAAATCAGCAACAGTTGTATGGGCTGCGGGTGTTCGAGGCAGTCAAGTGATTGAAAAAGCTGGATTTGAGAACATGCGCGGACGCGTAAAAGTAAGCAATAGCTTGCTGGCACCAGGGCATGAAGATGTGTTTGTTATTGGAGATTGTTCACTAATGATTAACCCTGAAACAGAACGTCCTTATCCGCCAACAGCTCAAATTGCTATGCAGCAAGGCGGTACCTGCGCTGAAAATATTAGCCGTTTGATGAAAGGTCAAAAAGAATTAAGCGAGTTCAAACCAGATATTAAAGGAACGGTATGTTCGTTAGGGCATGATGACGCAATTGGCGTCGTATATGGTCGAAAACTATTTGGTTCAAGCGCATCTTTTATGAAAAAAGTTGTTGATAATCGCTCGCTTTTCCTTCAAGGCGGAGCAGGTCTTGTATTGAAAAAAGGAAAATTTAATTTCTTTTAAAACAAAAAGCAAAAGGTCTTTAAGCCTTTTGCTTTTTTGGTATTAACTTACTTTTCTGTGATTGACGCCTTCATTACTCTTAAGTAAACTGAGAGTATAAAGAGTAACGGAGGCGAAAAGCAATGGAAATGAGTGTGCCTGTACTAATTATCTCCATCTTGTTGTTTTTTGTTTTGTTTTTTGGAATCGGTTTCTTATTGAATATGCTGCTTCGCATGTCTTGGATTATGGCTATTATTTATCCCGTGATTTTTATTTTTATTATTGATGATGTAAGAGCGGTTGATTACATTCAACATCCCGCTCACTCCTTTCAGCAGCTAGGGACAAAAGTACTATCTTTAGCCACAGCTGACATTGCGATTTTAATGGCTGGTTTTATAGGTGCACTAGCTTCAGGCATTACTATTAAATCTTTACGAACAAGAGGGTACCAAATGTTTTAAATGTAAATTCTTCTCGCAAACGAATAATTTGTTTTTATGTTGGAAACAAATAGATTCGTGAGAGGAGTTGTGGAAATCACAATGATTGGAAAAATAGCAAAGCGATTCATTATGTGCCTACTACTGGTCGGAGCGCTGTTTACAACATATGAAGCAATTACTGGCTTCCCAATAACCACAGTCATCAAATATATGCCTTTTATAAACCGTACAGGGCATCCTCTAATGAATGAAAGGCTCTTGCCATCATTTCTAAAACCACTAAGAGCTGAAGCGGCTAGCAATGACAAAGAGCGTCTTACAATTGAAGAAGCATTTGATTGGTCGCGTTATCCAACTAAGAATGTATTGGCTACGGGTTACACAGCTGGTTACGAATCAACTGGGAAAAATCCCAATCATCCAGGTTATGGTATTACATATTCGGGCGTTAAAGTAAAACGTGACTTGTATTCAACCATCGCTGCTGATTTAACCATATTTCCAATCGGCACGATCTTGTTTATTCCGGGCTATGGCTATGGAGTGGTAGCAGATAAAGGTGGGGCTATTAAAGGCAATCATCTTGATTTATATTTTGAGACTGTTTCCGATGTGTACAACATATGGGGTAAAAAAGAATTAAACGTCTATGTAGTAAAATCAGGGGACGGCCGCTTAACTGAAGAAGAGTTAACGATGCTGAATGAAAAGAAGTCGATGCAAGTTTTTCGCCAGCAGGTAAAATAAACGAGAAACACATGAAGAACTCTTCATGTGTTTTCTTATGTTTTATGGCCATACATAATACGTTACAAAAGCAACTGCTATCCCTGTTAAGGCTCCAAAGAAAACTTCAATAGGCTTATGTCCAAGCAGCTCTTTTAGCTTCACTTGTTTTTCGTCTTCTTCATTGGTCGTCCACAGCTTTGCTTCTTTTACCGCGCGCTGAAAGTCTTCAACCAAACGATTTAAAACCGTTGCTTGCTCTCCTGCGTGTCTTCTTACTCCTTTAGCATCGAACATGACAATAATGGCAAAAATAGCGGAGAGAGCAAAAATAGGGGATTTAAGACCTTCTGCTAGCCCAATGGCAGTTGCTAAGGAAGTTACTGCTGCGGAGTGAGAGCTTGGCATACCTCCCGTACTAAAAAATAAGCTGCCGTCTATTTTCTTAGTAGCTACAAAAGAAAGGGGAATCTTAATAAATTGAGCAAAGAAAATAGCGATTAATGAACTCCAAAGCGGAAAATTTGAGAATAACTCCATTGAGACGTCCTCCCTCAACTTAAAATGTCTGAAAAGCTAAACCTGTATGATGAAAAAAAGCGGTAGATGAAAGTATATGTGTGAAACTAAGGTTTTTGAACTGTGATTAAAAATTGTATTTCTGCTATCATATGTATATAGATGAAAACAGTGGTGAATATGATATATATTCCACTTGCTGAATAGATTAAACAAAGCAGATGATAAATAAAAATAAAATCTCTATACGTAAAAGGGAGGAATTTTATGTTTTCGCATGTAGAAACATTTGGTGTTGATCATCAAACAGAAGCGCTCGTAATCGGGTTATTTAACCAAAACCAACAGTTTGAAGGCCTTCTAAAAGAAATTGATGAAGCTTTAGGTGGACAGCTCATTCATTTGATTAAAGAAGGGGATATACGTGTACAAGAAAAACGTATTTCAACGATTCATACACTAGGAAAATTAGGAGCAAAACGTCTTTATTTTGTAGGACTCGGACGAAAGCAAGCGCTAACTAAAAATGGGCTCAAAGAGAGCTTTGGGCTGTTATTTAAAAAGTTAAAAGAAGCGAAGATTTCAAACGCATCGGTTGCCCTTTCTACGTTTGATACAGGAGCGTGGTCAGAGCAAGAAACTGCAGCTTTATTAGGAGAAGCTCAACAGCTTGCTATGTACGAGTTTGAAAACTACAAAAAGAAATCAAACGAACCTGACAAGCAGCTTGAGAAAATTGAACTGTTTTCTTTTTATAAAGACGTTGTACAATCTGCTTTGGTTGGATATACGTATGGAAAAGCAACAAACTCAGCGCGCACCCTTGTTAACTTACCAAGCAATATGCTAACGGCTACAGATTTAGCTAATTATGCAGTAGAAATGGCACATACATATGGTTTTGAATATGAAATTTTAGAAAAAGAAGAGATGGAAACATTGGGAATGGGCGCACTGTTAGCGGTTAATCAAGGTTCCGCAGAGCCTCCTAAAATGATTGTCCTGAAATATCAAGGAAAAGAAAAATGGGAAGACGTTATTGGGTTGGTAGGAAAAGGGATTACCTTTGACACAGGTGGTTACTCTATTAAATCTAAAGACGGGATTGTAGGTATGAAAACAGATATGGGCGGAGCTGCATCTGTTCTTGGTGCAATGGAAGCGATTGGAGAATTAAAGCCTCATCAAAACGTAGTAGCTGTCATTCCATCAACTGACAACGTTATTAGCGCGCGTGCTTTTAAGCCAGATGACGTAATTACAGCAATGAATGGAAAGACAATAGAAGTACTGAATACAGATGCTGAAGGGCGTTTAGCGTTAGCTGATGGTATCTCCTATGCCAAACACCACGGAGCAAATTATTTAGTAGACGTGGCGACATTAACGGGTGGTGTAATTGTAGCTCTTGGTACACATACAACTGGGGCAATGACGAATGATTCTGCTTTATTGGAGCAAATAGCGAAAGCGAGCATTGAGACAGGCGAACCGATTTGGGAGCTGCCTATTACAGAACGAGACAAAAAGCGTGTTCGGGGAAGTAAGGTAGCAGATTTAAATAACTCTCCTGGACGGGAGGGGCATGCAATTATGGCAGGAACCTTTATTGGTGAGTTTGCAGAGCAAACGCCATGGGTTCACTTGGATATTGCTGGAACTGCAACATCCGCTGCTTCTCATGAGTTAGGACCTTCAGGTGCAACAGGCGTGATGGTGCGAACATTAGCTGCAATGGTTTGTTCATTTGAAACCAATTAATGAAAAATATAGAAGTGATAGAAAGAAATGTAAAAAGAAGCATCGATGATGCTTCTTTTTTAATATGTTTACATAATGTTTTTTCTTTTTTAGTAAGAAAAGATTATTTAGAAAAATCTTTATATTGTTAAGGCTGGAGAGAAGTTAAACAAACGTTTATTTAGTAAGATGATTGACTTTTTTTCTATACCTAATATAATGAACATGTTGTTTATCTCTCTAATGTTTTAATGAGATAAAGTAAAAGAAAAAATGGAGGTTTCAAAATGAATGCAGTATTAATAGCTGTGCTCGTGATGCTGATTTTGAGCTTATTGCGTATCAACGTTGTCTTTTCTTTAGCAGTCGGAGCGCTAATTGGAGGACTTGTTGGCGGTATCAGCCTCACAGATACAGTAAGTATATACACAGATGGTCTTGGAAACAGTGCCTCTGTTGCATTAAGCTATGCTTTGCTTGGAGGATTTGCAATGGCTGTTTCTCGAACGGGACTGCCTGATGCCGTTGTTCAGCTAGCGTTAAAAATAGTAGGGAAAGAAGGAGAAACGAAAAAGAAGTCACTTTCAAAAGTACTGATCTTATTGATCATCCTTATTATTTCATGTTTTTCTCAAAACGTTATTCCGGTTCACATTGCATTTATTCCGCTTTTAATTCCACCCCTATTAAAAGTATTTAATCAGTTGAAAATCGATCGCCGATTAGTCGCAACCGTTATTACATTTGGGTTGATTACACCTTATATGTATTTTCCTGCAGGATTCGGTAAGATTTATCACGACATTTTATTTACTAACATCAAAGAAAGTGGACTAACAATTGATAAAGGAGATATTACCACGGCGATGGCTCTTCCAGCTTTAGGAATGGTAGTGGGGTTATTATTTGCTGTGTTTATTTCGTACCGCAAGCCGCGCAGTTATGAAGACATTGACATTGATCAAGGCGCAGAGGAGCGTACAGGTTACACAACAAGAGGAATTATAGTAGCTTTACTTGCGATTGTAGCGGCTTTAACTGTGCAGCTCTTAGTAGATTCTATGATTTTCGGAGCGCTTGCAGGGATTGTTGTCGTTTACTTCAGCGGGGCTTTGAAGTGGAACGAAGCAGATCCAGTATTAACGAACGGAATGAGAATGATGGCTTTCATCGGATTTGTTATGCTGTCTGCCTCTGGTTTTGCAAAAGTTCTTCAAGAAACTGGAGATGTAGAAGCGCTTGTAAAAGGCTCTGTTGCTCTTATTGGCGGCAACCAAATGCTAGGTGCATTTCTTATGCTTGTCATCGGGCTTTTAGTGACAATGGGCATTGGTTCTTCTTTCTCTACCATTCCAATTATCGCGACGATTTTTGTTCCTCTTTGCTTAGAACTTGGTATGAGTCCAATGGCAACGATTTGTATTGTTGGTACAGCGGGAGCGCTTGGAGACGCTGGTTCACCAGCTTCAGACAGTACGCTTGGACCCACATCTGGATTAGCAGTCGATCGTCAACACGATCATATTTGGGATACATGTGTACCAACTTTTCTTCACTATAACATTCCACTTATTATTTTTGGGTGGATTGCCTCGGTTATCTTGTAAATAGAGGACCTATAATGACAAAAAGCAGCCGGTCAAAACCGGCTGCTTTTTGTCATGCTTGAGAAAGAGTAGAAGCAGTGCTGTCACAAGCTCCTAATGCTTGCTCTACAGCCTGAAGAGATTGTTCAATGAGTTCACGATTTGAATCTTTCTCTACTGTTTGAAGAGCTTGTTCAAGGCTTGCTTTTGCCTGATTTAATGATGTACAAGAATCTTGCACGTAACCTCTAGCGTTTTTAGACATTCTTCTGCCTCCTAACTAACCAAAAATGAGAATCAATAAGTAGTATGAGTAATTTGCAGGGAATTATGAGGAGAAATAATAAAAAGGATTAACTCTTATGAAAGGAGTTAATCCTGTCAGCCTAACTGTTTAAATTGGTTGGAATGTAGAAGTTCAAGCACTTTCTTATCAAGCTCCTTAATTTTCTTTACAGCCAGACTATATTCCATTTCACGGTAATGGTGTTTGCCGCCTGGCTCTTCGTCAGCTTCATCAGCTAGTTTGACTACTTTTTGAAGAGGGCGTTGTTGAATTGTTCCTTCAGGTAAATATGAGTCTGTGTGTAGTAAAATAGCTAAGGCAATTTCTTTTGCCGCCTGAGGTTCCTCACCTAAACGAATGAGTAATTTATGTGCACGTTCAGCCCCTTTAATAGCGTGAATATCATTTTGACGATACTTCTCATAATCCCACTGACCATTTGTGTACCATTCATAGTGACCAATATCATGGAGCAGCGCTGCTTTTGTAGCTAAATCGGGGTTTACATTATGCTGTACAGATAGACGAAACGCATGATAGGCGACGGATACAGCATGCGCAACGCCAGAGCGAGTTAAATATTTTTGAGCGATAGGATGCGTGAAAATTTCTACTAGTGTAACATGTCTCATCATGTCATCCCTCCTAAAGAAAAAATATATTTCCAAATACAATATCATATTTATATCCTAAATACAATTATCGTGTAATTTGTTTTTACATCCAAAAAAGGCATATATTATAATATTCGAAACAAAACAACATGTACATCTTTTTTTGAATAAAATAAGACTTTTTTCCTTGTACTTTACCATCTGATATTTAACGATACGTGACAGCAGTCAAATTGGTTATCGGGGTGAATAAACGTAATTTTAATATAGTCTGGGGTATAAAAAACATCGATTTTTGTCTTAACACCAGTGGAAAGAATGAGTCTTTTTACTTCACTCATTTTAGATTCTTGAGCAGCAGCTTTTATTTTTTTTATTAAATTTGGTGAAGTATTAGCTCTTTGAATAAAGATAGTAGCGCTTTGCATGGTAGAGGGAATAACTTTAAGAGATTGCTGAAATGTCGCGATGTCCGCCTCAGGTAAGTTAGGTACCCTGTATGTATAAGGGTGAGGCATGTAGTACGATGGCCAATAGTAAGACGAGGAAGCAAATGATTTCATATAAGAATCCTCCTAGAAAACGGATTTTTATTATGTATATGTAGAGGGTTCGTATATGTTGTAGCAAAACCGTTATTGTATACTAGATACAAAGGGAGGTATGGATATGAAAACAAAAGATACGCTGTTAGAAGCATTAGGAATTGAGATTATTAGTGCGAGTGAGGAAAGAGTGGAAGCGACGATGCCTGTTGATGAGCGAACGCGTCAGCCATTCGGGCTTTTACACGGAGGAGCATCGGTGGCGTTAGCTGAAACTGTGGCTAGTCTAGGTGCCATTAAAAGTGTTGATCTCGAAAAAGAAATCTGCGTAGGTTTAGAAATTAATGCCAATCATATCAAAGGAAAAAAAGACGGAATCGTTACAGCTATAGGCGTTCCTTTACATAAAGGAAAAAAAACAGCGGTTTGGGAAGTGAAAATTCAAGATGAAAAAGAGAATTTAATCTGTATATCCAGATGTACGCTTGCTATTCTGCCTAAAGCTTAAAACATTAAGAATGTTTAGTCTAGAAGGTGTGAGGTATGCTTCTGGAGTCAGAAGTAGCCACCTCACACACTCGTGTTAGAGTTTAAAGAGAATTTGGAAGAGCGGATACATAAAAAAGTGAAAAAATAGGTAAAAAAATAAGCGAAATTATGTCTATTCGTGACAGTTACCCTGCGCATAGAGACATGCTCTAGAATATAGTAGTAGTAAAGTATTCTTTTTATTCAGCAACTAGAATATTCATAATATTAAAAATAAGAACAGAAAATAGACCTTCCGATTGTTCAATCGTGCTATAATAGCATTAGTATAGTAGGGCGGTTTATTTTACAAAGGGGTGATAATATTGGATAAGAACTCTCAGTATTTATTCATTGATTTTGAATTTACAATGCCAGAGTATAAGGGTTTTCCAAAAGGCTTTTTTCCGGAAATCATTGAAGTTGGTTTGGTGTTTGTTAAAAATCAAGAAATCATTGATCGTTTCTCCTCTTACGTACAGCCTACACACTTTACAAAATTAACTGAGCGCTGTAAATCATTTCTCCACATCGAACAAAATCAAGTAAATGAAGGCATTACGCTAGAGCAGCTTGTACAGCGACTGGGCATGTATAAACACAGCACGATTATTACATGGGGGAACATGGATATGAAAGTATTGAGGCAGTGCTGTCAAAAAAATAAGGTGCCATTTCCTTTTGCAGGTAAAGAAATTGATCTTTCAATGGAGTATAAGCGCTTTTTTGGAGATCAAAATCAAACTGGCCTTTGGAAAGCTGTGCAGGAGTATGGTAAAGAAGGAACTGGAAAGCACCACTGCGCGCTTGATGATGCGATGACGACACTCAATATCTTTAAGCTTGTAGAAAAAGATAAGCGGTACCTTCAAAAACCGGAGCCAACGACCATAGGAGATCGAATCGATTTTTCCAAAGTATTAAATAAATTTGCATTATAAAAGCCAAATCACTTCTATGTGAATTTGGCTTTTTGCTTAATGAATACCGTACTCTTTTTTTAACTCTTCTAAACAGGCAATACTTGCTTGAGCAAAAGGGCTGTCTTTGGCTTGTTGCTCAGCTATCTTTAATTCAAGTGCTTTTTTTAGTGAATTTTTATAATCGGGAACGCTGTCTTCATAGAGATGAACCATTTTTTGAGGAATATTGGCCTGCTCTCGAAATGCAAGTGCTTTTCGCTCGTGAAAAAATGGTACGTCCACTTGTCCAGGATTATGTAAGTCACCTTGTTCTGGATGCTTTAACACAGCTTGAATCCGCACAACATAATGCAGGTCTCGAACTTGTGTAATTTCACCGATGTATTTCCCAGTTTTATAAAGTGCCGTAACGGTTTGACCAATTGTAAATGTCATATTGCCAGATCTCCTTTAAGTAAAGTGTTTGTTATCACCAGTATAAATCAAAACCCACTACCGTTTCTATGAAAGGATGTTGTACATAATGTATTTAATGTTTTTGCTTTATTTTCCGGAAGATAAAAGAGAATATATTCCTGCTTTTGCTACTATGGCGATTTTTGTACTAGCTGCAGTTGCAGTATGGCGTTTAATCATTAAGATTTCGAAAAAAGAAGAAGAAAAAACGAAGGAATTAGAAGCAAAGCTGAAGGAACAAGAAAATAAGAAGTCACTGTAATGAAATGCAAATAAAATGTAAGCGTTTAAAATGATATGTTGCTGGACAATCTATGGAAAGACATCTAAAACTTTCGCTAGTGCATATGCGATTGGAGGGCAACATGAAAAAACTACTACTCATTGGAACCGTGCCTTTTTTCTTGTTAACGGGGTGTATGGAAAAAGAAATATCCAATAAAGAAGTCAAAGTCTATAACGCAGATGGAGATAGCATCGGTACAGTCAAATTGAAAGAGCAGGCCGATGGAATTGAGTTTACGTACAACTTAAGCGGACTTCCACCTGGCGAACACGGCGTACATATTCATAAAATGGGGATTTGCAAAGCTCCTAACTTTAAAAGTGCGGGCAATCACCTTGATCCTGATAAAAAGAAACACGGACTGTTAAATCCAAAAGGATCGCATTTAGGCGATATGAAAAATATTGTGGTAGAAGACGATCAGACGTATACAGGAACAGATATGGTTCCTCAAGTCACGTTAAAAGAGGGAAAGACATCTCTCGTTAAGCGTATGGATGGTTCATCTCTTGTTATTACCGAACAAGGGGATGACGGAATGACAGAGCCATCAGGTAATTCTGGAAAGCGAATCGCCTGCGGGGTTATTTCAAAAAAACATTAAAAACAGCGTTCTTTCGTGAGAAAGAACGCTGTTTTTTACGTTAAAGCTACTTTTAAGCGATTCAATCCTTCTTGAAGTTGTTCATGTGAACAGCCAATGTTCAAGCGGATAAAACCTTTTCCATATGTGGAGCTGTATTTTTCGCCTTTTTCTACGGCGATTTTACCTTTTTTTAATAAGCGCTCATGTAATTCTTCTTCTGATAAATGCAGCTTGTTGCAGTCAATCCATAGTAAATAAGTTCCTTCGGGCTGAACCACTCGCAGTTCAGGCAAGTTCTCACTTATAAAACGCGTCACGAGATCTACATTTTTCTTCAAATACACCAGCAGTGCTTCCAACCATTCTTCACCTTCGCTATAAGCCGCCTCTAATCCAATTATTCCAAATGTGTTTAAATTAGAAAATCCTTGTTTTTGCTGCTGCTGAACATACTGTGTGCGCAGCTTTTCATTTGGAATAATAACAGCTGAAGCCTGAAGTCCCGGTATATTAAATGTTTTGCTAGGGGCCATACACGTAATGGTTCGATTGGCTGCATCTTCACTCACCATGCTGATGGGAATGTGTTTATAAGGCTGGTAAATTAGATCAGAATGGATTTCATCTGAAACAATTAATACATTGTATTTTTCACAAAGATCGGCAAGCTTCTTCAGTTCTTCTTTTGTCCACACGCGTCCTACTGGATTATGAGGGCTGCAAAGAATCATTAATTTTACGCCTTCTGCAAATTTTTTCTCTAAATCTGCAAAATCAATTTCGTATTTATCGCCTGCAAGTTTTAAGGGATTTTCAACAACTTCTCGATCATTTACCTTTATCATGTTAAAAAATGGAGTATAGACTGGAGGCTGAATTAAAATTGAATCTCCGGGTTCCGTAAATGCTTGAATAGCCATACTCAGGGCAAACACAACTCCTGGACTGTATGTAATCCATTCATGATCAATGGTCCACTGATGCTTTTTTTCTACCCAAGATGATAAAGCCTTCGCGGTAGATTCAGTAGGAGAAGTGTAGCCGAAAATACCGTGTTTGACACGCTCATTAATGGTTTGAAGAACATTAGGCGGCGCTTGGAAATCCATATCAGCTACCCAAAAAGGCAGAACATCTTTTGCTCCAAAAACAAGATCAGTTTTGTCCCACTTTACGGACTGCGTACCTGTACGGTTAATTAATTGATCAAAAGAATAAGTAGACAATAAAAGTACCCCCTTTTTTAATATAATAGTTTGCTTATTTTTAATACGTTTGTCAACGAAGTTAACTTGTGGAGTCAATAAAGAAAGTGAAAAAATTGCTGAAGCACCACTAATGAATTTTTTATTAAAGTTAGCGCCTCGTGTGAAATATACGAACCCGCCCCATCATTATTGAGACAGAGCTTTTTCACCGTACAAGAAATCGACCATATAAGACTGCACAATGTCGGGACACTCTTCTGGTAAAAGGTGTCCAATTTCCTTTAAAGAGATAAAGGTAGAGTCTGTTAAATCATCTTTTAACTTACGTCCGAGATGCAAAGGAACAACCCGGTCTTCTTCTCCCCAAATGAGTAAACTTGGTTTTTTTATGTGCTGCAAATCCTTTGATGATAGGTCTCCTTCTCGATCACGAATCATTCTTGTTAAAGCCATAAACGTACGGTCATCCAAAAATGGTTCAGTATAGCCATCAATCATTTCTTCGTCGATTAACTTATGATCAAATACGACATTTTGCAAGTTACCTAATACACCTTTGCGAGACAGCCACGTTTTTACCCACAGATAAAAGAAGGGAACATAAGAAGACATGACCAACCCATAATGTGAGGGGCCTAAATAAGCTGAGCTGCACAGAAGAACTAATTTTGATACGCAAGAAGGCTTTAACTTTGCTACGTTTAAACAAACTTGTCCTCCCATTGAGTGTCCCGATAGTACAACATCCTTCAATTTTAAATATTCAATTAACTCGATGACAATTCTGGCTAAATTTTTATACGAGTATTGAAAGGTTAACGATTTTTCACTTCGCCCAAATGGCGGAAGGTCCAGCGTAATGATAGAAAACGTATCTTCAAATAAAGGAATTAAACGTCGAAAGCTAAAACTCGATGATAAAAAGCCGTGAATAAATACAATAGCTGGTTTATCAGGGTGATAGTTATGGCATTCGTAGTACACATTGACTCCATTAAAAGTACGCTGGTGGCAAGTAATTTTAGATTCAGTCAATTTGGTTCACTCCATCTTTTTCTTTCTAGTCTGTCCTAATTTCCAGCAATCTATAAAATGAAACTCAATTACCGGTATAGATTTCACATTAAAGATGTGTTTAAATTTGATATAATGGAAAAAGTGAAAAAATTTAATCGGTATAGGAGGGGAACGCGGTGTTCTTAGAAGAAAAAGAGTTAGAAATCTTAGAAATTCTAGAAAAAAATAGCCGTATTTCGATAGATAGTATTTCAAAAATGGTGGATTTAACGTTTGAAGAAACCTCTAATATTGTTAAAAAGCTAGAGAGAGAAAAAGTAATTGTGCAATATTCAGCTGATATTAACTGGAGACGAGTAGATGGACATGAGGGCGTCACAGCTATGATAGATGTAAAAGTTGCACCAAAGCGAGGAGTAGGCTTTGATGAGATTGCGGAGCGCATCTATCGTTTTCAAGAAGTGAAATCCGTGTACCTAATGTCAGGAGCATATGATTTGTCTGTTATTATTGAAGAAAAATCAATGTCTGAAGTAGCATTTTTTGTTTCTGAAAAGCTTTCTACGCTAGACTCTGTTTTATCTACAACGACTCACTTTATCATGAAAAAATACAAGCACGATGGTACCATCTACGACCAAGGCGATGAAGATCGCAGAATCGTGGTGTCTCCGTAATGAAAGAGCGCTTGTCAACAACTGTACAACAGCTGAAACCTTCAGGTATTCGTCGCTTTTTTGATTTAGCAGCAAGTATGGATAACGTTATTTCTCTTGGAGTAGGTGAACCTGATTTTGTCACATCTTGGGCTGTTCGAGAAGCGAGTATTTTATCGTTGGAAAGAGGATATACCTCTTATACAGCAAATGCGGGGCTTTTAGAGCTCCGCTTTGAAATTATGAAGTATATGAAAAGAAATTTTAACGTCTCGTATGATTATAAAGATGATATTATTGTGACCGTTGGAGGAAGTCAGGCTTTAGACATTACAATGAGGGCTTTGATTAACCCTGAAGATGAGATTATTGTCGTGGAGCCAAACTTTGTGTCTTACAGCCCGTTAATTTCGCTAGCAGGAGGAGTTCCTGTGGCAATTGAAACAACGGCAGAAACAGAGTTTAAGCTGCAGCCTAGACAGATTGAAGAAGTCATTACAAGCAACACGAAAGCTCTTCTTTTATGCTCTCCTAATAATCCAACAGGAAGCTCACTATCTAAAGAAGAGCTGCAGGCTATTGCGGATATTGTAATCAAGCATGACTTGCTTGTTATCACGGATGAAATCTATGCAGAATTAACATATGATGAAGAATTTACATCTATTGCTTCTTTAGAAGGAATGAAAGAACGAACCATTATTATTTCTGGCTTTTCTAAAGGGTTTGCTATGACTGGATGGCGTCTTGGGTACATATGTGCACCAACTGAGATTGCTAAAGCAATGCTGAAAATTCATCAGTATACAATGATGTGTGCTCCTACCATGGCACAATATGGAGCAATTGAAGCACTACAAAACGGACAGCATGACGTAGAAGAGATGAGAAAAAGCTATCGCAGAAGACGGAACTACATGGTGAAGTCATTAAATCAAATTGGTCTGGAATGCCATTCTCCCGGAGGAGCGTTTTATGTGTTCCCGTCTATCAAGAAAACTGGATTGTCATCGGAAGAATTCGCTGAGCAGCTTTTGCTTGAAGAGCGAGTAGCCGTGGTGCCAGGCAATGTATTTGGAAAAGGCGGAGAGGGACATATTCGCTGTTCATACGCCTCTTCGATGGAATCATTAGAAGAATCCATAAAACGGATTAGCCGTTTTGTTGAAAATAAGTTATAATAAAAATAAGATGTTATGTCATATCGTATAGACGGTTTGATATAATATCTTTTTTGCTATGATGAAATGTAGTGTTAGTTTATATTTGTGACGAAATTGGTAAATAATAAATATAGTATAACTACTTTTTGATTCAATCTATGAACTGTGCTATAATTTTAAATTGGCTATAATGGTGAAAATAATAAGGTATCTAGGAGTGTTTATATGTCAAAATTTGAAATCGGTACTGTTACAAAAGGTAAAGTAACAGGAATTCAACCATACGGTGCATTCGTTGCATTAAATGAAGAAACTCAAGGATTAGTTCATATCTCAGAAGTAAAACATGGCTTCGTTAAAGATATTAACGAACATTTATCAGTAGGAGACGAAGTAAACGTTAAAGTTTTATCTGTTGATGAGTCAACTGGTAAAATTGGTTTATCTATTCGTGCAACTGAGCCAGCTCCAGAAAAAACTGAAGCTTCTGCACCTAAAAAACCTGCTAAAAAGCGTCAAGGTCAAGCAACAGTTCATACTGAATCTACTCAAGGATTCAACACATTAAAAGAAAAATTAGAAGAGTGGATTGAGCAATCAAACCGCGAAGATCTAATTAAGAAAT
Source organism: Priestia sp. P5 (assembly GCF_029522155.1). Lineage (NCBI taxonomy): Bacteria > Bacillati > Bacillota > Bacilli > Caryophanales > Bacillaceae > Priestia > Priestia sp. P5. The sequence continues at coordinate 21,837 of NZ_JAKWFJ010000003.1, read as the reverse complement.
AAGAAAAAAAGAAGGATAGCTTAGCTATCCTTCTTTTTTTAATGTTCCGTTCTAGGTTCTGTACGCTCTACTTCAGCAGAAGGTTTAAATAATAGACCTAGGTTAATCAGTCCTGCGATTCCAACCAATCCATAAATAATGCGGGAGAAAGCAGATGTTTGACCGCCGAAGATTGCTGCTACTAAATCAAATTGAAAAAAGCCAATAAGTCCCCAGTTAATTGCTCCAATAATCGTTAATACGAGCGCAATACGTTGAATACCACTCATGATGAACCCTCCTTGTTTTGTAGTTCACTTATTAGCCTGCTTTTTTTAGAGGAAAATATACATATTTGCTTTTGGAAGATACAGACAAATAAACGTTCATTTGGATGGGGTGAGCGTCTAGGCAACAGGGAATAATCTTTAGGAAGTCAATTTTCTTTACAATCAAAAAGTTGTTCTTCATAATGATGCATGTAATCAAGCTCGTAAGGAGGAGTTTATAGTGAACAATTTTACATTTTATAACCCTACAAAATTAATTTTTGGTAAAGGTCAATTAGAGCAATTAAAAACAGAAGCAAGTCGCTTTGGTAAAAAGATATTATTAGTATACGGCGGAGGAAGCGTAAAACGCAGTGGTTTATACGATCAAGTAATGGATGTACTGAATGACATGAATGCAGAAGTACATGAGTTAGCGGGAGTAGAACCGAATCCTCGTCTGACAACTGTTCGCAAAGGAATCGATATTTGTAAAGAAAACGGTATTGAATTTTTACTTGCAGTTGGTGGAGGAAGCGTAATCGATTGTACAAAAGCAATCGCAGCAGGCGCAAAATATGATGGAGACGTATGGGACATCATTAACCGCGACGTATTCGCAGCTGAAGCTCTTCCATTTGGAACAGTGCTAACATTAGCAGCAACAGGTTCAGAAATGAATGCTGGTTCTGTTATTACAAATTGGGAAACACAAGAAAAATACGGCTGGGGCAGTCCGGCAACATTCCCTCAATTCTCTATTTTAGATCCCGTTAATACATTTACTGTACCAAAAAATCAAACAGTTTATGGTATGGTCGACATGATGAGCCACGTATTTGAACAGTATTTCCATGCTGCAACAAATACGCCACTTCAAGATCGCATGTGTGAAGGAGTACTGCAAACGGTTATTGAAACCGGACCAAAATTATTAAATGACTTAGAGAACTACGAGTTACGTGAAACGATTTTATACAACGGGACAATCGCATTAAACGGTATGTTACAAATGGGACACCAAGGCGATTGGGCTACTCACAATATTGAGCATGCGGTATCAGCTGTATATGACATTCCACATGCAGGTGGATTGGCAATTTTATTCCCGAACTGGATGAAACACGTAATGGATGAGAACGTAGATCGCTTCAAGCAAGTAGCTGTGCGCGTATTTAACGTAGATACGGAAGGCAAGACGGATAAAGAAGTAGCACTTGAAGGTGTTGATAAGCTTCGTGAATTCTGGTCAAGCTTAGGTGCACCAACTCGCTTAGCTGATTATGATATTGGTGAAGACAAATTAGATCTTATGGCTGATCGTGCAATGGCTAAAGGTGAATTTGGTAAATTTAAAAAATTAAACAAAGAAGATGTACTAGCAATCCTACGCGCTTCTTTATAAGATTCTCGATAAAAAACGCCGTGCAAACCGCACGGCGTTTTTTTCTATTCATGATGGCTAAGCTTTTTCTGCTGTTTGGTTTTCAAATCATCCCGAACGGTTTTATCAGAAAGAGGAACTCCGCTGTAATAAGCCGCTCTTCCTAGTAAATGGCCAGCAATAGGAGAGGTGATAAACACAAAGACAATCGCTAAAATTAACCGTGCACTAATATGGCCGGTGTCGATCCAAAAGTAGAGTAAGCAGCCCACTAATATAAACAGAACGCCCAAGGTAGCACTTTTAGATGCAGCGTGACTTCTTGTGTACGTATCAGGCAAGCGAATAAGCCCAATCATGGTCACAACTGTCAGAAGAGACCCTATTAGTACGAAAGCTCCTACAATGATTTCACTGATCACGTTCATATTCAATCACTTCTCCTTTCTCTAAAAACTTAGAAAAAGCAACCGTACCTACAAAGGCTATGATGCCTAGCAGTAAAATGACTTCGAAAAAAGCCTGAGTTCGAAAAATAATCGAGATGATAGCCGTGATGGCAATGATATTAATTCCAATAGCATCAAGGGCCATTGCTCGATCAGCAGTTGACGGACCTTTTACCACTCGATAAACAAATCCAATAGTTGAAGCAGAAATGAGAATGAGTGAAACGTTTAAAAAAATATCGAGCATTTAACGACTCACCTCCATAATAGCTTTTTCGAATGTTTGCTGAATATCTGTAATAATGTCATCAATATCGTCTGTATTGATTGCATGAATATAGATAGTAGAATTATCATCTGACACATCCATCACCAGTGTGCCTGGCGTTAGCGTAATTAAAAGAGAAAGAATGGTAATTTCCCATTCACTCTCCAGGCGGGTTGGCATTGCAAAGATAGCTGGCTGAATATTTAATTTAGGGCGCAATACGTCCTTAGTCACTGCAATATTGGCTTTGAATAATTCTCGTATAAAAATAAACAGCAGTTTAATGATCGCATACACTTTATGCAAATAAAAACGTCTGTGAAAAAAACGGCGGAAAACAAACAGCAGTACCGCTCCCCAGAAAAATCCTATAATAAAGGAAGGTAGTGTCCAAATCCCTCTCAAAAACATCCATGTGAATGCAATGATTACGTTTAATAATAGTTGAAATGACATGCAGATCTACTCCTTTAACACCGATTGGATATAAATTGAAGGATCCATAAGCGTTTGAGCGGCTGTCGACACATAAGGAATAACAGCTTCTGCACCTAGTCCTAAAAAGACAGAAACAGCAAGTAAGATAGCGGATGGGTATAGAATACCTTTAAGGGATACTTTTTCCTGACCAGAAGAAAGCGTAGGTTCACCCCAGAAGCAGCTCATGAAAATCTTAATGGCAGAATATAAAACGAGCAGGCTTGAAACGAGTAAAACTCCTACAAACGTGTAGCTCTCTGATTCTAAACCGCCTTGAACTAAAAGGAATTTTCCAATAAAGCCGCTTAGGGGAGGAATTCCTGCTAACGAAATAGTAGCGATAAAAAACATCCAGCCAAGCAGCGGATAGTCTTTAATTAACCCACCCATTTTCTTTAATTTTGTTGTTCCAGTTATTCGAATGATGCTTCCAGCAAGAAGGAAGAGAGCTGCTTTAATAATCATGTCGTGAATTAAATAATAAATGGCTCCTTCAAAACCTGCTTTTGTTGTTAAAGTTACACCGTAGACAATGACTCCGACAGCAATAATAATGTTATAAATTAAAATTTTATTCACATCCGAATAAGCAATGGCGCCTACTGCACCAACAACGATAGTCAAAAGCGCAACGTAACCGATAATTTGATGAGTGAATTCAGGATGATGGTAAAACAGTAAAGTGAAAGTCCTGAAAATCGAATAAACGCCTACTTTTGTGAGCAAAGCACCAAACAACCCGATGATAACAGGTGGAGGGGCACTATATGAACCTGGAAGCCAGAAATACATTGGAAATAAAGCTGCTTTTAAGGCAAAGACGATAAATAAAAGCATGCCAATCGTTGTTAAAATTCCAGGCTGGTTCGCCTCAGCAATTCGCTGTGAAAGGTCCGCCATGTTGAGAGTTCCTGTTACGGCATATAAATAAGCAACGGCAATGACAAACAAAGCGGATGAAATGACATTGACTAAAATATACTTAAGAGACTCTCGAAGCTGTGCTTTTGTACCGCCAATTACAATAAGAGCGTACGAAGACATAAGCATGACTTCAAAAAAGACAAATAAGTTAAAGATATCACCTGTCAAGAAGGCGCCAAATACGCCTACTAATAAAAACTGCACAAATGAATAAAAGTAAAAGCGTTCACGTCTCTCGCCAATTGTATAAAAAGCAAAAAGAACGCAGCATAGTGTTACGATACTAGCAGTAAGTACGAGAAGGGAAGTGAACATGTCCGCTACTAGAATAATTCCAAAAGGAGGTTTCCAGTTCCCAAGCTCGTGAGTTAAAACACCTTTTGATTGAACCAACTGTACTAAATATGCAGCAAAAGCGGTGGTTGTGATTAATGATAAAACACTGATTATCCTTTGAAGTTTAATATTGTCTTTGAAAAAAATGAGCACAACACCTACAACAAACGGGATAAGCAGTGGGATGATTACAAAATTACTCGTCATGTTCATTACCCCTTAACTTGTCCATATCGTCTGTTCCGAGTTCTTGATAAGCCCTGTACGCTAGTACAAGGAAAAAAGAAGTGACGCCAAAGCTTATGACAATGGCAGTTAAAATTAGTGCTTGAGGTAAAGGATCTGTATAAGAAGAAGCCTTTTCTCCCAGAAGGGGAACACTCCCCCCTTTTAATCCGCCCATCGTTAAAATTAACAGGTGAACACCGTGGCTTAATAAGCCTGTTCCAATAATAATTCGCAGTAAACTGCGGGATAACATGAGATATACAGCGGCAGTGAATAGAATCCCTGCCACTATGGACATTAATATTTCCACTATTCACTCTCTCCAATCGTTTGAATAATGGTCATCGTAACACCAACAACTACTAGATATACACCTAAATCAAACAGTACAACGGTAGCTAAAGATGTTTTCCCGAGAAGGGGAAGGTTAAAGTAGCTATATGTGTGAGTTAGAAATGGGACTTTGAAAATAAATGACCCAAGCCCCGTTAAAATAGCTAGCAGCAGTCCAGAGGCCGCCACCTTCTTATAGTCAAATGGGATGACTTTCGATACCGTTTTTATATCGAAAGCCAGCAGTAGTAATACAAGGGCTGCTGAGGTAGTAAGTCCCCCAACAAACCCTCCTCCAGGTGTATAATGACCTGCAAAGAAAAGATGAATGGCAAAAATGATAATAATGAACGTGACTACTTTCGTTGTGGTTTGTAGTATCAAATCATTTTTTTTCACTCTTCTTCCTCCTTTGTTAACCGAAGACGAATCATGCCATAGATAGCAAGAGCTGCTATACAAAGTACGGTAATTTCAAATAATGTATCAAATCCGCGGAAGTCCACAAGGATTACGTTTACCATGTTTTCGCCGCCTGCTTTTTCATAGCTGTTTTCAATAAAGTAATGTGAAATCGATTCAAAGAGTTTCGTACTGTTTGCTGATATGCCAAGTAGTGTAACAGTCGTTCCTACAAGAAGAGCAACCAGTAAGTTTGGCAGCTCAAACGTCACCCTTACTTTTCGCTTCCGAAACTCCGGCAAGTAGTAGAAACATAGTAAAAACAGGGATACCGATACAGTTTCAATGACTAATTGAGTCAAAGCTAAGTCAGGAGCTCGGAATAATACGAAAAATAAAGAGAGCGTATAACCGACAACTCCGAGTGAAATAATGGCTGTTAGGCGTGATTTTGCTAATAAAGTTGTAATAGTAGCTACAACCATTACGACTGCTAATATGGCCTCATAAACGCCTATAGAAGCAGCATCTTTTAAATCAATCGCGAAGGCATTCTGAGAAAAGAGCGTCACGAGAAGTAAAATGCCTATGAAAGTAAAAATGATTAAAAGATAGTCTCTAATAAATCCCGTCATTAATGTTTTCATGACACGTGTTGACCCTTTTTCCATCCCTTTAATTCCATAATTATAGCCGTTATTAAGCGTTAAAGAAGAAGGGAATTGTGTATAAATTTTTGACCACTTTTGAATCGTCATAAATAACAAAATACCAAATATGATGACCCCTAGCGTCATAAATAATTCTGGCGTAAAACCATGCCAAAATTTAATATGCACTTGATATTCTTTACCTTCAGCTAGCAGGCTAGGTGCGATAGAGGCCATTGTTGGCTCAATAAGGGTTGATTCTAATAAATTAGGAGCAAAGCCGAAAATAACAACCAGTGATGCTAAAATAACAGGTGAAATAAGCATGCCTACTGGTGCTTCATGCGGCTTCTTCTCTAGTTTTTCGGGCTGGTATTTGCCTGTAAAGGTTTTAAAGACAAGAATCATACTATAGACGAAAGTGAAAATACTTCCTAACCAAGCAATGATAGGCAGCAAAATTCCCCACGTCTGCATGCTATACATATCCATTTTTGTCACGTTTACCATACCTGTAAAAAACATCTCTTTACTTAAGAATCCATTAAAGGGAGGAAGACCCGCCATTGAAAATCCTCCGATGATAGCAATGGTAAATGTCACAGGCATGAAGCTCATTAACCCGCCTAACTTTCTAATGTCACGCGTGCCTGTTTCATGATCGACAATCCCTACTACCATAAACAAACTGCCTTTGAAGGTAGCGTGGTTAATCAAATGGAAAACCGCTGCAGTAAGAGCTACTAAGTAGATATTATCGTCTAAAAAATCATAGTGAATAGCTGCGCTACCTACTCCTATAAGTGACATAATCATCCCGAGCTGACTAATGGTTGAAAAAGCTAAAATCCCTTTCAGGTCTTGTTGCTTTACTGCTGAAAATGAGCTCCAAAACAGTGTAATTAGTCCTATAATTGAAATAACAAAAAACCAAGTGGCGCTTATAGCAAAAACAGGGCTAAGTCTTGCTAAAAGATAAATTCCCGCTTTTACCATTGTGGCTGAATGAAGGTATGCACTCACTGGGGTTGGAGCTTCCATTGCATCTGGCAGCCAAATATGAAAAGGAAACTGAGCAGATTTTGTAAAGGCCCCTAATAAAATGAGGACTAGAGCTGGAATGAATAGATGACTTGATGTGACTACATCTACGTTTGAGATAATTTCGCGTATGCTGAAAGTACCTGTCATGACGTATAAAAGCACAATTCCTGCTAATAGGGAAAGTCCTCCGAATACGGTAATGAGCATAGATTTTAAGGCTCCGTATTGAGATTTCTCTCGTTTGTACCAATAGCCAATCAATAAAAAAGATGAAAGGCTTGTTAATTCCCAAAAGCTGTAAAGGCTCATTAGGTTGTCTGATAATACAACTCCTAGCATCGACCCCATAAAAAGAAGCAAATAGACATAAAACGAATGCAGTGCTTCTTTTGTCTTAGAAAGATAATAAATGGAGTAAAGAATAACAAGTGTCCCAATTCCGGTGATTAATAGAGAAAACAGAAGACCAAGTCCATCCACATAGGCATCAAAGTTAATGCCCAGACTAGGTATCCATTTCATTGAATGTAGATATGTTTCCCCCTTAGAAACACCACTGATATATTGTGTAAAATAAATGAACAACACAAGTGGAAGAGGTAAAACGAACCACCCTGTATGAATACGCTGGAATTTCCTATACAGAAGGGGGACAAAAAAGGCTAATAAAAAAGGCGATAAAATCACCAAGTGCAACCACGACAAAAGACAAACCTCCTTGTGATATTCAATTCTGTAACCGATTATATAATAATTTAATTATGCATGCATCCATGCTAATTCTTAGTATCAGCAGAATTTTCAAGGCTTATTAAATAAATAGAAACTCGTCAAAAAATCCATAAAAAAAACATAAAAAATTTTTTTGGACGTATAAAAATCATGCGAAATTGTCACTCTAAGAGTGAGGTGATGGAAATGTGTAGGAAACAAATAGCCATCAGTTTTCTCATTTTTACCGCACTATGTATGAGTGGATTTGTGCTAAATAATCACTTGGAAATGAAAGAAGAAAACAGGATGCTAATCACTTCTAAAAGTGAAGCTGAAAATTCCATATCAATAGATTCTTCCCTGTTAAAAGCCTCTTATAAACCGAGACAATATGTAAAGATAGGTGAAATGAACTATATTGCACCATCCGGTAAGCAAATAAAAAACGATTGAAGACCACTCTTTAGTCGTTTTTTATTTGCTTATTATTTGCGTAATCGTGCATGAATTACGTTCTGTAATCAAAGAACATTAGTTGACTTCATAACTGAATTTATCGTTAAATAAAAGGGTACATACAATGATTGCAGTTACAACAAACTATAATGATTGTGTCAAATTGTAAGTGGATTCACTTGAATTCAGCTAACAGTTTCGATAAAGTGGAAAATAAAGATATTTTAATGGAGGAACAGACTATGACACATGTTCGTTTTGATTATTCAAACGCGTTATCATTTTTTGGTGAACATGAACTTACATACTTACGTGATGCCGTGAAAGTAGCTCACCATTCAATTCATGAAAAAACAGGTGCTGGAAACGACTTTTTAGGATGGGTAGACCTTCCTACGGAGTATGACAAAGAAGAATTTGCACGCATTCAAAAAAGTGCAGAAAAAATTAAATCTGACTCAGATGTATTGATTGTTATCGGTATTGGAGGATCTTACTTAGGTGCTCGTGCTGCTATTGAAATGCTTCAGCATTCATTCTACAACACATTATCAAAAGAACAGCGTAAAACGCCACAAGTTATTTTTGCTGGTAACAACATCAGCTCAACATACATGAAAGACTTAATGGATGTTTTACAAGATAAGGATTTCTCTATTAATGTTATTTCAAAATCTGGTACAACAACAGAGCCGGCGATTGCTTTCCGTATCTTCCGTAAATTATTAGAAGAGAAATATGGCAAAGAAGAAGCACGCAAGCGTATTTATGCAACAACAGATAAAGCGCGCGGTGCATTAAAAACATTAGCGGACGAAGAAGGCTATGAAACGTTTGTTATTCCAGATGACGTAGGCGGCCGTTATTCAGTATTAACAGCGGTTGGCTTATTACCAATTGCCGCTGCGGGTCTTGATATCGAACAAATGATGAAAGGTGCAGCTGATGCTCAAGAAGCATTCTCATCATCAGAGCTAGAAGAAAACCCAGCTTATCAATATGCTGTAGCTCGTAATGTTCTTTATAATAAAGGAAAAACAATTGAAATGCTGATTAACTATGAGCCAGCTCTTCAATACTTTGCTGAGTGGTGGAAACAGTTATTTGGTGAAAGTGAAGGAAAAGACCAAAAAGGTATTTACCCTTCATCTGCTAACTTCTCAACGGATCTTCATTCTTTAGGTCAATATGTACAAGAAGGTCGTCGCGATATTTTTGAAACAATTGTACAAGTTCAAGATTCTCGTCATGAGCTAACAATTGAAGAAGATGCAGCGGACTTAGATGGACTAAATTACTTAGCTGGGGAAACAGTTGACTTTGTAAATAAAAAAGCGTTCCAAGGTACAATGCTTGCTCACACAGACGGAGGCGTTCCAAACTTAGTTGTAAACATTCCGGCGTTAGATGAGTATACGTTTGGATATGTTGTATACTTCTTCGAAAAAGCATGCGCAATCAGCGGCTATTTACTAGGAGTAAATCCGTTCGATCAGCCTGGAGTAGAAGCATATAAAGTAAATATGTTTGCTCTTCTTGGAAAACCTGGTTTTGAAGAGAAAAAAGCAGAATTAGAAAAGCGTTTGAAATAAATAAAAAGTTCACCTTCTTGTTAGAAGGTGAACTTTTTTGCTTTTGAGATAAAGGATAAAAAGCTGGAAAAAGGACATGTTAAAACAGAGGAGGGATAAGATGATTGAATTATCTTCAAGATTAGACGGCACATTATTCAAGCTTTATGAATTAGAAAAAACGCTTAAGCCGCTTGGGTATAACATTGGAGGAAATTGGGATTATGATCATGGTTCATTCGACTATAAGATGAATGATGAAGTCGGCTATCAGTTTTTACGTATCCCGTTTACAGCTACGAATGGAGAACTGGATTCTAAAGGAACAACCGTACAGATTGGTACGCCATTTTTACTTTCACATAAGTATCAAATTGGCCTAGATGACAATGTTCACAATGGAAACGTGGGTGCTTCATTTAATCAGTTTGCAGAACCCCAAGACGCAGACGCTTCATTTCCAGAAAAGTATATCAGCTTAGGAGAAGAGCTAATTAGAGAGGCAGAAGAGGCGCTGCTTCGGTAATTGAAGGGACTATTCTTTTTTTAAACTCTCTAATTTTTTTACAAAAATATGTTCGTACATGACCTGACTAATCAACTCGTTTGTTTTAATCATTTCATTTACCCCCAAATTTTGCGCATTTTGAATATGCTTTTTTGTTAAAAGTTCAACGATGCTGTAAATAGAAGGGTTCAGTCCTTGCAGAGCGACTAGCGTAACAATAGTATTCATGTCTGCATATTCTTCTGTCTTATGCTGATCCGCAGTAATCAGCACTTTTTTTGCGTACCGAGCATTAGCAAGTTCTAATACCTCATAGTGAGAGGGACTTCCTTTAATAAAATGAACGCGATCACAGATCATGGGGTTTTTAGTCAGAGAGTCGTCGATAAGAACAATGTCTTCTTTATGAAATGCGTCGCGATAAGACTCTAACACGAGTTTGGCGCGCTCATTCCACCCCACAACGATGAAGTGATCTTTTCCATAAAACTTTAAATTTCCTTCCAGATAAGCGCTCTCAGCGGAAACAGCAATTTTAGAAAGCGTGACAAAATAAGTAGTAATAAATCCCGTTCCAATGAGGACTAAAATAATTGCAGCTAACCTTCCAATCGTAGTGGTGGGAGCAAAATCACCGTACCCTATAGTAGAGATTGTAATAATAACCCACCAAATTCCTTCAAACACATTCCCAAACGTTTGCGGCTCTAGGAAATGTATAAGCATGCCGAAAAGTAAAACAAGGCAGCCGATAATAAAAAGAAGCCGCACTAAAATAGAACGACGAAAAAGTCGAAATAATAGCCATTCCATCATAAAAATACCTCCAGTGATTAGTCATAGCCACAGTATGACCATTTTTCACTGAAGGTATAAGATATCTTTATCTTTTTACTTCGTAATATTCAATCCATTCTTTGTCTGGACCATAGAAAAATAAGTATCTTGCTCCATTTGGCAAAGTTACAATGTTTTCTTCCACAAATGAAACGCCTGCTGATTTTAAACGCTCAAACTCCTCTTCAATTCCGTCTACTGCTAGCGCGAAATGATGAACTTTACCTTCGTTAGGTAAGCTTGAGTTATACCCTTGAATTAACTCTACGATTACATTGCCTTCTAAACCTAGAAAAGCTAGCTTCAAAGATGGATCGGTATGTGGTAGTGTTTCGATGAGCTCTAATCCCACTTTTTGCGTATAGAACTCAATAGATTCTTCTATATCCTTTACTTGAACGCCTACATGTTCAAATTTTAAAATTGTCATATGCATCACCCGTATCTATAGTATGTAAAAACTATGAAATATATTAAAGAGAAAGGATATAGAAGTCAAGATAGGGCTGCTTATCAGGAAAGGGCTCTTAAATCATATTTTTGCTGGAGTGAATAGGGTAGAGGCTTCCATCAAGAGCAAACGAAATTTTGCCTGTTTCTTCAGATACAACTAAAATTAATGCATCCGATTTTTCCGACATTCCAATGGCTGCACGGTGACGTGTTCCCAATTTTTTGGTCGTTGAAATAATAGACGAGAGAGGTAAAACATTAGCAGCTGAGATAAGCTGATTATTTCTAATTAGGACGGCTCCGTCATGTAAGGGTGTCCCTGGATAGAACAGTGTTTCAACTAGCGTAGCGCTGACAGGAGCTTGAATAGGCATTCCTTTTTGAATAAGAGGGTCTACATTTTGTTCCCGTTCAATGACAATTAAAGCGCCGTGACGTTTCTCAGAAAGGTTATGAATAGCTAAGGACAGAGCAGCATATTCAAATGTATAAGGCGATAAGTAATGACGCAAGTAATAAGAGGCGGCCGTAGCTTGAACATCTTGAAATAACCTTCTCATCTCCTCAAAATCACATAGGATACAATGATCACTCGTGTCTAAATGTTTAATTAAATTAGAGGCTTCAGTTGAAATTTGCTGTAAATATGTTCGCACATTATTTTTAATTGTATCGTCTAATTGAAAGGGTTGTCTCTCCATCTTATATAGCTCCTATCTGTCAGTCAGTGTTATCTGTAATGTGTGCTAATGTGGGTGAATTATCCGTAAAGCTTATAAATCCCTTATTAATTTTATAGGGAGGTTTTGTGTTTTATTTAGCAAGAGAATATAAAAAGTTGGAGAAAAAAGAAAGCGTTTTATAAACTGGTATGTTCACATTTGGTTTAAATTTACATATGTTGTTTTAAATAAAAGTATAGATATTTCTGTGAATTTAAAGTATAGTTTTCTTATCGGATATATGATTTTTAATGTTGACAAATATTCTAAATATGCTAAAATTTTTAAAAAATGCTTATCAAGAGTGGTGGAGGGATCTGGCCCGCTGAACCCCGGCAACCTGCTTAGCAAGGTGCTAATTCCAGCAAAGTGTGTATCATTTTGAAAGATAAGGTGAAAATTTATTGCCTACCCAGTCTTTCAATATGGAAGACTTTTTATTTTGATATAGCGCAAGCGATAATTTAAGGAAGGACATTAATGACTGTAACCCCCGACTTAAAACAAATCTTTGAGCACGTGGAAGCAAAGTAAGAATTAAATAGTTTCGCTGACTAGACACACTAGAGGCGGTTTTATCCAATTCTAGTGGGTAAAACCGTCTTTTTTTATTGGATAACGCGGATAACTAAGAATTGGAGTGAAGAAAATGGCAGACTTATATACGTACGAAAACTGGAGTGATACATTTCCAGAGTTCGACAGTGAAGACGAAACAAAAGGAGCCCTTTCAGCATTGCAGTGGGCGTATGATACCTACGGAGATTCAATTATTTATGCATCAAGCTTTGGTATTGAAGGGATCGTGTTAATTGATTTAATTTCAAAAGTGAAAAAAGATGCTGAAATTGTCTTTTTAGATACGGGCGTTCATTTTAAAGAAACATATGAAGTAATTGATGCAATTAAAGAACGCTTTCCTGATTTGCGTATTCATATGAAAAAACCGGATTTAACGCTTGCAGAACAAGCTGAGAAACATGGAGATGAGCTTTGGAAGAGTCAGCCTAACTTATGCTGTCAAATTCGAAAAATCATCCCGTTAAGGGAATCTCTCGCTCCTTATGATGCGTGGATTTCTGGTTTGAGACGCGAGCAGTCTGAATCTCGTGCCAACACGAATTATTTTAATAAAGATGAGAAATTCAAGAAAGTGAAAGTCTGCCCGTTAATTCATTGGTCTTGGAAAGAAGTTTGGCGCTATGTGTATAAGCATGATTTACCATATAACAAACTTCATGATCAAGGCTACCCAAGCATCGGCTGTGAGCCCTGTACCGCACCTGCCTACAATGTAGACGATTTACGTTCAGGAAGATGGGCAGGTACACAAAAAGTTGAATGCGGATTACACGAATCTTAAATACGAAAGAGCTGAATAAATGATGCTTTTATATGTTGCCTTTATCATTGCGCTTTTTTTTGCAATGAATATTGGGGCAAGCGGTGCAGCAGCAGCTATGGGCGTTTCATACGGCTCCGGTGCGATTAAAAAGCGAAGAGTAGCCCTGTTCATCTGTGCTGTAGGTATTGTGCTCGGAGCCATTATCGGGGGCGGCGAGGTGGTAAAAACCATCAGTTCAGGTATCATACCTGAAAAATTGCTGTCAGTAGAATTAGTTATTATCATTCTGGCTGCTGCAACGCTGTCACTCTTTTTCGCGAATTTAATTGGTATCCCTCTATCAACAAGTGAAGTAACGGTTGGTTCAGTTGTTGGAGTAGGAGTAGCTTATCAATCTCTGTATGTGGAAAAACTTTTAGTTATCATGTCTTTTTGGATTATTGTTCCACTGGTTTCATTTGTCATTGCTTTTTTGATTGGAAAAGTGATAAAACGCAGAGCGCATAAAAAAGAAGTAGAGGGAAAATGGAAAAGAGTTTTAACGATTTTAGTTATAGCCACGGGATTCTTTGAAGCCTTCTCAGCTGGAATGAATAACGTGGCAAATGCTGTCGGTCCTCTAGTAGGAGCTGGATTAATGGATGCCACAACGGGTGTCATAGCAGGAGGATTGGCTGTGGCGCTTGGAGCCCTTTTACTAGGAAGCAGAGTTATTGAAACAAACGGGAAAAAAATTACTCGCTATTCTGTAGGAGAAGGGTGCATTATCTCGGGTACTGGTGCTTCTCTTGTTACAGCAGCTTCACTTTTTGGTTTGCCAGTACCGCTTACACAGGTCACTACGTCTTCTATTATTGGAATAGGAGCAGCGAAAACGGGATTCACGAAAGAACAGCGTGAAGTGGTCATTCAAATGTTAAAGGTTTGGATGGTATCCCCCGTATTTTCACTCGTAATCTCATATGTTCTTGTGAAATTAGTACTTGAAAGCGACTTATATTCATTTGTGGTGCTAGCTAGCGGCTGCATTGCCACAGCAGGTGTTCTAAGCTTAGCTAGAACGACTAGAAGAAAAAGAGCAAGCTTGCAGTCGGAAAAAGAAAAAATGACTGCGTGATTCAAGTGCTTTTTATTATATTGTGTTAATTATTTAAGGAGGATTTTACAAAATGACAACAATTCAAGCACACGGTGGAGAATTAATTAATTTATATCAACCAACATATGACTACACGTCACTAACAAAAGAAATCGAAGTAGATAACATGGCTTTAAGTGATTTAGAACTAATTGGAATTGGTGCTTACAGCCCAATTACAGGATTTTTAGGAGAAAAAGATTATCAATCAGTTGTTGAAAATATGCGTTTAGCAGATGGAACAGTATGGAGTATTCCTATCACTCTTCCTGTAACAGAAGAGCAAGCTAAAGAATTAAACATTGGCGACAAAGTAAAGCTTGTTCAAAACGGCGTAACGTATGGTGTTTTAGAAGTTTCTGAAGTATATACGCCAAATAAAGAAAAAGAAGCGGAAAATGTGTACCGCACAGCAGAACTTGCTCATCCTGGCGTGAAAAAAATGATGGAACGCCCAAATGTATACGTAGCAGGTCCAATCGTACTAGTAGAACGTACACCTAAAACGCGTTTTGAAAAGTATTACCTAGATCCAACTGAAACAAGAGCAGCATTCGAAGAACGCGGTTGGAAAACGGTTGTTGGATTCCAAACTCGTAACCCTGTTCACCGTGCGCACGAATATATTCAAAAAACGGCATTAGAAATTGTAGACGGCCTGTTCTTAAATCCTCTTGTAGGAGAAACAAAGTCAGATGATATCCCAGCAGATATCCGTATGGAAAGTTATGAAGTACTTTTAGAGAACTATTATCCTAGCGATCGTGTAGCTTTAGCAGTTTTCCCTGCTGCGATGCGTTATGCTGGACCTAGAGAAGCGATTTTTCATGCAATGGTTCGAAAAAACTTTGGATGCACGCATTTCATTGTAGGCCGTGATCACGCTGGTGTTGGTGACTACTACGGAACATATGATGCACAAAAAATCTTCAGTAACTTTACAGCAGATGAATTAGGAATTACACCTTTATTCTTTGAACACAGCTTCTACTGCAAGAAGTGTGAATCGATGGCGTCAACGAAAACATGCCCTCACAGCAAGGAAGATCATATGATTCTATCTGGAACAAAGGTACGTGAAATGCTTCGTAACGGAGAAGTGCCACCAAGCACATTCAGCCGTAAAGAAGTAATTGAAGTGTTAATTAAAGGATTAGCAAAACAAAAAGTATCTTCAAAATAAGGAGCGGTTGAAGTGAGCAAATCAACAAACATTACGTGGCATGATGCTGGAATTACAAAAGAGGAAAGACGGGAGCAAAATAATCATCACAGTTTTGTATTATGGTTTACAGGTCTTTCGGGTTCAGGTAAATCTACCGTAGCAAACGCAGTGGCAAAAGCGCTTTTTGATAAAAATATTCGTAACTATGTATTAGATGGTGACAATGTTCGTTTCGGCTTAAATAAGAATCTAGGGTTTTCTGCTGAAGATCGTACAGAAAATATTCGCCGTATCGGTGAAGTTTCTAAGCTATTTGTAGACAGCGGTCAAGTGGTACTAACAGCATTTATCTCTCCATTCCAAGAGGACCGCGCTCAGGTGCGTGAGATCTTAGAGGGGAATGAATTTTTAGAAGTATACGTGGAGTGTCCGTTAGAAGAATGTGAAAAAAGAGATCCAAAAGGCCTTTACAAAAAAGCAAGAAGCGGAGAAATTCGTGATTTTACAGGAATTGATTCTCCGTATGAGTCGCCGGCTAACCCTGAATTAACAATTAATACAAGCACACAGTCTGTAGAAGAATGTGTACAAACTGTTATTGAATATTTAGCTAACCGAAAATTTATCTAAATGACAGCGGACTTTGTCCGCTGTTCTAATTCAAATTAAAATGTGGGAGCGCTGCGGAGACGTGGAAATGATGGAAGGGTGAAAGGCATTCATGGGGAAAGTATATCTAGTCGGTGCAGGACCGGGAGATCCAGATTTAATTACGTTAAAAGGGTTAAAAGCAATTCAGCAAGCAGATGTTATCTTATATGATCGTTTAGTGAATAAGGACCTGCTGGAGTATGCTAAAAGTGATGCAGATATCATTTACTGCGGAAAGCTTCCGAACTACCATACCCTCAAGCAAGAAACAATTAACAACTTTTTAGTGAAATTCGCTAAAAAAGGAAAAATTGTAACGCGCTTAAAAGGCGGAGATCCATTTGTTTTCGGACGCGGAGGGGAAGAAGCAGAAGCTCTCGTGCAGCAGGGCATTTCATTTGAAATTGTTCCAGGAATTACATCAGGCATCGCAGCTGCTGCTTATGCAGGAATCCCTGTCACTCACCGGGAATACAGCGCAAGCTTTGCTTTTGTAGCAGGCCATCGTAAAGATAGCGAGCACGATGCAATCAAATGGGATAGCCTAGCCAAAGGTGTAGATACTCTTGCAATTTATATGGGGGTGCGGAACTTACCGTACATTTGCCAACAATTAATGAAACACGGAAAAACTTCTGCTACGCCAATTGCATTGATTCACTGGGGAACATGTACGGATCAGCGCACTGTAACTGGAACTCTTGGTACAATTGTTGATATTGTTAAAGAAGAACAAATTGAAAATCCAAGTATGATTATCGTTGGTGAAGTTGTGAATTTTCATGACCGATTAAATTGGTTTGAGAAGACGGGACAGCATTACTATTCGTTTGCACAAGAAGCTTACTAAAGAGGTTGATTATATGGATGCAGTTTTATATGTTTGCCATGGCAGCCGCGTAAAAGAAGGCGCTGATCAGGCAGTTGCTTTTATTGAAAGATGTAAAAAAAATCTAGATGTACCGATTCAAGAAGTTTGTTTCCTAGAACTAGCTTCCCCCACTATTGAACAAGGATTTGAAGCGTGTATTGAACAAGGTGCTACTCGTATTGCAATTGTGCCTCTTCTTTTATTAACAGCTGCGCATGCAAAACATGATATACCTGAAGAAATACACAAAGTATATGAACGTTATCCCCAGGTAGAAGTGTTGTACGGAGAACCGTTCGGCGTGGACGAACGAATTGTTGATATCTTGGTAGAGAGAATAAATGAAACCAATGTGGATAAGCATGAAGATTCGATGGTATTGTTGGTCGGCAGAGGAAGCAGTGATCCTGCTGTAAAAAAAGATTTTAATGAAATAGCTCAACTGCTAAAAGGTAAAGGAGCTTTTAAAGAAGTGAGCACATGCTATTTAGCTGCGGCTTCCCCTAATTTAAAAGAAGGCCTGCACCTTGCGAAACAAACTTCGTATAAGCAAGTATTCGTTCTTCCTTACCTTTTGTTTACCGGTATTTTAATGAACGAAATTAAGGAAGAATTGGAGCAGTTATCAACAGATGACCAGCAGTTTATCTTAGCCAACTACCTAGGTTATCATGATGGACTTGCACGCATTTTAAGTCATCAAGTAAAAACGTTATTATCGAGCAAAGGAAATCAATACGATGTATACCGTTATGCTTGATTTAAAGGATCGTTCGGTCTTAGTAGTTGGAGGCGGAACAATCGCAACTCGTAGAATTAAAGGTTTTTTACAAGAAGGAGCAGCCATTACAGTGGTTGCTCCAACTGTTTCATCTCAAATAAATGAGTGGGAAGCTAAAGGTCAGCTGTGTGTAAAAATAAAAAAAGTAGAAGTAGAAGACTTACTTAATGTTTTTTTTATTGTTGTAGCTACAAATGATAAAGCTGTGAACGAGTTTGTTAAGCAGCATATTAAAAATGATCAGTTGGTTAATATGGCCAGCAGTTTTTCCGATGGAAATATTCAAATTCCTGCACAGTTTTCTAGAGGGAGATTATCGCTAGCAATATCCACAGATGGCGCTAGTCCTTTGTTGACAAAACGAATTAAAGAAGAATTATCTTCAAATTATGATGAGAGTTACACACAGTATACACAGTTTTTGTATGAATGCAGAGTTCTTATCCACAGATTGAATGTGTCAAAGAGCCGTAAACATGAGTTATTAACAGAAATTATCGATGATCAATACCGGCTGTCTCTAGTAAAACAGAGGGGATTTTTACAACAGATTGAAAAATATAAATAAAAAAACGGCCAATTGGCCGTTTTTCATTTATACATTTTCAACTTCAATGCTACGAATACCACTGATTTTTTGAATCTCGTAATACACTTCTGTAGTAGGACGCTGATTATTAACTGACACTTTCATACGTATATATAATTCATTGGTGTCTAAATCTTTGATTCGAATATTTTTTATCGTAATATTCTTTTCTCTAATGCTGTTAGTTGTATCAAAAATATTGTGCTTATCAGCCAGCTTGAGTTGAAGAATAAGCTCTTTCTCGCGCAGTTGCCTAGGCCCTAGAATCGTAATAAGGAAAGGGAGAAGTTCAACGCTGATGATGAGCAGTACAACTCCGGTAATAGCTTCAGGATAAAACCCTGCACCTACAGCAATGCCTATACCTGCTGCCCCCCAGATAATAGCCGCTGTTGTAAGCCCGGAGATGCTGTCATTTTCTTTTCGTAAAATGACACCGGCTCCTAAAAAACCAATTCCAGAAACAATTTGAGCAGCCAGACGAAGCGGGTCCATTGTGATATGATCACCTTTATTAAAAATTTGAGAAGACTCAATCGAAACAATCGTGAGTAAACAGCTAATAATGGAAATTACGAGAGATGTTTTTAAACCAACAGGCTTTCGTTTTAGTTCCCTTTCAATTCCAATAATAAGACCAAGTACAGCAGAAACACCTAATTTGAGCAACATTTCATTTTCCATTATTTTCACCTATTTCAATAGACATTGTTGTTTATATCTGTATGAAAGAAGAAAAACAGATATGTATCAGTATAGTAAACTTTTCTTCATAATGACAGGTGAAATTCGAAAAAATCTGATTATTTATAAAGCGCTATGATCTTTTCTTTTAATTTATATTTTTGAATCTTGCCGGATGCCGTCATGGGAAAGTCGTCTATAAAATAAATATGTTCCGGAATTTTGAAATGAGCAAGCTTACCTTTGCAAAAGTCTTTGATTTCTTGAGCGGTAAGAAAAGAATGTTGCTTGAGTTTAATGCATGCAGCAACTCTTTCTCCATACTTTGGATCAGGAATACCGACAATTTGCACATCTTCTACCTCGGGTATTCTATATAAAAACTCTTCAATTTCTCTTGGATAAATATTTTCGCCTCCTCTAATAATCATATCTTTTAAACGTCCCGTAATTCTTACATAGCCATCTTTATCGATGGTAGCTAAATCTCCTGTATGTAGCCAACCTTCTACAATTGTGTTTTCTGTTTCCTCCGGCATTTTATAATACCCTTTCATTGTTAAATATCCTTTTGCACAAAGTTCTCCTTGTTCTCCGAAAGAAGCTTGTTTACCTGTAACTGGATTAATAATTTGAATCTGTACATGATCATGCACTTTGCCAACCGTTTGTACTCGCCGCTCGATAGAATCAGTTGGGGTTGTTTGGGTAATTACAGGAGATGTTTCGGTTTGACCATAGGCGATAGTAATTTCGTTGATACCCATGTCATTTATGACTCGCTTCATTACTTCTGCTGGACAATTAGAACCAGCCATGATTCCTGTGCGAAGAGTAGATAAATCATATTGATTAAATTCAAGTGCATTTAATTCCGCAATAAACATAGTTGGTACACCGTGAAGCGCTGTACATTTTTCTTTCTCTACGGTGCGTAAAACAGAGGAAGGCTGAAATTCAATAATCGGTAGCATAGTAGCACCTACGGATACGCATGCTAGAACGCCCAGCACACATCCAAAGCAATGAAAGAAAGGAACTGGGATACATAAGCGGTCTTCGTTAGTCAGTTTCATAGACTGAGCAACTAAAAAGCCGTTGTTTACTATATTATGGTGACTTAGCATAACTCCTTTTGGAAAACCTGTTGTTCCGGAAGTATATTGCATATTGATAACTTCATGGATATGTAGGGATTGCTCATGCTTATCGAGAACCTCATCCGATACCATTGAGCTACTCATTAAGAACTCGTTCCAAGAAGTATGTTCGCTTGATCCACTTAAGTTTATAAGATGTTTTAGTTTGGGAAGATTATGTTCAATACCGGTGATAATAGACGTATAAGAAGTGCTTTTAAATTCATCAATGAAAAATAGCGCTGCTGTATCAGAATGACTCAATACATACTCTAATTCAGAGGATTGGTAGCTTGTATTAAGGGTAACCAAAACAGCGCCTATTCTAGCTGCTGCGAATTGCAGAAGCAACCATTCCGGCACATTGGTAGCCCAGATAGCGATATGATCGCCTTTTTTGAGACCGGTGGCTAGAAGTGCCTTTGCAACTCGAGAGGTTTCTTGATAAAACTCTGCGTACGTATAGCGAATATTTTGTTCAGAGTAGATAACCGCTTCTTGATGCCCAAACTTTTTTGTACTTTCTTTTAAAAGTTCTCCAACCGTTAATTCAAGCAATGGTTTCATTTGGTTTCCTCCTTGAATAATGTTAAAGTATACATGAAAGCGCTTTCTAAAAGTAGTTTATCAAATTTAAAGAAAGTGTTCCAAAAAATCATTCGACAAATTCCTTCACTGTCCATCGTACGTATGAAGAAGGGGGGGGAACTAAATTTATCGTATTGATTTCAATAAGTAAGTATACCGAATGCGAATATTGTAATAAAATAAAGAAATGTCTCCTTTTTATAAGAAGACAACGTAACATCATGTTAATAAAGAATGGTATAAAAATATGAAGTAAACAAACAAAAAATCATGCTGAATGTTGAAAGTGAAATAAATGAAAGGCCGTTGACTTTGCCTTCTTTATTAGACATTTGAATTGATTCCCAATAAGCAAGTGAAATTAAGAGAATAGACATACAAAAGGACAAATAGAGTGCAGCTGCAATTAAGGTATCCAAGTGAACGCCTCCTTGGCGGATAATGATTTAATAGACATTATGCTAGTTTGGGTCTAGATATGCTAGTATCTATTAATTGGCTAACGTTTCGTGTACGAGAAAATAGTTTTTAAAAATATATCAAAAAACTATTGCACAATAAAAGAAGGCATGGTATATTATTAAATGTCGCTAAGATGAACTGCTGAAGTAAACATCGAAGTGATAAATAAAAAAACTTGTTGACAACTAGGTTGCAACTTGTTATGATAGTAAAGTCGCTTAAGAGCGGCGGTTGAACTTTGAAAACTGAACAAAGCGACAAACGTCAACGTTAATTTTTATTTTTTAAATTGAGCAAGTCAAACATTTCTTCGGAGAGTTTGATCCTGGCTCAGGATGAACGCTGGCGGCGTGCCTAATACATGCAAGTCGAGCGAACTGATTAGAAGCTTGCTTCTATGACGTTAGCGGCGGACGG
>NZ_JAKWFJ010000025.1:0-492 GCF_029522155.1 Priestia sp. P5 | reverse complement strand
GGAGGATTAGCTCAGCTGGGAGAGCACCTGCCTTACAAGCAGGGGGTCGGCGGTTCGATCCCGTCATCCTCCACCACCGTGCCGGTGTAGCTCAACTGGTAGAGCAACTGACTTGTAATCAGTAGGTTGGGGGTTCAAGTCCTCTTGCCGGCACCATTTATATCGGAGGGGTAGCGAAGTGGCTAAACGCGGCGGACTGTAAATCCGCTCCTTCGGGTTCGGCAGTTCGAATCTGCCCCCCTCCACCATCTTTATTGGGCTATCGCCAAGCGGTAAGGCAACGGATTTTGATTCCGTCATGCGTTGGTTCGAATCCAGCTAGCCCAGCCATAGAGAGCCATTAGCTCAGTTGGTAGAGCATCTGACTTTTAATCAGAGGGTCGAAGGTTCGAGTCCTTCATGGCTCATTTTAATAAGCGGAAGTAGTTCAGTGGTAGAACACCACCTTGCCAAGGTGGGGGTCGCGAGTTCGAACCTCGTCTTCCGCTCCAT
>NZ_JAKWFJ010000024.1:0-619 GCF_029522155.1 Priestia sp. P5 | reverse complement strand
ATATAATATGTCTGGTGGCGATAGCGAAGAGGTCACACCCGTTCCCATACCGAACACGGAAGTTAAGCTCTTTAGCGCCAATGGTAGTTGGGACTTTGTCCCTGTGAGAGTAGGACGTTGCCAGGCTTATATATCGGAGGATTAGCTCAGCTGGGAGAGCACCTGCCTTACAAGCAGGGGGTCGGCGGTTCGATCCCGTCATCCTCCACCATTTGCCGGTGTAGCTCAACTGGTAGAGCAACTGACTTGTAATCAGTAGGTTGGGGGTTCAAGTCCTCTTGCCGGCACCAGTTTTTTCGAGCCATTAGCTCAGTTGGTAGAGCATCTGACTTTTAATCAGAGGGTCGAAGGTTCGAGTCCTTCATGGCTCACCATTTATATTCACACGCGGGTGTGGCGGAATTGGCAGACGCGCTAGACTTAGGATCTAGTGTCTTACGACGTGGGGGTTCAAGTCCCTTCACCCGCATCTTTCATTAATTTCATATATGTGCGGAAGTAGTTCAGTGGTAGAACACCACCTTGCCAAGGTGGGGGTCGCGAGTTCGAACCTCGTCTTCCGCTCCACATATATAAGTCCTGCCGGGGTGGTGGAATTGGCAGACACACAGGACTTAAA
>NZ_JAKWFJ010000023.1:0-831 GCF_029522155.1 Priestia sp. P5 | reverse complement strand
ACATTTACTTGCTATAATAAAATTATCGAATCAGGAGGTTTGTCTACTGTGGAAGAAAAACAAAGTAAATTTAGCAGAGGCTTATTATTATTTTTCATTGGCGCAACAGCCCTTTTCTTTATGAATTCTTGGGGACGAAAACCACATCGTCGTTTGATTACGGGACGAAAACAACAGGCAGTTTCGATTACGGCACCAAATCGACGAATAACACGGGGGCTCATGCTCACAGTCTGAGCGGTTCAACAGGGGCCGCGGGTGCTCATGCCCACACAAGTGGTTTAAGGATGAACAGTTCTGGCTGGAGTCAGTATGGAACAGCAACCATTACAGGAAGTTTATCCACAGTTAAAGGAACCAGCACACAGGGTATTGCTTATTTATCGAAAACGGACAGTCAGGGCAGCCACAGTCACTCATTGTCCGGTACAGCCGTGAGTGCCGGTGCACATGCGCATACAGTTGGTATTGGTGCGCACCAGCATCCGGTTGTTATCGGTGCTCATGCCCATTCTTTCAGTATTGGTTCACACGGACACACCATCACCGTTAACGCTGCGGGTAACGCGGAAAACACCGTCAAAAACATTGCATTTAACTATATTGTGAGGCTTGCATAATGGCATTCAGAATGAGTGAACAACCACGGACCATAAAAATTTATAATCTGCTGGCCGGAACTAATGAATTTATTGGTGAAGGTGACGCATATATTCCGCCTCATACCGGTCTGCCTGCAAACAGTACCGATATTGCACCGCCAGATATTCCGGCTGGCTTTGTGGCTGTTTTCAACAGTGATGAGGCATCGTGGCAATCGTCGAACGGCAG